>OMOD01000111.1:89020-190507 GCA_900290255.1 Candidatus Sulfotelmatobacter kueseliae
TCGGCGGGCACTGACACAGTGGATGGCCATGCCTGCAAGGTGGAGAATTTGACGGTCACTCCCCACAATGGCCAACCCTCCAAGATGAAGGTCTGGGAAGCCGAGGACCTTAAGGGCTTTCCCATCAAGATTGAGATGCAGTCCAGCCATGGCCTGGTCACAATGGAGTACAAAGACGTGAGCTTGAACGAACCCGACGCCTCGCTATTCACTCATCCGGAAAATTGCCGGCAAATGCCTACCATGCCGGGCGGCGGGCCACACTAAAGAACACGCCACCGGTTCGACGTAGCCAGGTGAGAACTGCCCACGCTCAACACGATCCTTCGCGACAAAAAGCGCCGCTCAGGATGACAACACATTTGTGGTCCTCATTTCTTGATGCGCACCTGAACGCGCGCGCTTTCCGGCAACGTTCCGTTTAACAATTCGACTTTGCCGTCGCGCACGATCCCTTCGAATTCCTGCGGCAGCTGAGCCGAAGGCTGCGCGGGCGAGCCTGCCCTGAGCAAAGTCGAAGGGTCGCCCGCGCCCGCACGGTCCGCGGACAGGAGTGTCCGCGCCACACGCCCCATGCCCTTGTCCATGGCTTCGTTGGCCAGTTGGTCGGCTTCCTGATTGTGCTCGCGCAGGGCGTGGCCGATGGAAAACCAATCGAGCTGGGCAATCAGCTCTTTGGCGCGCGCGTGCAGATCTTTCAGTGGAGCATTCTTCACCTTGTAAATGCCTTTGATCTGGCGGACGAGCAATTCCGAGTCGCTGATCAGCTTGAGCGCTTTGGGGCCGTGCTGAAGCGCGTATTCAAGAGCGGCGATCAGGCCTTGATACTCGGCAAAGTTGTTGGTCTGGTGGCCGAGATATTCGCTGAGCGCGGCGACCCGGCGTCCGGCTTCGTCTTGGATGACCACACCGTAGCCGGCGGGGCCGGGATTGCCGCGTGCGCCCCCGTCGCTGTGAGCAATGAGGTAGCGCTGGGGAGGATTTTCGCGGGACTCGAAAAGATGGCGGGTGCCGCTGCTGCGGGAGGGATGAGAGGGCATGATCGAAGTTTACAACGGCGGGCGGGAACGTTGGCGCGGGCCGTCGAGCTTCGCTCGACCGGACAGCCGGGGGCGGCTGTCCCCACATGGATGTGCTGGCCCCCTGCCCACGCTACCGCCCGGCGGCCAGGCGGGTGGCGAGGCGTGGCGGAAGCTTTGCCTCGAACATGCGGTCCTGCGCGGATTTCAAATTGTAGGGTGTGCGGTGGAAATGAACGACCTGCGCGTCGGTGTCGAACAGGGCGAAAGCGGCGCGCCAGTCGCCGTCGCGCGGCTGGCCGACCGAGCCCGGATTGATCAAGTAACGTGCGGAAGTCCTGAGCTGGAAGGCGACGGACTCGGCCTTGCCGACGGTGCGATACTCCGGGCGGAAACCGTCGGCGCCCGAGCCGTTGACGAAAAATCCGCCCTGCAGATGGGTGTGCCCAAAAAAAGTCAGGGAGACAGTAAGCGTAACCAGCGGAGCCAGGGCATCGCCTAGAGAAACAACATACTCATCCTCGTCGTTGGGAGAGCCGTGCACTAACTGCACCTGGGGAAAGTCCGGCAAGGAAACCGGCCCGTGGGGCAGAGCGCGCAGCCAGTCGAGATTCTCGGGCGTTAATTCATTGCGCGTCCAGATCGCCGCGGTGGCTGCCATAACATTGAAGTCTTCCAGGTCCATGAGACCGGTAGCCGCCTTGTCGTGATTGCCCCGAACAAAAACCTTGCCCAGGTCGCGGGAACGGTCGGTAACCTCGTTCGGGCTGGCGCCGTATCCGACGATATCGCCGAGATTGACGACCAGGTCATAAGCTGGAGCGACCGCCAGGCAGGCGTCGAGCGCCTCGAGATTGGCATGAACGTCGCTCAGCAGGAGTATGCGCAAGGCGGCCCCGGACAAAGTGGGGATTATAGACCAACGACGACTGCCGTGGGTGTCCGGCTAGGAGTTCACCACCGGACAGCGGGCCCAGTGGCCGGCTGCGATTTCGACCAGCGGCGGCAGCGTTCCGGCGCACTCGGGCACCCGGAATTCGCAGCGGGTCTCGAAGGGGCATCCCGCGGGCATCGCGTGGAGTGGCGGGACTGTGCCTTCGATCGTCTCGAGCGGGCGGGCACGGTCGGTCTTGAGATCGGGCACGGCATGGAGCAGGCCGCGCGTGTAAGGATGGGCTGGGGCCTGGAAGATGTCGCGCCGGGCGCCGAGTTCGACCAGGTTGCCTGCATACATCACGGCGACGCGATCGGCCACCTGCGAGACCACCGCGAGGTCGTGCGAGATGAAGAACATGGCCAGCTGAAACTTCGTGCGGAGTTCGGCCAGCAATTCGAGAATCTGCGCCTGGATGGTCACGTCGAGCGCGGTGGTGGGCTCGTCGGCGATGAGCAACTGCGGACGGTTGACGATGGCCATGGCGATCATGACTCGCTGGCGCATGCCGCCTGACAACTGGTGCGGATAGTCGCGGGCGCGCCGGTCGGCGTCGGGGATCGTGACGTCGTTCATGGCGGCGACGGCGCGCTGCCACGCCTCGCGCTTCGAAATGGAGTTGTGGGCCAGGGCAGCCTCCGCAATCTGATCCCCTATACGCATGACCGGATTGAGCGCGGTCATCGGCTCCTGAAAAATCATGGCCAGGCGGGAGCCGCGCATCTGGCGCATCGCATCGTCTGGAAGTTCGGCGAGATTGCGAGCCGTTCCGTTTTCTGCAAATAGAATTTTGCCGGAGACGCGCGCCTGCGGCGGCAGCAGGCGCATGATGGCGAGGGATGTGATGGATTTGCCCGAGCCGGATTCGCCGACCAGGCCAAGCACTTCCCCGGGCGCGATGGAGAAGCTGAGGTCGCGGACGGCGGTGAGGGCTTGTGTGGGGACAGCCGCCCCCGGCTGTCCGGCCGTTCGCAGGTTGGTGGAGTTCAATCCCCGTGCGGGGAATTCGATCGTCAGTTGCCGGACGCCGAGCAGCTTGGGCACAGACTCATGGTAGCAAGTCAAACCGCCGGCGGGTGGCCAAACTCACCGGAAGCCTAATGAAGGAACAATGCTACAGCCATCGCCACAATCGCGAGTTTTACGAACCAGCCGGTCGCGTAAGAGGTGACAAACACACGGTGGAGTTTCATGAACGCCGCGTTCGTCAGGATCATGGGCAAAGGGCCAATCAACCAGACCGCAACCGCCAGCTTCATCGCACCCGCGAAGGAATGCAGACCCAACCGCGCGCAGACACAGGCAAAGACTCCGCAGGTCAGAAATGGCAGCGGGCTCGTCAGGGCAATCGCTTTCGCTTCAGCACCCTGCCGCCAGACTTCCGGATACGTGTAGCGGCGATGTAGCCAATCCCCGGCAAAGAACCAATCCGTCAACGACGTGACAATGCCGGCTCCAATGATGATCAGAGCCAGCCGCATCCAGTTCATAGCGTGCTCCTATGGAACAGGCATTGTACGCCGCCCCTTCCGGAAGACGGCCCCTGCCGCCACCTACTGTCCCAGGATTAACGGCAACCCGTTCTTGTTATTGCCGATCACGACAACTTTTGTATTTGCGCTCTTGGCCAGATTCTCGGTGGCCTCAATTCCCTTCCACTCGAGGAGCGACGGTGTAATGCCCTGGGCCACGATCTGTTGGAAGTCGCGCACGCCGGCGGCTTCGATGCGCTTGCGCTGCGCCTCCTGCGTTTCCTTCTGCAGGCGGAAGTTCATGGCCAGAGCTTCCTGCTCGGCTTGCTGCTTGGCTTCAATCGAGGCTTTCAGCGTGGCGGGCAGCTGGATGTCGCGCAGTAGAACGTTCTCCACGATCAAGCCGCGCTGGTTGAGCTCGGCGGTTACCTGATCGTAGATCTGCTTGGCCACCATCTCGCGTTCGCCCGTATAGAGAGCGTTCGCGGTATGAGAAGCGGTTGCTTCACGGATGGCGGAGCGCAGCGTCGGTTCGACCACAACGTTTTCGTAGTCGGCCCCGATCTTCTGGAAGACTTCTGCGGCCCGGTCGGGATTGAGGTGATAGATGAGCGAGGTGTCGAGGCTCATCATCAGACCTTCGCTGGAAGGAACACTGGCTGATTCCTTGAGGGTCTGCGTCTGGACGGAAAGCTCATTATTGGTTTTCAGGGGATTGATGAGGTGGATGCCCTCGCCCAGGGTTTCGGTGGATTGCACCTTCCCGAACAGCGTGAGAACACCCACGTGGCCTGTACCCACCTTGGTTACGGAACTGAAGAGCAGGATTACGAGCAGGAAGGCAAGGATGCCCAGGCCGATTAAGCGCAGGAGGCCGCCGCTGTGGCCGCCGCCGTCAATAACTCTGCCGCGAGATGGATCAAAGATCGTCATGATGGTTTTTCCCCCAGGCGATTATAGGCCGGGACGATGCGCGGGGGTTGTCTTGGGGGTTGGGTCTTGGGCTTTGAGCACCGAAGCTGATTCTGAAACCCAGTACCTAACACCAACGCCTAAGACCCAAGACCTACGACCTACGACCCGGCTTGAATCTTGCCCGACAGCTGCCGCATCTCTTACAGTAAGTCTATGAGCAAGATTCACATTCCTACACCCCTGCGGCAGTATGTGGGCAAGCAGACTGCGGTCGAAGTGCCTGGGACGACCGTCGGCGAGGCGATGAGCGCGCTGGTCGAACGGCATCCTGACTTGCGCAAGCACCTTTATACCGAAGAGGGCAAGCTGCGCGCTTTCGTGAATCTGTACGTCAACGATGAAGACATCCGCTACCTGCAGAAGGAGGCGACCGCGCTGAAGGAAGGTGATAACATTTCGATTGTGCCTTCCATCGCGGGAGGCGCGGCCTGAGTGGGGATTTGGGGGCATTTCCGATTGTCAATTTCCGATTTTCGATTGAAAAAGCCAAATCTCTTGTGCACTGCCTAATCGGCAATCGGAAATCGACAATCGAAAATTCCTAAGAGTTTATGGCCACCACTACAGAAATACCAGTCACGCTGAGCAAAGACGAAATCCTGCGCTACTCGCGGCATCTGATCATGCCCGAGGTGGGCATGGAGGGGCAGCAGAAGCTCAAGGCGGCGCGCGTGCTGTGCATCGGGACAGGCGGACTCGGCTCGCCGCTGGCCATGTATCTGACGGCCGCGGGCGTGGGCACGCTGGGGCTGGTGGATTTCGATGTGGTGGATTCCTCGAATCTGCAGCGGCAGATCATTCACTCGACGGCCGATGTTGGGCGCAAGAAACTCGACTCGGCGGCGGACAAGCTGAAGGGGATCAATCCCTATCTGAATCTGCGCCTGTTTGACACCAAGCTGACGAGCGCGAACGCGCTCGATCTGTTTCGCGAGTTCGACATCATCGCCGACGGCACCGACAATTTTCCGACTCGCTATCTGGTGAACGACGCCTGCGTGCTCACGGGCAAGCCGAATGTCTACGGATCGGTTTTCCGCTTCGAGGGACAGGCCAGCGTGTTCGCGACCAAGGAAGGGCCGTGCTACCGATGCCTGTATCCTGAGCCACCGCCGCCGGGCGTGGTGCCCTCGTGCGCCGAAGGCGGCGTGCTGGGGATTTTGCCCGGGCTGGTGGGTGTGATGCAGGCGACCGAAGCCATCAAACTGATTCTGGGCGTGGGCGAGCCGCTGATCGGACGGCTGCTGCTGGTGGATGCGCTGGGTATGCGGTTCCGCGAACTCAAGCTGCGCAAGAATCCCGATTGCCCGGTGTGCGGCACCCATCCCACGGTCACGAAGCTGATCGACTACAACGAATTCTGCGGCATTCGCGGAGAGGAGAAACCGGTGGCGAGCGGAGTTCCGGAAATCCAGGTGGAGGAACTGAAGCGGCGGCTGGATGCGAAAGAAGATCTCTTCGTTCTCGACGTGCGCGAGCCGCACGAATACCAGATCTGCAACCTGGGCGGATATCTGATTCCGCTGAACGATCTGCCCAAGCGCGTGCATGAGCTCGATTCGAGCCGCGAGATCGTGGTGCATTGCAAGATGGGCGGCCGCAGCGCCAAAGCGGTGGCCTTTCTGCAGCAGGCAGGATTCAAGAAGGTGCACAATCTCGCCGGAGGGATCACGGCCTGGTCCGACCGCGTGGATTCGCGGATACCGAAGTACTGAGTCAGTTGCCAGTAGTCAGTTGTCAGTTTTTGACGGGGAGTGCGAGAGCGCTCCCCGGTTCTTGTCCGTCGCCGAAACGGCGGGTTCGTATCAGGGCATCGCTTCAGCGATGCCACCAGCCTAGATTGCCGTTGAACATCCTTTCTCCGGGGGACATAATAAGCGGTTCCCGGATTCTCTCCCCTGTTTATCCTTCAAACTAGACCCGGAGGGCCCCCCATGAAGAGAATTCTATCGTTGCCATTCTTCCTGATGGTTTTGTCTCTAGTCGCAGCAGGTCAAACGACAGCTAGTCCCCAAACCGCCGCCGCGCCACCTCAACAACCAACCGCGCCACCGGCCGCTCCGCAGGTTTCCGAGACGTCGAACTTTACCTCGGCAAAAGGATTTGTCCTCGAGGACGGGACGCCCGTGAGGATGCGAATCAACCGGACCATCTCCTCCGCCGATGCCCACGTGGGCGATACGGTGGACTTCGAGGTACTGCAGGACATCAGCCTAAACGGCACCCTTGTTATCCCCAAAGGAGGATTGGCTTTCGCGACGGTGACTGAGGCGCAACCCAAGCGGAGAAT
The DNA here is from genome assembly GCA_900290255.1 of Candidatus Sulfotelmatobacter kueseliae. Lineage (GTDB taxonomy): Bacteria > Acidobacteriota > Terriglobia > Terriglobales > Acidobacteriaceae > Sulfotelmatobacter > Sulfotelmatobacter kueseliae. Next base: position 95,711 of record OMOD01000111.1, read on the forward strand.
GGCCCGCGGCGGCAAGCTCGACATTAACATCGACTACGTGAAGCTGCTCAGCAGCGAGAAGGCGGCCTTGCGCGCGGTGAAGGATATGAGCGGTGGTGGTCACACCGGAGCCATGGTGGGCGGAATGGTGGCGACCAGCCTCGTCTTTTTCCCTGCTGCGCCATTCTTCCTGTTCATGCACGGCAAAGATATCAGCATTCCAAAGGGAACCGAGGTCACCGCGTACGTGAACGGAGACATGAAGCTGGACATTGCGAAGTTTCAGCCGGCCCCCACCCCACAACCGACCGTAGCGGCTGGCGGCAGCCCGAATGCTGACTCCACGTCCGCCAAGATCCAGCTTGAATCGGACCCCACAGGTGCAGACATCGAGATCGATGGCAGTTTTGTCGGTAATACCCCATCCGATGTGCAGGTGCCCGAGGGCGATCATACGATCACCGTCAAGAAGGCCGGCTTCAAGGACTGGGAACGAAAGTTGAAGGTGTCTGCGGGCAGCAGCGTGCACCTCGACGCCGAGTTAGAGAAAGTGACGAGCCAGTAGTAGGAGCTCGTCTCTTAGATTCCTCCAATCTCTACGGGCCAGCCGGCGCGCAATCCTCGGCAAGTTTCTCTCCATCCCGCCGATAGACACAGATGTGAGCCTTATGTCCACCGGGCAGGGAGTAGCGCGCGCCAAAGAGAAGGGGAAAGAAAAAGACGCACGGCCGCTCCGCTATGTGGCGCGGCAGCCCATCTTCGACCGCGCGGAGAAGGTCTTCGGCTACGAATTGCTGTTTCGCGACGGGCTCGAAAACGCCTTCAGCGGAGACACCGACGAAGCGTCGCGGGCGACCTTAGACCGTTCGCTGCTGATGGGGCTGGATGTTCTGTGTGATGGGCGGCGGGCGTTTGTGAACTGCACCCGGGACACGCTGATCAAGGGACTGGTCATGGTGCTGCCCTCGGCCACGACCATCGTGGAGATTCTGGAAAACGTCCCGCCGGATCCGGAGGTGATCGCCGCCTGCCGGAATCTGAAAGAAGAGGGCTACCTGATCGCGCTCGACGACTATGTGGCGGGCGACGCGCGGGAACCGCTGGCCGAGATCGCGGACATCATCAAAGTAGATATGCCGCTGACCACCGAGGAGCAGCGGGCCGAATTGATCAGGCTGTATGGGCCGTGGCGCTGCCGCATGCTGGCCGAGAAGATCGAAACCCAAACCGACTTCGTACGGGCCAGAGACCAGGGGTTCGTCTACTTTCAAGGATACTTCTTCCGCCGTCCGGAGATGCTGAACACGCGCGACATGCCGGCCAACCGGCTGAACTACTTGCGCATGCTGCAGGAAGTGGGGCGGGAGGAACTGGACGTCATCAAACTGGAGAGAGTGATCAAGCCGGAGGCGTCGGTCTGCTACCGGCTGCTGCGCTATCTGAATTCGACGGTGTTCGGACTCAAAAGCGAAATTCATTCGGTGCGGCATGCGCTGTCGATGCTGGGAGAGCGGGAAGTACGGCGCTGGGTGCGGCTGGTGGCGGCGGTGGGCGCAGGACAGGAAAAGACCAGCGACCTGGTGCTCTCGGCGCTGGTGCGCGGGCGCTTTGGCGAACTGCTGCAGCCGCGCGTGACCCATGGGGAATCAGACCTGTTCCTGCTGGGACTGCTGTCGCTGATTGACGTCATGCTGGAAATGCCGATGGCGGAGGTGCTCGACCGGATTCCCCTGGATCATGAGACCAAGGCGGTGCTGCTGGGCCAGGCGAGCGTGCTGCGTCCGGTGTACCAGTTGATCCTGGCGCACGAGAGCGGGGAGTGGGAAGCGGCGGCGCAATTGAGCCACAGCCTGCAATTGGATTCTGAAGAGGTAGCCGGATACTACTGGCAGGCCCAGCGCTGGGCGCGCGAAGTGTCGGCGGCGGGATGAAACCGGCAGCGGGAAAGCTGGTGTGTGATACGGGTTCAGGGGAAGTGGCCGGAGCCGAGGCATCCTTCCGGTGCATGTCCTCCTGTGCAAAAGCAGTTACCTGGGGGCCTTGCGCGACCGGGCCAGGACGAGTAGCATAGGGATGTTCTCATTCAGAGGCCTCGTTCCCGCGCAGGCCTCCTGCGCCAGCCGTTCCGAGGCGGCGCCCACGGATCCGATAAGCGGAAAATCGATACTAACTTTAAGTGGCAAGTTCGTTCACCAGTAGGCGGTTCGTTCAGTAGGTGGGGTTCGTTTCAGGGAGTGTCCAGCCGCAACCCGCACGCCAGCAGATTGGGATGGCGCACGCCAGGTGAGCCGTCCGTGCAACCGGGTTGAGGGCGCGGACCATCGCGCGACATGCATAACTTTGCGACTCGTGACGCAATAGCTTGAGAGGACTATGAACGCAGGACCAGGCAGGGCCTCCGGTGGAGGAGGAAGAAACAGACGGCGGCGCGGACGGCGCCCGCACAATCAACGGCATGGCCACAGCCAGACCCGCCAGAACCAGGACGGCATCTACACCGCGCCCATGGACCATAGCTACCGGGCCGCTCTGTCCGGAGGCAACAATGGGAGCAAGGGGCGGCAGCGGCCGGGGTTTGCCACCCAGTATCCGCAGCCGGAACCGGAACCTCTGCCCGCCAACGGGGACACGAACTCGCGCATTTTTGTCTTTATCGAGGATATGTTCTTCATGGCCAAGATTCAGGAGACCGCGCGCAAGCTCAACGTGAAGGTGGAGTTCGTGAAGACGGACAAGGATCTGATGGAGAAGATGCAACAGAACGGGGAAGAAAAGCCGTCGCTGATCATCTTCGACCTGAACAACAACAGCGTGAAGCCGCTGACGCTGATTCCGAAGCTGAAAAGCAAGCTGAAGAAGGGAACGTCCATCATCGGATTCCTGTCGCACGTGCAGGGCGATTTGAAGCAGAAAGCCCACGAGGTCGGCTGCGACATGGTGCTGCCGCGGTCAGCATTTTCCCAGAATCTTCCGCAATTGCTGCGCCGGCACGGCGCGCCCGAGGACGAGACACCGGCGGTGCAGTAACGAGGCCGGTTCAAACCCGGCGGCGTTCCTGCACTCTACGGCAGCGCGCTCCGCGTTGCCTTTCCGGCTTCGTCTCATCCAGCAAACTCAAACGTCCGACGCAGAATAGAGATTCTCTATCCCGGAGGCCACGTCAGCCTGCGGCCGCCCAGCAGATGCACGTGGAAGTGGAAGACGGATTGTCCGGATTCGGGCCCGACGTTGAGGACAGTGCGGTATCCGTTTTCGATGTTGCGCTGGCGGGCGATCTCGGCAGCGACGAGATGGCAGCGGCCGATCACTTCAGCGTCGGCGGCCTCGGCCTCTTTCAATCCCACAATGTGTTTCTTGGGAATGACGAGCACATGCGTGGGCGCCTTCGGATGGAGGTCTTCGAAGGCATAGACGTGGTCGTCTTCATAAACTTTCTTCGAGGGAAGCTCGCCGCGCATGATGCGGCAGAAAAGGCAGTGAGGATCGGGCATAGTTGGCATACGGCTGGTCAGTTCGTCCTGACAAACTCACCTGTAGAATAGACCAGGTGAAGAAGTTTTGGGACAACTCGGTCAATGCCACGTGCGGAGCAGGCACTCCTGTCGGCGAAATCGCGGCGCCGAGTGCGTGTGAGGCCGCGACGCTGAGACCGGTCCCGGCCAGCCTTTTGGTCGGCAGCGCGACCATCCGCCCGGCGACGGTGCTGGCGCCCATGGCCGGCGTGACCGACACCGTCTTCCGCCGCTTCATTCGCAACCTCGGCGGATGCGGCCTGATCATGACCGAGTTCACTTCGGCCGACGGCGTTCTCCGCGCCGCTCGAACGAATAACGACAAGAAGGCCCGTCGCTTTCTCCACTTCTACGAAGACGAACATCCCATCTCGGCGCAGCTTTTCGGCAGCGATCCGCGCGTGATGGCCGAAGCTGCGCGCATGGTCGAAGGACTCGGCTTCGATTTGGTTGACCTCAACCTGGGTTGCCCGGCGAAGAAAGTCGTGAAGTGCAACGGAGGCTCGGGCTTGCTGCGCGATCTGCCCGCCATCGGCAAGATTTTCGAAGCGGTCCGCGCCGCCGTGAACATTCCCTTCACAGTGAAGTTCCGCGCCGGATGGAATGACGAAGAAATCGTCTGCGTTGAACTGGCCCGCATGGCCGAGTCTTGCGGCCTCGCGGCGGTCGCGCTTCACGCCCGCACGCGGGAGCAAGGCTACAGCGGCCAGGCACGCTGGGAATGGATCGCTGCGGTCAAAAATGCCGTGAAGATTCCGGTCATCGGCAACGGTGACATCCGCACGCCCGAAGACGCCTGCAGCATGGTCACGCAAACCGGATGCGACGCCGTCATGATCGGCCGCAGCGCGCCATCAAATCCGTGGATCTTCCGGCAGATCGAGCAGTATTGCGCTGGGAGCACCACGGTTCGTGCAGGGGCGGACGCCCTCGTCCGCCCGGTCGAGCAGAGTTCGACAGCCGCGGCTGGCAGCGTCTTCGATAGGCAGGAGTCGACATGGCCTTCGGCCACCCCGGACGAGGGCGTCCGGGGCTCCACGAAAGCCTACGAGGAGCCTACCGAACTCGACCGCCACCAGATGATCCGCACCTACTTCCAGATGCTGATCGAAGAGGAACTCCCCGACGCCTCCGGCAAGATGAAACAGTTTGCCTCGTGGTTCACCCACGGCGTTCCCGGCGGCGCGGGCCTGCGCAAGGCGATCTATGAATCGAAAAGCGCAGAGGAGATTCTGGCGCGGGTGGAACAATTCTTCGAAGCAGGATTGTGTGGCGCGGGCACTCTTGCCCGCGAAAGCTGTCCCTAACGGCACAGGGAACAGCAGGAATCCCAAGGCTGTCATTCCGAGCAACGCGAGAGATCCGCGCTGTTGCCTGCGTCATGACGCCCGGCTCTCTACCCCCCGCGCCACCATCTTCCCCGCCTCGTCCCTCTCCACATACGCCCACGGTGTCTTCGGATCGTGGGTAAAGACCGTCAGCCACCTCTCCGGAATCGCCTGCGCGTAGTACTGCTTCTTGCTCTCGATGGTATCGAGCGGATACAGGTCGAATCCCATGCCCCAGGTGAGGTCAATGTGCGCGGTCGTGGGGATCAGATCGGAAATGTAGCAGGCGGTGGCTTCATAGGGATGCTCGTCTCGCGCTTTATTGCAATCGCGTTCCGCGATTGCGCGCGGCGACTCGCCCAGGTCCTTCGGCGGCGAAAAACGAGCCGCCTCAGGATGACAACCGCGGATGATAATTCCCTGCATGTGCGCCGTGTGGCCGCGGAAGGTCTTGACCGAAATGCCGGGGACGATTTCCTCGCCGCCCTTGAGCAGTGTCATCTGCCCGCTCGCAACCAAAGGGCCGTAGTTGTCGGGGAGATAGCTGACGGCATCGCGTTCGCTCGGCCGCCGCGCGTATTGCCATTCGCCTTCGGGCGCATAATACTTCGCCCGCGGAAACGTGGCCACAATCTTGCCATTCTTGTCGCGCACCGTGTTCCATCCACAATGATCGAAGTGCAGATGCGAGTTGATGACGATGTCAATGTCTTCCGGCGCGATGCCTGCGGCAGAGAGATTGTCGAGCAGTTTGGCGGGCTGCCCGTAGAACTTGACCATGCGCTCGGAAAGCTTGTTGCCCATGCCGGTTTCTACCAGCAACGTCTGTTTGCCGGTGCGCGGATTTTCGGTGCGAATGACCAGCGAGTTGAGCCCGGCGGTCACATAGTTGCGCTCGTCCACCTCAACCTTGCGCGACCACATGACTTTGGGAATCACGCCAAAGAATGCGCCGCCGTCGAGCGGGTAGGTGCCGTCGGAGAAGATGCTGAGTTCGAAATCGCCAAGTGTGAGGCGGTGCATGCAGTTAGTGTGTGCGATCCGGGGCCTGTTCTAGTCCTCTTTCAGTCCACGAATCCAAATGTTGCGGAAGCGCACCGGATCACCGTGGTCTTGCAGCGCAAGCGGCAGCTTTTCCGGATGCAGCTTGTAAGGCGGACGTTTGCCGTGAGCGGTCGGACCGGTGAGCAAGACGTTGTCCTGCACCAGCACTCCGTTATGCACGACGGTCACGCGAGCGGGGTGCAGGAGCTTGCCGTCCTTGGTGAACCGCGGTCCGTGAAAAATGATGTCATAGGTTTGCCACTCGCCCGGCGGCCGCGAAGCATTGACCAGCGGCGGATATTGCCCGTAGACGGCGGCAGCCTGGCCATCGGCGTAGGTCTTGTTCTGGTACGAATCGAGAACCTGGATTTCGTATAGGCCCATCAGAAAAACGCCGCTGTTGCCCCGATCCTGGCTTTCTCCTGTGGGCGGCACTGGTTCGGCGAATTCCACATGCAGCTGGCAATCGCCGAAAGCAGCACGCGTAAAAATGTATCCCGTCTCGGGCACGACCTCCATGTAGCCGTTCTCGACCTTCCACTTGGCCGGCTTGCCTGCTTTGTCGGTCCATTTCGAAAGATCTTTGCCATCGAAAAGCACGGTCGCGTCTGATGGAGCACGGCCGGGGACGTCCGGGGTGCTGGCTGTAGCGGGATCAATCACCGGCGGCAACGGACGGTTGAGATCGTGAATCTTCCACTGGGTGGAAACCTGCGCTGTGCAGAGTTGAGTGAGCAGCGTGACAACTGCGACCAACAGCAGGTGATGTTTGTGCATGAGCGTGGCCTCGTCGGCCAACATCATAAACCTTTGCCACGGATTGGCACGGATTCACACGGATCAACTTCAAGTCATGGATCTATCCGTGGCAATTCGTGGCCGAGATTTTATCGCTTGGCTTTTGCCGGTTCTTTTTCGCCCACACGCTTGCTGACGTCGAACTTCATCTTGCCGGCCTTCTTGTCGGCGTCGACCACGACGTGATCGCCATGGAGGACTTCGCCGTCGAGAATCTTCATAGCCAGCGGATCCTGCACCAGCTTCTGGATGGAGCGTTTGAGCGGACGCGCGCCGAAGTTGGGATCGTATCCTTGGGCGAAGAGCAGGTCTTTCGCGGCGTCGGTCAGCTCGAGCGAAATCTTGCGGTCGGCCAGCAGGCGGCGCACGTCTTCGAGGCGGAGTTCGATGATTTTGACGAGCTGTTCCTTGCCCAGCGGGCGGAAGACGATGATGTCATCCACGCGGTTCAGGAACTCGGGTTTGAAGTGCAGGTGAAGCTGGTTCAGGACCTGCTGCGAGGCCTGTTCGAACCACGCTTCCTCCGATGAATCCGTTGGAGCCCCGGACGCCCCCGTCCGGGGCGGGCGGACGAGGGCGTCCGCCCCTCCACTCAGGAATTGCGATCCGATGTTCGACGTCATGATGATGATGGTGTTCTTGAAATCCACGACGCGGCCTTTGCCGTCGGTGAGCCGTCCGTCGTCCATCATCTGCAGGAGAACGTTGAACACGTCCGGATGCGCCTTTTCGATTTCGTCGAACAGCACGACCGCATAGGGACGACGGCGAACCTGTTCGGTGAGCTGGCCGCCTTCTTCATACCCGACGTAGCCGGGAGGCGCGCCGATCAGGCGCGCGACCGAGTGCTTTTCCATGTACTCGGACATGTCGATGCGCAGCATGGCGTGCTCGTCGTCGAAGAGAAATTCGGCGAGGGTGCGAGCCAGCTCGGTTTTTCCGACACCCGTCGGGCCGAGGAATATGAAAGACCCAATGGGCCGCTTGGGATCGCTCAAGCCCGCTCGCGAGCGGCGAATAGCGTTGGCGACGCGCTCCAGCGCCGGGTCTTGGCCAACCACGCGCTGGCGCAGGCGGTCTTCCATATTGACGAGCTTCTTGACCTCGCCTTCGAGCATCTTCGAGACCGGGATGCCGGTCCACTTGGACACGATGCGGGCTACGTCTTCTTCGTCGACTTCCTCCTTCAGCATGCGCGATTGGCCCTTGCTCTCCATCTGCTTGGTGAGCTTGGCCAGTTCCTGCTCGGCCTGGCGGATCAACCCATAGCGGATTTCGGCGACACGCTGCAGGTTCCCCTTGCGCTCTTCCGCCTGCTCTTCGACTTTGAGTTTTTCGATTTGTTCTTTCAGGGTACGAGCGCGGGCGATGAGGTCCTTTTCTTTTTTCCAGTTGGCTTTCAGGGCGTTGGATTTCTCGCGAATCTCGGCCAGCTCTTTTTCGATGAACGCAAGCCGCTCACGGGAGTTCAGGTCGTCTTCTTTCTTCAACGCTTGCTTCTCGATTTCGAGCTGCGTGGCTTTGCGTTCAAGTTGGTCGATATCGGTCGGCAGCGAATCGATCTGGATGCGTAGCGAGGCGGCGGCTTCGTCAATGAGATCAATCGCCTTGTCCGGCAGGAAACGGTCGGAGATGTAGCGGTGCGAGAGCGTCGCCGCGGCGACAATGGCCGAGTCTTTGATGCGCACGCCGTGATGCACTTCGTATTTTTCTTTCAGGCCGCGCAGGATCGCGATGGTGTCCTCGACATTGGGCTCGCCGACGAAAACGATCTGGAAGCGGCGTTCGAGGGCGGCGTCTTTCTCGATGTACTTGCGATATTCGTTGAGCGTGGTGGCGCCGATGGCGCGCAGTTCGCCACGGGCGAGCGCCGGCTTCAGCATGTTGGAGGCGTCAATGGCGCCTTCCGCGGCTCCGGCGCCGACCAGCGTGTGCAGTTCGTCGATGAACAGAACGACCTGGCCCTGTGAGTCTTCGATTTCTTTCAGAACGGCTTTGAGGCGGTCTTCGAATTCGCCGCGATATTTTGCGCCGGCCAGCATGGCTCCGAGATCGAGCGCGACCACGCGCTTGTTCTTCAGAGCTTCGGGAACATCGCCGGAGATGATGCGCTGGGCGAGGCCTTCTACGATTGCCGTTTTGCCGACCCCGGGCTCGCCGATGAGCACCGGATTGTTTTTCGTGCGGCGGGAAAGTACCTGAACCACGCGGCGGATCTCTTCATCGCGTCCGATGACTGGATCAAGCTTGCCCCGGCGGGCTTGCTCGGTCAGATCGCGGGCATAGCGCTCCAAAGCCTGATACTTGGCTTCGGGATTCTGGTCGGTGACTTTCTGCGAGCCGCGGACGGCCGTCAGGGCTTTCAGAATCGCCTCGTAGGTGGCGCCCTGGCGTTTCAAAATCTGCTGGGCCGCGTCCTGCTTGAGGTGTGTGATGGCGAGCAGCAGGTGCTCGGTGGAAACGTACTCGTCTTTGAAATTGGAGGCTTCCTTGAAGGCCTGCTCCAGCAGCTTGTTGACGCTGTTTGAAAGCGTGGCCTGGGCGGCTTCTCCCGAAACCTTGGGAAGTTTCTCCAGTTCGCTATAAACCTCGGCCAACACGGCTTGCGGGCCGATGCCGATCTTCTCCAGCACCGGCGGGACGATGCCTTCCTTGTCTTCGAGCAGGGCAGCGAGCAGATGGACGGGCTGCAGCTCGGGATTGCCGTGCTCGGAGGCGAGCTGGCTGGCGCGCTGCACGGCCTCCTGCGCTTTCACGGTGAATTTGTCCCAACGGATCGGCATGGGTTACTCCATTGTGTAATTTGGCAATTCGATAATTGAGTAATTGGAAACCCGCGGGGTTCAGTTGCGCAATTGCCAAATTTCCCAATTACAAAATTAATGGGAGGCGGGCATCTCTGCCGCCTCCCGTGGAGTTCAGGGGCTGAAGCCCGGGCTCTTTTTCGCACTTGACGGCACGGCTGAAGCCGTGCCCTTCGCATTCGTGGCGCTTAACGCGGCGCTAAAGCGCCGCTCTTCCACATTGCCGCTCGGCTTCGCCTTCGCGGGGGCGGACGGGGGCGTCCGCCCCTACACAAGCTTACGCGGCCTTGCTGGGCGCCTTGGCTTCGATCTGCTTTTCGCTGCCCTGCTTTTCCGAGCCAACGCTGACTTTGATCTGCTTGGGCTCGGCTTCGGCCTTCTTGGGCAACGCAATCTTCAGCACGCCCTTGTCGTAGCTCGCCGAGACGTTTTCGGTGTCCACGGTCGTGGGCAGGGTGAAGGTGCGGGTGAAGGCGCCGTACTGACGCTCCACGCGGCGGTAGTTCTCTTCTTTCTCTTCCTTTTCGATCTTGCGCTCGCCGTGCACGGTGAGGGTGTTGTTCTCCACGCGAACGTCGATGTCTTTCTCGTCGATACCGGGCACTTCGATCTTCAAGGTGACCTTGTGCTCGTCTTCGTAGACGTCAACGGCGGGGGCAAAGGTGCTGGTGGTCAGGGACTCGTCCCGGCCCGCATCGTTGAAGGACTCGCGGAACAGGCGGTTCATGCGGTCCTGCAGAGTGGCGAACTCACGGAACGGCTCCCAACGGGTTAATACGGTCATGGCTAAATCCTCCTTCAGAATTTGGTGCTTCTTGATTTCGCAACCGGCCTGGAACCTTCTCTCAGGCTGCGGTCACATGATTAGACGCATAGTTATAGTAAATGAAGCATAAAATATGAGTGTATCATTGTCAATAAATGGATATGCTTATTTTACATCAACTTACAGTCGCAATTACGCACTTCAGGTAGGCTGTTTCGGGGACATTGAGGAGGATTGGGTGGTCCTTGGCCTGTCCGCGGACCTCGATCAGACGGAGAGCCCGATGGGCGTCAAGGGCCGCGTCGGCGAGCATTTCGAGGAAGCTGGGCTGGCTTACATGATAGGAGCAGGAGCAGGTGACGAGAATACCGCCGGGGCGCAGCATCTTCAGGGCGCGGAGATTGAGTTCTTTATAGCCGCGGAGGGCGGCATCGAGGTCGCGCTTGGTTTTGGCGAAGGCGGGTGGGTCGAGCGCGATCGTGTCATAGCGGCGGTTGGCGGAGGCGTAGTCCTTGAGCAGGTCGAAGGCGTTGGCCTCGATCCACTCAATTTCACGATGGTTGAGGGCGGCATTCTGGTCGGCGACTTCGAGCGCGGGGCGGGAACTGTCCACGCCGGCGACGTGCGGGCAGCACGCGGCGAAATGCAGGGCGAAGCCTCCCTGGTAGCAGAACACGTCGAGGGCCTCGCCGCGGGCGTACTGAGCGGCAGCAGCGTAGTTTTCGCGCTGGTCGAGGAAAGCTCCGGTTTTCTGGCCTTCCAGAGCGTCATAGTGGAACTGGACACCGTTCATGGTGAAGATGGTGGACGTCTCATCGCCGTACAACAGGTCCGACGGGCGGCGTGGCAGCTTCTCCAACTCGCGCACGCGCGGATCGACGCGCTCGACGATGGAGCGGGGGTTCGTGCGATGAATAAGTTCAGAAATAACCGCTTCGCGGACCAGTTTGTCGTCCATGGCCTGGGTGAGGATTTGCAGCGAGAGAATGTCGTTGTAGCGGTCGACGATGAGGCCGGGCAGGAAGTCAGCCTCGCTGAACACCACGCGGTAGGCATCGGTGTCGCGGACGATGCTGGCGCGATAGGCAAGGGCAGCGGCGATGCGCTGGCGGAGCAGCGCGGGGAAATCGGTAACCGGCTCGCGGGAAGTCGTTTCGCGGGAGATCAGTCGGATGGCGATTTGCGACGCACTGGAGTAGAGGGCAGTGCCAAGCGGCTTGCCGCGCTGGTCGGTGACGGTGACCAACGAGCCGGGGTCAACGCCTTCCGCGGAAACAATGTCGGAGCGGTAGACCCACACGTGGCCGTCTTTCAGGCGCGACGCGCCGCGGAGAGAGAGCTTCACTTTGGGCAGAGCTGAGGAACTGGGAGTCGGGGGCATGGGAACATCTTAAATGTTGGCTGCGCTAATGCTGGCTCCGCTGCTCAATGTTCATTTGCGTTGTCATCCTTCGCGAAGCGAAGGATCTGTGGACCCGTCGGCGGCTTCACGAGCCGTCAGTAAAGTCGGGCTGTGCCCGACCGGACAGCCGAGAGCCTGCCTTGAGTTTGCCGAAGGGGCGGCTGTCCCTGCATTGTCGGGGCGTCATCCCGAAGCCCCGCGCTTTCACCAGCGGGGCGAGGGATCTCGCGTGCGGCGCGCCGAGACAGCCCACGCGAGATCCTTCGCTCCGCCTGAAAAACGGCTGCGCTCAGGAGACGCCGCCGAAGGGAGATAGGCAGTCTTCAAGAAAGGTAAGCCCTGGACAGCTTCTAGCTGGCGGCCTGCTCAGACGGGACGGCGGGCGCCTCATGTTTGGCCGCCGCGCGCGAGGTCATTTCATAGCGGGCGGCTTCGAGATCAGCCAGCAATGAGTCGAGGACGACCATCGGCAGTTCCGCTCCCCAACCGTCGAGTTCCTCTTCGGTCCAGGCGCCGTTCAGGCGAATGGCGCCGGTGATGTCTTCCGGGAAGGCTAGCCGGAAGTCACCTTCGCGAATCAAGATGTCGCCGATCATGCGGCCGGTGTGAATCTCGTAAACCCGGCGGCTGGCCTGGCTTCCTGCATTGGTCAAACATAGGTAAACTTCGCCGGCTTCGGCAAACTCGGCGCGGTAGTACCACGCCTGGGGCGCGTCGATTTTGGGATGATGGCGCCGCGGGTGGTGGACGGTTGGCTTCTGGTCGACGAGTTCATCGGCAGGATTCAGATAAAGAACGCGCTGACAGGAATCGCAATAGACAGTCTGCTGGCCGGAGCGGACCTCGTTGTAAGTCTGGGGCCGCAGCATAACCTGGCAGGCCATGCACTTGTGATCGCGGACTTCCGAGATGCCGGTGCCGCGGAACTTCGCCACGCGTTCGTAATGGCGTAGAAGATCGGCGTCGATGCCGGCACGAAGCTGGTCGCGTTTGGCACGCCATTCGGCGAGGAGTTTTTCGTCTTCGGCGGTGCGCTGGCGCGCCTGCTCCTTCTCTTTCTCAATTTCCGCGGCTTCGGCTTTGAGTTCGGCCTGCGCGGCCTTGACCTCATTGGCGCGAGTGTCGGCGTCCACCATGAGCTCGAGAATCTTGTCTTCGGTGGAGGCGATCTCCTTTTCCGCGAACTGAATCTCGTGCAGCAGCGCCTTGTATTGATCGTTGGTCTTTACGTCAAGCGACTGATCGCGATACTTGGAAATTTTGCTGCGCAAGTCGGTGATGGAAGTTTCGTGCTTGCGCCGGGCGGCATCGTCGGCCTTGGTGGCGGCCTGGGCCTTTTCGATCTGGGCCTTGGTGCCGGCAAGTTTCTGTTCGATCGCCGCGACGCGTTTGGGAAATTCGGCGATTTCGTCCTGCAGGCGGCGAATTTCCTTATCGGCTTCTTGCAGGCGCAGCAGGTTTTCGATATCAGGAAGCATCCGGCATTGTGTCTGAATTGATTCTAGCATGTGGGCCGGACATCCACGGAAGGACACTGGCGGGACCGTCCGGACTGGCAGGCAGGTGTAAACTCATTGTTTTGTGCTGGATCGGTTCGCTGCTACTTCTCTTCTGTGAGGGTTTCGTGAAAGGGCATTCTTTTCTTCGCACTAGCCTTGCCTGGTTGATTTCCATTCCTGTTCTGGTCGCCGCGGGGTCGGCGCGGGGGCAAACCGCAACCACTAAGTCGCTGACCATCGAAGCGATCTACCAGCCCGGAGGATTGGCCGGCCGCGGTCCGGAGAACGTGGAGTGGAGCCCGGACGGAACCAGGCTCTCGTTTGTGCAGCGCGAGGAAAAAGGAGAGAAAGGCGAACTGTGGTACGTAGACACGGCCACGGGCGAAAAGAGGGTACTGGTGAGCGCCGAGAAACTGGCATCGCTCGCCCCGGACGTCAACCGGGTCAGGAACGAGCGGGAAAAGGAACGGCTGACCCGTTACCACGTTGCGGCATATTGGTGGGCGCCGGACTCCAAACACCTGCTGTTCGACTCCGAGGGCCAGCTCTGGCTCTACGACCTGGCGACGGCGACCGCGGTGCAATTTACTTCCGCGCCCGATCCCAGCGGAGATCCAGAATTTTCGCCTGACGGCAGCCATGTGGCCTACGTGCGCAAGCACAATCTGTATGTCCGGCCGGTGAGCGGCAAGAGCGAAAAGCAGCTCACCAAAGACACCGGCGACAATCTTCTGAACGGCGATATTGACTGGGTCTACGCCGAGGAACTGGAGGTGCGCAGCAACTATTTCTGGTCGCCCGACAGCAAAGAAATTGTTTTTCTGCACATGGACGAGACCAAGGTGCCCACGTATCCCATCACTGACTGGATGCCGACGCACCCCAGCGTGGATCAGGAGAAGTATCCCAAAGTGGGCGATCCGAATCCGGTAGTCAAGCTGGGCGTGGTGGATGCCGGCGGCGGGAAGGTCCGCTGGATTTCACTGGGCAGCGACGAAGATACCTATATTCCACGGTTCGGGTGGGTGCGCGAGGGAGTGATCTGGGCCGAAGTGCTGAACCGCATTCAGGACAAGATGGACCTGTATTTCGTTGACGCTAAATCGGGGAAGTCGCGAATCGTGCTGACCGAGGCTACGCCGGGGGCGTGGATTGATTTTGAGCAGGTGGAAGTTCGCTTTCTGCCCTTTCGCGGCCAGTTCCTGTGGCCCAGCTGGCGCGATGGGAACATGCATCTCTATCTCTACAGTTTTGACAAACAGAATCCGATGGCAGCGGACGCCAAGCTGGAGCGGCAACTGACGCAAGGCGATTTCGAAGTGGAGGGAATCGAGGGAGTGGATGAAGCTGCGGGCACGGTGTTTTTCGCTGCAAACAAGGATGATCCCCGGCAACAGCATATCTACTCGCTGCAGCTGGATGGCTCGGGGCTCAAGGTTCTCACCTCGGAGGAGGGAGAGCATTCCGCGGCCTTCAGCGATGACGGGAAGCACTACATGCACACATATTCCAGCCCGCAGACTGCTCAGCGCGTTTCCTTGTGCGCAGTCGGAGGCCCATGCAGCCCGGTATGGCAGGCGCGAGGGGCGCGAGACGAGATTACCGAATATGGACTGCGCCCGCCAAAATATTTGCAGTTCACGGCGGACGATGGGACGACGCTGTACGGAAAGTTGTTACTCCCCCCGGATCCGCCGGCCGGCGCAAAGATTCCGGTGATTGTGAGCATCTATGGCGGGCCGACCGCGCAGGAGGTGAGGAAGAGCACGCCCGACGCTTTCGACGAAATCATGGCGCGGAAGGGCTTCGCCATTTTTACGCTGGACAATCGCGGCGCAGCGGGGCGTGATCGCAAGTTCCAGACGGCGATCCGGCACGAGTTCGGGGCGGTCGAATTAAAGGATCAGCTCACGGCGCTGGACCAACTGCTGGCGCAGTATCCGCAGCTTGACCAGGATCGCGTCGGCATTTGGGGCTGGTCCTACGGCGGGTTCATGACGCTCTATGCCATGACGCATTCGGACCGTTTTCGCGCGGGCGTATCCGTAGCTCCGGTGACCGAGTGGCAGAACTACGACTCGATTTACACCGAGCGCTACATGGGATTGCTCAAGGACAACAAACAAGGCTACGACAAGTCGGATGTGACGAAATCCGCCGACAAGCTGCATGGGGCGTTACTGCTGGCCCAGGGCACGGGCGATGACAACGTGCACTTTCAGAACAGCGTCCAGATGGTAGATGCGCTGATCAAGGCGGGAAAGCAATTCCGCCTGATGGTCTATCCCAACAAGACGCACAGCATCGCCGGCAAAGACGCACGCGTGCACCTGTTCACCATGATTGAGGAACATTTTGAGCGGGAGTTGAAGTAAAACAGGGGCAGTGGTCAGTGAAAACCAAAAGACTATGGCGGCTTCGGTTTCACCGGAGCTACTTTATTTGTGTCTGCCGGAACCTTTGCGCGGGGTTTCCTTGGAGGAGCTTTCTTTCGACGTGCTTTCCTTCGACGAACTCTCTTTGGACGAGCTTTCTTTCGAGCCGCTGTCCGGTTTGGATTTGTCGTCCTTCTTATCTTTCGAGGACGAATCGCGCGAGGAAGGATCACCGCTGCCGGCGGATCCGGGCGAAGAAGTTTTCTTCGCGTAGTCGGTCACGTACCAGCCAGAGCCTTTGAACTGGACGGCGGGTGCGGAGATCATCTGCTCGACCTGGCCGCCGCAGTCGGGGCACTTCTTGACCATCTTATCCGAGAACTTCTGGATTTTTTCGAAGCGGTGGCCGCACTTCTTACACTGATATTCGTAAAGTGGCATGAGTGTGAGACGGTTAGGGGCTGTCTGCGTTCCGATTCTATGGGTGCGGGTTCGGTCGCGTCAATTTACGCTCGTCCGGCGGAATGATGATCGATCGGTCCCTTACCGATCCTGCCGGACCGCGATGGCTGAGGTGCATCCGGCGCAGGGATCGTTCTTGATGTAGCGGTAGAAGCGAGGCTCGCCTCGCCCGATCCAGTAGCGGGAACGGTAGTCGTCGGTCCCGGGCCCTCGAGTCAGAAAGCTGAAGAAGACATGATGGGAAGGCTGGACGACAATCCCCGCATGCCCCGGCCACACGATCACGTCGCCGGGTTGCGGCTTTGAGACACGGCGAAATCCTTCCGCGCCGTCGTAGAGATCGTCAGAACTCGCATAGATGTAAGGGAAACCGGCGCGACCGTAAATCTCATGAACCAGGTGAGAACAATCGTGGGCGGAATCGCGCCTCACTTTGGAGTGGAGCGCCACAGCGACCACAGACAGCCCGTCGTGGCGAGTGAGCGTCTTTCGGGCGTGGCTCAGGTTGGCGGTCGCTCGCGGAGGGCCGCTGTCTTCGAGCGCCTGCTGCGCTGACAAGAGATATAGAGCCAGGCTGCAGAAGACTGCCACGGCCGCCGTCTTTACCGTACTCCGCATGGTTTAAAGTGTGATGCGGAAATCGACGGCGCGGGTAGTTACGGTAGTGCAAGGCCGATTCGCAGGTCACCGGCGACTGCAACTATTTGCCCAGCAGGCGTTTGGGCGCGGTGTTGCGCCAGGCGGCGTGAATGGCCTTCGTCAGCGCCTCCTTCTTGGCCGATTTCAGAATCACGCTGGTGGCGCCGCGGCGTCCCCACGCGCCCTTTACCGGGATGAACACGTCGGGATAGTCCTTCGAAAAGTAATGCTGCTCTTCGGGCGAGAGCTTGACCATGCCGCGGGATTTATCGGGATACCCGAGTGTGGCGAAGATTTTTCCCGCGACGCGGAAGTCGGGGTGGTCCATGTGCGAGTGCTCCTCGGCCTTGGGCAGAGAGAGAGCGATTTTGCGGAAGTCGTTGGCGGTCATGGGCGAACTCCTGGCGCGGGGTACGCTAGCATAACCGCGCAATCGGTCGAAAACCGAGATTTCAGATTGTAGATTTCAGATTGCATATTGGGAAGCCTTTTGGAATCTGCAATCTTCAATCTTCAATCTGCAATCCAAAATTGGCAATCCTCATGCGGTGATAGACTTCCGGTCATGACGCAAGCTGGGCCAACTCTGTATCTGGTGGCGACGCCGATCGGCAATCTCGAGGACATCACCCTGCGGGCGCTGCGCGTGCTCAAAGAAGTGGATGTGATTGCTTGCGAAGACACGCGGCAGACGCAGAAGCTGCTCAATCATTATGCGATCGCGACCCGCACCACCAGCTATCACGAGCACAACGAGATGACACGAGCGGCGGAACTGGTCAAACAGATGCAGGAGGGCGCGAGCGTCGCGCTGGTCACCGATGCGGGCATGCCCGGGATTTCCGATCCAGGGTATCGGCTGATTACGTTGGCGATCCGGCATCATGTGCCGGTGGTGCCGGTGCCGGGTGCGTCGGCGTTTCTGGCGGCGCTGGTGGCGAGCGGATTGCCTACCGATTCGTTTCGCTTCAGCGGATTCTTGCCCCCCAAGCGCGGGGAGCGGCGGGCGGCTCTCGAAGCGATCAGGAATTCGCCGCGGACGGCGGTCTTCTACGAGGCTCCGCACCGCATTATCGAGACGCTCACCGACGTTGTGGAAGTGCTTGGGATCGCCCGACACGTGGTGGTGGCGCGGGAGGTGACCAAACTGCACGAGGAATTTCTGCGCGGGAGCGCGAGCGAAGTGCTGACGGATCTGAAGTCGCGCGAGGCAGTGAAGGGCGAGATCACCCTGCTGATCGGCAAGGCGGAGCCGCAAGAAGCCCATGGAGCGGCGGACGCCCCCGTCCGCCCCAGCGTATGCGAGCGCGTGGCGCAGATCATGGCCGAAGAGAAGCTTGACGAGAAGTCCGCGCTGAAAAAAGTGGCAAAGGAGCGGGGGGTCTCGAAGAGCGAGGCGTACCGGGAGTTGCAGCGCGGGAAGTAATTCGTGGAGCGGCGGACGCCCCCGTCCGCCGGGCATCTTTTGCCAATCGCCTTGTGCTTGTTGTGTCGAGCTGCGCTCGACCCGGCGGACGAGGCGTCCGCCTCTCCATAATCTATTTTGGTGTTAACTCCCGCTTCACCATCTCGCTGACCATCTTCCCATCCACGCGCATGCCGGCGGCGGAGAAGCGGGCCATGGCGTTCTTCATGACCGTGCCCATTTCTTTCATGGTGGGCGCGCCCATTTCCGTGATCACGGCTTTCACTCCGGCGGCGACGTCGGCTTCGCTGGCGGCTTTGGGCAGGTAGGTTTCGATCAGGACGATTTCGGCGGCTTCCTTGTCGGCCATTTCCTGGCGTCCGCCCTTGGTGAATTGCTCGACCGATTCTTTGCGCTGCTTGATCAGCGTGGCCAGCACGGCCTGCGATTCTTTGTCGTCGAGCGGGGACATCTTCTCGACTTCGCGAAGCTTCAACGCGGTCTTGACCATGCGCAGGGCGGACAGACGGGGCTCGTCCTTCGCCTTCATGGCGGCGACGATGTCTTTCTGAATCTGTTCGACTAGGCTCATGCGGGAATTATAGACAGTCGTTGTTCCCACGTCTCGCGAAAGCGGCGAGACGTGGGGCACCCCAAGTCCGACCTCCGATTTCCCTCCATTGATTCCCAGCGCCGGTGCGAGTAGATTGGTTTGTCCTAAAAAACCCTCATCCAGGGGATTCCCAATGTTAAAACGTTTCATGGTCTGGGTTTTTGTGTTCCTCGGTCTGGCAGCGCTCGCGTTTGCCGCCGATGAAAACGTCTGCAAGGGAGATCCGGATAAGTGGCAGCAACTTTTCAACGGGAAAGATTTAACCGGCTGGAAACATGTCGGCCCGGGCAGCGACACGGTGGAGGACGGCCTCATCCGCACGCACGGTGGCATGGGCTTGCTCTACTGGACCGGGGGAAAGATTGGCGACTGCATCATCCATACCGTCTACAAGATGCGCGACGAGGACGACAATTCTGGAGTGTTCATCCGCATTCCCATTGAGCCGCGCGAAGAGTGGATGCCGGTGCACTACGGCTACGAAGTGCAGATTCTGAACCATCCCGAGAAGTCCGGCGAGGATGAGTATCACGAAACTGCCATGCTGTACTCGCTGACCAAGCCTCTGGTGAAACAAGCGTGGAAGCCGGGCCCGGAGTGGAACACCATGGACATCACACTGGATGGGCCGCGAACGATTGTTGTGCTCAACGGGGTGAAGGTAACCGACTTTAAGGAGGGCGATCCGGTGCCGGAGCGTAAGTTCGATTTCGAACCACAGCGCGGCCCCCGGCCTCTTGTCGGTTACATGGGACTGCAGAATCACAGCGACGAAGACATCGTGTTCTTCAAAGAAGTTGCCATTAAACCTCTCAAGAAGTAGTTGGGTTAGTAATAGCCGGTCGCAGTCAACTCATTCGGAGGGATTCGCATGAAACGTCGTATTTCGAGACGTGCATTCTTGCAAGGAAGCGCAGCCGCCGCTGGTGGCCTGCTGGTTTCAAAAACTATCCTGCTCGAAGCGGCGCCGTTGCCGCGGATGGTCGCTCCCAGCGACCGCATTCGTTTTGGCATGATCGGAATCGGGATGCAGGGTTCAGGCCTGCTGCCTGCGGCGATCACTCTTCCGGGCATCGAGTGTGTGGCAGCCGCCGATTTGTATGACGGGCGCCACACGCTGGCCAAGGAACTCACGGGCAACGCGAGTTTGCCCACCACGCGGCATTATCAGGAATTGCTCGATCGTAAGGATATCGACTGCATTATCGCGGCCGTGCCCGATCACTGGCACAGACGCGTCGTGGTCGATGCCTGCAACGCGGGCAAGGACATTTACTGCGAGAAGCCCATGTCGCACACCGTGGCCGACGGACTGGCCATGGTCGAAGCGGCGCAGAAAAACAATCGCATCGTGCAGATCGGCTCGCAGCGTGTCAGCTCCCAGCTCTGCGCCAAGGCAAACGAAATGTACAAGTCGGGCGCCATTGGCGATGTCGAAATGGTGGAGCTCACGTACGGCCGAAACGATCCCACCGGCGCGTGGGAATACCCGCCTCCGACCGATCTTTCTCCGGACACGCTCGATTGGGACACCTGGCTCAACGATGCTCCCAAGATTCCCTTCAACAAGCTGCATTTCGCGCGCTGGCGCTGCTGGAGAGCGTATGGCACGGGCGTGGCCGGCGATCTCATGGTGCACCTGCTGAGCGGCATGATGAGGACGTTGGGATGGAATGAGATTCCCCGCTCCGCAACCGCGCTGGGCGGTATCTTCCGCTTTAACGACGGCCGCGATATGCCCGACTTCCACACTGTACTGTTCGACTATCACGGCATCCCGGTGTACGTGCGCCTGGACCTGGGTTGCGACACACCGGAAACCGCACGCTTCATGGGACCCAAGGGACTCCTCGAGGCCGGCGAATTCGACCTGAAGTATTCGCCTCAGGCCGGCGTGGATACCGATCCCAGCTATTATGCCTACAGCTTCCCGGCCAAGATGCGGGAAGAATACTTCAAGCAGTGGCATGAGGAGCACGATCCGCCGCTGGGCAAAGAACCTGTGCACGACGATGTCGTCTACAAGGGTCACGACTGGGACGACGTCAAGCCGCACCAGCAGACCTTCTTCCAGGCGGTGCGCTCGCGCAAGCCGGTGACCGAAGATGCGGTGTTCGGCAACAACGCCGCCATCGCCTGCCACATGGCCAATGAGTCGTATTTCCGCAAGAAAGCGGTCACCTGGGATGAGGCGTCAAAGACGCTCAAGTCCTAGAGTAGACATGGGAGGGAGCATGAACTCCTTGCACTTTTCAGCCGGGAAGAACCGGATCGTTCCGGTTCTTCCCGCTTTTCTTATTTTCGTCTTTCTTATTCTTGTCGTGGCCGCGGTCGCCCAGGACCTGCCCTCGGCCAAACCAGAGGCGGTCGGGCTGTCTTCCGAACGGCTGGAGCGAATAGGCACGACCGTCCAGCGCAGCATTGATGACAAGCGGATCGCCGGCGCAGTCACGCTGGTGGTGCGGCACGGCAAAGTTGCCTGGTTCAAGTCGCAAGGCATGATGGACCGCGAAGCCGGCAAGGCAATGCGGCCCGATGCCATGTTCCGCATCTGCTCGATGAGCAAGCCCATCACCAGCGTGGCCGTCATGATTCTGTACGAAGAAGGCAAGTTTCTTCTCGACGACCCGGTGTCGAAGTACCTGCCCGAATTCAAGAATCCCAAGGTGCTGGTGAAACCCGCGTCGGGCGAGCCTTCTTCGATTTCGGCGACCAGAGAAATCACCATTCGCGATCTGCTTCGCCACACCTCAGGGCTGACCTACAACTGGAATGGCGACCTGGGCGCGATGTACGAGAAGGCCGACGTGGCCAGCGGCCTGCTTCAGTATGACGGCACGATTGGCGACAGCGTAAAGCGTCTCGCCGGCCTTCCCCTTCTGTTCAACCCCGGCGACCGCTTTGAATACAGCCTCGGCGTGGACGTGCTGGGGCGCCTGGTGGAAGTCGTTTCCGGCATGCCGCTCGATGAATTCTTCCGCACTCGCATCTTCGAGCCGCTGGGGATGAAGGACACCTATTTTTATCCGCCGGAAAACAAACTCGACCGCCTCGCCAACGCTTATACGTACTATCCGGACAAAGGACTGAATCGCTTTCCCGATACTCCCATCCGGGAAGGGACTTTTGTGTATTCTGCCGACTATCCTGCGCGCGGTCCGAAGAAACTGTTCTCCGGCGGCGCCGGCCTGGTCTCCACCGCGATGGATTATGCCCGCTTCTGCCAGATGATGCTCGATGACGGCAAGGCCGGCAACACACGCCTGTTGAGCCGCAAGTCGGTCGAACTCATGACCCAGGACGCGCTGGGAAAGATCAGCCCTGACCAGGGCTTCGGTCTCGGCTTCGGAATCGAAGGCATCAAAGCGTCGCTCTCTGAACTGGGATCGCCCGGCGAGTACAACTGGGGAGGATTTTTCTACACCGGTTTTACCATCGACCCGAAGGAGCAGATGATCGTCATCTTCATGGCGCAACTGCATCCTACAGGTGACTTGGCGCTGGACCACGAAGTCCACGTGCTGGCATATCAGGCGATCAGCGATTGAAGTGAGAAGCAGCGCTGATCGAGATCGGAGCACATCATGCCTGAATCTTCACAAATGAACCGCCGAGACTTTCTGGGCAAATCTGCCGCAGTGATCGCCGGGGGCGCGGTCCTTCCCCGCACCGCGCTGTCTTACGCGAAGACCCTCGGGGCCAACGATCGCATTTCTCTCGCCCACATCGGTGTAGGGAACCGCGGCGGAGAACTCGAGGAGATCATCTCCAAACTGAAGACTGCTCACAACGTCGAGATGACTGTGGTTTGCGATCTATGGAAGGGGAACCGCGAGAAAGCTGTGGCCACCAATACCGGTTATTACGGCCGGGCCCCGCGCGCCGTGCAGTACCTGGAAGAAGTCCTCGCCATGAAGGACGTGGATGGGGTGCTGATCTCGACCCCGGAGCATTCGCACTCGCCCATCCTGAAAATGGCCGCGGAAGCAGGTAAGGACGCCTACGTCGAGAAACCTATGGGCAACGTGCTCGCGGAAGCCAAAGCCGCGCGCGACGCTGTGCTCCAAGCCAAGACCATCGTCCAGGTTGGCACGCAGCATCGCAGCGAGCCCTATCCGAACGCGGCGCAGGAGGTCATCCGCAGCGGCGTCCTGGGCGATATCAGCAAAGTTGAAATCGAATGGAACTACCACGGTCCGCGCTGGCGCGGTCGGCCCGAGGTAAAGCAAATTCGCGAGCAAGACACAGACTGGAACAAATGGCTGCTTACCAAACCGGCTCGCCCGTTTGATCCGCAACTGTATTTCGAGTTTCGCCTTTACCGGGAATTTTCCAGCGGTATTCCCGACCAGTGGATGAGCCACGCCATCGATCTGGTGCACTGGTTCATGGACGACTATTTCCCCAAGTCGGCTGTTTCTCATGGCGGCATCTTCGCGTGGCACGATGGCCGCGAAAATGCCGATACATTTCAAGCGCTGCTGGAGTATCCGAAGGGCTTCCTCGTCAGTTATTCCACCAGTTTCGGCAATGACGCGCCCAGTTTCACGCGCTACATGGGCAAGAATGCGACGCTCGTCAACATCGGCGGAGAGGGCAGCCCGCGCTACCAACTGGTCGAAGAGAAAGGGACGCACGAAGACGACTCCGACATTGACCAGAAGAGAAAGTCGAGGTACATCCTCCTCCCTGGGCAGACGGAACTTCCACCGATGGGCATTGACGACCTGTCGCTGGAGCACATGGCGAACTGGTTCGACTGCATGCGTTCGCGCCGGCAGCCTGACTCCCCGGTGCACAATGGTTTTGCCCACTCTGCGGCCTGCATCATGGCTGCGCAGGCATACTGGTCGGGGGAAAAATTGTATTGGGATGCGAAGTCGGAAGCGATCGTGGATCAGCCGCCGAATCAGCCGGTGACTTAGCCGGTACGCTCTAGATTCCACGCGCGCGGCACTTCAACATAGGAGCGGTCCAGTGCCTCAGCCGAACAGCAGCCGAGCAACCGGACGGTGCGCTCCACGTCCGCGTGGAGAATTTCCAGTGCCCGAGCGACGCCCGGTTGTCCTGCCGCGGCTAGTCCGTAGGCATAAGCCCGCCCAACCAGTACGGCGCGCGCGCCCAGGCAGAGGGCTTTCACAATGTCGGCGCCGCGCCGGATGCCGCCATCCATCAGCACTTCCACCTGGCCTTTGACCGCCGCAACCACCTCCGGCAGCGCCCGCAGCGTAGGAGACACCGAATCGAGTTGGCGACCTCCATGGTTCGAGACTACGACCGCGGCCGCTCCTTCATCCACTGCACGCTTGGCGTCATCGCCGGTGAGAAGCCCTTTGACCACAATCGGACCACTCCAGGACTCGCGGATCCATCGCAGGTCGTTCCACGTTACGGCCGCCTGCGCCAAAGCCGCCGCCACATCAATCAGTTCCATCGGCCCCTTGCCGGGGACGACAATGTTCTCAAGCTTGGGCACACCGCCATCGAGCAGAAACGAAGCCAGCCATCCGGGATGGGCAAGTATTTCGGGCAGATAGGGGATCTTCGCAAACAGTGACGGCCCGAGCAGCGGCTTCATGCCATTGCGCGGATCGCGTTCGCGCATCCCGGCCACCGCCGTATCCACCGTGATCACCAGGGCGGAAAAGCCGGCGCGGCGAGCGCGGTCCAGCGCGCCCTCGGCCGCTTCCCGTCCTCCCAACAAATACAACTGGTACCAGACGGGACCTTGCGATGCGGCTTTTACATTCTCTAGTTTGTGACCGGAAATCGTGGAGAGGATGTAGCCCGTCCCGGCTTCGCCGGCCGCGCGAGCGGCTGCCACTTCTCCCCCGGGATGCATCAGGCGGCTATAGCCGACGGGAGCAAGCATTGCCGGAAACGAAATTTGCTGTCCCACCACCTGCGTCTTCAGGCTGCAATCAACGCTAGCCACTGCTCCGCGCGGGCGAAACAGCACGTCGCCAAAAACCCGGCAATTCTCGCGAAGCGTCGACTCAGCTTCCGCGCCGCCGTCCAGATAATCGAAGACAGCCTTGGGCACCCGCCACCGTGCCATTCGCCGCAGGTCTTCAATGTTGACGATTCGTTCAGCGCTCAGCGCGTGACTGGCAGCAGTCATTTCTGGACTCTTGGGGGAAAGTCGGTGGGCGACCTCAACCGAGGATCGCGAGGCAGCCCTCCAACTGGCTGACGACCCTCGACCTTACCAGAATCGCCGCGCAAACGCACGGCCCGTTCAAGCTGGGTAGTGGGTCAGTTTGAGTTTTATCCTCATGTGAGGCGTCATCCCGAAGGCCCGCGCTTTCACCCGCGGGCCTGAAGAACGGCTGCGCTCGGGATGACGCCGTCGCAGAAGGTAAGGTGAGGATGGTCAGAATTCAAACTGAGCCACTACCTCAAGCTGGCGCGACAGAATCAAGCTGGCTCAACAGCGGTACAATTTCTGCCATGAAACCAAACGCTCGGATCGTGGTGTCCTTCTTCTGTTTTGGCCTTCTCATTTTGATTACTGGTTTTGCGCCCGTCGCTGCCCGTAGGCCCGGAGTTGCCGCCGCGGCCATGCCGCGAACCATGCGTGTGGATTACTACCACACCGGAAACTCAACCAGCCAGTGGTTCAGCCTGGATCGCGTCGTCATTGAACCGCTGGATTGGCCGGGAAATCCCGGCCAGGCGATTGACGAGACTCAACTCGGCAATTACCGATTTGACGTTCGGGACCAGGCGAGCGGAAAACTACTGTACTCGCGCGGTTTCAATTCCGTCTTCGGTGAGTGGAGCACGACGGAAGAAGCGCGGCACGCCAACCGCACGTTTTCCGAGTCGCTGCGCTTCCCCACACCCGTCGTACCGGTCGAGATCGCTCTGGAAGAGCGCAAGGAGAGCGGCTTTCAGGACGTCTGGAAAATCGTGGTCGATCCCAAGGACAAGTTCGTGGACACGTCCCTCCCGCCCTCGCCCGGCCCGCTGCTGGAACTGCAGAAGATGGGTGCTCCCGCAGACAAAGTCGATCTGCTGGTTCTGGGCGATGGCTACACGGCAAAGGAGCGCGGGAAATTTGAGAGTGACGCGCACCGCTTCATGGAAATGCTGTTCTCGACCTCACCCTTTCGCGAGCATCGCAAGGATTTCGACGTTTGGGGACTTTGTCCGGCGGCGGAGGAGTCAGGCATCCCGCGGCCCTCGAGCGGAATTCACCGGCGTTCGCCGCTGGGCACTTCCTATGACACATTCGGCACCGAGCGCTACGTGCTAACCACCGAAAACCGCGCGCTGCGCGATGTGGCCTCATTTGCGCCCTACGAATTCATCGAGATTCTCGCCAACGGCGCGACCTATGGCGGCGGAGGAATTTTCAACCAGTTTGCCACGGTTGCCATTGACAATCTCTGGGCCGGATACGTCGGCGTGCACGAGTTCGGTCACGAGTTCGCGGCGCTGGCCGACGAATATTACACCTCCGATGTCGCCTACTTGCCGCCCGAGCACAAGACCGAGCCCTGGGAGCCGAATGTCACGGCGTTGCTCGACCCCGATAAATTGAAGTGGAAGGACCTGGTGGAAAAAGGAACTCCTATTCCTACGCCGTGGAATCAGGAGGAATTTGATCGCTTCGAGCGCGGCATCCAGCAGCAGCGCAAAGAACTGCGGGCCGCCGGGAAACCTGAAAAAGAGATGGAAGAATTGTTCCGCAAGGAACGCGAAAAAGAAGATGCCATGCTCGGCTCCGAGAAGTTCGCCGGCAAAGTGGGGGCGTTCGAGGGTGGCAACTACCAGGCTAAGGGCTATTACCGACCGGAGGTGAACTGCATCATGTTTACTCGCCACACTGCCTTCTGCGCGGTCTGCCGGCGGGCGATTGAGCGGGTGATCGGGATGTATGCAAAGTAGGAATCGGGGAAGCACATCCTTATCCCTTATCCCTTGAAGCGAAGGGAGCAAATCATGAGCCAATTCATTCTCGATCCGCGAAGCACTGCGGTTGTGGTCATCGATATTCAGAAGGGTATCGTCGGGATGCCGGGCGCCCCACACTCCACGGCAAGTGTGGTGGCGAACTGCGCCCGCCTGGTCGAGGCAGCCCGCCGCCTGGCAGCCCAGCCCGTATTAGTGCACGTGGGCGGATCGCGAGACGGCGCCGACCGCTTGAAGTTAACCGTCGACCAGACTTGGTCAGGACCTGCGCCGCTCCCGGCTGACTGGAGCGACCTTGCGCCTGAAATCGGCAGCCATCCCCGCGACATCGTGATCTTGAAACGCCAGTGGGGAGCCTTCTACGGCACCGATCTCGAATTACAGTTACGCCGCCGCAAACTTTCGACCATAGTTCTTTGCGGCATTGCCACCGAGTTCGGGGTGGAAAGCACCGCCCGCGACGCTTACGAGATGGGCTATGAACAAGTGTTTGCTGAGGACGCTATGACCGGGCGCAATGCAGACAGTCACGCCAATTCGGTGACCCGGATTTTCCCCCGCATGGGACGGGTGCGGCGTACAGAAGAAATCATCGCGGCGCTAGAGAACAGCCAGCGGACCTAAGCGCTACCGGCGGCGGCGATCCTGCTACCTCGTAGTTGACTTGCCTGCCACCCCACTTCTTCGCCGCGCTTCCTCGCAGGCCTCGATCGGATCACGGCCGGTGACTTCCTTGTACCAGGCAGGATGAAACGTCCACGCCCAGGCTTCGCTCACTGCGCCGCGGATGATCGCCTGGAAAGTGCCTGGTTCGCCAATCGTGCTGAGGTATATGTGGATGAAAATTCCGCCCAGCATGATCAGCGCGGAAATGTCGTGCAGCACGTAACTGACGGCGACCGCCCAGCGCCCGAACGTGCGCGCGCCCATCCACAGGATGATTCCAGTGATCAGGTAAACCACGCAGCCGCCGACGATCTCCCAGAACTGCACTTTCTGCCCGGCGTTGAAAAAGCCGGTGTCGGGCGGGTCGTGCTTCTCCTTGCCGCCGACGATCTTTCCGAGATTGCGCATCCAGCGGGTGTCCGCCGCCGTCCATTTCATCGGCTTGATCCAGTTCAACGTCTGCAACCCGAAGAAAATGACAAACCCCAGTCCAAACCAGGGATGCATCTCGCGGCTGAGCGGGCCGCCTCCGAAAATAGGCGTAAACCAGCGGAAAAGCCATGGCATATAAATGCCAAACCCAGTGAACAATGCCAGGAAAAAGAAGAGGGCGACCATCCAGTGCAGGAAGCGCGTATAGACGCGGTGCCGCAGCAACTCGCCTTCGTAAACCTCGGTTTGCCCGATCTGATCAAATACCTGGCGAGTTTTGTCGTCGAAACGCTCGATAGCGGTGGACATCAGCTTTCCTTCTCCGGCAGCGGCTTCGCGAGCGGCGGTTCCGGTTGCGGCCGGCGCGGTCCCACGGTCACGTAGTGCAGCAGAACTCCCAGCAAGCCGAACAGCGCAAACGTTCCCAGCACTGGCTTGAACAGCCACTTCCAGACGGTATAGCTCCAGGGAATAACCGGATTGCTCGGCAACCCGCCGTAGCGCTCGGGATCGGTCGCATCGTGCAAAACGTAGACAACGTGTGTACCGCCGATCGATTGCGGATCATACACTCCGGCCTGCGCGAATCCGAAGTTCTCGCGAAGTTGCCTGGCCCGTTCTTCCGCGATGTATTTCATGTCGTCCTTGGTGCCAAACTTCAGGCATCCGGTCGGACACGCCTTGATGCACGCCGGTTCCAGGCCCTGGCCGACGCGGTCGGAGCACAGCGTGCACTTGTAGACCTTCTTGGTCGCGGGATTGAACTTGGGAATGTCATAGGGACATCCCGAAACGCAGAACTCGCAGCCAATGCAGTTTTCCTGCTGGAAATCGACGATGCCGTTGGTGTATTGCACAATCGCGCCGTCGGCGGGACAGGCCCTGAGGCAGCCGGGATCGGCGCAGTGCATGCACTGGTCTTTGCGCATGAGCCATTGCACCGTGCCGTCTTCGCGCTGGTGTTCGTTGAACTTGATCAGGTTCCAGAAATTCCAGCGCGTCTCCGGCATCGTCTGGTACGTGTTGTCGAAGGTGGTGGGACTGAACGGCATGTCGTTCCACTCGACGCAGGCGACCTCGCAGGCCTTGCAACCGATGCAGATCGTCGTATCCACCAGCTTGCAGACTTCCGGATCGCGCTGCACGCCGAAGCCGGCCGACGGCCCGGAGTGGCCTGAGATCTGCCTGATCTGAAGTGTCTTGCGGTCGCTCATAATTTCGGGTGGCGCAGCGCTTCAGCGCTGCGATCAAGCCCAACTCCAAACGCGGCTTTAGCCGCTGAGGTCACACCCTCTCAATCCTCACCAGAAATCCCTTGAACTCCGGCGTGAACGCATTCGGATCGATCACCGTTGGGGTCAGCTGGTTGGCGAGAGTCTTTGCCGTCTTGCCTTCGTCCTCCGCAATCCCGCGGAATCCCCAATGAATGGGTATGCCGATCTGAAACATCTCTTTGCCGTCAATCTGCATCGGCCGGATTCGGCGCGTGACCATGGCTTTCGCTATGTATTGGCTGCGCGCGCTCGTGACCCGAACCTTCTCCCCGCCGCGAATGCCCATCCGGTCGGCCAGTTCCGCCGGCACTTCCACGAACGGCTCCGGCACCAGTTGCACGTTCATGGGATTGTTTTTTGTCCAGTAGTGATAGTGTTCGGTCAGCCGATAGGTCGTGCAGATGACGTTGAATCCCTGGTCGACCGTGCCGTACTTATCCATGTCGGTTTTGTATTTCTTGACGACCGGATTGGTCGACTGATTGGGATGCAGCGGATTCGCGATCGGGCTCTCGATCGGCTCGTAGAATTCAGGGAACGGCCCGTCCGCCATCGCGCCCAGCGGCACGAACAATCGCCCCACGCCCTCCGGATTCATAATGAAGGGGCCCATGTGGTCTTTGGGCGGGGAATCGGCCTTGAAATCGGGGATGTCGTTGCCGACCCACGACTGCTTGGCTTCGTCCCACCAAACCTGCCGTCGAGGCGGATCCCACGGCTTACCATTGACGTCGCACGAAGCGCGGTTGTAGAGCACACGCCGGTTCATCGGCCACGACCAAGCCCAGTTGGAATAAATTCCCAGGCCGGAGGGATCTTCGGTTCCGCGCCGCTGCGTCATCGCGCCCGCTTCGGTCCACGAGCCGCAGTACAGCCAGTTGCCCGAGAGCGTCGTGCCGTCGTCTTTGAGCCAGGCAAAGCCGGGAAGTTGCTGGCCGGCCTTGATCGTGACATTCGTCTTCGGGTCGGTGAGATCGGCGAGCGCTTTGCCGTTGATTTCCTTCGCAACCTCTGCCAGCGACGGATTGTACGGATTCGTGTAGGCAAACGACGCATTCAGGATCGGATCGGGAAACTTGCCGCCGTCCCTCTGATAAAGCTCGCGCACTTTCAGGAAGATCGTCGCCAGGATTTCCTGATCCAGCTTGGCCTGCCCCGGCGGGGGCAGAGCGACGTTCTTCCACTGCAGCCAGCGGGCGGAATTGACAAACGTCCCGTCTTTCTCGGCAAAACCCGCACCCGGCAGGCGATACACAGTGGTGTTGATCTTCTTCATCTCGTCGGTCGAGATGCCCGGTGCGCGCCAGAATTCACTGGTTTCATCGGGATAGATTTCGCACACCACCAGCCAGTCCGCCTTCTTCAACGCATTAATGTTCTTCTCTGAATCCGGCCCGATCATCACGCCGTTCATGCCAAAGGCAAAAATGCCTTTCACTTTGCCTTCGTACATGTCGTTCCACAGGTTCACCCAGGAATAATTGCGGTCAATTTTCGGCAGATAGTGGAACGCCCAGTCGTTTTCTTTGGTCGCCGACGGGCCGTACATCGCTTTCAGAAGCGAAACCGCGAACTTCGGCGTGTTCGACCAGTAGTTGAACGAATCCCAGGGATCAGGTTTCGCCACGGTCGGGGTGATGCGCTTCAAATAGGCCGCAAGATCGGTGTCGGCGGGATTCGGCATCTTCAGGTAGCCGGGCAGAATGTCGAACACTCCCGCCATGTCGGTCGCGCCCTGAATGTTCGAGTGGCCGCGCAGCGCGTTGACGCCGCCGCCGGCGCGTCCCACGTTGCCCATCAGCAGTTGCAGAATCGCGGCCGTGCGGATGATCTGCGTGCCGAAGCTGTGCTGCGTCCAGCCCACGGCGTAAATGATTGTGGCGACCTTCTTCATGTCGCCGTCTTTGCGGATGGAAGTGAACAGGTCGGCGGCCTTCAGGAATTGATCCCGCGGAATGCCGGTGATTCGTTCGACCATCTCCGGCGTGTAGCGCTCATATTGTTTCTGCAGCAACTGGAACACGCAGCGCGGATGTTGCAGCGACAAATCGTAAGCCGTCTTCGGCGGAAGCATTGGCGGCGGAGGAGGCGCGCCTGGCGAGGCCTTCGGCACAGAGGAATGACTCGGTGGCGCTGCCACCTTCCCGTTTACATCCCCGCCCTCCTCATAGTTCCAGGTCGCTTTGTCGTAAACCTTCTTTTCCGGATCAAAGCCCGAGTACAAACCATCATCCGGCAGCTTGAATCCTTCCTTAATGACGAATGCGGCATTGGTGTAATTGACGAGATAATCGTGCGCGATGCGGTGGTTCTGAATGGCGTAGTTGATCAGACCACCGAGGAAGGCAATATCGGCCCCGGCGCGAATCTGCAGAAAAAGATCGGCGGTCGCGGCCGTGCGCGTCAGCCGCGGATCGACCACGATCATTCTGGCGTTGCGGTGCAGCTTGGCTTCAATCGCCCACTTGAAGCCGCAGGGATGGTTCTCAGCCGGATTACCGCCCATGATCAACATCAAGTCGGTGTTCTTGATGTCAATCCAGCCATTGGTCATCGCCCCGCGTCCGAATGTTGGCCCCAAACTGGAGACCGTGGGGCCGTGTCAAACCCGGGCCTGGTTTTCCAGGTAGCAGACCCCCAGGCTGCGCATGCTCTTTACGACGAGATAATTGAATTCGTTGGTGTCGGTGCAGCCGCCGGTGAAGGCGATGCCTTCACAGCGGTTCACGGTGTGACCCGCCGCGTCGGTCTCGAGAAAAGTATCGTCGCGGGTCTTCTTCACTTTTTGCGCGATCTCGGCGTAGGCCTGCTCCCAGGAAATGTCTTCCCACTCGGTCGCCCCCGGCCGCCGCACCTGCGGTTTGAGCAGGCGGCGATCGTTCAGGATGTCCTGCTCGAGCGATGAGCCTTTGGGACAGAGCGTCCCGCGGTTGATGGGATGATCCGGATCGCCCTCGACGTGCACCACTTGCGGAATCGCGTTCTTCGCCTTGTCGCCCAGCGTGTAAATGATGACCCCGCAGCTCACCGAACAATACGGGCAGGTGCTGCGCGTTTCGCTGGCGCGCGAAATCTTCAGGCTCTGCGTTTGCGCGTAGACGGGCGTGAGGTCGAATCCCAGCGTGGACAGGCCTGCTCCACCGATGACTGCGCCCTTGAGAAACGTTCTGCGGGAGAATTCCATCGAAACCTCCAGCACTCTGCCGCATGGGCGTTCACCATGCGGACCTTGGGCAGCTGATCCCCAACTCAGGATGTGAAAGCGAAGTTGAAGGTTGCGGCCGCGGCGCCCCCACGCCACACGGCCAGGTCACGTGCAAACCGATGCGGGAAAATATACCTCCAGTAAGGAGTCAAATGCAAATGGCCCTCGCATTAAGGATGGCGGACTTTTAGGATCTCGAAGGCCTCCTGCTTTGCGAACTTCGCGGCGCTTCTTCGCGAGCTTTGCGGTAGAAGATCTTAGACCGCAGAGTACGCCAAGGATTCGCGAAGGACGCGAAGAAGTCACCCGAAAAAACTCAAGCTGTACGACTACCCTCTCATTGCTCCTCCGGCTGGTTGCCTTGATAATGAGCCAATGCCTGCCTCATCCTGGCAACGCCGCATCCAGCGTGCCCAAGAGCTCGCCGACCGGCGCCCTTTCGCGGCGGAAATCCTCGGCTTCTACATCCATGTTGCCCGTTTTCAGGAGAGCCTGCATCGTCAGCTGACCAGTTTCGTGCAACCGCCCTCAGCTTCCTTCGACCGTGAACTCAGCCAGGCCGAATTGGTGGAACTCAGCTCAAGATTTGAATCGTTCCTTTCTCTAGCCGAGACTCACGGACCCCGGCAACTGTCCGAACTAAGCCGCGGTCTGCACGTCCGCGGCCCAAGCTTCTGGGAGGAACTCCTCAACGCCGCCTGGACCGCGCACGGCGCATCCGAAGCTCAGGACCTTTTGGCGCTGGCTGTTCTCCAGCCCTGGGCCGAGCTGCTGCGGGATCGTGCCACACCGCGTCCGCCACTACATACCCTCGCGGTCTGTTCCTTTTGTCATCGCAAACCATGCGCGGGCGTGCTGCGGCCGATGGGCGATGGTGCCGCCCGGTCCATGGTCTGTTCTTTCTGTTTGAACGAATGGGAATTTCGCCGCATTGTCTGCCCCGCCTGCGGCGAGGAAAACGATCAGAAGCTGCCCGTCTTTACCGCCAGCGATTTCGATCACATTCGGGTGGAGTGCTGCGACGCCTGCAAGACCTACATCAAGACCGTGGATCTCACCCAAGATGGTCACGCCGAGCCGGTGGTGGACGAACTGGCCTCTGCTCCACTCGACCTCTGGGCCCGCGACCGCGGCTATGCCAAGCTGCAAAACAACCTGCTCGGAATGTAGCTCGCGACCGCAGGCGCGAAAATACGTATTATCTTTTCTCTTTACAATAAATGACCATTGGTCAATAATGGTTATTAGTCATAGTAGGACAGTGGTCACATATGCGCAGGAGTCAAACTGCAGCGCAACAGGATGATCGAGCGAAATGGCGGCCAATAAAGATGGGGCGCCGCGAGCGTCGTGCCGCCGAAACGCGGCTGCGGTTGTTCCGCTGTGCTCTGCAGCTCTTCTCCGAACGCGGCTTCTCCAATGTCACCGTGGAAGACATTACCGAATCTGCCGACGTCGGCAAGGGAACGTTTTTCAATTACTTCGACAGCAAGGAACACGTGCTTGGCGTAATGGCCGAGATCCAGATCGGCAAGGTCCGCGAAGCTCTCACGCAAGCCGAAGCCGGCGAGCGACCGATCCGCAGCGTTCTGCAGCATCTATTCAAGCATTTGGCAGAAGAACCTGGTCGCAGCCCCGATCTTGCCCGAACTCTCATCTCCTCCTTCCTGGCAAGCAAGAGGGTACGTGTTCTCGTGCACGAACACATGGCGAGAGGCCGCCGCAGCCTGGCTGCGATCTTTGCCATTGGACAACAAAGCGGAGAAATCGATCCGCGGCTCAAGAAAGAGAATCTGGCTCGGCTGCTTCAGCAGCAGGTGCTGGGAACGATTCTGCTTTGGTCGCTGCGCGGCGAGTTGCGACTCGAAAGCGCCATGGAAAATACCTTTCAACATTTCTGGAGAGCGATTGCTCGGCCCAGCGCAGAGGAAAGACAATGAGGCAGGCGTGGCGTTTTCGATTGCTCTTTGTCGTTGCCTGCGTGTTTCAGGCGGCAGGAGTTGCGCAGAGCCAGGCCCCTTACCGCCTCACGCTCAAGGAGGCGATCGACAAGGCATTGCAGGCGAATCTTAGCGTTCTGGTTTCCGGTACTCGCGTACACGAGTCCGAAGGCACAGCGGCTCGGCGTTTTTCCAATCTGCTTCCGCACGTGCGCACCGAGACTTACGCGAACTACCAGAACCGTAATCTGCGCGCTTTCGGCCTCTCCATTCCCGGCCTTCCCGTGCCCCAAGTGATCGGGCCGTTCTCGAATTACGATTTTCGGATCTACGCCGACCAGAGCATCCTGGATTTAGAGAGCTATCGATCGTGGAAAGCGAGCAAAGAAGAACTCGAATCCGGGAAGCTCGACTTCCAGGACGCTCGCGACCTGATCGTGCGCTCGGTCGCAAGTCTCTACCTGAACGGCCAGGCAGCGGAAGCCCGCATCGAAGCTGCGCACTCCCGGGTTCGGGCATCCGAAGCGCTCGACGCTCTGGCTCGTGCCAAGCATGATGCCGGCACAGCTACAGGAGTGGATGTACTGCGGGCACAAGTGCAACTGGCCAACGATCAGCAGGCTCTCCTGGTGGCTCAGAATCAGTACAAGCAGGCTTTGCTCGTGCTGGCACGAAGCATCGGCATTGATCCCGGCACGGAACTCGAACTGGCGGAGCCCTTGCAGTTTCAGCCGATTCCCACGTCGCAGGCGGAAACGGTGATTGCATCTGCCCTGTTCGCGCGATCCGATTACTTATCGCTCGCCAGCCAGCGCCAGAGTCTCACGGAGCAGCAGCGCGCCAACCGTGCCCGCTGGTATCCCAAGCTGAGCTTGAACGGAAACTACGGAGCCCTGGGGCGCAGCATGGGTGACCTGCGCGGCATCGGTCTCATCCAGGGCCAAATCGATTTCACCATATTTGATCACGACCGCGAGGGCGAGGCGCAGGAACTCTCCAGCCGCATCGAACGTGTGGACGATCAACTGGCCGATCTTCGCCGCGGCATTGCAGAAGACATCCGCGAAGCACTGCTGAATCTTGAGTCTTCCTCCGATCAGGTGAAAGTCGCACAACAAGGCCGGGATCTGGCTGAGCGGGAGCTTGAATTAACGCAGGACCGCTTTCAGTCTGGCGTGACCAACAACGTTGAGGTCGTCACCGCGCAGGATGAGCTTGCCCGTGCCCAGGAAAACTACATTCTTGCGGTGGCCAGCTATTCCGACGCGAAATTTGCCCTGGCACGCGCGGCTGGAGGCACAGAGAAGAACCTGGGCCAGTACATGGC
This sequence comes from Candidatus Sulfotelmatobacter kueseliae, assembly GCA_900290255.1. Lineage (GTDB taxonomy): Bacteria > Acidobacteriota > Terriglobia > Terriglobales > Acidobacteriaceae > Sulfotelmatobacter > Sulfotelmatobacter kueseliae. The sequence continues at coordinate 131,098 of OMOD01000111.1, forward strand.
TCCGTAGTTGTGAGGAGTACGCTCGACGCGAGTCACCGCGCAAGGACGAGGTCATGAAAAAACGTCTTCCGCTGGTCATCGTTGTAGCTGCCGTAATCGTGGCAGTCATTTATTTCTATCCACGCTGGACTGCAAAGCCTGCGCCGTCCAGCCATCTGATGCTTTCCGGGAACATCGAAGCTCACGAAAGCCTGGTCAGCTTCAAGGTGACCGGACGCATTATCGAGTTGCCCGTCGAAGAAGGCCAGTGGGTACAGGCAGGCACACTGCTGGCGCGTCTCGATGATGCCGACTACCGCCAAAAGGTGGACATCGATGCCGCGAATTTGAAAGTGCGTGAGTCGAATCTTGCGCTTACCCTCGCCGGCAGCCGCGACCAGGAGATCAAAGCTGCGCAAGCCGCAATGCTCGATGCTCAGGCCGACCTCCAGCAGAAGAAACTTGACGATGAGCGGGCGCAACGCCTTTTCTCAAAAGATGCGATCTCGGCGCAGGATCGCGATCTCTCCGCAACCGCCCTGAAGCGTGCCACTGCCGTTTACGAATCCGCACAGCAGCGCTACAACGAAGCCGTGGAAGGCAGCCGCAAAGAAGATATCCGTATTGCGCAGGCGAATGTCGGCGCGGCACGCCAGAGCCTCGGGCTGTCGCGCATCAATCTCGACTACACGCGTCTCATGGCTCCCAACCCGGGCGTGATCAGCGTGCGGCAAGCAGAACTCGGCGAGGTCGTTTCTCCCGGCACTCCCATCGTCACGCTCTCGGATCTGGATCACGTCTGGCTCCGCGCGTATGTTGCCGAGACCGATTTGGGCAGAATTCGCTGGGCTCAGGATGCCGCCATCACTACCGACACCTATCCGGGAAAGCAGTATCACGGACGAGTATCGTTCATTTCCTCCACTGCGGAGTTCACTCCGAAGAGCGTCCAGACTTACAAAGAACGTGTGACTCTCGTCTACCGCATCAAAATTGATGTGGACAATCCCAATCACGAATTGAAACCCGGCATGCCAGCCGATGCCTCGATCGACTTGTCTATCAACTCGGCTCCGCTGCCTGCGTCCCAGACTTCGAAACTCCAACCTCACTCGCGCACCGAGGGAGAGTAAGTGCCCGTTGATCCCCAACCCGCGATTTTGGTGACTGGGCTGATCAAGAACTTCGGTGCGTTGTGTGCCGTGGATCGGTTGTCCTTTGACGTTCACGCCGGCGAAATCTTTGGACTCGTCGGTCCCGACGGAGCGGGCAAGACCACGACGCTTCGCATGCTGGCCGGAGTGATGCCACCGGATGAAGGTACAGCCATGGTCGCCGGCTTCGACGTGGTTCATGACCCGGAAGGCGCCAAGCATCACCTCAGCTACATGCCGCAGCGTTTCGGGCTTTATGAAGATTTGACGGTGGACGAAAACATCGGCTTCTACGGCGATCTTTTTGGCGTGAGTCCGACGGAACGGCAGCAGCGTGCGAAGCAACTCTTGCAGGCCGCCGGCCTGAGTGAATTCCGCAGCCGGCTGGCCGGAAAACTCTCTGGCGGCATGAAGCAAAAGCTGGGACTGGTCTGCGCCCTCATCCATCGTCCCAGGGTGATTCTGCTCGATGAGCCCACAACGGGCGTGGACCCCGTTTCCCGCCGCGATTTCTGGCGCATCCTGTACGAGCTGATCTCCGAAGGCGTCGCCATCCTCACCTCGACGGCTTACCTCGACGAAGCCGAGCGCTGCCATCGCGTTGCATTGCTGCACCAAGGCAAGTTGCTCTTCTGCGATACGCCCGCCGCGCTGAAATCCAGCTTCGGGAAGGACATCCTCTCGATTCCCTCATCCGCTGCCCGCCGCGTCCGGGTTGAACTTGAGCACGCGACCGGCATATCGAGCCTCGTCCTCTCGGGCGACAGCGTGCACCTGGTGGTGGACGAATCCTCGCGCCGGATCCCGGAAATCGACTCGTTGTTGCGGAGAGCACAAGTGCCCTTTGATGCCATTCACCAGATCAAGCCGACGATCGAAGATTTATTCGTAGATGCGGTAACGAGCCAGGCCGCAGGGCGTAACCCATGACCGGCGATCGCTCCGTCATCATCGACAATCTCGTGAAGCGGTTCGGCGATTTTGTCGCCGTCGATCACATCAGCCTGGAAACGCAGAAGGGCGAAATCCTTGGGTTCCTGGGGCCGAACGGCGCAGGCAAGTCCACCACCATCCGCATGCTTTGCGGCCTGCTGAAGCCGACCTCTGGAAACGCCCTGGTTGCGGGCTATGACGTTGCCAAGAAGCCGGAAGCAGTCCGCCAGAATATCGGGTACATGTCGCAGAAGTTTTCTCTTTACAACGATCTCAAGGTGATCGAGAACTTGCGGCTCTTCGCGGGGCTCTACAGTGTGCCTTCTCAGAACCTGAAAGAGCGCATCGACTGGTCGCTCGCAATGGCCAACCTCAAGGGACAGGAAGACCTGATCACCGGAACCCTGCCCGGCGGCTGGAAGCAGCGTCTGGCGCTCGGCTGCGCGGTTCTCCACCAGCCGCCCATCATTTTTCTTGACGAACCCACCAGCGGCGTCGATCCCATCTCGCGTCGCCAGTTCTGGGAACTCATTCACCACATGGCCGGCCAGGGAGTCACTGTATTCGTGACCACCCATTACATGGAGGAGGCGGAATACTGCAATCGGCTCGCTCTGATTTTTCGCGGGAAGATGGTCGCCTTGGGCACGCCCTCCGAGCTCAAGCAGAAATACATGCGAGGCGAACTGCTGTTGGTTGAATGCGAACCGCTTGGCCGGGCGGTGGAGGCTCTCCAGCACGCTCCAAACATCATGGACGCGGCCGTATTCCGCAACGCTCTCCACCTGGTAGTCCCCAATGCTACGTCGGCAATTCCCGAAGTGAGGAGCTATTTGCACGCGAAAGGCGTCACGGTCACTCACGTCGAGAAGATCCGGCCTAGCCTGGAGGATGTTTTCGTCTCGCTCACGACGGACCGCTCGAGCAAGGAGGCCGCATGAACCTGACTCGACTTCGAGCGATCGCGGCCAAAGAAGTCAGGCAGATTCTTCGCGACGCACGCAGCCTCATCATCGTAATCCTCATGCCCGTGGTCCTGGTTCTGCTGTTCGGATACGGAGTCAGCCTTGATTTGAAGCATCTGCCGGTATATGTCTATGACCGCGACGGCAGCCAGCAGAGCCAGGACCTGCTGAAGCACTTCCAGTCGAATCAGTACTTCCATGTCGTACAGGTGGTGGACAGCTATCCCGCGCTCGTTCGCGCCATCGATGACGGCAGCGCAAAGATGGGCCTTGTCATCCCCTGGGATTTCTCCCAACGCCTGCGCGACGGCCGCCCGGTCTCGGTGCAGGCTCTGATCGATGCCACGGATGACAACACCGCCAATGTGCTGATCAGTTACAGCCAGGCTGTCGTGCAAGGATTCTCCTCAGAAATCCAGGTGGACTGGCTGCAGCGTCGCGGCCTTCCTGCTCAACCCGCGCCAATCTCGGTCGAAGCTCGAACCTGGTACAACGAGGATCTGGAGAGCAGCGCCTTCATCATCCCCGGCGTGCTCGCCCTGGTCATGTCGGTGATCGGAGCGTTTCTCACTTCGCTCACGATTGCGCGCGAATGGGAACGCGGCACCATGGAGCAACTCGTCTCCACGCCGGTTACACCCCTGGAAATCATGCTGGGCAAATTGTTCCCCTATTTCGTCATTGGAATGTTCGACGTCATGCTCTCCGCGGGCATCGCGCTCTACTGGTTCCGTGTTCCATTCCGCGGTTCTTTCGGAGTATTGCTGCTCGCCTCGGCACTGTTCATGATCGTCGTGCTCGCGCTCGGCTTCTTCATCTCAGTGATAGCGAAGAATCAGTTCGCAGCCAGCCAGATCGCCCTCCTCATCACGTTTCTTCCCGCATTTCTGCTGTCCGGCTTTCTGTTTGCCATCGAGCAAATGCCCATCGCTCTGCAATACTTCACCCGCATTCTTCCGGTCCGCTATTACGTGGCCATCCTGAAGAAGATCTTCCTGAAAGGTTCGCCGATCCCCCTGCTGTACACCGAACTGGTTCCACTAGCCGTTTTCGCAGTCGTGCTGGCATTTCTCGCCACTCACTCCTTCCATAAGAGGTTGGCATAGTATGTTTGCCCGCCTCAAACAGATGCTGATCAAGGAGTTCATCCAGACCTTCCGCGACAAGCGCACGCGCTTCGTGCTTTTTGGTCCGCCCATCATCCAGATGTTGGTTTTCGGGTACGCGGCAACCTTCGAGATACATCACGTCCCCACTGTCGTCCTCGATCTTGACCACAGCCAGGAAAGCCGCGAACTCGTTTCACGCTTTTCCTCCAGCCCCTACTTCGATGTGCAGCATCAACTCACCGATCAGCGCCAGATCTTCGATCGCATCGACCGCGGCCAAGCAACCATCGCCATCCAGATTCGTGCCGGTTTCGCGCAGAATCTCCACAAGGGACAAACCGCTCCCGTGCAGGTCATTGTTGACGCCACAAACTCCAACACCGCGCTGATCGCGCTCGGTTACGTGAATCAAATTGCTGTAGCCTACGCGCGCCAATATCAGCAGGAACGGATCGGCCGCACCGCCCCGCAGTTGCTTTCGCTCTTTCCCGAGGTGCAGTTGGAACAACGCCCCTGGTACAACGAGGACCTGAAGAGCCGATGGTTTTTCGTCCCCGGGGTCATTGGCAGCCTGACGCTGGTGCTGGTGACGGTTCTGACGGCGTTCGCCGTCGTCCGCGAACGTGAGATCGGAACGCTCGAACAGATTATGGTCACCCCGATCCGTCCGAGCGAATTTATTCTGGGAAAGACACTGCCGTTTTTCTTGATCGGCCTGCTCGATGTTTCTCTGATCGCAACCGTTGGAACTTTCTGGTTTCAGGTGCCGTTTCGCGGGAACATCTTCGTTCTCCTCACCGGCGCCGTGCTCTTCTTGCTCTGCATGCTCGGAGTGGGATTGCTCATCTCCACCGTGTCCTCGACGCAACAACAGGCGATGGTGACGTCTTTCTTCTTCATCATGCCGGCGATCACCTTTTCCGGTTTCGGATTCCCCATCTCCACCATGCCCCAATGGCTGCAATATCTCACTTATCTGAGCCCGCTGCGATATTTTCTGGTCGTGCTGCGGGGTACATACCTGAAAGGCATCGGCTTCGACATTCTGTGGCCGCAAATGCTCGCCATGTTCCTTTTCGGTGCGGGCTTACTCGCGCTGGCGGTTTTTCGCTTCCACAAGGCTCTTGATTAAGTAATGTCGCAAAGTGCGTCCTGCGTACCTTATCGGACCCAAATCGGCCCCCAGTTTTGCTTTGAGGACGTCTAAGCTTCCAGGATTTGTTGGTGCAGAGGGAGTTGATTGGTCGGGGCGAGGAGATTTGAACTCCTGACCCCCTGCGCCCAAGGCAGGTGCGCTACCAGGCTGCGCTACGCCCCGACTCTAAACGACTTAGGTCACGTTCGACCCGTAGTTCAAGACTAAGGCAGGTGCGCTATTCCTGCAAGGCGAAGTTGCACTGTGCAAACACACCGAAGCGAGCCCGTGCTGCTGCGTCATAGGCCAGTGCTGCCTGCACTTCGTCAGTGAAGTAGCCCAGATGCACTGTCCTCTCTATCGCAATGCAGGCTCTCCACCTGCCTTTGCTTTTAGACCACGACACGCCCTTGTACTGAGAACTGCCACATACCTTCCTGCGGTTACCATCATTCTCACCGCGTACACTCAGTGCCGAGAAACGTTAGAACCCTGTCGGGACTGCCCCAAAATGAAGAAACTGAGTGGTGCGCGACCTCTCCGACTCGGGGCACTCCGGGACCGGAATCCTGAGGCGCAAACCTCGACGAGAGATCTTGCGCGAATGAATGTATACGATTACATTTAGACTGAGGTGTCTCTCATATGCGCTTTTCCTGTCTTTTCCGCTTTTGCTTTCGGTTGGGTCTTCCGACCGCAGCAATTCTTGTTCTTTCGGCCCTCCCGCAGGCATTCGCCGTGGATGCACCCAAAATTGTGCAAAAAGATGGCCGCTACGCCCTTATGGTCGAGGGCCGACCTTATCTGATCCTGGGAGGTCAGATTCACAACTCCAGCGCATGGCCAAACGAACTGCCGCAGGTTTGGCAGTCGATGGCCGCATTGCACGCCAATACGATGGAGGCTCCGGTCTACTGGGAGCAAATGGAGCCACAGCCGGGGCACTTTGACTTTACCAATGTCGACCAACTCGTTGACGGCGCCCGCGCCCACGACCTGCACCTGATACTACTGTGGTTTGGCACCTGGAAAAACGGCAACATGCATTACGTGCCGGCATGGGTGAAAGCCGATAGCAAGCGCTTTCCGCGCGTCATCCGGCCTGACGGCGAGCCGATCGACGTGCTCTCACCGCTTTCGCGCAACACGCTGGAGGCCGATAAAGCAGCCTTCGCATCCCTGATGCGCCATCTGAAGCAGATCGACAGCGAAAAACATACGGTGCTGATGATCCAGGTGGAAAACGAGTCAGGAAACATCGGCAGCGTGCGCGACAATTCCGTGGACGCGAACCGCGAATTTGCCGGTCCGGTTCCGGCCGATTTGCTGGCTGCGGCGCACAAGCAGCCGGGAACGTGGCGCCAGGTGTTTGGCGGCGAGGCCGATGAGATTTTTCAAACCTACCATCAGGCCAAGTACATCAACGAAGTTGCCGCCGCGGGCAAGGCGGAGTTCGCCATCCCCTTGTACATCAACGTCTGGGTCAACTATCCTCCGCCGCTCGCGCCGCAGTTACAGCAGGATATGCCGGGCATCGACTACCCGAGCGGCGGCGCTTGGCAAAAGAACGTGGGCTTGTGGCGGACCCTGGCGCCGTCTATCGACGTAATCGGTCCGGATCTCTATTCGGATGATTCCGGGTTCTACAACAGCGTGCTCGATACGTATCGCCGTCCCGACAACCCCTTGTGGATTCCGGAGACCGGCCGCGACGACAGCTATGGAAAGTTCCTGTTTCACGCCTTGGGAGACGGAGCGATCGGCTTCTCTCCTTTTGGAGTGGATAAGGACGGTTGGAACATTCTGGGCGATCAGCCGTTCAAGTCGCATTCCTATAACTTTGCCCTGATCGGGCCGATGAGCCGCGAAATCGCGGAGCTTGAGTTTGAAGGCAAACTCAAGACTGCGGTAGAGGAACCGGGGCAGACGGCGCAGGAATTGGACCTTGGCGGCTGGCAGGCAACCGTGGCCTACGGATTTCCGCAGGCCGATGGGCGCAGGGCCCCCGGGACCAAGGACGCTCATGGCGTGGCTCTGGTGGCGCAACTCGGGCCGGATGAGTTCCTGGTGACCGGCATTGACGCCAGCATCAACTTTCACCTGCCGGGAAAGCTGCCGTGGGCGCATAGCGAGATCATTTCTGCCGAACAAGGCGTTTATGAGAACGGCGTCTGGAAGCCGCTCCGACTCTGGAATGGTGATGAGAACGATCGCGGCCTCTGCTTTTACGAAAAGCCGGAAGTCGTGCGCGTTCGCCTGGGACGCTTCTAGGCACCGCGTTCCCTTAGAATCAATCTGCAATTCCGGCGTTCCGTTCGGATGAGGCTGCGGCGTTCCGCAGCCTCATCCGCGACATGAGTGGAGGCACCTGCGGCGCATGGTCTGGAATCCATTTCATATCGCGCTGGCGGTGGTCTACATCGCCAGCCTGTTGCTGGTTGGCGTCCTCACCGGACGCCGACGGCGCGACTCGAATCAGTTTCTGAACGCCACGGGCGCGTTCCCGCTCTGGGTCTGCATCGCGGCCGCGATCGCCGCCAACTGCGGCTCTCTGGATGTGATCGCCATGATGGCCCTGGGCGCACAGTATGGCATGCTGGCCTGCCATTTCTATTGGATCGGCGCGATCCCTGCGCTGGTGGTTCTGGTCTTCTGGCTGCTCCCGGCCTATGCGCGGGAACGCTTTCCGACAGTTCTCGACTTCATTTCCCGCTACTACGGTCCCGAAACGCGCGCTGCGGTTGCGCTCGGCATGGCGGCGATGATGCTTCTGCTGGCGGGCGTCTGCCTCTGTGCTACGGCTCAGGTAGCCACCAGCTTTCTGGGCTGGAATTTCTTGAGTGGAGTGCTGCTCACCGCCGCCCTCGTGCTGTTCTACACCTGGATGGGCGGGCTCAGAGCGACGGTGTATAACGAGTTGCTTCACTTTGCCGTGGTGCTCGCAGCCATCCTCCCACTCGGGTATTTCGTAGTCCGTGACTTCGGTGGGGTTCGAAGCCTCATATCGAGCATTCCATCGGCGAAGTTCCACGTGTGGCAGACCCTGCCCTGGATTTCGCCGCATGCGGTCATGGACCGCTTCGGCGTGATCCTCGGACTGGGCCTTGTCCTCAGCTTCGGGTATTGGAGCACCGACTTCGTCCTGATGCAGCGCGCCCTGGCCGTCCGCCGTGCGGAAGATGTGCAGTATGTGCCCCTGGCGCTGGCTGCCGCCAAACTGATATTCGCCATGCTGATCGTGGTGCCGGGAGTGATTGCGCCGCTGGTGCTGCATTTGGGGACGGCGCCCAACTGGAACGCGACCCTGCCCGCAATGATGCTCCACTATTACAACCCCTGGTGGGTCGTGATCGGCATCACTGGACTGGCGGCGAGCCTGGTATCGACCTTTGCCAATAATGTTTCCGGATTCAGCGCGGCGTGGATGCAGGGCGTCTACCGGCCCTGGATTTACAGCCGTGGCAGTGAGTCTCACTACTTGTGGATGGGCCGCATCGCCAACGCAGCGGCAGTTCTGCTGTCGATTGGCGGTGCGCATGTGGCCCTGGAATACCACAGCCTGATGGAATACATGCAGATGATTTTCGCCGCTTTCAATGGGCCGGTGTTTGCGCTGGTCGCTCTTGCCGCTCTGGCGCCGCGCCGAGCGGCCGGCGGTGGAGTGGCAGGATTCGTCCTGGGCTTGGCGAGCGCGGTGCTGCACCAGGCGCTGGTTCACGCCGGAGTCCTACGTTATGGCAGTCTGATGACCGCGAATTTCTATGCAGCTGTCCTGAGCTTCGGCGTCGCCGCCGTCTCGACACTGATCGCTGCTCGGGTGAACAGGCGTAAGCGAAAGGAACCGGGCCTGATTTCCGAGCCAGTCCGCCTCTCCGGCCACTTCTCCGCTCCCATCGCGTTGGCGGCGCTGGCAATTCTTCTGGTGGGCATTGCCTGCAACGCGATCTTCAGATAGTTGCCGCGACCGGTACTCGGGCCGGCACAGGTCCGGTTGACTGCCGGACGACCAGGCTTGTAGAAACGTGAAATTGTTGTCCCGCCCGGGAAAAATCTTCTTCTCCCGCGCGCAGGGCCTCAAATAACTTCTGCGCATATTCACGGCGGGAAATGCGCAACGTGGTGAGCGGCGGAAACACGATGTCGGCCATGGCAATGTCGTCGCAACCGGCGACGGAGATATCTTCCGGAATGCGCAGCTTCCTCTCGTGAGCCGTGCGCAGCGCGCCAATCGCCGTGAGGTCGTTGACGGTCACGACCGCGGTCGGGATTTCCGGCTGGGAGAGAATCTTTTCCATGGCGCGTGCGCCACCATCGATGCGGTAATTCCCCTCAACCATCCACTCCTCCCGCGACGACAATCCCTGTTTGACCACCGCGTCGAGAAACGACTGCATCCGCACCCGCGAGGTAACCAGTCCAGCCGTGCCACCGATGAAACCCACCTGCCGGTGACCAAGATCCTTCAAATGGGCGACCAGTTGGGACATTCCGGGAGCGAAATCGACCAGAATGTCGCTTACCCCGCAGGCCGTGCGGTAGTGATCGGCGGTGACCACTGGAATCCGATTCTGCGCCAGCGACTCCAGCAGGCCGGCTTCGAGCTCCGAGGTCAGCAGAACGACACCATCCACACGCCGCAGTAACATACGGTGCAGTGAATTCTGGGTGCGGCTGGAGTGAAAGTCCGTATTCGCGAGCAACAGCTCGCGTTCGTTCTCGACCAGTAATTCCGCGAAGATTTTGACCAGTTCGGTAAAAAAGGGATTGGTGAGATCGGGAATGATGATGCCGTAAATCCGGCTCTTGCCTTTCTTCAGGTGAATGGCGCTGCTGTTGGGAACGAAATTCATGTCCTGGATGATCTTGCGAACTCGCCGGGCGGTCTCTTCGGTCACCAGGTTGGAACCGTTAATCACGCGAGATACGGTTGCGCTGGACACTCCAGCCAACTTGGCAATTTCGCGCATGCTGGTCGGCATATTGGCCCTCGAAAATGAAAATCAATCGGACATCTTGCGCCAATTCAACAGGATACTGCCCCGGGTCCCGGCGATGTACACGATTGCAACCGGATCAGGAAGCGCGATTCCCGCGGACTGGATCGAACCTGCAATCTCGCATAAAATTAGCGGTTGACAATGCTTTCCTGCTGAGGATAGTCTCATCAATGTAGTATTGTAATCGAAAATGTAATCGTATACAAGTTGCACGGATCGCAATCCTACACAAACCTATAGCGCAGGAAGTCAGGTAATCGCGCGCTCCGGTATGTCCGACGATGCAATCGCATTACAGGTAATTTTCGAGAGGCCGATTGGCTCGTCCCCGGCCTCTTTCTGCGGCCTCTGCTGGTGAACAACAAACTTGAGGCGCCAATGTAGTTCTTCTGGAGACAATTCATGAATTTCATACGCCAATGGACAATAGCTGCGCTTGCGCTGGTCGCTTTGCTTGCAACCGCGCCACTTCTGCTGGGCCAGGCAGATCAGGGCACCATCACCGGTGTGGTTCAGGACGCGTCGGGCGCCGTAATCGGCAGTGCCAGCGTCACGCTCACCAGCGTTGACACCGGCCAGGTGCTGAAGGCCACGACCGACAGCGCCGGCGTTTATGTGTTCTCGCCGGTGAAAATCGGCAACTATAGCGTTACGGCCAGCTCACCGGGGTTTGAGACCACGACGCAGACCAACCTCCATCTGAGCCTGCAGCAGCGGCTCAACGTAGTCGTGACCCTCAAACCGGGCGCCATTTCTGAGACCGTGACGGTCACCTGGGAAGCGCCGCTGATGCAGACGCAGGAAAGCTCGGTGGGACAAGTGATGGACACTCAGACCATCGACAGCGTGCCGCTCAACGGCCGCAACTGGGTCTTCATTGCTCAATTGGCAGCCGGCGCGGTTCCGCCGGAGGGTTCCCGCGGCGCCGGCAAGGGCGACTTCAACGCCAACGGCCAGCGCGCCGAGCAGAACAACTTCATTCTCGATGGGGTGGATAACAACGTAAACGTCGTCGACTTTTACAATGGCGCGAGCTTTGTGGCCCTGCCCCCGCCTGACGGCCTGGCCGAATTCAAGGTTCAGACCAGCGACTATTCCGCCGAATTCGGACACTCCGCCGGCGCCGTGGTCAACGCCAGCTTGAAGTCCGGCACCAACGACCTTCATGGCAGCGCGTGGGAATACGTGCGCAATACCGCCCTCGACGCCACCGACTGGAACGCGACCGCGCCCCTGCCCTATCACGAGAATCAATTCGGTGCGACCTTTGGCCTTCCGCTCATCAAGAACAAACTCTTTTTCTTCGGCGACGTGCAGGCCAACCGCATCGTCTTCGACGAAGCAAACACCATGACGGTGCCCTCGCTTCTCGAGCGAACCGGTAACTTCTCCGAATTGTTGAACCCTGCGCTTACCGGAAATGCGGCACCGATTCAGCTCTACTACCAGGATCCGGTCAACGGCCCGCAGGCGTACACCAACAACAACCTCTCTTCCATCAACGGAGTCGCGCCCAACGCAACCGCGTTGCAAATCCTGAACCTGTTCCCGAAGCCCAATGCCAACGCCGGTCTGCTGTACGACAACTACTTTGTCACCCGGCCCTCTACCGATAATACGTTCCAGTGGGATACCCGCATGGATTGGAACATCGGCCCCAGGGACACGTCCTACGCGCGCTACAGCTACTGGAATGAGCTGGGCTACCGTACACCGCCCCTCGGGCCCATGTTGGATGGCGGGGGCTTTGGTGACGACGGAACGCAAAAGAACCTGGGCCAGAACTTCATGGTGAGCGAGTCCCACCTCTTCACCCAGACGCTGACCAACGAGTTCCGCGTCGGCTTCAACTACTTGCATACGGGCTTTCAACAGCCCAATGCAACCAATCCCGGCTTTGCCGCAGGCATCGGGGTGGGCGGCATTCCGGCCGGCAATCTGAATGGCGGACTGCCGCAAATTGTGCTCGGCGCCGTCTCAACCTTCGGCGGTTCCTCGTGGGCTCCGACCGACGAACATGAGAATGTTTATCAGATTCTCGACAACGTCACAAAGATCGCAGGCAATCATGCCCTTAAGGCCGGGGTCAGCCTGCAGAGCATCCGCTTCTCCACTCTGCAACCTCAGTACTCCCGCGGCACTTACAACTACACCGGGGAATACACGAGCGACCTCAACCTTCCCAATACCGGCTTTGGGCTGGCCGATTTCGCAATGGACGACCAGTTCAGCGCCCAGCTCTCCAATGAAGCGACCACCCGCGACGCCCGCTGGTACTACGGCGCGTACTTCCAGGACGACTGGCGCGTCACGCAGAAGGTCACCCTGAATCTGGGTGTGCGCTGGGACTATTACCAGCCCTACAAGGAAGTCGGCGGGATGCAGGCCTCCTTCAACACCACTGGCCCTTCTTCGATTGACACCAACCTTGCCGATCCCAACGTTGGCATCGGCACCGGTTCGGGGCAATATCTGGTCCCCAAGCAAGGAGAAGCCTATGCCAACAACATCTTCAATCAAACTGGCGGCGCATTCCCGGGCGTGCTTGCGGTCAATAACATCAATCTGGTTTACAGTTCCAATGCAAATCTCATCACGGCCCAGAAGGCGAACTTCGCGCCGCGGGTAGGCATCAGCTATTCCCCCAATCAGAAGTTTGTTGTTCGCGCCGGCTATGGAATCTTTTTTGGCGGTCTGGAGAGCCAGGGATATTGGCCAAACCTGGGCGAGAACTATCCTTTCCAGTACGCAGGTACGTTCCAGCCGACAGGGAGTTGCAGCTCGACGTCCTGCCCGACCGATGGCATCTCGCTCGCAACTGGGTTCTCGTCGATCATAGAAAACGGATTTGCCGACAACGTCTTCGGCCTTTTCATGCGCGGCTCCGATCCCAAGGCTAAGACGACCTACACCCAGGATTACAACCTCTCGATCGAGCAGAGCATTACCAATAACATCGTTGCCACAGTCAGCTACGTGGGGAATTCTTCGCACCACCTGCAAGTCAATCCCGATCCCAACGCTCCGCTGGCTCTGGAAAATCCCAACAACTGGGCGCAGTACGCGCGTCCGTTCCCGTACTTTGCTCCCGCCGCTTACACCGCCTACGCCGGCAACAGCAACTACAACGGGTTGCAGGCCAAGGTCGAGAAGCGCCTGGCCGGCGGCAACAGTCTTTTTGCCACCTATACCTGGTCGCATGCGCTCGATGATGCTCCCACTCCGCTGGGCACCAACGGCGATGGCGGATATCGCCAGAGCAATCTGATTCCCATCTGGATGGACTATTCCAACTCCGGATTCGACACTCGCCACCGCTTCACTTTCAACGCCTTCTATCAGTTGCCGTTTGGCGCAGGCCGCAGATTCCTGAGCTCCCATGGCTTGGCCAACGCGATCGCCGGCGGATGGGCCGTCAACACAACCTTTGCCGCGCAGACGGTAAACCCCTTCACCGTCACCTTGCCGCCGACTTTCCCCCTGGCTTCGGGCGCCGGGCCCAATTACGGGCCCTACATCGCAGACGCGGTCATGATCAAGGATCCCTTCACTGCGGGCGGAACCTTCACCTCTCCCAATCCGGCGAATCAAGTCACGTGCGCCCCCTCAACCCGCAACCGAAACAACTGGTATAACCCGTGCTCGTTCACCTTCCCCTGGAACCCCAACGACTGGGCGAATGAACCGCAGCACTACAACCCGATCGGGCCATCCGATCCGCACTTTGCGCAGGCGGTGCAACCTCTGTTCATTACCAGCACCGGGGAGGCCGTTGGCTATATCGGCGACCCGCGCGACGAGGTCTACGGGCCGGGATACGAGCGCGTCAACATGTCCATCTTCAAGGATTTCAAGGTATATCGCGAACCGACGCTGCAGTTCCGGGCCGACATTTTCAACCTTCTCAACACGCCTTCGCTCGGCCAGCCGTCAGACTCCAGCCTCGACAGCAACGGAGGCCGGATCACCGGACCGAGAGGTTTCCAAAACCTGACGCCCGATGCGCGCTTCTTCCAACTGTCATTGAAGTACTCATTCTGAACTATCCCGTTCGCACTGAATCACGAGCAGGTGCGAACGGGACGCCATCGCTGTGAGCGCGGCTTATTCAGGAGATTCCAATGAAGAATCTGTCGGACACTGATCGCAGGGGGTGTGCTTGGAGTACGCGCCTGGCGGCAGTTGCGCTCAGTCTGATTGCGGCAGGAATTTGCGGGCGGACGCAGCACGGATGCCCGCCTTCCGCGAGCAAGGTATAATTTTCAGTTGGTATGCAGAGTCCGCGTTATGCGCTGGTCGCGTACGTAAAGAGCGCCGCGGGGGAGTTTGTCGAAAACCTCCGGCGCGAGCTGCATCCCGACCTTCCCCACCTGGCTGCTCATCTGACCATCCTGCCGCCGCGCCCGCTCGAAGGCACGGAAGGCTCCGCGTTGCAGTTCCTAGAGCGTATCTGCGGCGAGGAGGAGCCATTTGAGGTGAGCCTCGGAGCCGTGGAGACATTCATCCCGGTGACCCCGACGGTGTACATCCGCGTGGATGGCGCCGCCTCGCGCATGTGCGAATTGCACCGCCGGCTGAATATCGAGAAGCTCGCTTTTGAGGAGGAGTGGCCCTACATTCCCCATCTGACCATCGTGAAAATGAGCGCGGAACAGTCCGCACAGAAGGCCTTCCAAATCGCCAGCGAGCGCTGGGCCAGCTACGCCGGGAGCCGGCGCATCCTGCTGGAAAAGCTGACTTTTGTCCGCGAGGACGCCCATAATCACTGGCTCGATTTGGCTCCGGTGCGCCTGGGCCGTCGGCTGGTTTCGCGCCATGCGTAACCACAGGATTGTTACTGAGCACAGCCAGAAAGTGGAGCGAAGATCACTGCGGCGAGATTCGGTTGCCGGAAAGCCTTTCTTTTACTCTTGGCAAGGTGTGCAACGATCTGCAGTTACTCCCGTCCGCCGAACATGGCCCTAAGTACATCACCCTCCCGTGTGTTGAAAAGCCTGGGGCGCGGCTGTAAATAAAGAAGAGGGCAATCCGGGCATCCCGCCAAACGCCTCTTCTGGCAAGGGTTTCCGGCAAGCGACGGGAGACAACATGCAAATCGGGGTTTATGGCTCGGGGTATCTGGGAACGGTGATTTCGGCCTGTCTGGCGGATTTTGGCACCCCGGTTTCCTGCTGTCACCCCGACCGCTCGCGCATGGTGGAGATGGCCCAGGGCAATATTCCCTTCTTCGAAAAGAACCTGAAAGAGATCATCCGGCGGAATGTGCGTGCGGGACGACTGGCTTACTCGACCGACATCGAATCGTTCGCCCGGCGGACGCATGTCATATTCCTGGCCGAAGACAAGGCCGAGCACCTGACCGATGTAGCCGTGCGCATTGCCCGCCTGGCGCCCAACCCTCCCATTCTTGCCATTGTCACTCCCGTGCCCGTGGGCACTGCCAATGCCCTGGAAAGGACTTTGAAAGACTCCGGCCTCGCGGCCACGATCGTTTCGCAGCCGATGTTTTTCACCGACGGTTGCGCGGTCGAAGATTTCAACTGGCCCGACCGGCTGATCCTGGGAGCGACCTCGAACGAAGCCGTGCAGGCTCTGAAACAGATTTTCCACCCCCTGGTGATGCGCGGCGTGCCCGTCATCGTGACCAGCCAGTCCACCGCTGAACTGGTGCGCGAAGCCGCTACCGCCTTCGTGGCCACAAAAATTTCCTTCATCAACGAAGTCGCGACCCTCTGCGAACGCGTCAATGCCGATGCCGTGAACCTGGCGCTGGCTCTGGGTCTGGACAAGAAGATCGCCCCTCGCTGCCTGCAGCCGGGAGCCGGTATGGGTGGGGTGTTCGCCGAGTCGGACATGGATTCCCTGGCGCAACTGGCGGAGTCGCACGGAGTGTCGCTTAAAGTTCTGAGCGCCGCGCGCGACGTAAACCACCTGCTTGCCGACCGCTTGGTGGAAAAGATTGCGACGGCGCTGAATTCGGTTGAGAACAAGGAAGTAGGCATTCTTGGACTGGCGTTCAAGCCCAACACGAATTCAGTCGCGGGATCATCGTCGGTGCGGCTGGCCGAAACCCTGGTTTCGAAAGGCGCGCACGTGCGGGCTTACGACCCAGTCGCCATCCCCGAAGCGAAGTTGTGCCTGAACTCGTCGGTGCGCTACTGCGATTCCGCTTATGCCGCCGCGGAAGGCTCCGATGCGCTGGTGGTGGGAACCGGCTGGCCGGAATTCCGCGCCCTCGATTTCGACCGCATCAAGCACCTGCTGAAGAAGCCGGTCATCGTGGATACAAAGAATCTGCTCGACTCCGTGCGCCTGCGCGCCCTGGGCTTCGAGTACGTGGGCGTTGGCCGCGGGTGAGAGCCAGTAGTGGTTGCTAGTAGTCTTGGTCTTGGCAAGATTTGACGGTAGCCCTCCCCAATATTTCCTTCCTCTCGACTGATTCCGCTCCGATTCTGCGTTCAATCCGGACTATTGCGCGCGGGCAACCCCGTTGATTCGACCTCGGAGTTGCTATAATCAACAGGTTGCGGTGGGAATAGCTCAACTGGTAGAGCATCGGACTGTGGCTCCGACGGTTGCGGGTTCGATTCCCGTTTCCCACCCCAAGTTTCGAAGCATCTCTCAGCCCATTCCGCTATCATCGAATCGCGGCCCCGTAGCTCAACTGGATAGAGCATCAGACTTCGGATCTGAGGGTTGGGGGTTCGACTCCCTCCGGGGTCGCCACGTCTGTTCCGGCAAAGCCATGTAGGGACAGCCGCCCTCGGCTGTCCGGTCGAGCGAAGCTCGACTAGGGTTGATACCGGCATCCACATGAATGGAGAGGACTCGGGCCTTCGGCCCGACGGACAGCCGAGGGCGGCTGTCCCTACATGGGCATATAACGCAGCCGAATTCCTCGTGGTGCCGGCATCCTGCCTAAGATAGAATTCAGCTTCAGTGTTTCCGCGAATGAAACGCACCTTCCAGTTCCGCACACCGTCATCCCGGCTGGGCCCGCCCCAGATAGGGCCTCTCGAGGAGCGTCTGCTGGAAGCGTTATGGGAACGCGGTAACGCGACGGTGCGTGAATTGGTCGGAAGCGAGTGTCGGGATCTGGCCTACACCACGGTGATGACCACCCTCGACCGTCTGTTCAAGAAGAACCTGCTCGACCGCATGGCGGAAGGCCGGGCCTTTCGTTACTCGCCGCGGCTCACCCGCGAAAAACTGCACCGGGAACTGGCGAGTGAGACTTTCCGCCAGTTGCTGGATGCCAGCCCGACCGCATCGTTGCCGCTTTCCTACCTGGTCGAGGTCCTGAGCGAACGCGATACGCGGTTGCTCGACGACCTGCGGCAGATGGTCGAGGCAAAGCGGCGTGAACTCGAGGGCAGGGAACCGAGCGCGGCCGCGGAGACAGACAAGGAGAAAGAATAATGTTTGCCGCACGCGGCGTCGCGGTTTCTTTCTCCGTGTTTGTGATCGTATACACGATGCTTTCGCTGGCCGTGTGCCTGGTCTGGCGCTGTGTTTGGCGGTGCAGCCAGCATCGCCCGGCTCGCTGGATTGCCCATCTGCTGTTCGCTTTGCGAATGTCTCCTTTGGTCGCAGCCGCAGCAGTCACTGCCGCCGTTACCGTGCCTTCTTTTCTTCTGCTGGAACCACGGGGGATCGACGAACCGGTGGGCACAATTCCTCTGGTGTTGAGCGCCTGTGGCGTCTCGTTGGGGATATTTGGCGTCTTGAATGTGGGAATGGCAGTGCGCCGCGCTTCGCGGGCCATCTCGTTGTGGACTCGGGCGGCTCAACCAGTCCAGGCGAGCGCTGATTTTCCGGTACTGCGCATTCCACGCACCGCTCCGGCGATGGTGGCAGCGGGCATCGTTCGCCCCTTGATCCTCTTGTCGGAAGCGGCGGAATCGGCGCTGACTGCCGGGGAATTGGAGGCCGCGCTGCATCACGAAGTCGCTCATGTGCGGCAGCACGACAATCTGAAGAAACTGCTGCTGCGTTTGTTGGCCTTCCCCGGCATGGGTGGATTGGAGGCGGCTTGGGTAGAGGCAAGCGAGATGGCCGCCGATGACTCAGCGGTATCAACCCCGTCCGAGGCGCTGGACTTGGCGGCCGCGCTCATAAAGCTCTCGCGTCTGGCACCGGCTTGCTCGACCGCAGATCTGACGGCTGCGCTGGTGCACAGTCACGGTGCGGCTTCCGCCATGAACGCCCGCATCGAGCGGCTTATCGCTTGGAGCCAGCGGCGCAATCAGCGACCACGGCAATATTCCCCGTGGTATGGACTGGCGGCGGCTGCAGCCACGGTCGCGATTTTCAGCGTCACCTACAACCAGTTGCTGGTCCACGTGCACATAGCCACGGAGTGGCTGGTGCGCTAAAGCCTGCAGGTCACTTGTAGGGACAGCCGCCCCCGGGTGTCCGGCGGTGCGAAGCACCGCACCGCAGTGCTCCTGAAAGTCCTCAACGGCGGCCTAGAACGTCACGCGCACGCCCAACTGCGCGGCGAATGGAATTCCCACGGTTGTCCCCGGTCCGAAGAAATCGCCCAACGCGCCCTCGGGGATTTCGAGCTGCTTCAGGCTGGTCAGGGGCACGGCGTTTGCCAGAGTGCAATTGCTGGCGTTTGCCCCCAGGCATATATCGCTGACAATGGTTTGGCCGATTGAGTTTGGCGCCATCTGGGATTGCGGAACCGGGAGCTGGACGACATTGACCGCGTAATTCGCGCCGGGATTATTACGGTTGAAGATGTTGAAGAACTCGACGAACGGATTGATCTGCCAGCGCTCGCCGATTTTGAAAGGACGCGTGACCCGCAGGTCCGACTGAATGTAAGGCGTGCCGCGGAATTCGTCGAGGCTGGTATACAAGGGCTGCGTCTGGCCGCTGAACTGAACATAAATGCGACCGGTGTTGTCGGCATTCGTGATCGTGATGGGACGGGCGCTCTCGAGCTGGTTGATCGTGCTCAATTCGATGCCGCCGGGGAGGTGCACGGTGCCGGCAAGCACGAAGCGCTGGCGAACGTCCTCGCCGGACGGGCCGTAATCGCCGGGTCCGAAAGCATTCAGCAACGGTGCGCTCGGCGGCTGTTGTTGGCAGACGCCATCCACATAGTCAAAGAGCTCGCCCAGCAGGCATCCCCAGGTCTGCGCCTTGGAGAGCTGGTAGTTCGCCGCCAGATTGAAGCGGTGCATATTGCCCTGCAGATGCAGCATCAGCGCGTTGTAGCTGGAACGGTTGTCAGACTCGAACACATTGACATTGGGCACCACATCCGTCTGATCGGTGGCATAGTTCGGGTCCGCCGTGGAAACGAGCGGACTGAATATGTTGGTGCCGCTGGTATAGGGGAAGGCGCGGTGGCCGTGATTGCCCTGCTCGTGCACGTAGTCGGCGCTCATCAGCCAATGTTCGTTGAAAGCGTGCTGCACGCCGCCGGTGACATGGATCGCATAGGGCGTTTTGTAAGGCGAACCGACCAGATTACCCGTGACCGTGTTAGCAGGAGTTGGAACAGGCGCTAAAGGCCCAAGGCCACCCGCCATACAGCCCGAGCCCAGCAGCGAATAAGTACCTGGACCTCCCGCGAGGCCGCACGTTCCAGTAGTGAAGTTCGAATTGTTCACGCCCTGGAATGCGGTCGCCCATCCATTCTGTGCCAGATCGTCGTAAAAGAGGCCGAAGCCAGCGCGAATCACCGTCTTCCCGCTGTCGCCGGGTGAGTAAGCGATCCCAAGGCGAGGCGCGATTTGCTTGCGGTAATTTTGCGGCACGCTGGGCACAATCGGAATCTGCAATGCCTGCAACGTCACATACGCGGCGTTATCGGCCTCGCTTCGGCCCGAACCTGTGAATAGCCCCCAGGTTGTCTGATAACGCAATCCGTAGTTGACCGTGAGCCGGTGCGAGACGCGCCAGGAATCCTCGGCGTAGAACGCGAGGCGCTGAACATTCTGCGAAAAGCCGCCGTCGCTGGCGGGAGTGTAAGTGCAGGTTGAGCCGTCCGAAGGGCTGACGCCGAGACACTGTGGAGCGAAGGTTCCAAATACGCCGGGGTTCTGCACGTAATAGGTTGGATTATTGACGTACTCGGCAAGAGTCTCTGCCGTGGACGCAAACGCCCCGCTGAGCACCGGCTCGTGAATGAAGTCGATGCCGAACTTGAACGCATGGTCACGCACAACGTGACTCAGGTCGTAGCGGAATTGGTATTTCTCCTGATTGCGCCGGTCGGGGAAAAGCGTGATTGGCGTGGCGAACTGGTTGTCGCCGAAAGTTTCGAAACCGGAAATCGTAAGCGCTGTGGAGCTGAACGGGAATGCCAGTGCGAAGCCGAGATCTGAGTTCCGAGTCTGGGTAAGATGCAACAGGCTGGCGTCGACAACCAGATTGCCGAGCCAGGTTGAATTGAAAGTATAAGTATTGCTGAGCGCCACATTCCAGTAATTGTTGTGCGTGACCAAACCTGTCGATGGCAGTGTGCCCTGCTGCACCAGGGCGTTGTGCGTGAGGTAGCTGTCTTGGGATGCGCGCAAGAACCAGTTTGATTTTGACGACTGCGCCCAGTCAAAACGCACCGAACCGAGGTAGTCGCGAAAGGGAATCGGAACCGTGGCGGGAACCGCAATCGAAGCAACGCCGCTAATCAATCCCTCTGACGCTAATTGCGCCAGCGCGTCAAACTGCGCAATGCTGGCCGGGCTGTAGGCGATGCTCGCGTTTTCGTGCACGTTCTCGAACGAGGTAAAGAACCAGGCCTTGCTTTTCGCGATGGGACCGCCGAGAGTTCCAACGTAGTTCTGGCGCGAGAACGGCTGCTTGGGATTCGGCGCGGGATTCTCAATCGGGAACCGCGCATTGAGTGCGGCTTGGCGGTCATAGAATGCACCGCTCCCGTGCCATTCGTTAGTCCCACGCTTGGTGGTAATGATTACCGACCCAGCCGTGGTCCACCCGGTATCGGCATCTTCATTCGAGATGTGCACGGCAAATTCCTGCACCCCATCCGGCGAGAAGTTTTCGAGGAAGCCGCCGATCCAGTCGTCGGAGTTGTCGGCGCCATCGACCGATAGTTCGTTGTTCAGACCGGAGCTTCCGCCGGTCGAAACCGCAGTGATGCGCGCCTTGGTGGGGTCGGAAGGCTCGACGGGCTCGGTTCCGGGCACGAGATAAGCAATATTGGCAAAACTTCGCGCCGGGAGCGGCAGAGTTTCCAGGTCCTGGCTGCTGACTACCCCTCCGCGCACCGCGCTCGACGTGTCCATCGCTTCGGTTGTAATGGAAGAAGAACTGCCCCGCACGCTTACGGTTTCCGTCCCGGCTGCAGGCTTTAGCGTGACCGTGACCTCACGAACCGTGCTGATGGCGACGGAGACTTCAGACTGCGCCTGCGCAAAACCCTGGGCGCTCACCGCGATGTGGTAAGTACCAGGGAGCAGATCGTCCAACCGGAACTCGCCGCGGTCCTCGCTGGTCGCCTCGCGCCGCAAAGAGGAATCCGCGGACTGCAACACAATCTTGGCGGAAGGAATGCGCGCTCCGGTTGCGTCCTGCACGGTGCCGCGGAGAGATCCCCTCGGGTTCTGCGCCTGCACCTCGGATAGGAGAATGATAACGACGGCTATAAGCGAAAAAAAAGCTTTCCTGTGCAAGTCTGCCTCGCTAGGAGTCCTGAGATTTGACCAGCGCTAAAGGCCAGAAAAAGCGAGGTTAGCTTGCGCGGGCGGGCTACTACCAGCACTCGTAGGCTTGGGCACCAGTTCTGTCGTACGGAACGAAGTCGGTTTTTCGATAGCGCCGATCAACTTTTTTCCTCCCCAGACCGGGCCGGAAGTGTTCCAATAGAGTTAGCTCATAAAGCTGGAGGAGTCTCCCCAATGAAATCAAACCATCCTTTTTCCCCAAGCAAGGACGAGAAGGAAGAAGAAAAGATCGCTCCGCCGTCCCGCTTTATCGACGAAAAAATCTCCGATGAATCAGGCACGGAAAACAAGGCGGACAGCGCGCTCAAGCCCGCGGGTCTCAAGAATCCATTCTGGAACTGATCTCTCTCACAAGCGCCGGCTCCGTCAGAAAGTAACTGACGACGACCGGCGCTGATTTTTCTACAGGGGAAGAACAGCGGATCGGTTCGACTAGCGCAGAATCGGCAGGCACAAGCATGGCCGGAGCGCAAAATCCAGCCCGGACATCTGTTCCAGCGCAGGATGCAGTTGGGAATCGCGACAGGACTCGAGCGTAATGACGAACGGGAGCGCGGTTTTGTCGAAACCGGGTTTCTGCAGCACGGAGTCAATGTTCAGGCGGTGCGCGGCCAGGATTTCGGCCAAACGCGCCACAATCCCCGGCTGATCGCGCACGAAGAACCGCAAGTACCACGGTGTTTCGAAATCGCTGGTGATGCTTGGTGTCGAGAGGCAGCTTGCCTCGCTTCTGCCGCCCGATCTGGCGCAAAGCCTCTCCGCCACGAACATCAAATCCGAAACGACGGCGACAGCTGTGGGGTCGCCGCCTGCGCCTGCGCCCAGAAACGCCATATCCCCGCCGTACTGGCCTGAGGTCAGCACCAGATTGAGATTTCTCTGTACCCGCCCGAAGGGCGAGCCGGAGGGAACCAGGCACGGACCCACGTCGGCAAACAGCGTGTCTGCCTTCAAATCAGCGCGCGAAATCTGCCGTATGGTGCAGCCCAGTTCGGCGGCATAGTCAAAATCCACTGCGTCGATGGTGCGGATCGTACGCGCGCGCACCGATTCCGGCGCAACCCGGGTGTGGAGTCCGGCGAGCGCAAGTATGGCAAGTTTGGCGCGGGCGTCCCCACCGTCCAGATCTTCCGAGGCGTCAGCTTCGGCGTATCCACGGGCCTGCGCTTCCTCCAAAGCTTCACTGAAGGGAATCCTCGCGTTCTCAATGCGGCTCAGAATGTAGTTGCAGGTGCCGTTCAGAATTCCGGCGATTCCGTGCAGCCGGTCTCCGCACAGGCCAGTCCGCAGCGCCGGGAGAACGGGAACGCCTCCGGCTACCGATGCACCGAATTCCAACTGGCATCCGTGACTGGCGGCCAGTTGCAGAAGATCGGGACCGTAGCGCGCGATGAGCTGCTTGTTTGCCGTGACCACTGATTTCCCCGCGGCCAGCGCGCTGCGCACAATCTGCTCAGCGGGATTCAATCCGCCGATCAGTTCGACCACGATGTCAGCGTCCGAGCGCAACACGGATTGCACATCGTCCGTCCAGACAACATCGCTCGGCACCCACGGCTGCTTCTTTCTTTCCACGTTGCGGTTGCAGATGTGGGTGAGGCGCAGAGACCGGTTGCCGCTCTCGCAGAGGATCTTGGCAACGGCGCGGCCCACGGTTCCGAAACCGATCAGAGCGATGCGGCAGGCGGGGGTTGCAGACGAGTTCCCATGTGCGATGCGTTTCGCCGTGGGATTGGAGTGTGTTTCCGGCAACGGAATCTTCCCGCTCAGAAAATGAATTATTCATCATACGTGCGACTTGGACTTTGCGAAAGCTGCCGCGCGCCCTGCAAGGCGGCTTGGCGCGCAGAATCGGCATCAAAGTTGGTAATATGATGGATTCCGGCTGCGATGCGAATCACAGCGGGAGCATCGCGGACACGCTCTTTGTCAGGCGCCTGTCGTTGCCGAGTTTTGGTCGAGCGCTGCGGTCCGCAACCACGCCCGGTAGCGGGAGGAGAGAGAATGATTCGAAAGTTCGCGACGGTTCCCGGTTTCAGGGTCGTTCTGGCAGGGATGTTTCTGGCAACGACTCTGGCTGGGACTCCAACAATCCGTGCTCAGCAGTCTACGGACTCACCAGCTCCGTCCCAACCGAGTCAGGCTCAGCAGCAGCCCGATAATCCGCCATCCGGCGGTCAGGAACCTGCCGAAGAGACAAGCTCCCGGCGCCGGGCCAAGCCGCGCGACTACAAACCCTGGACGTTCACCGTGGGTGGCGGCGCCAGCCTCACTAACGGCGCTACCAAGTCGTTTGCACGAAGCGGGGGTGGCATCGCGGCCGCCGGTGTCGCTCGCAACTTCAGCAAGTATTTCGGATTTCGTCTCGACGCGCAGTTTGACAACTTGCCGTTGCGCAATTCCGCGCTGCAACAGGCGCTGGCGCCCGGCGGCAACGCTCATGTGTATTCGGTCACGCTGGATCCCATCATCAATATCCCCGCGACCAAGCTGTGGAGCGGATATATCGTGGGTGGGCCATCCTATTTTCACCGCTCCGGCGAATTGGACTCTTCCCGCGCGCTTCCAGGGTCAGCCTGCAATCCGTTCTGGGTGTGGTGGGGCGGGTGCTACGCCGGCAGCCTGCGTCTGGACGGAAAATTTCTCAGGTCTAGCGAAGATGAGTTTGGCGAAAACTTTGGTGGGGGGATAGCGCGCAAGATCCGGCCCAATATCGAGATCTACGGCGAGTTCCGCTACCTGCATGGCAAGCGCAACGGCATCACTACCGACCTGCGTCCGGTCACGATCGGTGTGCGCTGGTAAGGCGCTCAACGGAACCAGAGAGGGCAGGGTTGACCGGCGCAGCCCGTGAACCGGGATCGCGTCGCTCAGCTTTGGCGCCCGACTATGTTGGCCGCGGCGCGTGGTTTCGAGACAGAACTCCCGCTATCAGAAAGAAGACGGCCGGCGCCGCAATCAAGACGAAGAACGGACCCCGCGGCAGATGTCCGGAGCGAAACACGTTCCACACGTAGAACCCAAGGAGGCATCCCAGGGCGACAACTCCTCCCAGTTCTTCGCGAAGCCAAGCCACGGCCAACCCGACGCAGACGCCGATGGGCCACAGGGCTAGCCCGACCCACTCTTGATGCGTTGGGCGCGGGCCATTGCCCTGCGCCATCTCGCCGATAGCGAAGGCGAGAACGGTCAATATACTCAGGACGCTCCACACACGCGCAGTCCAGCGGATGGCAACTGTCGCGTAACCAGTTGTCATGATTCCCTCCTCCTGACTATGGAACGCTTCCACGAAGCTGCCTTGCGGTCGTTCCGAGTTGGGTTCATGCCTGACATGCCAACTCCAATGCCGCTGGTCCAACTTCTGCATTCTGACTTTTGACTTCTGCATCTGCCGCAGGCCTATTCGGGGTTCGTGCGATAGCTCCAAAGATCTGTTGACAGTTTCTGCAGTTGCACGAATGAAGATGCCGCAGCTGGCCGCGCAACCGCCGCATCCGCATTCGCCTCGCGCACTGCCGATTCCACGATCTGATGCGACGGCGCCAGCGAGCAGGCTGGGTCGGTCGCCGTGGCGTCTCCCGCCAGCAGAAAGGCCTGGCAGCGGCAACCGCCGAAATCTTCCGTGCGACGTTCGCAACTGCGGCAGGGCTCGGGCATCCAGTCTTCGCCGCGAAAGCGGCAAAACGACTGCGATTCCTGCCAGATCCATGCCAGCGTCTTTTCGCGCACGTTTTCAAACGACAAGCCGGGAAGCACTTCCGCGGCGTGACAGGGAAGAACCTTCCCGGCGGGAGTGACCAGCATCAATCTTCGTCCCCATCCTCCCATGCAAGCTTTCGGGTACTTCGCATAGTAGTCAGGCACGACCGAATCGATGCGAATGCGGCCAGCCAGCCGATTTTCGGCTTCGGCCACGGCGGTTACAGCTTTCTCCACCTGCGCGCGAGTCGGCATTAGAGCAGCGCGGTTGGCCAGAGCCCAGCCGTAATACTGCGTGTGGGCGATCTCAACCCGCTCGGGTTCGAGTTGCTCGATAAACGCGATCATCTCTTCCAGGTGATCGAGGTTCTGCCGATGCACAACCAGGTTCACGGTGAAAGCGACCTTGTGGCGGCGGATCGCGCGCGAAAGGGCAATCTTGTGGGCATGAGCCTTCGCGCCGGCGATCCAGTTGGCGACGTCTTCGCGCGAATCCTGAAAGCTGACCTGAATGTGATCGAGTCCGGCCGCGACCAACTTCTCGAGACCCGGCTCGGAGAGCCCAATGCCTGAAGTAATGAGGTTGGTGTAGAGTCCGGCGGTGTGCGCGGCGGCGACCAGTTCCGTCAGATCGGCCCGCGCCAGCGGCTCGCCGCCCGTGAAGTGCGCATGCAGCATGCCGAGCTTGCCCGCCTGGCGGAAGACGCTCGTCCACTCGTCCGTCGAGAGCTCCGATGGCGTTCCCGCCAGCCGCAACGGATTCGAGCAATACACGCAGTGCAGCGGGCAGCGATGCGTGATTTCGGCGATCAGAGCGAGAGGTGCGAAAGGCATTGGGTAATTGAGTAATTGGGTAATTGGGTAATTGAAATCGGGTAAGCAACCGTGCAGCAAGTCGCAGGAGTTTCAATTACCAAATTACGAAATTACCCAATCTCTAGTAGTCCACGATCCGCTTGCGGTGCAATTGCTCGAGGAAAATGCTGATGTCGGAGCGAATCTTCGCCGGATCGGTCGTGCCAAACTCCTTCTGCAACCCGGCAATGACTTCGCCAAACGTACGCTGGCCATCGCAGCGCTCCAGCACCTGCCGTCCAGTGCCTTGCAGTTTGATGGCGCCTTCGGGGAAAAGGATCATGCGATTCTCTTCCGTGCCGCCCCAGCGGCATCCCGCGGCCAGGCGCGGCTGACTTGAATCAAGCGGAGGGGCCATCGTTCAACTTCCCTCGATGCGAAATGAGCCGGGCGGCGGCCAACCCGGCTGTACGTAAGCGAAGTAAAGGGCATCGAGCTGCGCCCACAAAATGTCGCACTTGTCGCGCAAGGCCTGGATCGCGAGCTCCTGCTCGGCACGCGTCCGGGCATTCTCCCAGACGTAGTTGAAGGCAAACTTCGCGTCTTCCGGGGCCTCGGTCAGCCGCGCCTCGAAGTAGCCGAGTCCACCGGCGAGCCACGGGTAATGCTGGCCCAGCTTCTCCATGCGCAGGGAGATCAGATCGCGCGAGAACAACTCAGTCAACGACGACGCAACCGCTTCGAGCAAACTGCGGCTGCGCACCAGATTCAGATATTCGTTGACCGCAAAACGCGTGGCGGGAAGGATGCCAGTTCCGGCGCGAACGTCATCGGCCTTGAGGCCGGTGGCTTCCGCCAGCTTCAGCCAGCGGCGGATGCCGCCGTCGTTATTCGTCGTAGCGTCTCCGTCGTGATCCACGACGCGCTTGCGCCAGGCCCGGCGGAAAACCGGATCGGGGCCGCGGGAAAGAATAATCGCATCCTTGATCGGAATGATGCTCTGGTAGTAATAGCGATTCAGCGCCCAGGCCTGCAGCTGACCGCGGCTGAGGCGGCCTTCGTGCATCATGAGGTGAAAGGGATGCTGGTGGTGATAGCGTTCCTCGCCCACGGCACGCAACTGGGCGCGCAGTTCATCGAACGAAAGCAGGTCGCTCGTGGTGGCGTCTACAGGTCGAACTGCCATCCATCCTCCGCGATTTCCCAGCCTGCGTCGCGCACCTGGCGGTACTCGGGACCAGTCTCATTCAGCATGGGGTTGGTGTTGTTGATGTGGATATAGATTTTACGTGGACGGCTGAGTCGCGCCAACTTAGCGAGACTGCCTTCTTCGGAGGAGACAGGAACGTGGCCCATTTGATGCGCTGTCTGCCCGCTGCCTTGCATGCGCATCAATTCGTCGTCGCTCCAGAACGTGCCGTCGAAGAGAATGACGTCGGAAGAATCCATTTCGATCAGCAGTCCGGAGGTGAGCTGCGGAACTGCCGGCAAGTACGCGAGGCGCTTACCTGAGGGGGATTGGACGATCAATCCGAGCGACGCTTCGCCGGGCGTCAGGCCGGATTGGCGCTGCGTTGAGACATAGGCGGGATAGCGCGTCGCAAGCGATACGGCACGACTGCGCAGGCCGGAATCTTCGCCGGAAGGAGTGAGCAGCGGAAACGTTGTTCCGGGGACACAGTCCGACCAGGTGAGCTGACCGGGAATGCGTTGCAGCATGGCAAACATTGAGTTGTCTTCCGCCAGAATGCGACGGACAGAAGCGGTCGTGTAGACGCGAAGAGGCTGCAGTTCGCGCAACAGGAGCAGGCCGAGCGTGTGGTCGAGGTCGGCGTTGAGGAGAACTGCTCCGGCGATGGGGGATTGGCGCACAGCCTCGTTGCCCGACGACGGGCGCGGATGAAGTTCGGGGGTGGCTTCGATTTGCCAGCGGAGATCGGGAGAAGCTCCGAGCAGGAACCAGGAGCGCCCGTCGCCGCTGACGGCAACTTGAGCCTGAGTGCGGGCTTTGCCGCGGAAGGTCCCGGCGCGCAGGGCGCGGCAGTTGGGGCAGGCACAGTTCCACTGAGGGAATCCACCGCCGGCGGCTGAACCGAGAATCCGCACGCGCATAGATAGCGAGTGTAGCAGCCGCGGTGGGAAACTCACGTTCCAGAAGGTCGCCGCCTGGTCAGGTAGCGACGCCGGTGTTCTAGCCCTGGCCTGCGTTGGCGCCACGGAGGGGGTCAACGTCCCAGAGGCAGACATCCTGCGAGAGATTTTCGACGCCGATTTCACCCTGCAGTTCGGTCCCGGGCCTCCCCAGCCAAACTATGCGGAACTGGGCTTTCGTGCCTTGATATTGGAGATCAACGACGTCGCCGGGCTTGAGCTGAGCACTGACGCCCTGCAAGGTGGCTCCGCGGCCGCTGATGGTGCGCAGGCTGGCCATCTGGGTAAAGGGACGGGCATTGGCGTCCATACCCCAGATTTGTACGGGAAGTTCGACAAGAACGCGCTGTTCGCGGCGGCGGTCCATAGTCTTGATACGTCCTGATAAACGAGGGTGCTGACTACCTCGCCCAGTTTAATCGTGGCGATGATAGAAGATGGGGGCGGAACCACACAGGTAACCGGGGTCACCGGACCGAGGTGCCGAAAGTTTCCCTGGAAAGTTTTTCTTTCGACGGGCTGCCGCCCTTGAGCCTTGTCAGTCCATGTCGCGGAGGGAACAGGCGCCGGGGCCGCGGGGATCGCCGCAAGAGGCGCAGGGGCTGGCGGAAGACGCGGAGGGGGACGATCCTTTGGCGGAGACGGCGAAGACGGAGAGCTGGGGTTCGAGCCTGGTGGCGTGGCATTTCGGGCATTCGGCCTTTTCTTTGCCGTAGACGAGGGCTTCGAACTGGTGGTGGCATTCCTGGCAGATGTACTCGAAGATGGGCATGCACTGACTCCTTGAGCTGCGAGCTATGAGCTGCGAGCTTGGACAAAAGCCGAGCCTTGGACTCTCATAGCTCGCGCTCATAGCTGGCTCCATTAGAATGAATTCGTGGGGACTATGCAAATGTCAAATTGCGGGGCCGCCGAACCCGACGGACGGCCGCGGCAGTGCGTCTGGGCAGATTTGGCGCCCTTCCGCCCGCACCGTTGGCTCCGCGGCGGCCATGTGCAGACGCTGGCAAGCTTCCTGCTGCCGCGCAGAATTCATTTGCCACCCCCTGAGGAGCGGTTGGTCGAGGTGGCTCCAGCAGGTGTGGCTCGGACGCTCGTTAATCGTGCGGGCGTCACTCCCGCAATCGTTTCCCCGGCAATCATGGTGCGGTGCCAGTGCTACTGGCAGAGCGAGCGTAAAGAAGATCGGGCTAAGGCGCTGACGGCGATCGTAGTGCACGGGCTCGAAGGCTCGAGCGATTCCGAGTACATGACCGGAGTGGCGGAGAAGGCGCTGGCGGCGGGCATGAACGTGGTGCTCATGAACCAGCGCAACTGCGGCGGCATGGATCATGTTGCGCCGACTCTTTACAACTCGAGCTTGTCGGGAGATGTGGCGGCAGTGGCGCGGCACGTGGTGGAAAACGACGGAGTGTCGCGGTTTGCGCTGATCGGGTTCTCCATGGGCGGGAACCTGGTGCTGAAGCTGGCCGGCGAGTGGGGAAACGCGGGACCAGCGGAGTTTCGGGCGGTAGCGGCGGTGTGTCCGGCGATGGACCTGGCGGCGTCGGCTGATGCGCTGCACGAGCCGGCCAACCGGATTTATGAGTGGTATTTTCTGCTGCAGT
Source organism: Candidatus Sulfotelmatobacter kueseliae (assembly GCA_900290255.1). Lineage (GTDB taxonomy): Bacteria > Acidobacteriota > Terriglobia > Terriglobales > Acidobacteriaceae > Sulfotelmatobacter > Sulfotelmatobacter kueseliae. The sequence continues at coordinate 161,327 of OMOD01000111.1, forward strand.
TGTTCCGGCGGCTACGGAGAAAGGCGAAGTTTTTCCCGGAAAACTTTGATCTGTCGCGGCTCAGGGGAGTCACCAGCCTGCGCCTGTTTGATGACCGGATCACGGCACACTACTGCGGCTTTGCCGGAGCCGACGATTACTATGCGCGGGCGGCGGCGGCGAACGTGGTGGACCGGATTGCCGTGCCGGCGCTGATCATTCATGCGGCGAATGATCCGTTTATTCGGGTGCAAGCGGAGACGCTGCGGCGGATTCGGGCCAATCCGAACATTACGTACATCGAGACCGCGGACGGCGGGCATTGCGCGTTTCTCGGTCAGTGCGATGGCACGGGGGATGGCACAAGAGATGACGGGCGATGGGCCGAGCGCGCGGTGGTGGAGTTTGTGGCTGGTCGGTGAGCGCTAGGGAGATGTTCGAAGATATTCGCCTTCGATCACCCCGAGATCGTCAACCACGTCGTCCTCCCTCTGCGCGGAAGCAGTGGTGCGAGAAGCAGCGAGTGCAGTATGCGCTGGTGCTCTCACTGCCGCATGTCATTGCCGCACTTCGATCTCATCAATAAAGGTCCACTCCGCATTCGATCCCGGAATAACTCGAACCTGTACATTCCGTCCGCTCACGCTGTTCAAGTCGGTCAGCGTGAACCACCACAACCGCGGGCCCGCGACTGGCAGCGGTTTCTTGACCGTGCCGACGGCAACAAACGTCACATTGTCGGCCGAGACCGAGTACGTGATCTTCTGAGGAAAAAGAATTCCCGGCTGCTCGTCCTGGAGCCAGTGGCTGCGGATTTCCCTGATGACCTGCACGCTGCCGAGATCGATGGTGAACGTATAGGCTTGAATAGTGGCACGTCCTTGCCACGCGGGATCGGCGTAATTCGTCGAACCCAGAATCCCGTCAGTCAATTCGACGCCTCCGGTGTCAGGGTATCCAGGGTCTGCGGGCATGCTGGCGGTATACGGCTTGCCGAGCGCAATGTCGGTCGGATACAAGTGGGGCGGCGGTGTGGACGCGCTGGCCACATTGCTCCAGGACGAATTGTTGCCCGCCGCATCGAACGCCCTTACCTGATATGCATACGGCATGCCGGCATCAAGGCCGGAATCGGCGTACGACGTGTCCGTGCTGTACAGCGTTGCCACATGCTGGCCATTGCGGAGCACTTTGTAGCCGACCACGCCCACGTTGTCCGTTGACCCAGCCCACGTCAGGTCGATGGTTGCCGAGTCAACCGCAACGGCGGTCAGGTCCGCAGGTGGGGTCGGCGGCACGGATTCCACCTTCCCCGTAGCCAGGTAATCCATGTACGTTTCGTAGTAGAGCGGATTGACCTGCTGCGGACTTAAGTAATGGTTGAAGCTGAAGCTGACATAGTTTGTGACGTAGGGTTGGACGGCGCGCATGTCATTCACAATGGAATGAATCGGCATGGTCGCGTAACCCTGAGTGTAGGTTTCCGTATCCGCCCAGAACTGCATGCTCGGACGCGAGTGCTCGATCGCATTGCCCACGGCGCTGAACCATTCCGGTAGTTGTGCCTTCGTGGCATGACCCGCACCTACACCGTCTTGCAGCGCCAGAATGTCGATGGGGCTGCGTTGCAGGACGTATTCCCACATCGTCTGCCATTGGGAAGGGGTCAATCCCTCACTCGTGTTGTAGAAGGGCGAAATCACCACCGGTTTTCCCGGCGCAAGTTTGTGCAGGTGATTGCCTACGGTGCGGTAGAAGACGACCAGGTTGTCCCATTGCGGAGAACTGGTCTCTACGTTGTCGACTTCAAAGGGGAGATACCATCCGGCAAACGAGGGGTGATGTTGATATCGCTGCCATATATCGTCGGCCAGTGCGTTGGCGGTCGTCGCTTCGTTCTGGAGCCAAGAGGCGTCGTCGATGTAGTTGGTCCACCAGTCATCGTTGACCTGCAACCCCAGATACACCTGCGCACCGCACGCATCAGCCGTTTGCAGAGCACGTTCCACCACGTCGTGTTGCGTGTTCTGAGTGTAGCCTGCCAGCGTGGATGGGAAAACAGTGGTCTTCTCCTTGCTGTCTGCAGTCCACTGAATCAACATCTGGTCCAGAAGCGCGTCTCGCATGTACTGGAACTCGTCCCGCCATTGCTCCAAGGTCCAGCTGTCACCCAGTGCCGGCTGCAGAAAGGAGCCGCGCAACGCCGGGCGAGCGCATTGGCTGTTTGCACCGGCCACGGGGTAGCAACAAAAAACGAGAATCAAGACCAGAATGCTCGGAACGAATAAATGGAAATCAGATCGAGGAAAAGTTCGGCGTGCGTTGATCGCGGGCATGAAGCCCCTACCTTTCGGGGTGCAGGTTTGGCTAAACGGTCATACGAACCGCGTATGCATATATGGTGTCAAGGAATATTTGCAACTGCGCGCTTACGGGGTTTCATGCAGTTTCTGTAACAAACTGTGAACACGTCATTTAATGGAAGATCTGGTGCAGGGGAAGGCTCGGCCGGGCGAGTTAATCTAAGGCCATATGGACATTGCATGCAATGTAACAACGTTGGTGGGAGAGAGGAGGGAACAAGAACGCTGCGCTGTCCGAAATCCGGCTGGTTGGTGTAAACGGTGTCTACACTCATCGACCCTAAATGGATGGGCGTTGGCCGGGAAATCCTTCCGGCGCAGCGGAGATCCCCACGGAGCGAAAGCTTTGGCACATTCAGGTCCGCGCTGGAGGGCGATGGACCCACGGCAGTAATTCCGCACGGCCTTTCATCCATCCCTTGATCCGCGTGCCCGTATGGGTGCGTACGTAGGCCAGGGCCAGCATCGCCAGGAAGATGATCAACAGGCCGGCGGAAGCGCCGGCGATGCTCTGCGCGTGCTTCCTGAGGATGGAGAAACGGCCGTAAACGAATTCGATGTGCACCCAGTAGACCACGAGCGAAGCCTGGCCTAATTGGATGAGCGGGCTGAATCCCCACTGGCCAATGCGCCATATTCCCACGACCCAGCGGCACCACGCGTAGACGCCGGTAAGAATCACGAGCAACATGCCGAGCCGGATCAAGAAGAAGTTGGGGCTGGTGTGCCAGAAATCGTAGACGGGATAGAGCTGGTACGGCTGGGCGTCAAGCCAGCGGGCGAACTCGACCAGAACGATGCCGAAGCCGCCGAGAGACAGAAAGACGGTTGTCTCGCGAGCCTTGGCCGAGGGACTTTGCAGGATGAAGCCCACGGCGAGACCGGCGAAGGCGAAGGCGGTCCAGGGGAAGACGGGGAACAGCCAGGGCTGCGGGATGCCGAGGTTGTGGACGCCGTTGATGTAAGACTCGAGCGGCCAGGGAAGAAAGCGCGGACGCCAGACGGTCCAGAGCAGCGGGGTGAGAAGGGAGATCAGCAAGGCGGTACTCGCAGCGCTGGCCACAAGAATCGCCGTATCCCCACGTCTCGCAAAGGCGGCGAGACCCTTCGGGCGGCTCAGGGCAGGCAATGGGGCACCCCCGGTCCTTTCGCGGGCGAGGGCGCCCGCGCCACACAGAACGATCCAGCAGACGACGCCCATCAGCATCATGGAAAGGCCGATGGTGTTGAGGATATCCACCCGGAGCAGGTCGCTTTTCGGGGCCCAGCCCCAGGCGATGAGGTACTCCTGCAGGCGGAATAACAGGCCGAAGACGAAGATTTCGGCGCCGCGGCGGATGGTGCTGCGGGCGATCTGGCCGGACGGAAGATTCTTCTGCCGGAGTTTCTCGGTGACCAGGGCGAAGGAAATTCCTGCCAGGAACAGAAATAGCGGCGCGGGAAAAGTGCCGCCCAGCTGCGAGTACATGAAGAAGCGGGTCAGGCGGGCGGCTGGACTGAGCCAGGAGTCGAAACAGTGAGTCTGGAACATGAGCAGGCAAGCCAGGCCGCGCATCCAGTCAATGTAGGCGAGGCGGGGTTTTCTGGCGTCGGGCGGAGACATGATGGCGGAGATGCGGCAGAGGCAGTATACGGCAGTGAGCCGCTGGAGGCCTTGTTTCTCCGGCTGCATTGGGATGGTTGCCGTCATTTTGCCCGGTTTCAGAGGGAGACATAGGCCGGGAGACGGCGCAGATGGCGGGTTTTCGGTGCCGATTGTTAACTTTCTGTCTACCGTACAACCTTCTGGCCCAGTTCCTTGATCAGAACGGGAATAAGCCGTATAAGCTTAAGACACAGCGGTTACACCGATCTGCCCGGGAGTTCGTATGCGAATGGTGAAGTTGGTTCTGCTCGTTCTATCGATTGCCAGCGTCTTCTCCGCCGTCGGCTATGCCCAGGCGCCGGGCCGGATTGTGGATGCCATTGATTCCTCGCGGGCGGTTGCCTTGGCCAAGAGCGTTCACCCCAAGGCCCAGGCGCAGTTTGATCAGGGTGCGGTCGAGCCCTCGTTCGAGCTCAGCTACGTTACCCTGACCACCACGCCGTCGGTGGCGCAACAGAAGGCGCTGAACCGGTTGCTGGCGCAGCAGCAGGATCCTGCCTCACCTAATTACCATCGCTGGCTGACACCTGCAGAGTATGCCGACCGGTTCGGGCTGAGCCGCGCCGATATCAACCGGATCACCACCTGGCTGAAATCGCAGGGCTTTACGATTCTGAGCGTTGGCAGCGGCCGCAACATGGTGATCTTCGGCGGCACGGCGGCGCAGGTCGAAAACGCCTTTAAGACCCAGATCCACCGCTACGAGGTCGATGGCGAGCAGCACTTCGCCAACTCGACGCCGGTCATGATTCCCGCGGCGCTTAACGGCATAGTCACTGGGATTCGCGGCCTGCATGACTTCCGTCCGAAGCCGTTCCTCCGGACGAGAGCGTTTCGCGGGATAGACCGCCCGGCGCCTGATTACTACGACGTCAAATGGCAGTTCCCGAACTTCCTGGCTCCGGCTGACATCAACACCATCTACGACATCCCCAGTGACCTAGACGGGACTGGCCAGACCATCGCGATCGTGGGGGATAGCGACATCTTCGAGGCGGACATCGACGACTTCCGCAAGGGCTTCGGACTTAGCAACACCAACCTGGGATGCACGGTGAGCGGCAGCTCCCCGGGCCCCGCCGGCGTCATCACGGCCTGCAACGGCACGAACTTTCAGTATGCCCCTGTCGGGACCGACACCCCGCCGAATGTGAACGGCGATGTTACCGAAGCTGATTTGGACGTTGAGTGGGCAGGCAGCATCGCCCCCAAGGCAAAAATAATCTTCGTGAACGCCCCCAACACAAGCGGCGGTGCGTTCGACGCTCTTGTCTACGCGATCAGCCCCAACGGCGGGTCTCCCCTCGCTCAAATAATCAGCGTGAGCTTCGGGGGGTGCGAATATGCGGATATCGGTGCAGGCAGCCTTGAGACGCAGCTGGCCCAAGCCGCCGGCGAGGGAGTCACGGTTCTGGTGGCTTCCGGCGACCAAGGCGGCGCTCCTTGCGACGGCAATCCTCCTGCACCCGCGACCCCGCCGTTCCTGGGCGCAATCTATGGGGGCGGCGTGGATTATCCGGCCAGCAGCCCGAACGTGATTGCCGTGGGCGGAACGAGCATTTCTTACGCGAATGACTCTAACCCGCCGCCATCAACGTATTGGAATGCCCCGACAACCAACCTCGCGAATGGCGGGACGGCGAAGACATATATTCCTGAGCTCACCTGGGACGATAGCGAGGATCTGTCTGCCTACTGCCTCAGTACAGGCGCTAACCCGGGGTACTGTGTTCCGCCCCATGTTGCCGTAGCCGTCACTTCCCCGCAAACGGCGCAGGAGGATTATTGGATTTCAGCCACTGGCGGCGGGATGAGCAACTGCGCTCCGGGGCTGACGCAAAACGCGTCCTCGTGCGTGGTTGGCTTCCCGCAGCCGGCGTATCAGCAAACGCTGTCCGTCCCGGGTGCACCGTCAGGCACACAATACCGCTATGTCCCCGATGTTTCCCTGCTCGCGTCGGACATTTTCCCGGGTTATGTCTTCTGCACGCCGCAGAATCAGGTGGCTAACACCACGAGTACCACCAGCAGTTGCGACCCCGGCAGCGGCACCGCGGCCAGCGGAATCTTCACCGCAGTGGACACCTACCATGCGATCGTCGGCGGCACCTCGGCGGCGACTCCGGCTTTTGCCGCTATGGTAGCGCTGCTTAGCCAGTCGCTATCGACGTCGGGCCTGGGCAACATCAACACCAACCTCTACAAGCTGGCGGCGACGCCGTCCAATCATGTATTCCACCAGGTCAACAGCGGCAGCAACATCGTCTACTGTCAGAAGGGCCTGCCCGCCGGGGAGCCGGTCATCGCCTGCCCGGCATCCGGCCAGGTGGGCTTTCTAGCTTCCAACGCCGACGCGACCACCGGCTACAACCTTGTCTCCGGGTTGGGATCCGTGGACGTGGGGAACCTGGTGGCGAATTGGAGTGCGACTCAATCTCCGACCACGACAACGGTCTCGCCATCTCTCTCGCAGACCTATCAGAGCAACAGTGTAACCCTGACCGCGACGGTCACCGCCACGTCCGGGACGACAGCACCCACCGGGAGCGTGACCTTCAGCTACACCAATGGCACCGGGGGGGGCACCCTGGGCTCGTCTACACTGCCCTCGTCTACAACGACCAGCGCAGTTGCGACGCTTAGCACGACGTCTCTGCCGGTTGGAACGAATACCATCACGGCAACATATAACGGGAACGACTCCACTTCCAACGGCCAGACCACCGTGAAAATCGTGGCAGCATTCACGCTGGCTGCCAATGCCCAGACCTATACGGTGTCGCCGGGGCAGACGGCAACGGTGAACATCACCGTAAACACGAATCAAAGCGGCTTCAGCGGGAACCTGAGCTACACCTGCACCGAACCGTCAACCCTGACCGAGTCTACGTGCACCGGGCCGACGAGCGCGGTGCCCTATGCTCAGGGAGCCAGCTTCCTGATAACGACCATGGCTCCGACCGGCGCTCTGCGGCGGCCGTTTGACCGGCAGCAGATTTTCTATGCGGTGTTGTTGCCGAGCCTGTTCGGGATCATGTTCACGTTCGGCTCGCGCAAGCGCAGGCTGAAGGGCATGCGGATGCTGGGGCTGATCGTGGTGCTGGGATTCTCGACGCTGTGGCTGGGGTCGTGCGGCGGGAACAACAGCAGCCAGAGTAACCCGGGGACGGCGCCAGGGAACTACAGTATCACCATCAACGCCGAATCGGGATCGGGCCAGGTCCCCGGGGCGACCGGCACGGTTACGGTTACACTCGACGTGCAATAGGATTACAGCGATCGAAAACCAGGCGCTCCGTGCAAGCGGAGCGCCGTTCTTGTGTTGTCGATGGCGAATTCCGCCACAGGGGCCAAGGCCCCGCGAAATGTCCGCCCCTAACGCGGGCCTGAAGGCCCGCTCTTCCACGTGGCCCCGAGTGTGGGGGCGGCGACTCCACTTCCGAACCAGCTCCGAAGGCCCGTTCTTTCCCGGTCGCTCTTGGCGACGCTTTGCCTTCTCATCCCCCATCTGCGAAACTGGCCACTGATCACTGACCACTCACACCATGGGTAAGATCCACGTCCTTTCCGAGAGCGTCGCCAACAAGATCGCCGCGGGCGAGGTGGTGGAGCGGCCGGCGTCGGTGGTGAAAGAGTTGCTGGAGAACGCGCTCGACGCGGGAGCGACGCGGATCAAGATCAGCGTGGAGGCGGGTGGGAAAAAACTCATCCAGATCACCGACAACGGGTGCGGCATGGTGCGCGATGACGCTCTGCTGGCGTTTGAGCGGCATGCCACCTCGAAAATCAAGGATGCCGAGGATCTGTTGAGCGTGGCGACGCTGGGGTTTCGCGGGGAGGCGCTGCCCTCGATTGCGTCGGTATCGCGGCTGCGGCTGGAGACGCGGGCAGTAGAGGAGCCTGCGGGGACAGTGGTCGAGATCAACGGCGGGAAGATTGCGCGGGTAGAAGAGGCGGGACTGCCGGCGGGCACTGCGATCACGGTGCGGGATTTGTTCTTCAACACGCCGGCGCGGAAGAAATTTCTGAAATCGGAGTCGACCGAACTGTCGCGTATCGCGTCGCTGGTCACGCATTACGCACTGGCGCATTTTGACAAGCACTTCGAACTGCATTCGGCGGCGCATGCCATGCTGGTCGCGCCTCCGGTAGCGGGGCACAGCGAGCGCGTGTACCAGGTGTTTGGCAAAGAGATGCTGGATCAGCTGATCCCGGTGGCGGCGCGGCAGGGGTTGGAGCATGTAGGATTGCCGCAGCCTCCGCCGTGGCGGCGGAGGGAGGAAGATGAAGAGGCACAGCCTGCGCCGCCAGGCGAGATTCGAGTTCATGGGTTCGTTTCGAAGCCCGAGATTCAGAAGCTGAACCGCAATTCGATTTTTGTTTTCGTGAACGGACGGCTGATTCGCGACCGGCTGGTGCAACATGCGCTGACCGAGGCGTACCGGAACATCATTCCGCCGACGGTGTACCCGGTGGTGCTGCTGTTTCTGGAATTGCCGGCGGGGGAAGTGGACGTGAATGTGCATCCGTCGAAAACGGAGGTGCGATTCCGCCAGCAGACGGTGATGCACGATTTTGTGCGCGACTCGGTGCGGGCGGCGCTGATGAAGGCGCGTCCGGTGCCGCAGTTCATGGCGGAGATTCGGGCGCATGCGACGGCCAGCCAGGCATTGACGTTCGGGGCAGACTGGGAGCCGACATCAGGTGCCGTGAATACGACAGATTTCCCACGTCTCGCGACCGATGCGAGACCCTTCGACAAGCTCAGGGCAGGCTCTGGGGCACCCTTTGGCGGTGCGGCAGGCGGTGGGTTTGCATTGCAGGCGCCCGAGCCGCCGCCGATTTCCGCGCGTCTTCAATTCGAAGGCGGAATCGCGGTCGAGGCCAATGCTGCTATTCCCGTGGCGCGGGGGCTGGAGTCGGCGCCATTGGTGCGCGGAGTCGAGGCTATTCCTGACCACGGTTGCGCTCCGGCTCTTGACGTCCGCGAAGAAGAACCAACGCTGTCGTCGCTCGGCACACTGAGACCGCTGGGACAGATTCGGAATTCGTTCATCCTGGCAGTAAACGAAGATGGATTGTGGATTATTGATCAGCACGTGGCGCACGAGCGCGTGTTGTTTGAGCGCGTGCTGAAACAGAGGGCGGCGCAAAAAGTGGAAAGCCAGCGGCTGCTGATGCCGATCGTGCTGGAATTGTCCCCGGCGCAGCAAGCGGTGTTCGCCGAGATTTCCGACGAATTGCAGCACAACGGATTTGAAGCCGAACCGTTTGGCGCGCGCAGCGTGGCGGTCAAGACGGCGCCGGCGGGAGTGGAGGCCTCGGCCGTGGAGCACATGCTGCACGAGCTGCTCGACCAGTTTTCGCGGGAAGAACAGGCGCTGAACCTGGAAAAAATTCGGGCGCGGATCGCGGCCTCGATTGCGTGCCATGCCGCCATCAAGGTGAACATGCCGCTGGAGCAGAACAAGATGGAATGGCTGCTCGCGGAACTGGCGAAAACGGATCATCCCATGTCGTGCCCGCATGGCCGGCCGGTGGTGCTGCGTTATTCTATGAAGGATATTCAGAAGGCGTTTAAGAGAATCTAGTCCCGAGTCCTGAGTCCCGAGCTGCGAGGGTTTTGCTCACAACTCAGGACTCGCGACTCGCAGCTCGCTATGACTGATCAGGAACTTCAACAACTGCGGCGCGAGAAGTGGCGGCTGGATGGCAAGCCCATCCGGACGATCGAAGCGGCCCGCGCCTTTGTGGAGGACGCGGGATTTTGCCTGATGTATCCGCAACGCCCGCCGTTGCTGGTTCCGACGTTCATTGGCGCATTTGTCGGGTCGGACGATCGTTTGCCGGGATGGCAGCACGCCTTTGCCGATCCGCGGGCGGCGGAAGCCACGGAATTGATGGTGCGGCTGCTGCGCGAGCGGGCGGCGTTCGAGGCCAATCCGTTTGAGGAGAACAATGGATTTCTGGTGGCGGCGTCCGTGTTCCCCTATTTCTATGCGCTGATGGGCGAGCGCAATCCGAAGCAGGCGCCGAAGGCGGGGACGCGCTCGCCGTATTCGCAGCTGGCTTGCGATGCCTTTGAGCTGATTCAGCAGGATGGGCCAATTTCCAAGCTAAGACTGCTGGAGCAACTGGGCGGGAGCGTGTCGTTTGCCGCGCTCGATGGCGCGTTGGGAGAATTGTGGTCGAAACTGCGCATCACGCGGGTGGACTACAAAGCCGGCGAAGGATCGATCTGGGACTTGCTGTACCGCTGGGCGCCGGAGGCGGTGAAAGAGGGCGTGGGATTGTCGGTACCGGAGGCGCTCTCGGCGCTGGTTTCGAAATATCTCGATTGCGTGATTGCGATCGAGGAGGCGGATCTGGAGATTTTTTTTGGAAACTTCATCGCGCGCTCGCGGGTGAAGGATGCCGTCAACGCGCTGCTGGCGGCACGCGAACTGAGTTTCGTCCATGTCGGGGGACGGGCGATGCTGCAAATCACACCGGCGAAAGTGGGAGCGGCTCCGGCTCCGCGAGGCTCGGCGCGGTAAGCCTTGTCAGATACCGGCCATCACACCTGTGTCAATCGACTTCAATCCGAGGCCCTATCGCGGGCGGCTGGCGCCGTCGCCCACCGGACTGCTGCATGTGGGCCACGCGCGCACCTTCTGGGTCGCGGCACAGAGGGCGGCTGAGCACGGCGGGCAGTTGATCCTGCGCAATGAAGACTTGGATCCGCAGCGCAGCCGCGCCGAGTTTGTTTCAGCCATGGTGGAGGATTTGCGCTGGCTGGGGATCCGGTGGACGGAGGGTCCGGATTGCGGCGGTGAGTTCGGTCCATACGCTCAAAGTGAGCGGCGGGCCTGGTATTTGGATGCCTGGAGGAAATTGCGGGATCAGGGAGCGATTTATCCATGTACATGCTCGCGGAAGGACGTGGCGCAGGCAGCCGGTGCGCCGAATGAAGGTGATGATGAGATGATTTACCCGGGGCGGTGTCGACCGCAGAACATGCAGCGGAGCTTCACTCCGCTTGGCCGGGTTCCCTCGACTTCGCTCGGGACAGGCTCCAACCCGGCCCCACACGAGCCAAGTGGGATGAACTGGCGGTTTCGGGTTCCGGACGGGGAGGCCATTCGCTTTACGGATTTGCATATGGGACCTCAGTGCGTGGTAGCGGGAAGCGATTTCGGCGACTTCATCGTGTGGAGACGCGATGACGTGCCGGCGTATCAGTTGGCCGTGGTGGTGGATGATGCCGCTATGCGGATCACCGAGGTTGTGCGGGGAGCGGACTTGCTGACATCAACGGCGCGGCAGATTCTGTTGTTCCGCACATTGGGACTGTGGGTGCCGGATTATTATCACTGCGATCTGGTGCGCGACGAGACAGGAATGCGCCTGGCGAAACGGCATGATGCGTCGAGCATTCGCAGGCTGCGCGAGTTGGGATGGACAGCGGAGCAGGTGCGGACAGGCGCACTGATGCGGTCCGATCGATGAAACCCCCAACGGGAAGGTACACGAGCAGCAGAGCGGAATAGCGCTCAAGAGCGCCGCTTGAAGCCTGTCTCCGCCGCCCGTACACTGAAAGCATGCATGTGCACGCACACGGGCCGGACGGGCCGACGCGAGTTCTGAAGATTTCGCTGGCCGTGACCCTAGCCTATATTGTGCTGCTGGTTGTGGCCGGGGTGCGGGCACATTCGCTGGCCCTGCTATCTGAGGCGGGACACAACCTTTCCGATTTTTTCGCGCTGCTGTTGTCGCTGGTGGCAGTTTATTTCCAGTCGCGACCGGCGAGTTCCACCAAGACTTACGGCTACCATCGCGCCGGAGTGCTGGCGGCGCTGGTCAACGCGACTTCGCTTGTCCTGGTTTCGTTCTTCATCTTCTATGAGGCCTTCCGGCGGCTGCAGCACCCCGAGCACGTTCAAGCCAGCGTGATGATGTGGGTCGCGGCTGCCGGCGTAGTGATGAACGGCGTGATTGCATTGCTGCTCTATCGAACCGGCGGAGACGTGAACATCCGCAGCGCGCTGCTGCACGAACTTGGGGACACGCTTTCGACAGCGGCGGTGATCGCGGGAGGCTGGGCCATTCTGATCACCCGAGATTATTGGATTGACTCGGCGTTGTCGGTCGGAATTGGCGCGCTGATTTTGTGGTCGGGTTTCGGCATTGTGCGTGAAACGCTGAACATTCTGCTGGAAGGGACGCCCCGCGGCATGAAGCTCGAAAAGATCGAGTCGGCGATCCGGTCAGTCGAAGGAGTGAATGGCGTGCACGATCTGCATGTGTGGAGCATCGGGTCGGAAACGCATGCCCTGTCGTGCCACATCTCGATCGCCGACATTCCGCCGTCGGTCAGCGAGCGCATTCTGCGCGATGTAAAAGAACGCCTGCTGCACGATTTCCGCATTGACCATACGACAATCCAATTCGAGCATGTGGTGTGCGAAGTGGCGCACGGCTGCATGATCCCCGTGGCGGAAAGCGAAGAGGAGCACCATCATCACAGGCACTGAAGCGCGAATCGGCCTGGCAAACTCTTCCCTTCTGGTTTTTACAAGTTCGAGGTCTTCTCCGTGACTCTGTGGTGAAAAAAAGGCAAATTAGGATGGTACCCATCGTCCTCGGACCCCGATGCCACCTATGATACCCTACTCTTTGATACTTGTCCCCTGGAAGGATCATCTAATACCTGTGTATTTTCTCCGAAAACACCTGCGATTTCTCGTCGCTGTGCAGCTCCTTCCTGCGCTGGAAAGCGGGGAAGAGACGCTCGTGGGCGGCCAAGCTGTGCTGGAGGGCGTGATGATGCGCTCGCCACACGCGTGGGCGATCGCCTGCCGCAAGCCTTCGGGCGAAGTTGTAACCATGAGCGAGCCGCTGGAACGGCCGTCGGACAAGCATAAGTGGATGGCTTGGCCCATCGTGCGCGGAGTGATGACGCTCGGCTACGCCATGAACCTGGGATACCGCGCGCTGCGTTTCTCAGCCAACGTCGCGATCGAAGACGCCATGGAGAACGAAGACAGCTCAGTGCGGGCCGGTACGGCAGCTCCTGCTGGCCATTCTGAGCAAGGGTCGGCGAGTTCGGCCAAGTCCGAGACGCGGGAGAAGGCAGCCGTCATCAGCAACTGGCTGGCCGTGGTCAACATCGTGATTTCGCTGGCCTTCTTCGTCTTTATGTACAAGTACATCCCGTTGCTGGCGGCGACGGAATTGAAGCGAATGAACCCTGCTCTGGGTGGACGGGTCGTTTTCAATCTGGTCGATGGCGCTATTCGTCTGGGCTTGTTTCTGCTGTTTATCTGGGGAGTTTCGCTGTGGAAGGATATACGGCGGGTGTATGAGTATCACGGCGCGGAGCACAAAACTGTTTTTGCCTTTGAAAATGGCGATCCGCTGACGACCACGGCCGTACAGAAATATTCAACGTTTCATCCGCGGTGCGGCACAAGTTTTCTGATGACCGTGATGCTGATCTCGATTGGCTTCTACATGCTGATTCCGTTTACCACGTTCTGGGCGCGCTTTGCGTCGCGCATCGTGCTGCTACCGGTTATCGCCGGAGTGTCCTACGAAATCATCCGTTTCGCCGCCAAGCACCGCGGGTCGCTATTTGCGCTGATGACCGCGCCCGGCCTGTGGTTGCAGCGCATTACCACCCGGCCGCCGTCCGATGAGCAAGCCGAGTGCGCCATCGAAGCTCTGAACCGAGCCATGGTGCTGGAGAAGGAGCGGGGCGGGGAATTGGTGATTGCTTAGGGGTTCCCACCCCGGGAACCCGTCGTTGGTCGTTAGTCGTTGGCCTCTCACAAACCAGGCAGTACAGTTCTCTTGAGAGGTACTTATCATGTCAGCATCATTCAAGGATTTGCGGGTTTGGCAGGAAGCAATGAAATTTGCCGTTGAAGTTTACCGGGTGACGGCGCAGTTTCCGCGGCACGAGCTCTACGGTTTGAGTCAGCAGTTACGAAGAGCGGCGGTCTCGGTTCCCAGCAACATTGCGGAGGGAAAAGGTCACCGCTCGGATCGTGAGTTCGGGAACTTCCTGCTCCATGCGCGAAGATCTCTGCTGGAAGCACAAACGCAGGTTATGATCGCGGAGGAATTACAATACCTAGGCAGCGAAGAGGGACAGCGAATTTTGGCGTCGGCAGATGCCATAGGCCGGAGTCTCAATAGCCTGATCAATGCGCTGCGGGAAAAAGCCGCCTGAATAGGGCGAACGACTAACGACGAACGACCAACGACGGTCGGCCACGACGAACGACCACCATGTTTGAACGACTGGTCCAAATTGAAGCACGCTACGACGAGCTGACCCAGGCTCTGGCGTCGCCGGAGATCATGAGCGACTCGGCGCGATACCAGAAGACTGCCAAGGCGCACAGTGAAATCGCGCCGGTGGTCGAGAAGTATCGCGAATACAAAGATCTGAAGAAGGGGATTGCCGAGAGCAAGGCGGTGCTGGCCGAAGAGAAAGATCCCGAGATGCGCGCTTATGCGCAAGAAGAACTCGACATGCTGGAAGCGCGCGTCGGCGGCGTTGAAGAAGAACTCAAGGTCCTGCTCTTGCCCAAGGACCCAAATGACGAGAAGAACGTCATCCTCGAAATCCGTGCCGGGACTGGCGGAGACGAAGCCACTCTCTTCGCCGCCGAGATTTTCCGTATGTACACGCGTTACGCCGAGACTCAGCGCTGGAAGGTGGAAGTGCTCTCGACTTCGGAGTCGTCGGTTGGCGGGCTGAAAGAAATCATCGCCATCATTGAAGGCAACCACGTTTACTCGCAACTTAAGTACGAGAGCGGCGTGCACCGGGTGCAGCGCGTGCCTCAGACCGAACAGCAGGGGCGCGTGCACACTTCGGCGGTCACGGTTGCGGTTCTGCCCGAGGCGGAAGATGTGGATATCAAGATCGAAGCCAAAGACCTGCGGATTGACACGTTCTGCTCCTCCGGTCCGGGTGGGCAGTCGGTGAATACGACGTATTCTGCGGTGCGCATTACGCACATCCCGACCAACACGGTGGTGAGTTGCCAGGACGAAAAGTCGCAGATCAAGAACCGCGAGAAAGGCATGCGCGTGCTGCGCGCCCGGCTCTATGAAATCGAAATGGAAAAGCAGCAGGAAGCACTGGCCAAGGAGCGCAGGGCCATGGTGAAGTCGGGCGACCGCAGCGAGAAGATCCGCACTTACAATTTCCCGCAAAACCGGCTGACCGATCACCGCATCGGCTTTACCATCCACCAACTCGACGCCGTAATGGACGGCAAACTGCACCCGCTGCTCGAGGCGCTGGTCACTCACTACCAGGCGGAGAAGCTGAAGCAGGAAACGGCGGGCGTGGTGTGAGTTCGGGCGAGCGTGATTAGGCAGATTCTGCGCCTCCTGTGTCCTCTGTGGTTAGAATTGTCCGTGCAGCTCAAACCAGCCCTAGCCTCCGCCATTGCCCGCCTCGCCGTGGAGCACGTTCCGTCTCCGCGCATGAATGCCGAGTTGCTGCTGATGTTCACGCTCAGTTGCGACCGCGCCTATCTCCACGCCCATCCTGAGCACGAACTCACTGCGGAGGAGCAGTCAGGCTACGAAGCAGCGTTGGCTGAACGCGCCCGAGGAGTGCCGGCACAGTACATCACCGGACATCAGGAATTCTGGGGGATGGATCTCATCGTCACTCCTGCCGTTTTGATCCCGCGGCCCGAGACGGAGCATGTCATTGAGACCGTGTTGGAGCTTGAGACGTCAGACGTCAGACCTCAGACCTCAGCCAAGGCGCTGGGTTCCGAGGTCCGACGTCTGAGGTCCGAAGTCCGCATTGTCGACGTTGGTACCGGATCAGGCTGCATCGCTCTGGCACTGGCGAAAGAACTGCCTGGTGCCGAGATCCATGCGACGGACATTTCCAGCGGTGCGCTGGAAATTGCGCGGGCGAATGCTGCCCGGCATCAACTTGAGAACCGCATCCAGTTTCATCAGACGGATCTGCTCGCAGGCCTGGCCCCAGATTTCGATTTCATTGTTTCGAATCCTCCTTATGTGGGGGAATCTGAGGAAGATCAGGTCCAGTTGGAGGTTCGCAAATTTGAGCCGCGCGTCGCGGTCTTTGCTGGTCCGAGCGGACTCGAGGTCATTGCGCGGCTGATTCCGCAAGCGCGGGAAGCCTTGCGTCCTGGCGGCTGGCTGGT
Organism: Candidatus Sulfotelmatobacter kueseliae; assembly: GCA_900290255.1. Lineage (GTDB taxonomy): Bacteria > Acidobacteriota > Terriglobia > Terriglobales > Acidobacteriaceae > Sulfotelmatobacter > Sulfotelmatobacter kueseliae. The sequence continues at coordinate 177,499 of OMOD01000111.1, forward strand.
GATGGAGATCAGTGGCACGATCGCGGATGCGATTCGCCGGCTGCTCGAGGGCTGGGACGAGGTCCGGATCTCTCCCGATTTGCAGGGCATTCCGCGCGTGGCGCGAGCGCGAAAACCGAGGCTCTGATATTGTTCAGCCGAGACAGAGTATGGAGCGGCCGTGGAAGAGCGGCGCTTCAGCGCCGCGTGAGGATGATACAAGGATCGTGGGCTTCAGCCCCGGTTCAGCGCGTCCAGCGCCTTTCTAGCGGCGCACGACCGCTGGCAGGATCTCCTCGACATCAATGAGTTCGGTCGGATAATTGCCGGTGTAGCAGGCCGTGCAGTAGGACGTCATCTCGCCTTCGCCGCATGCGCGTTTCAGGCCCTCGAGCGAAAGATAGGCCAGCGAGTCGGCGCCAATGTAGTCGCGAATTTCGTCAACCGACTTATTAGCGGCGATGAGCTGCTTGCGCGAGGGCGTGTCCACACCGTAGAAACACGAAGAAATGGTGGGCGGACAGGAGACCCGCATGTGCACTTCCTTCGCGCCGGCGTTGCGGATCATGCGCACGATCTTGCGGCTGGTCGTGCCGCGCACGATGGAGTCGTCAATCAGCACCACGCGCTTGTCAGCCAGCAGGGAGCGCACCGGATTCAGTTTCAGCTTGACCCCAAAATCGCGCACACTTTGGCGCGGCTCGATAAAGGTGCGGCCAACATAGTGGTTGCGGATCAGTGCGAAGCGAAAGGGGAGGCCGCTCTCAGCGGCGTATCCGACGGCGGCGGTGACGCCGGAATCGGGCACGGGAACAACCAGATCGGCCTCCACCGGAGCTTCCCGGGCCAACTGGCGCCCCAGGTTTTCGCGGCTGGTCTGCACCGCGCGGCCGAACACCGTGCTGTCGGGACGCGAAAAATAGACGTGCTCGAAGATGCAGCTCGACTGCGCCGCAGGGGTGGAATAGAAACGCGAGGTGATCTCATCGGGTCCGACCACGATGAGTTCCCCCGGCTTGACATCGCGTTCGTACTCGGCGCCGATCAAATCGAAGGCGCAGGTCTCGGAGGCAAAGACGATCGTGTCGCGAGCGTGGCCGTCGGTTGCGCGAATGCGCCCCATGGCCAGCGGCCGAAAGCCGCGCGGGTCGCGGGCGGCGAAGATTCGATCCGCGCTCATCATCACCAGCGAAAATGCTCCCTCCACGCGCCGGAGGGCGTCGGCCATGGCTTCGGGCAGCGTATGCTCCCGGGAAAGCGCGATGAGGTGAACAATCACCTCGGTGTCGCTGTTGGTCTGGAAGATTGATCCTTGGCCCTCCAGGCGCTGCCGGATATGGTGAGCGTTCACCAGATTGCCGTTGTGCGCTACCGCGATCGCGCCCTTGTTGGACTGCACCAGAATGGGCTGGGCGTTCAGCAGCGCCGAGTCGCCCGCGGTGGAGTAGCGCGTGTGCCCGATCGCGAGCGAGCCGCGCAGTTGCGAGAGCACGTCTTCAGTGAAGATGTCGGCGACCAGTCCCATGGCTTTGTGCTGGCGAAGGCTCAGGCCATCGGAAGTGACTAGCCCGGCCGATTCCTGCCCGCGATGCTGCAGGGCGTGCAATCCCAGATAGGCGAGCTTCTCCGCTTCAGGGTGAGCGAAGATCGCCACTACTCCGCACTCGTCGTGGAATTTGTCAGAAGTTAGCATTCAGCAATTAGCCCCAGGGCGAACTTTGCGGTCAGGCTCTTCATTCAACAATCAGCAATCAACAATCAAAATTCGGTCCGCATTCAGTCTGCCGCAACCAGTTCCGGATCCGTTCGCAGCGCCGACTCCAGCGCGCCTTCGTAGGCCGTGCTCAACTCAGAAACAACGACCGAAACAGCGACTCCGCCATCCAGCGCGATTTCGAGCGTCTCTGGGATTGTTTCGCCGATCTCATCCGCCGCGACGCCATGTTTTTCGGCCACTTCTTTGATTCGTGTCAGGTTGGCCGGATCGCAGGAGACGACAATCCGGCTCGCGTCTTCTCCAAACAGGGCGAACTCCGCCGGAAGCCCAGCGGACGCCAGGTTCACGCGCGCGCCGACCCGCTTGGGAAATGCCTTCTCCGCCAAAGCCACCGCCAGGCCGCCCTCCGAGCAATCGTGGGCGGAATCCACCAGTCCCTGCTGAATCAACTCGATGACTGTTTTCTGCAGCGAAGCTTCTTTTTCCAGGTCGATCTCCGGTGGATAACCCCAAAGCGCGCCGAGAATTTCCTTGGCGTATTCCGAAGAGCCGAATTCGCTCTCAGCATCGGTGATATCGCCTGGCTCGCCCGCGCGCAATAGCACGATCGTGCGTCCGGGTGCCGAGAAATGCATGTGGACGGTTTTGTGCACGTCATCCAAAACGCCCACAACGCCAAGCACCGGAGTGGGATAAATGCCTTCCCCCAGGGTCTCGTTATAAAAGCTGACATTGCCGCCGGTGATGGGGATTTCCAGTTCTTCACAAGCTTTGGTCATGCCGTCGATGGTCTGCGAGAACTGCCACATGATGTGCGGTTTTTCGGGATTGCCGAAGTTAAGGCAGTTGGTTGCGCCGACCGGCGTTGCTCCCGCGCAGGCCACCTTGCGTGCGGACTCGGCGACCGCATGCATCGCGCCCAGTCGCGGATCGAGATAGCACCAGCGTCCGTTGCCGTCGAGCGACATGGCCAGCCCGCGCTGCGAGCCTTTGATGCGAATCACGCCGGCATCGCCCGCGCCCGGCGCTTCGACGGTGTTGGTTTGCACCATGTGGTCATATTGCTGCCAGACCCAGCGTTTGCCGCAAATGTTCGGGCTGGCGAGAAGCCGCTTCAGAGTTGCGGTGAAATCACTGACTCCACCGAGCCTGACCAACTCTGGGATCTCCCGCAGCACCGGAGGTTCCCAGCGCGCCAAGGGACGCTGGTATACGGGAGCATCGTCGGTAAGCGCCGGATTGGGAATCTCGGCAACGACCTGGCCGTGCTGGAGCACGCGCAGCTTGTTGTCGGTTGTGACCTTGCCGACTTCGACGGCATCGAGCCCCCACTTTTCAAAAACGCGGAAGACTTCTTGCTCGCGCCCTTTTTGCGCGACCAGCAGCATACGCTCCTGCGATTCACTGAGCATGATCTCGTACGGGGTCATGCCGGTTTCGCGCTGGGGAACGCGATCGAGTTCGATTTCGATGCCGACTTTGCCACGGCCGCCCATCTCGCAGGTCGAGCAGGTCAGCCCGGCGGCGCCCATGTCCTGGATGCCAACGATCGCGCCGGTTTGCATGGCTTCGAGGCAGGCTTCGAGCAGAAGTTTTTCGAGGAACGGGTCGCCCACTTGCACGTTGGGCCGCTTGGCTTCCGATGCCTCGCTGAATTCTTCGCTGGCCATGGTCGCGCCGTGAATGCCGTCGCGGCCGGTTTTGGCACCAACGTAGATGACCGGATTGCCCGCCCCCGCGGCGCGGGCGTAAAAGATCTGATCCTTGCGGACCAGGCCAAGCGCAAATGCATTCACCAGCGGATTCCCGGAATAGCAAGGCTCAAACTTGGTTTCGCCGCCGAGATTGGGCACGCCGAAGCAGTTTCCATAAGAAGCGATGCCGCTGACTACGCCTTCGAGGATGGAATGATTCCGGTGAACCTCCGCTTGCGTAGGGGCGGACGCTTTCGTCTGCCCGGCCAGGGTCGCGGATCCGTTTCCCCGGACGAGGGCGTCCGGGGTTCCGTGAGCTGTGATAGGCCCGAAGCGCAGAGAATCCATCACCGCAACCGGCCTTGCACCCATGGTAAAGATGTCGCGCAGAATTCCGCCCACGCCGGTGGTGGCACCCTGAAACGGCTCAATGAACGACGGGTGATTGTGCGACTCTATCTTGAAGGCACAGGCCCAGCCGTCGCCCACGTCGATGATGCCGGCATTTTCTCCAGGTCCCTGCAGAACCCGCTTGCTGCGGGTGGGCAGGCGTTTCAGATGCACGCGCGACGATTTGTAGGAGCAGTGTTCGCTCCACATCACGCTGAAGATGCCGAGTTCGGTAAACGTCGGCTCACGGCCGCCGAGAAGCTGCTTGATCTTCTCGTACTCATCGAGCGTAAGGCCGTGCTGCCGGATAGTCTCCGGAGAAAAGGCAGAAGTCAAAGTGGTGGCCATGAGAGGAACTTCTATTGTCGCATTTTGGCGGCGTGCGGGATAGGACTATTCAGACTGTCGTTGAAGGCGACTGCTGGTACGATTCTTCTGGCATGAAATCGATCATCGTCGGAACGGCCGGGCACATTGATCACGGGAAAACGGCGCTGGTGAAGGCGCTGACCGGGATGGATGCCGATCGGCTAGAGGAAGAAAAGCGGCGCGGCATCACTATTGACCTGGGCTTCGCGCACATGGACTTGCCGGGTGCCAACGGCGAGATGCTGCGGCTGGGGTTCGTGGATGTCCCCGGGCACGAGCGTTTTGTGCGCAATATGCTGGCGGGCGTGGGCGGCATGGACCTGGTGCTTCTGGTGATCGCGGCGGATGAATCGATCAAGCCGCAGACCCGGGAGCATTTCGACATTCTGCAACTCATCGGCGTGAAGCGGGGCATAACAGTACTCACCAAATCGGACGCGGTGGACGCGGAGACGCTCGAGGTGGTGCGAATGGAAGTCGAAGAATTCTTGCAAGGGACTTTTTTGGAAATACCAAGAAGTCCAATTGTTGCGGTGAGCGCGCTGACCGGTGCAGGGCTGGAAAATCTGAAGCAGGCGATGGTTGCGGCCGCGGCGGAGGTCCAGCCGCGGGATGCAAAGGCGCTGGCACGATTGCCCATCGACCGCGTATTTACCATGAAAGGTTTCGGGACCGTAGTCACCGGAACCTTGATTTCCGGCACGATTCACAAGGACGACGAACTGGAAGTTTTTCCCACCGGCCGGAGGGTCCGGGTGCGCGGCGTGCAAGTGCACGGACAAGGCGCCGATTCTGCGGTTGCGGGACAACGTAGCGCATTGAATCTGGCTGGAGTCAGCACCGAAGACTTGGCGCGGGGAATGACCCTGGCTCCGCCGGCAACGTTTGCGGCAACGCGCATGGTTGAAGTGAAGTTGCGGCTATTGTCTTCTGCGCCCCGGCCGCTGAAGGATCGGGCGCGAGTGCACTTCCATTGCAACAGCATGGAGATGATAGCGGAAGTCGTCCTGGATGAGATCAAGCAAGTTGCCCCAGGCACGGAGGTGTGGGCCCGGATCAAATTCACGGCGCCAGCACTGTTGCTTCCGGGAGACCACTTCATCATCCGCCAGTTTTCACCAGTCGTGACCATTGGGGGAGGCATGGTTGTGGATGCAGCGCCGGTCACCAGGAGACTGTCCCCTGCGAGCGATCTGGAAATCCTCGCGGGGAAGGACCGTGAGGCAATGCTGCGGGTTCGAATCGAGCGGAGGCATCATGACGCCATCAGCCTGGCCCAGTTGATTGAAGAGACCGCCTGGACGAGGAGTGCAATCGAATCGCTGCTAGCCGGGCCAATTCAGGCAGGCCAGATTGTCCAGATTGCCGATGTTTTTCTCAGCGCCCAGTGGTGGAAAACGTTAAAGGCGCAAGTTGTTCCAACGCTCGCCGCGCTTCACGGCCAGAATCCACTGGTCAGCGGCATCAGCAAGGAACAATTACGTGATCAGACGGATGCGAGTGTCACCGTGTTCGAGGCGATTGCCAAGGCGCTGGTGGAGGAAAAGAGGATTGAAATCATAGGAGACCTCATACGGCTGCCCGGTCATGGGGTCGTAATGAAGGACGACGAAACCGAATCAAGAAAGAAAATCGAAGAGGCATTCTCGATGGCCGGATTGAAAGTCCCCGCGTTGCATGAGGTCATCGCGGGGCTTACGGTAGACAGGGATCGTGCGCAGAAGATTGTCACGCTGCTGCTGCGGGAGAAGGTGCTGGTGAAAGTCTCGCAGGAGCTGGTATTTCATCGCTCGGCACTGGAAGAATTGCGCCGGCGGATTGCGGGGCTGAAGGCCAAGTCGCCGATGATTGACGTGGCCAAGTTCAAGGAATTGACGGGAATCAGCCGCAAGTACGCCATCCCGCTGCTGGAATATCTGGACAGGGAGCGGGTGACAAAACGAGTGGGGGACGCGCGGGAAATTCTGTAGCTATTTGGTAATTAGGAAATTTAGTAATTGAGTAATTTGAAAATTCCGCGGTCGCGTCCGGTATTGGATTCCCTAATTACTGCGGCGGGCGGAGAGGGTCTTGTGATGACGCCAATAAAAATCATCGGGGCGGGGCTGGCCGGATCGGAGGCGGCGTGGCAGTGTGCGCGGCGGGGCGTTGAGGTCGAGTTGTTCGAGATGCGGCCCGTGCGCTCGACGCCGGCACATCAGACCGGCGATTTCGCCGAACTGGTGTGCTCGAATTCGCTGAAGTCCGACAGCGAATTTACGGCTCCATGGCTGCTAAAAGAGGAAATGCGGCGGGCGGGCTCGTTACTGATGGAGATTGCCCGCGAATGCGCAGTTCCGGCAGGACACGCACTGGCGGTGGATCGGATCGCCTTTGCGGCGCGGGTGACCAAGGCGATTTCGCGAGAGTCGCGAATTTCAGTGCGGCGGGAAGAAGTAACGACGGTCGATGAATCGGGAGCCGTGACCATTATTGCCGCCGGGCCCCTGACTTCCGAAGCGCTTGCGCTTGAGATTGCTCGGCTGAGCCAACCGGCAGTGACATCGGAATCCACGCGGGCGGGGGAGCCCGCGCAAGGTGATCCGGCAAGTCCGCACCTGTACTTTTACGATTCGATCAGCCCGATTGTGGAGGCGGACTCGATCGACATGGCGCGCGTGTATAAGGCCGCGCGGTACGACAAGGGATCGGCGGATTACATCAATTGTCCAATGACCGAAGAAGAATACGGCAGGTTCTACGACGCATTGATCGCCGCTCAGTCCGTCGAGGAGCGCGATTGGGAGAAGCTGAATTATTTCGAGGGCTGCCTGCCGATTGAAGAAATTGCGCGGCGGGGGCGGGATACGCTGCGTTTCGGTCCGATGAAGCCGGTGGGGCTCAAAGACCCGCGCACCGGCAAGATGCCCTATGCCGTGGTGCAGCTACGCCAGGAGAATCTGCGGGCGGACTCCTACAACCTGGTCGGATTCCAGAATCATTTGAAGTTTGGCGACCAGGCGCGAGTGCTGCGGCTGATTCCGGGACTGGAGAATGCGCGATTCCTGCGCTATGGGCAGATTCACCGCAACACGTACATCAATGCGCCGACGTTGCTCGAGGAGACGTTGCAGATGAGAGCACACCCGCGCGTTTTTTTCTCCGGACAAATCTGCGGGGTCGAAGGATATGTTGAATCAATCGCCACCGGGCTGCTGGCTGGGATGCACGCTGCGGCGCTCGTCTCCGGGGCCGAGCCAGTGCCCGCTCCGCGGGCTTCCGCGTTCGGTTCGCTCACCCATTATGTGACACACGCCGACCCAAAGAATTTCCAGCCAGCGAATATCACATTCGACTTGCTGCCACCGCTGGAGAAGAAAGTTCGCGATCGCAAGGAGCGGCATCGCCTGCAGTGTGAACTGGCGCTGAATGAGTTTGGGCGCTGGCTGGGCCGGGTCGGGGCTATCGCAGTGAAGGCCTGAATCGCAGCGTTCCAACAATTCCACAAGAACCTTACGTTGTTACTTCTTTCCGCGTGGCCAGGAGAACCGCCGGCCGAGGATACATTTCACACAGAGCAGGTTGCTCGTCGCTGCGCTCACGCGCAATGAGAACGGCTGAATCCCGGAACTGGCGGGAACTTCGAGCGGCAGACAGGTGTCTGATCTTACAGACACGCGTGCCGGAGAGGGGAACTCCAATGGCTTTCTCAATCGCAGGCGGAGGTGCGTCCCGGCCACAGATCAACGTCACGCCGCTGATTGACGTGCTGCTGACCCTGATCGTCATGTTCATGTTGGTGGTTGCGATGGACCCAGAGTATGGGGAGAAGGCGCAGATTCCGCAGCCGCCAACCGACGGCAAGTCCGCCCCGCAGCCGGAGCGAACTGTAGTCATTCAGGTGGTGTGGACGGCGAAGGATCAGACGCCGACCGTGAAGATCAACCGGGAAGACGTGCGCTGGGAGGACCTGGAGACTCGTCTGGAGCAGATTTACCTGACGCGTGTGGAGAAAGTCGCGTTCGTGCGCGGCGATGCCGACCTGGATTTCCAGTATGTGGCCGAAGTGATTGACGTAGCCCATCACGCAGGTGTCGACCGCATAGGACTGCTGACGCAGGACCGGATGGTTGAAGGGGAATGATGAGGTTGCTAGGAACCTCGCGCCCGATTCTTGATCCAGATCGGCGTGCCCACAAACCCGAACGCCTCGCGGATCTGGTTTTCCAGAAACCGCTGATAGGAAAAATGCAGTTTCACGGCGCGGTTGGTGAAGAGAACGAACGTTGGCGGCGCGACTGAGGCCTGCGTCATGTAGAGAATTTTCACCCGCTGACGCATGGGGACCGAGGCGCGGTCGAAGTCCACGTGTTCAAGGAAGCGGTTCATCTCGGAGGTGGTCACGCGCTTGCGGCGCTCGCTGGCGACTTGTTCCAGGAGCGGGAAGATTTTCTCCGTGCCCTTGCCGCTCTTGGCGGAAATGAAAACGATGGGCGCGTAATTAAGGAATTTCAGATCGTAGCGCACGCGCTCCTCGTAGGCATCGCGGTCACCGGGGCGCTTTGACTCGCGCATGCGCTCAGCTTTCGTGGGCCTGCCTGACTCTCCCTGGCCGCTGATGACCAAATCCCATTTGTTGACCACGATGATCATGGATCGTCCGCTCTCGTGGGCATATCCGGCGATGGCAGCGTCGAGCTGGCTGACGCCTTCAGTGGCGTCAATCACCAGCAGGGCGATGTCGGCTGATTCGAGATGCTTGCGCGCCATGACGACCGAAAGCTTCTCGGCCATCAAGTGAGTCTTGCCTTTGCGCCGGATGCCGGCCGTGTCGATGAAGCGGAAGCGGCGGCCGTTACGCTCGACCACTTCGTCCACCGCATCGCGCGTAGTGCCGGGGACGGGCGAAACGATGGCGCGGTCCGAAGCCGTGAGGCAATTCAGCAACGTGGATTTGCCAACGTTGGGGTGGCCGATGATGGCAACCTTAACCTCATGGGGGGCCTCAGTGACGGGCAAGGTGTCGCTGGTCCCTTCGCCCCGCTCAGGGCAGGCTAAGAACAGTTGTTGGTCGTTGGCCGGCTGTCCTTCCGTGGTTGAGGGCTCTGGTGGAAGAATCGCAATAACGGCATCCAGGAGGTCATCCACGCCGCGACCGTGTTCGGCCGAAACCGGGAACATCTGGGGAATGCCGAGGCGATGGAACTCGTCAATCAGGGACGACTGCTTCTCGCTGTCCACCTTGTTGACCGCCAGGAAAAGCGGCCGGTTGGCTCTGCGCAGCAGGCGTGCGAGTTCAAGGTCGGGACCGGCGAGTTCGCTGCGGCCATCCACGACCATGATGATGGCGGCGGCTTCGTCAAGCGCGACGCGGGCCTGGCGGAAAATCTCTGCCGGGATCAGATCTTTTTCTTCTGGCAGGATGCCGCCGGTGTCGACGATGCGCAGACGGCGCCCACGCCATTCCGCGTCTCCGTACAGGCGGTCGCGCGTAATGCCAGGTTCGTCGCCGACGATGGCGCGGCGCGAGCCCACGATGCGGTTGAACAGCGTGGACTTGCCCACGTTAGGGCGGCCCACGATGGCGAGCGTGGGAACTGCCGTGGCCAGGGCGCCGGTCGAATTGTAAGTGGGCTGGGTCAAAATGAGTCTTGATGTGGGGACAGCCGCCCTCGGCTGTCCGGTCGTGTCGAGGACCCGACTGCGTCCTTCCCGATTGTACGGAACCTCGCAGCCGACTCTTCGAGTCGGCATGGATGGCCCCGTTCGGCTTCCCCTCGTTCCTCGGGGTCGCTCAGAGCAGGCCGAGGGCGGCCGTCCCTACACGAACCGTGGCGATGCACACGTCCCGGAATCGCTATTATAGAGACTTCCGTGGCTAGGAACTCCCAGTCCGCCTCTTCTCCACCTCGCCTCGCCGCGCCCGCCGGCAAAGACGCCTCGCTCTATCAATTTTTTGCTCCCGGCGGAGTGCTGTCACGCACGCATCCTGCATATGAATTTCGGCGCGGGCAATTGCAAATGGCTCAGGCGGTCGAGCAGGCGCTGGAAGAGAAGCGGCATCTGATCGTAGAAGCCGGCACGGGCACGGGCAAAACGCTGGCGTATCTGCTGCCGGTCATCCGCTCGGGGAAGCGGGTCATCATCTCGACTGGCACCAAGAATCTGCAGGAACAGCTGTTTTACAAAGACGTGCCGTTTCTGGAACAAGCATTGTACGGCCGCGAACAGCAGGTTCCTCGCTCCGCTCGGAATGACAAGGCCAGTGGTGGCGTTGGCCTTTCTGTCTGCTACATGAAAGGCCGCAACAACTATTTGTGCCGCAAGAAACTGTACGACCTGACCGATCAGCCAGTACTGAGCGGTCTGGAAGAGATCGAGCAGTATCGCGCCATCGCGGCCTGGGAAAAGACGACCAGCACTGGTGATCGCGCCGAGCTGGCGGAACTGCCCGAGGCGAGCCTGCTCTGGCACAAACTCGATGCCCGCGCCGACGCCTGCATCGGGCAGAAATGCAGTCAATGGGATCGCTGTTTCATCACGGAAATGCGGCGCCGCGCGATGGAGACCGACATCATCATTGTCAATCATCATCTTTTTTTTGCCGATCTCTCGATCAAGCTGCAGGCGGATGGCGCGCCCGATGCGGGGATTCTGCCGGACGCGGCGGCGGTGATTTTCGATGAAGCGCACGAACTGGAAGATGTAGCTGGGAGCTATTTCGGGATTTCGGTGAGCAACCTTCGCGTGGAAGAACTGGCGCGCGACATCGAGAATTCGCTGCAGCACAACCGGTTGCTCTCGGTTGCGCTCTCGGGAGCTCTGGGAAGTCTCCGTGAGCGTTCGCAATTGTTTTTCTCGGTTCTGCCGCCGGGCGAAGGACGGTTTGCCTTCGAGACGCGGCGCGAATTCCTGGAGGAAAACGGAGACGAATTTCTGGGGCTGAATCAGGCACTGACGCGACTGGCGGGCGAACTCGAGGGTTTGCCGCAGAAACCGGAAGAAGTGTCGAGCTTCGTCCGGCGAGCGCAGGAGATTCAGGTTCAGCTGGCGTTTGTTCTGGAATCGGAGGATCGCAACACGGTGTTCTGGATTGAGCGGAGGGGGAAAGGACTCTCGCCACGGAGGCACCGAGACACGGAGAAAACTGGGGAAAAGTCTCAAGGGCGGCAAAACGTCTTTCTGCAGGCCACGCCGATTGATGTGGGCCCGATCCTGCGCGAATGCCTGTGGTCGAAGCTCGACTGTGCGGTGCTGACTTCAGCAACGCTCGCTGTGGGCGGAGGATTTGAGTACATCCGGCAGCGGCTGGGCTTGGAGCACGCCCGCGAGGCGGTGCTGCCTTCGCACTTCGACTATGAGAGTCAGGCGCTTTTGTATGTTCCTCCGGACCTGCCCGATCCGCGGACGCCGCAGTTTGCCGCCAAGGCTGCCGACCGCATTCGTGAATTGCTGGAGATTACGCGCGGGCGCGCCTTTGTGCTCTTCACCAGCTATGCGCAAATGAACGAAATCCATCAGCGGCTGCTGGGCGAGGTGGAGTTTCCGGTGTTGCGGCAGGGCGATGCGCCGAAAAGTGCGCTGCTTGAGGAATTCCGGCTGACGCCGAACGCGGTCCTGTTTGCCACGTCGTCCTTCTGGCAAGGCGTGGACGTACAGGGCGAGCAACTCAGTTGCGTCATCATTGACCGCCTGCCGTTCGCCGTACCCAGCGATCCAGTAGTGGCGGCGCGCGTGAAAGCCATTGATGCCGAGGGCGGCAATGCGTTTTTTCAATATCAAGTTCCCGCCGCCGTAATCACGCTGAAACAAGGCTTCGGACGGCTGATCCGCTCGCTGCACGACCGCGGCCTGCTGGTCCTGCTCGACAACCGCATCTTGAAAAAACAGTATGGCCGGGTTTTCGTCGAGAGCCTGCCGAATTACAAGAAGACGACCGAGATGCGGGTGGTGGAAGAGTTCTTCGGCGTCAGAGAGTGATGGACGCGGTTCCGCTATCTCGGTTCCTCCGCTCCGCCCGGACTGGCGAGCACCTGCACCACGATTCCTGAGGGCTGCGTCTTGGTGTGATAGACGCGCTCCGTCGCTTTAACGAAATCCGACGGCTTGGCGTCAGGGATATTCACGAACGTTTGCGGGTTGCGGTCGGTGAGGGGGAACCACGAACTCTGGATCTGCACCATGATGCGGTGGCCGCGGCGGAAGGTGTGGTTGATGTCCTGGATGGTGAAATTACCTTCCTCGACTTTGCTGGGCGTGAAGGGCTCCGGCTTGTCGAAACCGTGGCGGAACTTTCCACGAAAAGGTTCGCCGCGGACAAGTTGCTGATATCCAGCCATGGTAAACGACGGGGGAGGAACGTCGGTTCTTGGTTTGTTTCGATCCTCCGGGCGCTGCGCTTCGAGGGCACTGTCGGGATAGTCGTTCGGATACACGTCAATCAGCTTCACATCCCAATCGGAGTCGGTGCCGCTGGTTGAGACGAACAGCCGCGGCGAAACCGGTCCCGCGACCGTCACATCCTGCTCGAGAACAGGAGTTTCGTAGACCAGGACATCGGGCCGGCTAGCGGCGAAGCGCTGATCGGAGACCATATATTCCTGCGGCACACTCTGCGCGGTGTAATTTACGAACGGCACGGGCTTGGCGGGATCGCTGACATATTCGTCGAACGACGGCGCGTCGCCGGCTGGAGGATCGAACGAGAGCCCGCCGTCCGCGTGCAAGTACAGTGTCCGTGGCTCGGCATTCTTGGGAGGCCACGCCGAATAGCGCCGCCAGACATTCGTGCCGGTTTCAAAGACGTAGGCTTTAGGCAGCTTCTGATTATCCGGTTGCTTCAGCAAGCCCCAATGGGTAGCGTATAAGGGTGGCCCGACCA
>OMOD01000110.1:0-156 GCA_900290255.1 Candidatus Sulfotelmatobacter kueseliae
TTCAGCGCCAAAACAGGCCCCAAATGTGCCAGAATGTAACCCTTTGTAACGGGTCCAAAAGTCGCAAGTGGCTCATAATCAACAGGTGTAACGGTGTAACGGGTGTACACCACCTCACCCTCCTTTCGCCAGGAGTGGCGGCCCCAGGCAGCCACC
>OMOD01000110.1:166-2055 GCA_900290255.1 Candidatus Sulfotelmatobacter kueseliae
GGTAACGGGTGTACACCACCTCACCCTCCTTTCGCCAGGAGTGGCGGCCCCAGGCAGCCACCACACTGGAAAGCTCCAGACACCCAAAGACCTCTCCCCCCGCGCGCCGGACACCGCTCCACCGCTCACAACAGAATTGGGTGCAGGACAAAATTGTGAGAAAAAGTGAATTTGCCCTCTTTTTTGCTTGGAATATGTCTAGTAGCTAGGCATTTTCATGTCCAATGAATGCACTTGCCCATAAACGCCACCAAATCCTCCAGCAAATGGAGCAGATNNGCAAGGACCTTATTTCAAACATCAGATTTGGGAGGAAGGCCGTAATGTGAGCCGGCGCATCCCGCCGGAAAAGGCCCCCGCTCTGGCCAAGGCCATTGAGGGCCGCAAGAAGTTTGAACAATTGGCAGGGCAATTCGTGGAGGCCACCGTCGCCATGACCCGTGCCGATGCCTCCACGGATTCAAAAAAAAACGGGACGAAATCCAGGCGGCGCTCCAACAGGAAACCGCTGGATATGTCGAGCAGTTCCTGAATCAACCTTCGAGCCAACAGCGCCTGCTGGTCTTCGAGCAGCAATTTCGGGCCTTGATTCTCCAGTCGGCCGGCCAGTTGCTCCAGCCGATTATCCAAGCGGTGGTGGACCAATTTGACGCTGCTTTCCAACCCGCAGTCCCACAGCGGTTGGTGGAGCGCCGCCACCTGGAGGTCACCGGACTTTTCGGCTCCGTTCACATCCTGCGCAACTATTATTGTCAAGGGGCCAGGGGCCATTGTCCGGCCGATGCCGCCTTGGGTTTGGAAGGCTCCTACACTCCGGCGCTGGCGCGGATGATGTATCGCGCGGCGGCTAAAAACTCTTATGCAGAAGCCAGCCAGGACCTCTTTGAGTATGCCGGGGTCCAGGTCTGCGACCGTCAAATCCAGCGTTTGGTGCAGGAGGTGGCTCCGGCTGTGGCGCCGTGGCTCAAGACCCGGCAAGACAAGCCGGAAAGCGCGCTCATGTATGTGTCGGGCGACGGCACCGGCGTGCCCATGCGCCAAGAGGAATTGGCCGGGCGCAAAGGCAAACAGGCCGATGGATCGGCCAAAACCCGGGAAGCCAAGCTGGGTTGTGTGTTTCTGCAAACCCAAGTGGATGCCAAGGGGCATCCGGTGCGAAAGGAAGACTCCACCACCTACCTCGGCAGTTTTGCAGGAGCGGCCGATTTTGGGCTGCTCCTGCGCCAGGAAGCCCAGCGGCGCGGAATGGCTCAAGCCACGAAAATCATTTTTATCGGCGATGGGGCGGCCTGGATTTGGGAACTGGTGCGAGTCAATTTTCCCGGAGCCATTCTCATCCTGGACTTTTACCACGCCCTACAGCATGTGCATGGACTGGTTGACGCGCTCTGCGGCAAGGAAACGACCGAGGGCCAGAAGCGGATCAAACTCTGGAAAGGATGGCTGCTGAAGGACAAAGCCGGACAGATTGTCCAGCAAGCCAAAGCTCAGTTGGAGCGGTGCCTAGACAGGGAAAAGGCCGAGAAGGAAATCGGCTATCTGGAACACAATCTGGCCCGAATGACCTATCGCACCTTTCGCCAAGCGGGCTATTTCATCGGCTCCGGCGTGGTCGAAGCAGGCTGCAAAACGGTCATCGGCCAGAGAATGAAATGCTCCGGCATGTTTTGGTCGGAAGAAGGCGGGCAAGGCATGCTGGATTTGCGCTGCGCGTTCCTGAGCAACCGCCTGGACGCCTTTTGCCAGGCCCGCGCCACCGACCACGCTGCACAGAATGATTTACTGAAATTGGCGGCCTGAAACCCGTGCCCTCCGCTTTTCTACCACAATTTTGTCCTGCACCCCACCCATCCCTCATTTATCATTTATACTTTAGCATTTAGCCTTTA
>OMOD01000185.1 GCA_900290255.1 Candidatus Sulfotelmatobacter kueseliae
CCCTGATCGTCGAGATAGAAAAGATCGGGATGAGCCCACACGTCCGCGCTGTCGTGCGCAACATAGATCGGGACGTCGCCCATGAAACGGATGCCGCGCTGCTGGCAATGAATCTTGAGATGCTCCCACTGCTGGAAAAATTCGAATTGCCAATACTTGTAAGCTTTCAGTTCCGGCGCCAGCTTCCTCGACCACTCGCTCACGGCATGCGCGTCTTCTTCACAGTCCCAACGCTCACGTTTGGTGTTCTGTATTGCTTTTTCGTGATCGGGCACGACAGGCGTAAGATCCTGCACTTCAATGTGACGCGAAATCCCAATGCGCTTTGGGTTGTGCAGCAATTGCGAGAAGCATGGGCCTACAAACAACCGCGCAGATTCTTGCTATTCGACCGAGACTCAAAGTTTGGAGTCGATGTGGTTTCGGCTGTGAAGGACATGGGAAGCCAGCCAACCCGAACTGCCTTTCGCAGTCCGTGGCAGAACGGTGTTGCTGAGCGCTGGGTTGGAAGTTGCCGACGCGACTTGCTTGACGAGGTGATCATCCTGAATGAGCGGCATCTCAAACGGCTGATGTTTGCGTACCTGCTCTACTACCACGAAGATCGCACTCATCTCGGGCTCGGGAAGGACACACCCGTTGGGCGAGTTGCGGCGTCGATTTCGCCAAGTGGAAACAAGATCATCTCGTTGCCGCGACTCGGCGGGCTGCACCACCGCTACACGGTAGCGGCCCGAGTCACCTCTGGCCGCGAACTGCAACTGTCTGGGTCAGACTCGTCAAAGTTGTAGGGGTATTCACGCTTGCATCGCGAGTTGAGCCCGCGGAATCGTTCCCACGACTTCACAGGACCTTTGACGACTTGATGCTCCGCATGCCCCGTTTATGGGTGGCGTCGTGAGGGCCAAACAAAGGCCCGTTCTTAGTTATGGCGAGGCACAACGGCATGGCACGACAGGTACGGCTGCCTAAAAGTACCTGTTGACATCCCCTCCGTTTGTTCTATAATTACAATTGTAATATAATGTAATAATGATCTTATTTGATGCCTCGACGCTCATTCTAGTCGCAAAGATGGACATCCTCGACTCTTTCCTGGATGGCGTTGAGTCACAGGTGATTATTCCGACGGCGGTTGCGAAGGAGTGCTGTGCAGTCAAGAGGTCGCTCGATGCACTTTTGATTCAAAAGGCATTGGACGAGTCGAGAATCAGGGTAGTTGCCGCAAAGGACAAGAAGCTCGTCGCGAAATTGCGGGGAGACTTTGGATTGGGCAAGGGCGAAGCCGAAGCCATTGTCCTCGCGCTCGCAGAGAAAGCCGCAGTCCTTGGTATGGATGACAAGAATGGGATCAATGCATGCAAGTTGCTCGGGATTGCGTTCACCACGGCGATCGGTATCTTGATTCGAATGCACGAGAAAGGGATGCTAACAGTTGGCGAAGCCCTAGGCAAACTTGCGACCCTGGGGAAGTATGGGCGCTATAAACCAGCGATTTTGGAAGATGCCAGACGGAAATTGGAGGCCCACACATGACTAAGACCATGAGCATCCGGATGGATCGTGAAAACTTCGAATTTTTGGACGAACTTACGAAGGAGCAGAGGACTGATTTTTCGAAGGCCGTCAGGGATATGGTCACCCGGGGCAGAGTCTTACTCGCGGTGGAAAGGTACAAGAAGGGCGACGCCTCACTGGGCAGAGCTGCCGAGCTTGCCGGAGTCCCGGTGGGGCAGATGATGACGATCTTGACCGAGTTCGAGGTGGAGAGCAGGATCGAAGATGAGGATTATCTCCAAGGACTCGCTGCGCTCCGAAAAACTTGGTGACGATTTCTGAAAGCTGTCGATGGTGGTCTCAAAGGCGACGATGCAGACTGAGTATGACTAGTTCGTTCCCGGATCAGGCGGAGACGAGTCGGCGCAAACAAAATGCCAAGCTTGATTTTTCCAAACGAACCCACCAAGTCCTTTCTTTTCAACAGAACGTTCGATCCGGCCCACGTCTAAGTGATGCTCACTTCCGTCTACATTCCGCACACGTGCCGCAGCGCTGCGCAGATTCCGCCTACCGTAGGCGCGTAATCATGATAGGCATCTTAGTCCGACGACGTATTGCCGTGTAGCGGAGGAAGGTCAGTACGCATGTCACAATAGCGAGTGTGTTTTCCGTCTCAGCATGTTCGCGCCAGTCTCCAACACACGGAAACCCCGGAACGCCCACCACACCCGTCGCCATAAGGTTCATTAAGAAGTTTCTATTGCGTATTCAAAAGCGAGAACCACGCGAGCCGCTAATTTGTTGAGGCAAATCTCGGCAGGCTCAGATTTGTACAGCTTGGCTCCATTTTGGCTCCAATAAAAAGGACAAAATCGGGCAGGTCTTCTGAGCTAAGCCTTGCATAATCAACAGATAGCTCTGGGTGACTACAGCACTGAAAAGGCTGGCGTCGGCGGTTCAACTCCGTCCCTGGCCACCATGTTTTCAAGCACTTAGCTCCATCGTCCTACCCGATTTGGCTCCAATTGGCTCCGGTGCTAGACTGCCCGAATGACCGCCAAAAAGAAGACTATGAAGAAGCCGAAGAGAACCGCCCGAAAGAAGGCGACACCAGCGAAGGCGGAGGAGCGTCCTATGAAGGTGGCGAAGAAGAAGCCCGCGCCGAAGATGGCAGAAAGAAAGAAGGTCGCGGCAGCGAGACGGCCTCGGAAGAGGGAGCGCGTGGGTGAGGTCGCATTCCCGTCCGAACGTCGGGGATTGCGCTCCGGTGAACAGTCGGGAGACTTACAGGGCTTGTCCCACCTCGAAGCCGCAGATTCGGAGAGCGTGGACGAGCTCATCGGGGAGGGAAATGCGTTCGAGGCCGACGTCGTCGCTGGCGTCGAGAGCGCTGGGGACGCAGACGAGAAGGAAGTCCGTTACGCACGAGGTGCCGGAGGATGACGTGCCCGAGGAGTATCTGGACAAAGAGTAGGCAACTACAACTTCTGGATATTCCACCGTGAAGCAGCTGAATTCTTGTTACTATTTGTTACTATTTTCGGTTATGATGAGGCGTTTTTGGGCTGCTGTGGGCTTCGTCGGACTTCGTTGAACTTCATGGCAGACTTTTTCTAAATCACTGCGATTGCAGGTGGATCGATCGATTTTTGCATTTTCAATGTGATTTTGGAATTCGCGGCAAGCACAATCCCACTCTCTCCGCCAGATTACTAGTCGCCCGGAACTTCCCCACTCAAGCCAAAGGACGGCTCGAATGGGCCACCCGCCGCCAGAACCTGCCGTGCGACGGCCCTCGCCGGACGGATCTTCAAACGGAAGGTGCAGAGCAGGACTGCGGTAGAATGCAGGCGCCAGATTCCCTTTATCGCGCGGAAGAGGATTCTTCATGACCGTCTTAGCGTTTAGCCTGCTGGTGTGCGCTAGTTCGCTGATTGCAGGCCTGGTCGGGGCGCTGACCGGCTTAGGAGGAGGCGTGGTGCTGGTCCCGCTCCTGACCCTATTCTTTAAGGTCGACATCCGCTATGCGATCGGCGCCTCCCTGGTCTCGGTGATCGCCACTTCCTCGGGCGCTGCCGCGGCTTACGTGAAGGAGGGCTTCTCTAACATCAGAATCGGCATGTTTCTCGAGATTGCGACAACCCTGGGAGCCCTGCTTGGCGCAAACCTGGCGGCGCGAGCATCAACCCACGCGATTGCTATCATTTTTGGAGTAGCTCTGTTGTTTTCCGCGTATTTTTCCCGGAGACCCCGATCGCAGGCGGAACGTGAAGTCCCGCGAGACCGGCTTGCTACCCGGTTGCGTTTGAACGGCAGTTTCCCGGACGTGGACGGGGTTCGAAGCTACAACGTGCAGAACGTCCCTGCCGGGTGGAGTCTGATGTTTGTCGCCGGCGCTTTGTCAGGGCTGCTTGGCATTGGTTCGGGCGCGATGAAGGTTCTGGCCATGGACCAGGCGATGAAAATTCCGTTCAAGGTGTCGACTACGACCAGTAATTTCATGATCGGCGTGACCGCGGCAGCAAGTGCGGGCGTGTATCTGAGCCGCGGTTACGTTGATCCTGGACTTGCCATGCCCGTGATGCTGGGAGTCCTCGCCGGGTCCTTGCTGGGGGCCAGGATCCTGGTCAGATTGCATACCAAGTGGCTACGCCTCGGATTCAGCGTAGTCATCGTACTTCTAGCGTTGGAGATGCTCTACAACGGATTCTCCGGAAGGATCTAGATGCGATCAGAGCCGAAGTGGACCGACGAAAGAATTGAGAATGTTGTTGCGAACCTGCTGCGTGCCGGAGTTCTGCTCTCAGCGCTGATTGTGCTGATTGGCGCATGCCTTTACATGGTGCGGCATGGGCACAGCCCCGTGGCTTATCGGGTATTCCGTGGTGAACCCGCGGACCTGCGAGGCGTGCGGGGAATTATCCACGATACGATGAGCCTGCGGGGCCGCGGGATCATCCAGCTGGGGCTCTTAGTGCTCATCGCAACTCCAGTCACCCGCGTGGCATTTTCGGTCTTTGGATTTGCCAAAGAGGGAGACCGCATGTACGTGGTGTTCACCGTGATCGTGTTTTCCATCCTCGTCTATAGCCTGCTCGGATCTTAACTGACCCGCTACGAGGTTTCGTTTGGAAGAACACCAGAATGCCCTGTAGGCGATGCGGTCGTCCTGGGTATTGTGGATTTGGGGGCTCACGCCACAGGCGGTGTATATTGGCGGTTTGTCAGCTGGAACAATCCTTCGAATTGGTGCTGGATCGTGAGCTATCAGCAGCAGATCTTAATCCACACAAAAGGCCAGGGAGACATGCACGACCTCACCGAGCCGGTCGCGGCGATCGCCACTTCCTCGGGCATCCAGACTGGGACAGTCAATATTTTCAATGTCGGCAGCACCGCTGCGGTCGGCACCATCGAGTTCGAGCCGGGGCTCAAGCAGGATCTGCCCGCCATCCTGGACAAACTCATCCCGCCCAGCCGTCAGTACGGCCACGAGCAAGCCTGGCATGATGGCAACGCTCATTCGCATTTGCAGGCGACGCTGCTCGGGCCATCGCTGACCGTGCCCATCTCGGATGGCAAGCTTGTGCTGGGCACGTGGCAGCAGATCTTCCACCTGGAATGCGACGTGCGCGGGCGCCAGCGAACCATTGTCGTGACCGTGATTGGGGACTAAGGACACTGCATCAGGCACTGGAATAGAGTCTCAGCCCGGCGCCTCACGCTTGGCGTCCAAGGGCATGCTCGACCAATTGCACACTCTGGGCCCACACGCGCCCGCCGACCTTTTCCGCCTCGGCCATCACGGCCTCAAAGGCTGCGACAATCATCTCCACCTCTTCATCTCCGATAATCAGCGATGGCAGCAGTTTGATGATGTTCACATCAGGGCCCGCTACTTGAGTGAGAATGTGGTGCTCACGCATCAAGGCCATCACCACTAGTTGGGCAAACAACCCTTTCCGGGCAGTCTCTGCGGCAGTCCAGGCAGCGCGCAGCGTTAGCGGTCTGGGAGCCCGGAATTCGATCCCAATCATCAGACCCTTGCCCCGCACATCCGCGACCATCTGGTAGTGTTCCTGCAATGCAGCCAGGCCTTTCAGAAGCTTCTTCCCCATGGTCGCGGCCCGCTCGGTTAGTCTCTCTTCGTCCATGACATGAAGAGTGGCCAATCCGGCCGCCATGGCCAATTCGTTCTGCCCGAAGGTCGTGGAATGCACCTGGCAGCGATCCAGACGGTTGAAGGTCGCGTCATGAATCCTGCGACGGGTGATGGTGGCGCTGACGGGCACGTAGCCGCCGCCTAAGGACTTCGACAGAGTGACGATGTCGGGTTCGAGGTTCCAGTGCTCGCAGCAGAGAAAGCGTCCAGTACGTCCCATCCCGACCTGAACCTCGTCGCAGACGAAAAGTGCCCCGTACTTGCGGCACAAGCGTTGGGCCTCTGGCAGATAGTTGTCGTCTGGGACGTACACACCCTTGCCTTGAATCGGTTCCACGACAAAAGCAGCTACGTCTCGGTGACGTAGTTCGTTCTCCAAAGTCCCGAGATCGTTCATGGGTACAGCATCGCATCCGCCCATCAGCGGTTCAAAACCTTTGCGGAATTCCTTTCCCCCGTTGATGGCGAGGGTGCTCAGAGTCAAACCGTGAAACGCGTGGTCAAGATAAAGTATGCGAGGCCGCTTAGTGGCCGCGCGGGCGAACTTGAGTGCAGTGTCTACGGCATCAGCGCCCGAATTGGCGAAAAAGACCGCGTCGAGCCCGGGGGGCATTCGCTTGACCAGTTCCTCGGCCAGCAATCCTGCCAGCAACGGGCAGTCCATCTTGACCAGGTTAGGACGGTCGGCGGCGAGGACATCTTGGATCGCTTGCTTGACCATCGGGTGGTTGCGTCCCAAATTGAAGACGCTGAACCCCGACAGCAAATCCAGATAGCGGTTCCCATCGGCATCCCACAAATAGGAGCCTTCTCCCCGGACGTATATATTGTCAAAGCCAATGATCCTCTGAACGCGAGCCAGGCTAGAGTTGATGTGCTGCCGGTGCAAGGCGTACTGTTCGCCCTGTCGGTTTTCCATGACTTGAACAATCGAGAATGGCATGGCACGCTCCTCGAATTACACAGGAATCTGAACAACAGCCTTTCCATCGGCCATCACCGACCAATCATATGCCCACGCGACCCCGTGCTGGTCGCGAGGGAAACGGCGTTTGAGGTTTAACTGCTGCCCGAAGTAGTGGATATCCCTCAATGAGTGACCGCCTCTGTCGGCAATATGGCGATTCCTCTGACGGCAACCGGAGATGCGGCCTTTGGGGGTGCTTTGAGCGTGTGCAGGTAGAGAATGATGTCTTGGATGTTCTCATCGCTCAGGCTGCCCTCGAAAGAAGGCATGATGCCGCTTCGCCCGGTTAGTATGGTGGAGCGGACCATATCATCGGTGGCGGATCTTCCGCTGGGAAGGGACCTGCTATCGAAGACACCATGCAGGTCAGGGGGAACCTTCTCAAGATCAAGCCTTCTCTGACCGTGGCAGCCGCCGCAGTGCATTTCGAACAACTGTTGCCCGCGTGCAATGGCCTCCGCCCGGCGGCGTTCCGAATAGGAACAGCCGGACACCCCCAGTAGCAAGAAGGCAAGGACGAGGAGGCAAACAGACTGTGTCCTGCAGGTTGAGCGAAACATCTCTTTCCAATCCCGTGATTGCGCTCATTGTGCGCCGTTTTCAGTGTCCCGGCAACTGAAAGCCCTGCCTCGGGCGGTTCAGGGCAAAAATTCGCCGCTCGCTTATTTTTTGCAGAACTGCGCTATTGAAACGAATTAATATAAGTGTTATCCATTCTGCGGGAGCCTTTTGCGAAGGTTCCCGATTCATCACAACCCGCACGACTGCAAATGGACAGGAGCACCATGAACTCAGGCAAGCGATTGGCAATCACTCTGTTCGTTCCGGCTCAATTTCTTCTAGCATCCGTTCTCTTCGCCCAGACTAAACCTGCTGCGAAACACACAGCGGACGCACGGCTCGCGCTGCGCGAAGGCTGGTCGCTGCAAACCTCGGCCAAGGTCGAGGCCAAAGGCGAAGTCATCTCCACCCCTAAGTTCGTTCCCAAGGGATGGCATGCGGCCACAGTGCCGACCACCGTCGTAGCCGCAATGGTCAAGGACAAGACCCTGCCCGATCCCAACTTCGGTATGAACCTGCGCGACTTCCCCGGTCTCAATTACCCCATCGGCGCGAATTTTTCGAGTATCGCCATGGCACCTGACAGTCCTTTTGCTGTGTCCTGGTGGTACCGCAAGGCGTTTACGGTCCCGGCATCCTACAAGGGCAAGACGGTCTGGCTGCATTTCGGTGGAATCAACTATCGGGCAAACATTTGGCTGAACGGAAGACAGATTGCCAAATCAGACGACGTTGCGGGGGCCTGGCGCACCTATGAATTCAACGTTACGGAGGCGGCCAAGCCGGGTGCGGAGAACGTTCTCGCGGTGCAGGTCTTTGCACCCACCGAGCACGACCTCGCCATCACCTTCGTCGATTGGAACCCGGCCCCTCCCGACAAGAACATGGGGTTGTGGCGCGAAGTCTATGTCACGGCCAGCGGTCCGGTGGCGGTGCGCTATCCCGCGGTCGTGTCGAAGCTGAATCCAACTGCCAACGATCGCGCCCAGCTTACCGTCACCGCGCAATTGAAGAACGGCACCAATCAACCGGTGAAGGGCAAGCTTAAAGGTCAGATCGAGAATGTCAAATTCGAACAAGCAGTCGACCTCGCTCCCAACGAGCTGAAAGACGTTACCTTCACACCCGACCAATTCGCACAACTCGTTTTTTCGAATCCGCGGCTGTGGTGGCCTGCGCAAATGGGCAAGGCGTTTCAATATCCGCTCACCATGGAGTTCGAGGTGAACGGCACAGTCAGTGACCACGCTGCCACTCAGTTTGGCATCCGCGAGATCACCTCTGACTTAAATTCGACGGGTGGACGCGTTTTCCACATCAACGGCAAGAACATCCTGATTCGCGGCGGAGGCTGGACCACCGACATGATGCTGCGAGAAAACTCGCAGCGCCTGCAGGATGAAATGCGCTACGTCCGCGACATGGGACTGAACACCATCCGCCTGGAAGGCAAACTGGAAACGCAGGAATTCTTCGACCTCGCCGACCGCCAGGGCACGCTGGTCATGGCGGGGTGGTGCTGCTGCGATTTCTGGGAGCGCTGGGTGCGCTGGAAGCCGCAGGACTTTGAAATCGCCAAGCAATCTCTGCGCGACCAGATTTACCGGCTGCGCAGCCATCCCAGCCTGGTCATGTGGCTGAACGGCAGCGACAACCCACCACCGCCGGATGTCGAGCAAATGTATCTCGATGTCGAGAAGGAACTTCTCTGGCCCAATCCCATCGTCTCCTCGGCCACAGGGAAGAAGACTTCGGTCACCGGCGAGAGCGGCGTCAAGATGACCGGCCCGTATGAGTATATAGCTCCGAGCTATTGGCAGCTGGACACTCCCGAGGGTCAAGCCGGCCGCCGGCCGTGCAACCCAGGAGGCTGTGGCGGCGCCTACGGCTTCAACACCGAAACCAGCATGGGACCGGCCGTTCCGCCCGTGGAAAGCATCCGGGCCATGGTGGGCAAGGATCACCTTTGGCCGATTGACAACGTGTGGAATTACCACGCCGGCGGCGGCGAGTTCAAAACCATCGGCGTATTCAGCGAAGCGCTGGCCAACCGCTACGGCAAGTCCGACAACGTGCAGGACTTCGCCATGAAGTCCCAACTGCAGACCTACGAAGGTGTGCGCGCCATGTACGAAGCCTACAGCCGCAACAAATATGAGGCCACGGGCGTGATTCAGTGGATGCTCAACAACGCCTGGCCTTCGATGATCTGGCACCTCTACGACTATTATCTGCGTCCCGGCGGCGGATACTTCGGCGCCAAGCGCGCCATGGAACCGCTGCATCCGGTCTATGGCTACGACGATCACTCCATCTGGGTGGTCAGCAGCCAGTACGACGACGCGAAAGCACTCAAACTGACCACCAAAATTTACAACCTTGACATGACCGAGAAGTTCTCGCAACAGAACACGGTTGACGCACCGGCCGATAGTACGGCCAAAATCTTCACGCTGCCCGACATTGAGGGCCTCAGTCCAACCTACTTCGTCATGCTGCGCCTGCAGGACGCGGCCGGCAAACTCGTCGGCTCAAATCTTTACTGGCTCTCCACCAAGCCCGAGACTCTCGACTGGGCGAAGACCACGTGGTACATGACTCCGACCGAGTCTTACGCCGACTTCACTGCTCTTTCGCAATTGCCGAAAGTGAAGCTGAAGGTCAGCAACCGCACCGAGCACAAAGGTGAAGAAGCCATCACACACGTGACCTTGGAAAATCCCAGCAAGAACCTCGCCTTCTTTGTCCGGCTGAAAGTGAATAAAGGCCCCAAGGGCGAAGAGATTCTCCCGGTCGTTTGGGAAGACAACTACATTTCTCTGCTGCCCGGGGAGAAGCGCGATGTCACGGCGACTTACCGCGCGAGTGAACTGGGAACGGCGAAGCCTGCGGTTGAAGTTAGCGGCTGGAACGTAGAGTAGAACGTCATTGGGTAATTGTGGAATCGGGTAATTGGGTAATTGAAAACCGAAGGCGTCACCGCGCTCTTTGGGGTTTCAAATTACTCAATTACCCAATTACCAAATTGCCCAATCCCCCTCACTCCTCCGGCGGCACATCGAAATTCACCAGATCGCTCTGAAACCCTCTGGTCTTCCACGCTCCGAAAGCGATACCCGCGATCATCCAAATGGAACCCACAATCTTGGCCAGTGTGGACAGATGAATCCAAATGAAGAAACAAATCAAAAAGCCCAGCACCGGCGGAATCAACTGCCCCAAAGTGCGGTCGTTGCCCCGGATGTAGTAGTGGGTGAGCGCCGCCAGATTGACGCCCATGAATGCGATGAGCGCGCCGAAATTCAGCAACTCGGCGCCATTGTCGTAGCTGATGAGAAAAGCTCCGATCAGTGCAGTCACGCCCACGAAGAGCACGTTGTTCGCGGGAACATGTGTTTTCGGGTGGATAGCGCCAAAGAACTTCTTAGGGATGGCGCCGCTGCGTCCCATGCCGTAGAGCAGCCGAGCCGCCCCGAGTTGCGAGCCCATGCCGGAGCCGACGGTAGCGATCAGCAGGGTTACGCTAATGAGCTTGGTCATAAGAACCCCGCCAGCGATCCCGGCGACATGGCTGAACACGTTCTCATCTCCAAATTGCGAGAAGACGCCGAAGTCGGTGCCGAAGCGGTGGAAACTCAACAACTGCGCGCCGTAAACTTCCGCTGATGCCAGCACACCGGTGATCAGGCAAACCAGCACCGTGGCCAGAAAAATGTTGCGCTTGGGATTGTCCACTTCCTCCGACAGAGTCGAAATACCATCGAAGCCAATGTAGGTCAGGACGGCAACCGACGTGCCATGAAACACGCGGTTCACCGTGAAAGTCTGCGGGTTAAAGAACGGGCGCAGGAAAAAGGACTCGGGAAATTGCGGTATGCGAAAAATATAGCGGATCGTGTACCAGAAGAACGCCAGGATCACGGCGCCCATGACGGCGCAAAGGACGGCGTTAATGCGCGCCGAGGTCTTCACTCCGCGCAAGTTGAGCACGGTGAACATTCCGGCAAAAAATACCGGCCAGACCAGGCCAGGATAAGGAACCTGAAACCGCGTCCCGGTCAACAGATCCGCCATCGCCTTCGAGCACCAGATGGTGCAGATCAAGGGATTGACCATGTAATCCATGGTCATGCTCCAGCCGGTGACGTAGCCGAGAGAGGTGTGCAGCTCGCGGCCCACGTAGGTGTAGGCCGAGCCCGCGCTGGGATAGACCCGCGCCATACGGCCATAACTCATGGCCGTGAAGACCATGGCGACCATGGCGATCAGAATGGAGGTGACCACGTGCCCCTGGCCTGCGTTACTAAATACTCCGTAGGCCGGCATAGGCGCGGTGGGTTGAATGACGATGATGCCGTAAAGGACAAGGTCCCAAAGGGTGAGCGTCCGGCGCAGCCGCGGCGCAGAGACGGTCGAGGAAGGGGAGGTATTAGTGGTTTCCATGGAAACCGCTATTGGATTATGGGAGTGGGGAAATGTCAATTATTAAAACGATTCCGTGAGCACTATTGTTGATTCCCGTAGTCGAACCAATATCCCCGCTGCTCGTTACCTGACATGTGCCGCGTGTTGTATTCGAGCAGATAGTTCAGGTGCACGTCGTCGAGCGGAAACGACTTGGGGGGGCCGTAGGGATACTCGCCCATGCTTAGGAATGGAAGCGGAGCGACGTAGTTTCCTTCCGCGGCGTAGAAATCCATGTCTTTTTCGTAGCCGTTGGCGACGAAGAAGTAGTCGCGCACCCAACCCTCGGGCAGCGCGGGCAGATGCGATGGATCGAAATCCAGCTGCACTTCATCGCCCGATCCGAAGACCACCAGCTTGTCGTCAATTGCGGTCAGCAGCGGCAGCACGTCACCGTAGCGGGTGTAGGTTCCAGCCGGACGGGTATAAGGCCCCGTCGCGCTGGCCTTTTCATAGATGTACTGCACCTTCCCCGGCGGCGTGCCTTCGATCTTCAAAGGATATCCATGGAATTCGAGATCGGCGTGGACCAGAGGAACTGGCGTCAGACGCGTCTGCGATTGCCGCTGCTCACAACCATCCTTGTCATTCCGAGCGAGCGCGCGGTCGGCGCGAGTCGAGGAACCTGCTTTTTTGCAGCCTGCAGTATCCTGTGGGGTCCGGTCAATCAGAATGTTGTCCCAATAAATCTGCAGGTTGGTCGTGATGCGAATTTTGTGGGTTCCTTTCGGCAGCTTGCCGCTCAGATCAGCAGTCATCGTCCGCGGACCGCCAGCCGGAAATCCCATATCGTCCATCACGCGCTTCCACTCATTTCCAACCAGCGCTTCCACGTAGGGCGCGATGGCTTCAATTCCGGCTTGCGACGCGGCATACATGCTGTTCGCGGTGAAATATTCGATCTCGCCGTGCGCCAGCAGCCACAGCGGGCCACCGCCATACGGCTCGCCTAAGTCAAGCGTCAGGCTGTGCGGCTGGGCAAATCCGAGAAACTGCGTCAACTTGAAATCGCCAAAGTAACGATGCGCCAGGAGGTCGGGCAGAACGTCGTGACCGTGCTCGTCCCAGGCGCCCGCGGGCGGGCGGGCGTCGCGGCTCACCACGACTTTGAACTCGGGATACGGCGGGTTCGATGCGAAATATTCGTTGGGATATACATCAACATCCGCCGGATGATCCACCGCCAGCAGCCGCACCTGATCGAGATAGACGACTTCTTCCAGCGGCTCCATGAAACGGAAACTCAAAACGGACCCCGGACCTCGGACGTCGGACCTCGGCCAAACCGTTTGTGTCGTCGCCTGACGTCCGAGGTCTGAGGTCTGAGGTCCGAGGTCTGACCTTTTTTCCCGAACCATGTTGCGGTCAATCTTGATGTACTCAACCGGCCGCGGAATATCGCGCTGGCCGGGGCCAATCCAGTGGCCGACCACGCCCGCGCCCAACGTATCAGCAACAAATTCGTAACGCTGACCATTCCACACGAAGAGCGTGGGACAGGAACTGCCGCGGCGATCCACCTCGAGAAAGGTCTGCTGCCTGTCGCCGGCGACCTGAATTTCGTCCTGCAACACGCCGGTGGGCCACATCATGCGGACGATGTCGGCCTCTTTGGCATCGCCGAGGCCGACGGTGAGATACGGCGAGTTCTGGCCCAGGTAGCCGTTCGAGCCGTAGATTTCGAATTTCTGCCGGTTGCCGCCGGAGAAGACTTCGACTTTGGTGCCGATGGCCGACTTGTTGTCGTTCAGTCCCTTGAGCGCGAGGCGCAGCCAGTGATTCTGATTGCCGCCCTCGTTGCGTAGCAGCACGGCGGGCCCGTGGTTCTGCGTGATCAGCAGATCAGTAGCGCCGTCATTGTCATAGTCGCCGGTAATGATGGCGCGCGGGCTGTCGAGATGAATCTTGTCGAGGCCGACGTCGGCGGTGACGTCTTTGAATCCGTCAGGGCCGAGATTGCGGAAAAGCTTAATTTCGCCCTTGCCGTCTTTCGTCTCGCCGACGGCCACGAGATCAACCCAGCCGTCGTTGTCGTAGTCGAAGGCAGCTACGCCGAAGGCGCGAACCCAGTTAGTCTCGGGCAGGGGAACTCGGTCGAATGACTTGCCGTGGTTGTTGTGCCAGAGCGTAAGGCCTGGTGCGCCCATGTGGGTGAAAGCTAGGTCCATCCAGCCGTCGTGATCAAAATCGAGTGCGGCAATACCATTTGGATTACTTGGCATTGCCGCACCCCAGGGTTGCAGCGCCTGAAATCTTCCTTCTCTGGGATTCTTGAAGATCGTGGCAGACTTCCAGCCCGAGACAATTAGATCGACTGCTCGATCATTGTCAAAGTCACTTCCCAGCGCCGCCACGCCACCGTCGGCGGCTAGTCCCGTGTCTTTCGTGACGTTCGAAAATGTGCCGTTGCCGTTGTTGCGCCACATGGCGTTGGCCCGTTCGAACGTATCGATGACGATAGGAGTTGGGCATGTCGTGCCCGACGGACAGCCCCATTCTCTGTATGGCATGAGAGTCGCGTAGAGGTCCAGATCGCCGTCGTGGTCGTAATCGACGAAGGTGACACCCAGGTTGTGCACGTGGCTGAGGACTCCCGCGGCATCGGACGAATCTTTGAAGGTTCCGTTCTTTTCGTTGTGCAGCAGATGCAGACCGGCTGGGCTGGTCACGACGAGGTCTGTCGCGCCATCGTTGTCGTAATCACCCGCGGTGCATCCGAATGCGTGTAATCTCGGGTCCAGCTGGGCATTTTTTGTGACATCCTCGAATTTTCCCCTCCCTACATTATGGAAGAGCCCAAGGCCGCCTTCTGGGCCGTTGTCCGCGACGAAGAGGTCGAGTTGGCCATCGCCATCGTAGTCCAGGAAGCATGCGCCGGGACTTAACATTTTCGTCGTCATTAGCGACACGCTTTCATCCGACCTTGACATTAATCCCGCTTCCTTCGTCACATCCACGAACTTCACCTTGATCTGCGTCGGGGGCTTCAGCACCGACAGCGGCGATTCCACCGCGCGCGAGTACTGGCCCTGTTCGCCGTAAGCCAGGCTCATCGGCGCGCCGATCTTGTTCTGCGTGATGTACTGAAATCGCTTCAGGTGCTCGCGAGCATGGTCCACATCGGCCGACTGCTGATAGGCCCGCGACAATCCGAACTCGGCCGAGGCATGCAGCGGATTAATTTTCAGGGCATGCTCGAAAGCGTCAACCGCGGGCGGAAACTGCTTAGCCTGCACGTAGGCCGTGCCCAGGAAATACCAGGTGTCGGCGTCGTTCGGGTCGATCTCGGTCACATGCGTGAATGCCTCAATCGCCGCCTGCGCATCCCCCGTATTCTTTGCCAACAGGCCAAGGCTATACCACGCGTTCGGATTCTTCGGATCCTGCTGGATCACGTCCTCGAGCAGTGCCTTGGCCTCGTCGATCTTCTGCAGGTTCATGTAAGCAACGGCCTGGTTCAGACGGGCAATCACGAGCTTGGGATCGGCCTCTGCCGCCTGCTGAAATTCCTTCAGTCCCTTCTCGAACAGTTGCTGGTTCATATAGGCGCAGCCGAGATTGTTCAGCCGTGCCGCTTCCGTCGGATTCGGAGTCTTAGGCTGAATCTGGGGAGCCGTCGAGAACAGGCCAAACGCGGCCAAGAATACCGCGATGAAAGCAGATACGATTTTCGGGTTCATCTGATCAAGATTTAACCACAGACGGCGTCGCCAATCACGGATATATCAGAGATTACGCGTTAGACGAGACAGTCTGTCATTTCGAGCAATCCGAGAAACCTGCTTTTGTGGAGGCGGCAGCAGACAGCAGGTTCCTCGTCGCATTTGCTCCTCGGAATGACAACCCTTGAGTGGTCGTGCCCTATTTCCCTGCCGACGCCGCCGCCGGCCTGACATAAACCCTACTGGCAATCACCCCCTTGCCTTCCTGCACTGCGATGGTCTGTCCGGCATTGACGTTCGTGAGTTTGTCCGCCTGCCCGCTGGGCCATTGAATCTCAAGCGTGTCGGCTTTGGTTTGCGAGCCCAGGCCGAAAGTCAGCACGAGTTCACTCTGCGCCAGATAGCTCGAACCAGAGCGCAGCATCTTCCATTGCTTGTCACTGCCCGAGGTCACGCGAACCACTGCGCCGATGCCGCCTCGATTCGACTTTGTGCCCACCAATTTGATCCGCAGGCTGTGATTCGCGCCGCCCTCGTTGTGGAACAAATACGCCCGGCCTCCATTCGTAGTGAGCAGAATATCGAGGAAGCCGTCGTTATCGATGTCGGCGTAAGCCGCGGCCCGCGCCACTCTTGGCGCGGCGAAGGCCCTCCCCATCTGCGCCGTCACCTCGGCGAATTTTCCTCCGCCAAGATTACGGAACAGATGCGCCGGCTCGGCATAGCTTACGCGTTTCTGCACGCGCTCGATTCCATCCTCGATGTGGCCGTCGGCAACAAATACATCCTGCCAGCCGTCATTGTCGTAATCGAAGAAGAAACAGCCGAAGCCCAGTGTAACGAGCGTGGCACGACCGATTTCGGACTGCGGAGCTTCGTCCACAAACAGGCCGTTGCCCTCGTTATGATAGAGCGACACCATCTGGTTGGCGAAGTTCGTGATGAGCACGCTGGCATGGCCGCTGCGGTCGTAGTCGGCCGCGTCCACTCCCATGCCGGCGCGCGCAATGCCGTCCTCGCTGAAGCCGATTCCGGCGGAAACGCCGCGCTCTTCAAACGTTCCATCTCGCTTGTTCAGGTAAAGCTTGTTAGGCTCGGTGTCGTTGGCAATCAGAATGTCGGGCCAGCCGTCGCCGTTGTAATCGAGAATGGCAATGCCCAGGCTCTTCGAAGTCGGATTGCTCAGCCCCGCCTTCTCGGTAGCATCTTCAAACTTGCCGCCGCCCAGGTTGTGCCATAGCCGCACTGACGCGCCTTTGTAGGACTCCGGCGTGCAATACGACTTGTGCGCGCCGTCGATCGTGCAGTAGAGATCGGTCTGCTCGCTCCACTGCACATAGTTCGCGACCACCAGATCGAGCTTGCCGTCGCGATCGTAGTCTACCCAGGCCGCGCTGGTGGAAAATTCGTTTGGTCCCCACATCCCGGCAGATTTCGTTACGTCCGTAAAAGTGCCGTTGCCGTTATTGTGAAAGAGATGGCTCTGTCCCAGCGCAGTTACGAAGATGTCGTCAAATCCGTCGTTATCGTAATCGCCAACGGCTACGCCGAGTCCGTACATCGGCACGGCCAGGCCCGCCCGACGCGTCACGTCGGTGAAGGTGCCATCGTGATTGTTGTGGTAGAGCTTGAGCGTCGTGGCACCGCCGTGAGGGTGCCCGGGAAAATCTTCGCCGTTGATCAGAAGGATGTCGGGATACCCGTCGTTGTCGTAATCAATGAAGGCGCAGCCCGGGCCCATGGTTTCCGGCAGCCACTTTTTCCCGAAAGCGCCATTGTTGTGGATGAAATGGATTCCGGCCTGCGCGGTGATGTCTCGGAAATGGATCTGCTGGGCGGTACAGGGCAGAATCCACCACAGAGACACGGAGACACACAGAAAACCAAAGAAGGGAAGGTTGCTTTCTCTGTGTCTCTGTGCCTCCGTGGTGAGTTTGGTGTTTCGAAGCGGCATTATCTCGAGGCTCCAACGGAAGTGGGTGCCGGGCTTTGCCCGGCCGGGCGGACGGGGGCGTCCGCCCCTACACGGTTCATGCCCAGGGTGGGCAGTGGCACCGAAACATGCTCATGCACCGCTTGCCGCTCGTTATTGTCTTCCGGATGAAGCCGGCGGTAAGGACCGGTGATTGCCTGCGACGACTCATCTGCCTTGAACCGCAGGTACCGCGCCTGATGCTCCTCAGCCAACTTCTCGTTACCCAGGCCGTTGTAGCAGAGCATCAGGTTGTAGTGCGCCTGCAGGTCTTCCGTATCGATCGCCAGCACCGATTGCAGAATTTTCACCGCGTCTTCATATTTGCGTTGGAGAAACAGCACGCGCCCCAGATCATTGAGCGCGACCCGGTCGCGCGGATACTGCGCCAGCACAATTCGCAGTCGGTCGGCGGCGCCGTCATAATTGCCGTCCGCGCGCAGGACTTTCGCGTAGAAGAAATTCGCTCGGGCAAGGTTGGGTGCAAGAGCCAAAGCCTTCTCCAGCACCAGTCGCGCCCGCGCCATGTCGCCTTCCTGCACCGCACAGCGGCCAATGTTTACCCAGCCGTCAGGATTGGTCGGGTCTGCCTCGGTCACTTTCTGGAACACCGCCGCCGCGCCTTTCAAATCTCCTTGCAGGAACAGGCCGATGCCGTAATCGTTCCAGCGCTGCCATTCCTCTTTGCGGACAATTGTCTTCGGCAAAGCTGCAGGCGTGTTGCGAGCAACTATCGGCAGCGTGACTTCATCTTCGGCGATGGCGACGATGGGCAAGTCTGGAATTTTCTCTTCTTTTGCCGAAACGCCACTCAGCGATGCTGTGAACACGGTGGGACGGTCGTCGTAGTCCGGCGAGACTGAATCGGGAGGAGCGTTCGGATCAGGCTGGCCAGCAAATGCTTCCTGCGTTCCGTACCACGAAAACTTCCGGTAGCACAGCCGCGCATGCAGCGTGATCTGGTTGCCCGCGTTCTCGGGAATGAACATGCGGTAATGCACGGTGTCGGCTGCTCCCGGCGGAATCAGCCGCACGTACACCACGGCCCGCGTCGCCCAGGCATTGCGCTTGTTAATGGGGTTCCCGTGCCCGTCAATCTGGAGCGAGCGGTAGAAGTGGGCTCCCTTTTCGACTGGACCGTGACCGTTGTCCTCAAACATGCCGCTCCAGAAGATCGTCTGCCCCTTGTCGTCAGTCCCCTTCAGTTCGAGCCAAGTATCGTAGGCATCAACCGTGCCGCCTGGGAAGAAGTGACCGACCTTCTTGGTGCGCACGACCACGTCCACGCGCACCGTGTCGCCCCGACGCAACGCAGGCTGCACGCGATTCAACGGAGCCGTAATGGGAACAAGTTGTTCACTCGACTCGGCAACCTTGTTCTCGGCTTCTTCTCCCACAGCGAACGTGGTCGAGAGCTCTGACTGAGTCGCCGCTCCGGCCCTTAAGGGCGCCTGTGCCGGAGACAAGGCGAAAATATCGACTGTCAACTGCCCGTTCTTCAGAAAATCTTCCGTCAGCTTGAGCTGGGTTGCATCCGCATTCGCAGTCGGGAGGCCTGTGTTGGCCGCAGGAAAACGGTGCGAGTGAACAAAGCCGTTGATGTTGCCCATGTCTTTTGACGCTTCCATCGGCATGTGGCAATCGGCGCACTGCTGTGGCTTCGGCGGATAGTAGAACGAGCGCGCCCCCTGACCCGAAACTCCGCTGGCCTGCCAGTTGTCGTATTCGTTGAAGCCGCGGAACCAGCGATAGTGGTTGACGGGCACGTCGAGGTGCACTTTGTGGCACGAAGAGCAGAATTCCGCCGTCTGCTCGCGCATGAAAGGCTTCAGGAACACCCGCCGGTGCGGCTCCGGATTCAGCTTGATCAGAAAATCATGCAGCGCGCGGGCGACCGGGTTTTGCGTCGCCGCCAGCTCGTGCAGCTTGGGATACTCCAGATAAAAGTCGCCCTGGCCCATTGTGCTCTTCACGTCGGCGATGGAGTGGCACATCATGCAACCCAGTCCCGCTTGTGCTTCCGGCCGGTGCACGATCTGCTTGATCGGTGTGTCCATCATCCCGGCGTAGAGGACGGCTGGATCATGGCAGCCGCCGCACCACTTCGACGGCCGAGTACCGATCGTGTCTTGCATGTATTCGATCGACTTGCGGTACCACTGATTGTTGAATGACGAAAAATGGTGCGCCGAGCTGAACCACTGGTTGTAGATATCTTCGTGGCAGCGCTTGCACGAGTCTGACTCCATGAAGAACTTGCTGGGAATTTTTTGTCCGCCGTAAACCTGGGCCGAACTGGGGAAGAATGGACCGGAGGGGCCATCGCCTTCGCCATTCATGCTGTCGGGCGGCATGGTCGGATTTTGGATGCGACTGCGCGCCTGCCAACTCTCGCGAATGTATCGCGCTCCGTAGCCGAGGCCGCCAAAGAGCGCGAGACAGATCGTGACACGAAGGATGGTTGCGCCCACGCCGGCCTTCGATGATCGCCGGTTCTCCAGCCAGCCCGCGATCAGGAGGGCCACACTCGCGAGTGAAATAACGATGTGGGAATAGAGCTTGTTCCATTCTGCGCGCGGAGTTCCCGTCTTGATGAGGATCAAACCGAGGACGGCTCCGGCGGCGACGAAAAACCAACCTCCTCGTGAGGCGACACTTCCGCGGCGCAGCAAGCGGGATAACCAGGGAATTAGCAGGATCGCGGCGAGAGTTCCTCCAAGAGCGTGCAGAAGGACCACACCCGCATAGAAGATATTCGGTTGCGGAAAAGTGTAGAGATAGGCCGCTGACAGAATCAGGAACCACACCAGCCACAACAGGGTGCGGGCGGCCACTCCACCAGATGTTGGCGCTTCCCCCATGACCACGACGACCACGACGCAGAACCGAACTTGTGAGATCGCCCACAGAGCGAAATCACGCGCAGACAACCTTATACAGCGAGACCTGCGGCGCGAAATAATAGAAATACACTATTCATTTCATTCCAGAGTGCCAGTGATCACCGGATCGGCGGCATTCTCCAAGGGCCACCAAAATGGATTCAAACATGCTATTGGCACCCCGGGCTGAAGTTTGACCGTCGAGGTCCGGCGCCTGAGGTCTGAGGTCCGAGGTCAGTCATTGCGCGATCCAAAGCGAGTTTCTCTTCCGTTCTCAAACGCCGGTATGTCCCCTTCGCCAACTCTCCCAGCGGTAACGGTCCGATCGCCACGCGCACCAGCTGCAACACTTCCACTCCAAGCGCAGCCAGCATGCGCCGAATCTGCCGGTTCTTGCCTTCGTCGAGCGTGATCTCGAGCCAGCAGTTCCTTTCTCCTGTACGCAGCAGGCGGCCTCGACCAGCGCGCAGAAAGTCGCCGTCTTTTGTTCTCACCCCACTCACCATCGCCGCGGCCAGCTTCTCCCCAGCGGTTGTCCCGATCTGCACGTGGTAAGTTTTTTCGAGATGCGTTGCCGGTGCAGCGATTCGCGCTCCCCACTCCGAGTCGTTGGTAAGCAACAGCAGGCCCTCGCTGGCCTTATCCAGTCGCCCGACCGGAGCGACCCAGGGCAAGTTCTCGTCTGCCTTCTCCAACAAGCTATAGACAGTCCCGCGGCCCTTTTCGTCTGACGCCGTCGTTACCAGCCCGCGCGGTTTGTTCATTACGAGATAGATCTTCTCCAGTGCCGCAACGGCGCCACCATCCACCGTAATGCAGTCGAGTCCCAAGCGAACCGGCGTCTCCGGATTGCGCCGCACGCTCCCGTTGAGTCGCACGCGGCCGGCGCGAATCAGTTCCGTAGCCTGTGAGCGCGAGCAATATCCCAGCTTCGACAGAGCGCGCGCCAAGCCGGTTCTGCGGGCTGCATCTTTCCGCGGCACAGGTTCATGCTAATCCAAGCGCAGCCGCACTCCTATCATGCACAATCCTGCCGCGGCTTGGTACCATGTTGAGCGCGGTGTCTCATCCACCTGCGAATCAGCATGAAGGAGCTCTGATGGCCCACCAGCATCCTCCCCGCTTTCTGAAAATAGTTGATGACGCCAAAACCCGTGTGCGCGAGACCAATGTGGACGAGGTGAAAGCCCGCATGGATCGTGGCGACAAGTTTTTGCTTGTGGATGTACGCGAAGAAAGCGAATTCGCTAAAGACCACCTGCCCGGCGCGATTCATCTGGGCAAAGGCGTCATTGAGCGTGACATCGAGGAGCGCGTGCCGGATCTCAACCGGGAAATGATTCTTTATTGCGGCGGTGGTTACCGCTCCGCATTGGCCGCCGACAATCTGCAGAAAATGGGCTACACCAACGTGATTTCGATGGACGGCGGCATCCGCGGCTGGCGGGAAAGGGGCTATCCGCTGACCACGGGTTGAGAGCAGTTCGCAAGAAACTGCGCCTCCCGTCTGAATCACAGTCAACCGCCTCGCCTCTGTGGTAAGCTCCATGTTTTCCTACCATGAATGCTCGCATCTTCTTCTGGTCGCTCACCTCTGCTCTGGCCGGGTTTCTCTTCGGTTTTGACACGGTCGTGATTTCCGGCGCAGAAAAGACTATCCAGACACTCTGGTCTCTGAGTCCCGGCCTGCACGGCATCGCCATGGGCTCGGCGCTGTATGGCACCGTCGTGGGTTCTTTGGTCGGCGGCTGGCCCGCTGACCGGTTCGGGCGTAGAGCAACCCTACTTTGGATCGGCGTTCTCTATCTGGTCGGTGCGGTGGGGTCAGGTTTGGCGCCCAATGTGTCCATTTTCATTGCCGCGCGTTTTGTTGGCGGCTTGGGGATTGGCATCTCGACGGTGGTCGCTCCGATGTACATTTCCGAGATTGCACCGCCCAAGCACCGTGGACGCCTTGCCGGCATGTTTCAGTTCAACATTGTTTTTGGCATCCTGATCGCCTTCGTCTCGAACGCGCTGCTGGCTGGCATCGGCGAAAATGCCTGGCGCTGGATGCTGGGTGTGGCCGCGTTTCCATCCCTTCTCTACACGATGTTGTGCTTCGGCCTGCCCGAAAGCCCGCGTTGGTTGTTAAGCCGGAAGGGCGATCGCGAGGCGGCTTTGCAGGTCCTGCAGCGGGGCGAGCCTGACCTTGCACCAGCCGAAATCGCAGCCGAGGCGGACGCGATTGCAGCTGCATCTTCGGAACCGGCCTCATTGGGGCACTTCTGGACTCGCCGTCTCCGCAAACCGATCCTGCTCGCCATCCTGATTGCTTTCTTCAACCAACTCTCCGGCATCAACGCGATTCTGTACTACGCTCCTCGAATCTTCGAGCTCACCGGCCTGGCGGCCAAGGCGGCCTTGTTGCAATCCGTCGGGATTGGCGTCACCAATCTCGTATTCACCTTTGTCGGGTTGTGGCTGATTGACCGGCTTGGACGGCGCACGCTGCTTTACATCGGCTCCTTTGGCTACATCGCTTCCCTCGGCCTTGTTGCCTGGGCGTTCTTTACCGAACATTTCTCCATCGTGCCGGTTTGCATCTTTGCATTCATCGCGGCTCACGCGATCGGCCAGGGGGCCGTTATCTGGGTGTTCATCTCTGAGATATTCCCCAATCGTCATCGGGCGGAGGGCCAGACGCTAGGCAGTACTACTCACTGGGTTTTCGCCGCTCTGCTCACCACTTTCTTCCCGAAAATGGTTGCCGTCTTTCCGCCCGGGTATATTTTTTCGTTCTTTGCCGCAATGATGGTTCTTCAGCTCATCTGGGTGAAGACGCTGGTTCCGGAGACCAAGGGTGTGCCGCTGGAGCAGATTCAGAAGCAGTTGGGAATGGAATAGAGATTACGGGTTCAGCGCGCCGAGCACATCGCTCATGACGCGAAGATGCTCTTGGTTGCCTCATACACCCGCCGGTACGCGGCGTAGTTCGCGTTCATGATGCGCACCACGTCGGGCTGCGGCTCGACCGTCTTGGCCACGCGCACCACGGCAGAGCACGCTTCGTCCACCGACTTCCACATGCCGGCCCCGACTCCCGCCAGGATCGCCGCTCCGTAGGCTGCACCCTCCTCCGCCGCGACGATCTCAACTTCATGTCCGTAGACATCCGCCTGAATCTGCCGCCACAGGGCAGACCGCGCACCGCCGCCGCCTAAGCGGATGCGCTTGACCGCAACATTCATTTCATCGAACAAGGTGAATGTGTCGCGCAGGCTGAAAGCCACGCCCTCAAGAATGGCTCGAATCACGTGGGCGCGGGTATGGGTCGCTGTTAAACCGACCAGCGCACCGCGCGCGTTGGGATCAAGGTGTGGCGTGCGTTCGCCCATCAGATAAGGAGTCCACAACAGCCCCTGGCATCCAGCCGGAACTTTCGCGGCTTCGTCGGTCAGATGCTCGTAGGGATCGCGCCCGTCTTTTTTCTCGCCGTCGCCGTCTTTGCCCGCCCCGAACTGATCGCGGAACCAGCGCAGGGACAATCCCGCCGCCTGCGTTACCCCCATTACATGCCAGCGCCCCGGAATCGCATGGCAGAAAGTGTGCAGCCGCCCTCCCGGCTCGAGCGCAGGACGATCGGTAGCGGCAAACACCACGCCTGACGTCCCGATCGTGGCGCTCACCGTGCCAGGAGCCACAATGCCCATTCCAACCGCACCCGCGGCCTGATCGCCGGCGCCGGCGACAACCGGCGTACCCGGCCGTAAGCCCAGCGCCCTGGCGCCGTCGGTGTTGATTTTGCCGCACACATCCGGTGACTCAAATAACGCCGGCAGTGAACGTTCGTCAATCGCCGCGGCGTCGAGCATAAACCGGGACCAGCGCCGACGGGCCACGTCCAGCAACAAAGTGCCCGAGGCATCGGCCATATCAATGGCCCGTTCGCCGGTCATCCGCCAGCGGACGTAATCCTTGGGCAGCATGATCGAGCGCACACGCTTCCAGTTCTCCGGTTCATGCTCACGTACCCACATGAGCTTGGTGAGCGTGAAGTTGGCCAGCGCCGGATTGCACGTGGCCTGGATCAACTGTGCCGCTCCGATTTTCTCTGTCAGCTCCTGGCACTGCGAATTCGTGCGCACGTCGCACCAGATCAGCGCCGGCCGTACCACTTTTCCCTGCTCATCGAGCATGACCGCGCCATGCATCTGACCGGAGAAGCCTACACCGGCAATGTCCTCCGGCTGCACGCGCGCACGTTCAAGGGCCTTCGGCACGGCGACGCAGCAAGCCCGCCACCAGTCTTCCGGTTGCTGCTCTGCCCATCCGATTTGCGGTGAGGCAAAGGGCGCGTGTTCCTCGGTCGCAGAGCCGACGACGCGGCCCTGCTCATCGAGCACCAGGGCGCGCGTCCCACCGGTTCCGACGTCAATGCCCAGAGTTAGAATGGCAGCCTCCTTCAATCCGATAGACCATACAGTGCAAGCCGTTGTGGTTCGCCGAGCCCTCCATAGTAATGGCATCGGGCACAGCGAAGGAATGGGCGAATCCAGGCTCGTTCCTCGTCCCTCAGCTGTATGCCGAGATTCGGGAGCGGTCCTCACAACAGAAAGAAAAACTCAAGGCTGGGACACCCGACGCGAGCAAAGCGCGAGGGTCCGACCAGACCGGCTGGTTTATAATAAACAATTCGCCTTTCTCTCTCGGAGTGACAAGAAGATGATTCGATTCCTGCAAACCCCTGGGCCGCTCACGAAGTACCTTCTCGGCGGCATTCTCCTTTTGATCTGCGTTTCCATGGTGTGGTACCTCGTGCCCAGCAGTGGAAGCTCCGGCATAAGCTACAACTTTGGCGGGTTCGGCAAAGGAGTTGTCGCTCAGGTGGATGGCAACGACATCAGTAGTGATGATGTCCGCCAGACCGCCAAGCTGATGTTGCAACAGCAGATGCCGCAGGGCGGCCCCAACGTGGGGATGTTGTTGCCGTTTTTCGCACAGCGCGCCGCCGAGCAACTCATCACGCGCCAGGCCCTGGTCGCCGAAGCCACGCACATGGGGCTGCACGTTACGCCCGAGGAAGTGAAAGACGAATTGCAGCACGGTCGCTATGCGGCAACTTTTTTTCCGGGCGGCAACTTTATCGGGGAGCAGGAATATGAGGACATGCTGCAGAGAGCGAATCTGACTCCGACCAAGTTCGAGGGCGATGTCGGCAATGAGATTCTGATCAGCAAACTGCAGGCGCTCATTTCCGGCGGCGCCAGCGCGAGCACAGCCGAGATTCATGAACAGTTCATCAAGCAGAATTCGAAGGTCAAGTTTGACTACGCGGTGTTGAAGCAGGACGACATCAAGAAGGGCCTGCATCCCACCGAGGCAGAGCTCAAGGCGTTCTACGACAGCCACAAGGGCACCTATGCCAACTCCGTCCCGGAAAAGCGGAAGGTTAAGTACGCGTTGCTTGACACGAGCAAGATAGAGGACGGCGTGCAGGTGACGCGGGACGATTTCCGCGCGTACTACGATCAGCATCGCGACGAATACCGCGTGCCGGAACAGGTCAAGGTCAGCCACATCTGGATCAAGATGCCCTTGCCCGGGGCTGATGGCAAGCTGGACGACAACAAAGTAGCCGAGGCCCAGCATCGCGCCGATGATCTGTCAAAGCAACTCAAAAACGGCGCCAAGTTTGACGAGCTGGCGAAGAAGTATTCAGAAGACCCGGGCAGCGCAAACGTGGGCGGCTCTCTGGGATGGATTGGCCGGGCCCAGATGACGCCCGAGTTTGAGAAGGCCGCGTTCGCGCTGGCGGAAGGGCAGATCAGCGGGGTCGTGAAGAGCAGCGACGGATTTCATATCATTCGTCTCGACGACAAGCACGATGCGCATGTCAAGTCGCTGGACGAGGTCAAAGACCAGAGCGAGCCGATCCTGAAGCGTCAGAAAGGGCAGCAAGTCGCCGAGAAAAAGGCCGAAGATCTTTTGAAGCAGGCTCGCGCGCAGGGACTGGATGCGGCCGCCGCCGCGCAGGGCATTCCTGTGATCACGACAGATTTTTTTGCCCGCCGGGATACGCTGCCGGGACTGGGGCCGGCAAACCAATTTATGGATGCGGTGTTCACTGCGGCGGAAAAGTCACCGCCGGACGTAGCTCCGGCGTCCCAGGGAATTGCCGTGTTTCAGTTGCTCGGCATCAAGCCGGCGGCCACGCCGACACTTGAGGAGATTCGCAGCCGGGTGGAGGGTGAATTTAAGAACGAGCGGTCGAACCGTCTGCTCATTCAGAAGACTCAGGAACTTTCCGACCGGGCCAAGGCCGAGCACGATCTGAAGCGCGCGGCCAAGGAACTGGGCGCGACGATGAAGACCAGTGACTTTGTTTTGCCCGATGGCCAGGTTCCGGCCGTGGGTTCAATGACCGGCCAGGCCTCCGCGGCTTTCAACATGAAGCCGGGAGAAATCAGCGGCCCGATCATGAGCGGCGGGGATGGCGTCGTTCTGGCCCTGCTCGAACACCAGGAGCCCTCGGAGGCGGACTTCGCCGCCAAGCGCGATCAAATTCGCGATTCGCTGCTGCAGTCCAAGCAGCAGGAGCTTTTCGGCCTTTTCGTGACCAGCCTGCGGGACGGGATGGAGAAGTCAGGCAAGATCAAGATCAACCAGGAAGAAATGAAGACCCTGACCCGCACGGGAAGCGAGCAGGGAATGTAGCGGCCGAGACATGTCTTTTCCGCGCGTCGCAGGCATCCTGTTACATCCCACGTCGCTCGCTTCGCGCGGCGGCATCGGCGATTTTGGCCCGGCCGCCTACCGCTTTGTGGACTTTCTCGCTTCCGCCCGCCAGGGCCTGTGGCAGGTTCTGCCGCTGGGCCCAATCGGCTACGGCAACTCGCCCTATTCCTCAACCTCGGCGTTTGCCGGAAATCCTCTGCTGATCAGCCTGGAACGGCTGGCTGAGCACGGCTGGATTGACCTGGGGAAACTCGGCTCGGCGAAGTTGACTGGCCTGGAGCCCGGCTGCGGTCCCGTGGAATACGATCAGGTTTTCGCACGGAAAATGCCGCTGCTGTTCGAAGCGGCTCGGAACTTCCTGGGCACCGCCTCAAGTGAAGTTCGGAGACGCATGGAGGAATTCCGGCAGAAAAATGCCTGGTGGCTGGATGATTTTGTACTCTTCGATGCACTCCGTGCGCGGCACAAGCTGGCATGCTGGAACCAGTGGCCGCATGATCTCGCCTATCGTGAACCGTCGGCCTTAACGGCCGCCCGCAAGGAATTGGCAGCCGACATCCAGGTTCGAGGCGCGCTGCAGTTTGCTTTCTACGAACAGTGGCGGGCGCTGCGTCGTTATTGCGCCGAGCGCGCCATCCGCATCGTGGGCGATGTCGCCATCTTTATGAATCATGACAGCGCCGATGTATGGGTGCATCGCGAACTTTTCCGGTTGGATGAAAAACTTGAGCCTGAGGTCGTCGCGGGAGTGCCTCCGGATTCTTTCAGCGAAACCGGACAGCGTTGGGGCACTCCGTTGTACCGCTGGGATGCACTGAAGGCAAGCGGGTACGAATGGTGGATCCAGAGGCTGCGCTGGGCCACGCAGAACTTCGACTACGTCCGGCTCGATCACTTCCGGGGATTCGACCAGTTCTGGGAGATTCCTGCAAGCGAAACAACGGCCATCAATGGGCGCTGGGTGGATGGCCCCCGGGACGATTTTTTTCTGAAGCTCCGCGAGGCGCTGGGTGGCTTGCCCTTTTTTGCCGAGGATCTGGGTTATATCACGCCGGCAGTGCATGCCCTGCGCGACAGGCTGCAGATTCCGGGCATGGCGGTGTTGCAATTCGCGTTCGGAGATGAGGGCGCGCACATCTATCTGCCGCATCGGGCAGCGGAAAAGGTCATGTACACCGGCACTCACGACAACGACACGGTGGTGGGCTGGTGGCTTTCCGGGGCGGCCGAGCACGAGCGTCGCAACGCCGAGGCTTACCTGGGACCGAGCCACGATGGCATTCATTGGGGATTCATCCGTGGCGCGCAGTGCTCGCCGGCGGCGTTGAGCATTGTTCCGCTGCAGGACGTGCTGGGTCTGGGTAGCGAAGCCCGCATGAACACGCCGAGTCTGCATCTCGGCAACTGGCGCTGGCGCTTTGATCCTGGCCGGCTCAGCAGTGAACTGACCGCGAAGCTGGCCCTTCTGGCTGAGGTCACTGATCGGCTGCCGAGGCCATTCGCCGGGTCAGCGGATGACAGCTTTGCCGCCTGAAGCCGGGCGGCCGGGTAGGGCACGGCTTCAGCCGTGCCGCTCAGATCCCATAACAGTGCGGGCTTTAGCCCCTGAGGGGTTTGGCTCCTTGCCGGAAACATACTTTTGAAACATCCTCTCTGCGAATCTGGTATAGGGATTAGAGGAGTGTTGGTGTGAGCGAAGCGATTGTCGAAGCCGTCGGGATCGAAAAGTCCTATCCGCAGCCGGATGGCACGCGGATTCAGGTCGTGGGCACGACCAATTTCGTGATCGAGCCGGGAAGGATCATTGCCTTGCTGGGGCCGTCGG
Source organism: Candidatus Sulfotelmatobacter kueseliae (assembly GCA_900290255.1). Lineage (GTDB taxonomy): Bacteria > Acidobacteriota > Terriglobia > Terriglobales > Acidobacteriaceae > Sulfotelmatobacter > Sulfotelmatobacter kueseliae. The sequence goes on from OMOD01000185.1 coordinate 28,713, forward strand.
GCTGCGGCAAATCCACCCTGCTGCGCATGCTGAGCGGGCTCGCCCAGCCGACTGCCGGAACGATCCTCTGGCACGGCAAGGCGCTCAACGGCCAGATGCCGAACGTGGCCATCGTATTCCAGAGCTTCGCGCTCTTTCCCTGGCTCACGGTGCTCGAGAACGTGGAGGCTCCGCTGGAGGCGCGCGGCGTGCCGGCTGTGGAGCGTCACAAGCGCGCTCTGCGAACTCTCGACACGGTCGGTCTTGACGGATTCGAAACAGCTTATCCCAAGGAACTTTCCGGCGGCATGAAGCAGCGGGTGGGATTCGCCCGCGCCCTCGTCGTGGAACCGGAAGTCTTGTTCATGGACGAGCCCTTCTCCGCGCTCGATGTTCTCACCGCCGAGAACCTCCGCGGTGAACTGCTCGAACTCTGGCTCAACAAGAAGATGCCGACCAGCGCGATCTTCATCGTTACGCACAACATTGAAGAGGCAGTCATGATGGCCGACCGCGTGATGGTGCTGGGAAGAAACCCGGCGCGCGTGCGGTCGGATTTCAACATACGTCTGAAGCATCCGAGGGATCGGAAGTCCGCGCGTTTTGTGGAACTGGTGGACTACATCTACAAGGTGATGACCGAACCTGAGGTTGAGCATGCGCTGCCCGACGCCGAAACCACCGCGGAGATTATTCTTCCGCCAGGCGGCCTGACCAAAGCAGCGGTAAAGAAGCAGGAGGCACCCGTTCGCACGGCCAAGTACCAGATGCTGCCGCACGCGCGCGTGGGCGGGATCGCGGGCCTGCTGGAATTTCTGCAGGATCGCGGTGGACACGAGGATTTGTTTCGGCTGGCTGAGCAATTAGTGATGGACGTGGAAGATCTGCTGCCGATTCTCGAGGCCTGCGTGCTGCTCGGTTTTGCCTGGCTGAAAGAGGGCGACGTGCAGATTTCACCCCAGGGAGCAGCCTTTGCCGAGGCCGACATTCAGCAGCGCAAAGTCCTGTTCCGGCAGGCGGCTCTGGATCATGTAACCATTTTGAAGCAAATTGACAACATCCTGAAACGGAAATCGGATCACTCGATCGCGGACGAATTTTTTCATGACATTCTTGACGAGCATTTTGCCGAAGATGAGGTGCAGCGCCAGTTCGAAACCGCGATGAACTGGGGCCGATACGCCGAGATCTTTGACTATGACCGCGAGCACGGCCGGCTGGTGCTGACTGAACCGCCGTCGCCAGCCGAATCTGCACCGGTCCCAAATCACGACTCGGTTTCTGCTCCGAAATCCTGAACCCGCACTCGATGACCCACACCAAACAATCCGCTGGCCTGCGGGGATTCTCGGCGTACCGCCTGTGGACGCGGCTGCCCAGCATCGAGATTTCCTATCTGCCTGACTTGCTCATGGGCGCGGCAGGAATCGCACTGTTCTACGGTCTGCTGGTGGTCGGCCGCACGTGGCTGGGGCCGTTCACGCCGGAGGTTGAGATTTCGCGCAGCCCGCTGGCGCTCCCAGCCTATGCCGGCTATTCGCTGTTGCGCATTGCAATTGCCTATGGGCTGAGCCTCGCGTTTACGCTGGTGTATGGATACATTGCGGCCTACAACCGCCGCGCCGAGCGCTTCATGATCCCGCTGCTCGATGTGCTGCAATCCATTCCCGTGCTCAGCTTTCTGCCGCCGGTCATGCTGGCCATGGTGGCGCTGTTTCCCGGCCGGCAGCTGGGCGTGGAGGCCGGGGCAATCCTGCTGATCTTTACCGGCCAGGTATGGAACATGGCCTTCAGCTTCTACGCCTCGCTCAAAAGCATTCCCACGGAGATGCGGGAAGCGGCCAAAGTTTACGGTTTCAGTTGGTGGCAGCGCTTCGTCGAGATGGAATTGCCATTCGCGGCAATTGGACTGGTGTGGAACTCGATGATGTCCGTGGCGGGGGGCTGGTTTTTTCTGATGGCCTGCGAGATGTTCGTGCTCGGTTCGCGCGATTTCCGGTTGCCCGGCCTGGGATCGTATCTGCAAACTGCGGCCAGCGCGGGCGACACAAGGTCCATTCTGTGGGGCATCGGAACCATGATTGCGGTCATCGTGCTGCTGGACCAGTTCATTTGGCGTCCGGTTATTGCGTGGGCTCAGAAATTCAAGGTGGAGCAGGTGGAAAGCACCGAGACGCAGCAGTCGTGGGTGCTCAATTTAATCAATCATTCGCGCAGTCTGGCGCGCATCCGCACGAAAACCGTGTGCCCGCTCAGCGAGCGCCTCATGTTGTATTTTTCACAGGTTCACTCCGGCGACAAACCGGCGGAGCGCAAAGCCTGGAAGATCTGGCTCACGCGCGTCCTGGCGCTGTGCCTGCTGGCCGCGATCGGCTACGGCCTGGTTCGCGTCGCGATGCTGCTGACCGGACTGCAGAAGGCAGAGCTGCAGGAGGCTGGAATCGGCCTGGGTATGACATTCCTTCGCGTGAATCTGGCGTTGCTGCTCGGCGCGCTGTGGGCGGTCCCGGCGGGCGTGGCCATCGGCTTCAGTCCGCGGCTGGCCCGCATCGCGCAGCCGCTGGCGCAGATTGCCGCTTCGGTTCCGGCGACCGCTTTGTTCCCGGTGGTGCTGTTGGTGCTGATTCGAGTCGGTGGCGGACTCGGGATGGGGTCGATCGTGTTGATGCTGCTCGGAACCCAGTGGTACATCCTGTTCAATGTGATTGCAGGGACGATCGCTCTCCCGACCGATTTGAAAGAGTGCTGCTCGGTTTTCCGGCTGCGCGGGCTGGCGCGGTGGAAGAAGCTGATTCTGCCTGGAATTTTCCCCTACCTGGTTACCGGGCTGGTGACCGCCTCTGGAGGCGCATGGAATGCCAGCATCGTGGCGGAGTATTTCCACTTCAAGGGCCACATCTATACCACAGCCGGTTTGGGGGCGACCATCTCGCAAGCGACAGATCAGGGTAATTTCGATCTGCTTCTCGCCGCGACCATCATGATGTCGGCCACAGTGGTGACGATCAATCGGCTGGTATGGCGGCGACTCTACGCTCTGGCCGAGACGCGCTTCCGCCTTGAGACCTAGAAGTCGAGATTCATTCTCCGCAAGAGCTGCGGTTACTGCTGGTTACTCTCCGGCTTACCTGGACCACATTTCATCAGCTTTTAACTTGCGCTTCATCCTGCTGCAAAGCAGTTGCCTTATTCGTTTATCATGGCAATCGACCAGGTACCGTCGGACCATGTCACGGAATCTGTGTTGTCACGTGTCGCCGAGTTTCCTGGTTTGGCTGCCAGGTTGGCGCCGGTGAACAGGGTGCTCGATCTCTACCAAAGGGTGCGGCAGTCGCCGCAAGGATTCGGCCTCGAGAATCTGCTGGCCCAGATGCGCGTCGGACTGCGCGCGGGAGCGGCCGATCAAGCGCGCATTCCCGCCAGCGGCCCGGTCGTAGTTGTGGCCAACCATCCCTATGGCATGCTCGATGGGGCGATTCTCACGGTGCTGCTGACGCGCGTGCGGCCGGACGTGAAAGTTCTCACCAATCTCCTGCTGAGCGACGTCCCAGAGCTCCAACAGCACTGCATTTTTGTGGATCCGCTTCAGACTGACCGCTCCGTGGAATCCAACCGCCGGGCAGTGCGTCAGGCCCTTTCCTGGTTGCAGCAAGGCAGCATGCTGGCCGTGTTTCCCGCAGGCGAAGTGTCACACTGGGAAATGCCGACCGTGCAGATCGCCGATCGGCAATGGAATGATACGGCGGTGCGGCTGATCCGCCGCAGCGGAGCCTCAGCGCTGCCCGTATATTTCTGCGGCCACAACAGCGTCGGATTTCAACTTCTGGGCATGATTCATCCCAAGCTGCGGACCGCATTTCTGCTGCAGGAGTTTCTCCGCCAGGAAGGAAAAACGGTGGAAGTCCGCGTGGGCAGCGAGATTGCGCACGATACCGTCGCCGCGATCCGGGATGACCGCGAGGCTACGGACTATTTGCGATGGCGTACTTATTTGCTGGCGCGCCGAAAGAAGTCGTACCCCTCACCGCTGATGGCGGTACGGTCCAAAATTGCGCTCAGAGCGCAGGAACGCGTGGCAGCCCCGGCGCCTCCGGAACTGCTGGCGGAAGAAGTGGCTCGGCTCCCGGAGGATCGTTGTCTCGCAGAGAACGGCGATCTAGCCGTCTTCTGATTATCCGGTTGCTTCAGCAAGCCCCAATGGGTAGCGTATAAGGGTGGCCCGACCA
>OMOD01000109.1 GCA_900290255.1 Candidatus Sulfotelmatobacter kueseliae
CGGAGTTCAGAACGAAGTTGAGTACGAAGAATGGATTTACGGCACGCCTCCGGAGGATGTGGATTTTGTGCGCTTCGTAGGGGACCAAGTCGTGCGGGTCGAGACCATGAAGGTGGATGGCCAGAAAATCGTGCGCGTCGAAAAGGAAGTGGATCTGGGCTCGCCCACCGTTGCCAAGAAACAGGAAGAACGCCCCGCGAACGCGCCTACGCTGCGGCGTCCTGGAGAAGAGATGCCGGAGTCGAATCCTGCCAATCCTTCCAGCGTGCCGCCGATGGCCCCGGTGCCTCAACCGACCGGCCCGGGTCAGGACCCAGGTCCGAACTGGAGTTCGTCGTCCGCCCCGGCGATGGAATGAACGGGCCCGGTTGCGAGTGTGATCATTCCGGGCGCTCGCATCAAGAAAGTCACGTCGTTCCCTTTCCCGCCATTAGCGCCTTCCGGTGTCGACCTTCTACACTAGGAGTGTGAAGATTGCCCTGGGCCAGATCAACCCCACCGTGGGGGACTTCTCTGGCAACGCTGCCAAGATCGTCCAGTTTTCGCTGCAGGCGCGGACAGCTGGCGCTGGCCTCATTCTTTTTCCGGAACTCGCCGTCTGCGGTTACCCGCCGCGCGATCTGGTCGAGAGGCCGTCGTTTGTGGCGCGCTGCCGCTCCACGGTCGAGCAGATCGCCTCCGAAACGCGGGGAATGGCGGTGATCTGCGGGTTAGTAACTCCGGCCGAAGCGGAGTCTGGAAAAACCGTGATGAACTCCGCCGCCCTGCTGCGCGAGGGGCGCGTCGAATTCATCCAGTCGAAGATGCTGCTGCCCACCTATGACGTCTTCGACGAGATGCGCAACTTTGCTCCGGCCAAGAGCCAGCAACTGTTCAGCTTTTGCGGCAAGCAGATGGCTTTGACCATTTGCGAGGATGCCTGGAACGACAAGCGCTTCTGGAACCGGCGGCTCTATGGCATCGATCCCGTGGAGGAACTGGTCCGCGGGGGCGGGAACTTCGTGCTCAACATTTCCGCGTCGCCGTTTTGGCTGGGCAAGCGCGAGCTGCGCCACGACATGCTGGCGGCCATCGCAAAGAATCAGAAAGTTCCGGTCGCGATGGTGAACCAGGTTGGGGGCAACGACAGCCTGGTCTTCGATGGATCGAGCCTGGTGATTGCGCCCGGCGGACAAGTGATTGCGCAAGGGAAGTCGTTCGAAGAGGACCTGATCTACTTTGACTCCGATCAGCTGACTGGAGACATGCACCCGCAGATCGCGGGGGAAGAAGCCAGCGCGTATGAGGCGCTGGTTCTGGGCACGCGAGACTATGTCCGCAAATGCGGCTTCGAACGGGCGATCGTGGGACTCAGCGGCGGCATCGATTCCGCGCTCACCGCGTCGATTGCGGTGGATGCGCTTGGTTCCGGGAACGTGATCGGCGTCGGTATGCCGGGGCCGTATTCCTCGCAAGGTTCGATTGACGATGCGCGGGAACTGGCCGGCAACCTGAAGATTCGCTTCGAACTGCTCTCGATCCAGGAAATCTACGAAGCCGCGCGCCAAACGCTGGCGCCGGTGTTTGCCGGCAGGCCGGAAGACGTCACCGAAGAAAACATTCAATCGCGCGCCCGCGGATTGCTGCTCATGTCGCTGTCGAATAAATTCGGCGCCCTGGTGCTTTCGACCGGCAATAAGAGCGAATTGGCCGTCGGCTATTGCACTCTCTACGGCGATATGGTCGGTGGACT
>OMOD01000108.1 GCA_900290255.1 Candidatus Sulfotelmatobacter kueseliae
GGCGATGCGAACCAATCACAACCTATCGCAAAAGCGGGCGCCTTTTTATATTGCGTGAAATCGCGATGTTACGTCAAAAACGCTTTGGATTGCTCACCGAGATCACCCGCCGACCTGAATGTGCCGAACGAAGGCTGGAGTTCGGTCGGGCTTCACTCCTCGACAGTGCCATACTCACCCCATGTCGACTGTTTCCTGTTCATCATGACGACCGACCGTCCGATTCGTGCTCCCAGTTGTCGATTGGCGAGTCTAACTTGGCACAACAAGCGGACTTCGGGGTCAGAGGCTTCCTGGGTCGCGTCCAGCGCGGTCTGAGACGAAATTCTCGATGCGGCCATTATCAGCCCCGAGAGCATTGCAGTTGAAGGCCACCAAGCCTTAAAGGCCAGGTTCGGATCATCGGAGTCGGTGTCCTTGCTCTTCAGTTTGTCAACTTGGCTCATGCCTTCCTTCAATAGCTTCTTTGCGAGATCGATCTCCCTAACCTTTATCGCAATGTCGATGCCCTCTGCCCAGTAATCCCTTGGACCACTCTGGCCAGTGGGTTCGACATTTCGCAGAGATTCTGACATCCCCTCTAGAGCATCCCGTGCCGCCAAGGGATTTCTTGTCTTGGCAACTCCGGCGATCTTAAGCAGCGCCTCAGCGCGAGGAGCGAGCATGTCTGCTGAACTAGGCAAGCCGCTGGCCATCTCAATTGCTTGTTTGGGATTGCTTTCAGCCACTCGCACGATTTCCGCGATCCGAGATTCATAGGCCTCAGTAATCTTGGCTTGCTGCAACATGGGAGCTATATTTCCCATCCCGACCATCCCCTCTGTCGAGGCTTCTTCTCCCGCCCTCAGCGGTGTATCCCTGATCGCCGGGTTCAGCGATTGGATTCCGTTGGGGAAATCCTTGAGCTGTGCTTGCGCTTCGGGCGAATCATGCAGGAGGCGGTCCGCCTGATCGCTGTCCAATTCACGCAGTATGGGCAGAAATTCGAAAACTCGGTATTGGTATTCGCTGTTGAAACTCCCTCTGTTTGAACCCGAGCCTAGGCTGATTCCGCTCTTGCTCGACTGCGCCCCGTCGAGCACCTGGGAGATTGCTTGCAGCACAACGGCTGGAGCCAAATGCTCCCAGAATCGCACGATCATGCTGCCGAAATCGTCGCCGCCAACAACCAACGAATGCCGCTCGTGATCGGCGGCCATCGCCCACCCGAAGATTTCTTGTTTTTCGGCCTCATCCGCCGGAGGCAGTTCGAGCATCAGGTTCGTGGCTTCACCGTATGGAAATCCTTCAGGTGGCGATTGCTCCAGGAGGTTCAATGCCTGGTCTAGTTTCTTGGCAGCTACTGCCTTGGAAATCATTTGATACAAAAGCTCGGTTCTGACACCAGGCTCCGCCTGAGGTAGAAGGGACTCAGCTTTTCGTTCATCTTCGGCAAGCAAGTGGGTTAACGAGTCGGTTTGCAGAGTCCGCTTGGCTTCAAGGTTAGCGAGCGATACTCGCATTCGCTGGTCAAATCCGGTATGCGCCCGTGACTGCTGCTTAAGGCCTTCCTCAGTGTCCGGGATCGCTAGGGTGTTAAGAAACGCGTCGATTAGCACCCGGCGAACCGCTGGTGGATCGCATTTCTTGAGGCTACCCGCAATCATGTCTAAGACTAACGACCGCATCACTGGTTGCAGGTCCGCTGTCCCCGCCAGTGAGGACTCGATTACGGGGCACCACTGCTTCTCCGTCGGGGAAAGTTGTTTCTGAGGGGGGACCTGCGGTTGCTTCTTTTGGGCAAACAGAACCGCTGTCCACACGAAGGTCACGAAAAGAAGAGTTAGTCGCCGCACAGTAAGCCGCCGGACGAAGTTTCGCCGCTTCTATCCCTGCCTAACGCCAAGGAAAGGCGATGCATCAACCTCATTTCTCATGTGAAGACTATACGCCTGGCAGGATTCTCAGTTTACCGTTACCTTAATCCATCAGGTCGGTTGATGTTAACGGCGTTTACACAACTTTGCGCCTTCTCTTCGCTTTCTTGCACGTCAATGAGTTCTATAAGAAGGGATGTCAAGAAAAAAGTTCTCCCTCGACCGGAGGGCGAGA
>OMOD01000107.1 GCA_900290255.1 Candidatus Sulfotelmatobacter kueseliae
GCTTTGGCGATGGGCTTGAATCCGGCACGCCAATGGACCCGGCTCTTCAACATCAGGAACCGCTTCTGCGTCGGATCGATGCCCAGACTCAAAAGGCAGTTCATGTCCATGGGCTCGACATGGCGCGAGATCACAACGATCTCTACCTTGCCCGTATCCAGGACGACCGTCGGGCCCATATCCGTCAGCAAGCCGGGTGAGGCGGGGCCGCGATTGTGGTAAATGCCATTCGAAATTAGCTTGACCTGGCCAGTCACCTTCAAGGGCTCACCCCGCAGGCCTATCGCCGGCATATCGAACTTGCCACCCAGCGCCAGGGTAACCTCGGCTCCAATTCCGGCCCGGACTAATTTCTGCACAGCCGCTGGATCGAAGATCGCGAACGCGGCGACGTTCTCCAGACCCGTGCGGAGAATGCCATCCAGCACGGTCGTTGTGTCCATCGTACCGCCCGACGCGCAATTGTCATAATGGTCCAGCAGGACCACTGGTCCACTCTCGATCTTGGCTGCCCGACCGAGTGAATCAGAAAGAGGTTCAAGCCGGTAGACAAAAGCCTCACGTTCGCTCCAAGCGAAGTTCAGGAGCTTGTCGCGAAGTGCAGCGGCGGACGCCTCGTTTCCATCGGTTACGACTACCGCAGACAGGCCGGCGTCGTGGATGTCCGCGTGTGGAAACCCGACAAATAAGCTGGCACACAGCGCTGTGCCGGATTCCTCCATCTGTCGCGCCATATTCTGTAGCTCATGGTTTGGGAAATCGTCGGTCCCCTGACGCATGACGTGCGGCAGCATCGGTCGCTGTCCCCACGTCATGGTCGGCCTCACCTTACCCCGGATCATTCGTATCAAGGCTTGCCCGGCACGACGCCCGCTTTCGTAGATGTCAATGTGCGGATAGGTTTGATAGCCAGCTATGACAGTGGCGTTCTCGACCATCGCCTGTGTGATGTTGGCGTGCATGTCTAGTGCGACCGCGATTGGCAAATCTGGTGCGGTTGCTCGGATGCGGGCCAACAGCGGTCCCTCACCGTCCTCAAGGTTCTCGGTCACCATTGCACCATGCAAATGCAACATCGCCGCATCACAGCCCCGTTCCACCGCCTCGCAAATCGCGTCGGTCATTGTGCGATAGGCAGCATCCTCTACCGGACCGCTTGGCCATGCCATGGCGGCAATGGGCGTAACAATCTCGGCACCTTCGGCCTCGGCCACGTCAATGAAGGCACCCATTGCACTGCTCGAACCCTTGCATCTTTGGTAGGCAGCGGCCCCGAAAACCGGACCAGCACCAGTGCCGAACCGCGAAAGAGGTGTCGGAACTGGCGAGAAAGTGTTGGTCTCATGCTGCATCATCGCGATTACGAACCGCACTGGCTCTCTCCACAATTGACATTCCAACTAGTTCGCTCTGGCAACCGTTTGCCCAACCGGATATCAGATATCAGATTCACTGACCCCCCGGACCAGCCATGGGCCTTCCCAATCACTTCTTGGCGAGAACCGAGAGCAAATCGACGAGCCGCTGGAAACGAACAGGCTTGCTGAGAACGGCCGTAACTCCGACCTGCCGCTCCAAGGAATCGACACTGGGGCCGCTGTCGCCGGAGCACAGGACCACAGGCATGCTGGGATGTTGCTGAGAAATCTGACGGGCTAGACCTAGCCCGTCCATGCCGTCCATATGCAGATCGGTCAAAACCGCGACAATTCGAGATGACCCCGTTTCAAGGCGATTGAGGGCTGCCACGGCCGAATTCACATATATCGGCTCATAGCCCGCCGCCTGAACCAGCCTCGACATGGTCGCGCCGACGCTCGGGTCGTCGTCCACCACCAGAACAGCTAGTTTCGATTCTGTGGCCATGGACCTCACTGAAGTCTACAGGTTCGCCCGAAGGGTGACTATTTCCCGAATGAACTCACGCTGCAATCTCCGACGCGCCGGCTTTCGAAACTCGTTGTGGTCCCGTTGTCGGACCTGATCTCTCCTGCGGTTCGGTCTCCCTCAAAGACAACTTCGGCATCGCTCACCGTGGTCTCACCATGCTCCTTGCATGTCGTCCGGAAGGTCACCATGTCGCCGACGGCTTGGTAGCCGGAGGTTTTGCAGTGCGGATTCGCCATAGGACCCGCTCCGTGCTGCGACGCTTCGAGGTTGTTGACGTCCTTCGGGAGATAGCACTTCTTCACGGTCCCGACCGGAGCACCGTTCAGGGTCGTCGCTATCTCCCACAGACCGGGCCGCATATTCAATCCAGCCCATGCAAGCGTCGCCACAACGGACATTGCCGCGATGAGACCAGCGAGCAAGTGGCTTCTCAATTCAGCCGTCTCCTCCGGCTCAGGTTCTTGATCCTCGCGGCCATGA
>OMOD01000106.1 GCA_900290255.1 Candidatus Sulfotelmatobacter kueseliae
CTTTTCCTCCAAGTGGATTCTCTCTCATTCCACTTGGTACAAATTTCGCCGGTCAGGTCACTGAATCTACAGCAGGCAACGAATCTTGGAATACTGGCCACGGCGATGATGAAGAAGTACGCCGAAGGTGTCGGTGGAGACATCGATGCGTATAGCTACTCGATGAGCCTTGGTGAGGCGGGATGGAGGCCAACTTTCGGCATCATAGTAGAGACAATAGAGAGCAGCGTGATGCTAGAGGTCGAGTCTAACGTACAGCACATTTGGAGGAAACTTCTGTAGCTACGCTGTCAGTCTTTCAAACGTTAAAGGATCAGCAATCACCATATGGCGCAAGGTATCGAGAAACAAGTTGGGGTTTTTCCGGCGGTTAAAGCGGAACTCCATCTCCGTCAGATAGGCGGGGAGATGCTTCGCACTGATCTTGTGCCAGCTTCCCATGATGCCGCGCTTCAAAAGCGAAAATGCAGATTCGACAGTATTGGTGTGAGTCTCCCCGTCCACATAGATTTTAGATTTGTGACGGATGGTCTTATGTTTGGAGCCGTGAACGCCAGCGTTAATCATCGCCTTCGGGTAGGCAGGCATTTCATCTGTAACCATCACATCAACGTCTGCACTTACATTTTCTACAATATACTTCGCCAGCGTTCCGCTCTTCACGTCGCTGGCATGAAAGAATCGAAGCTCGCCACCGCGCTGTCGAAGACCAATCACGATTTCTTTGTTGTTGCCTGGAGTGTTCCATCCTTTGCCGCAACGTTCTCTGCCACCAACATAGGTTTCATCCATCTCGACAGTACCATCCAGCATGGGCTTCTCCGCTTCGCTCATGGCAGCACGAATACGATGGCAGAGATACCACGCAGTCTTGTAAGAGCCCTTGTTCAAACCCCAGATGGTGCGCTTGAGCTGATGGGCGCTCATGCCCTTCTTGGCCTCGCAGAGCAGCAATACAGCAAGGAACCAAATCGGCAAGGGCAGATGGGAGTCATGGAAGATCGTGCCACTCGTTGCTGTGAACTGGTACTCGCAACCGACACATTCAAAGCGGCTGTAATCTTTCAGCCGAGACACCCGAGTGTCTTTGCAACGTGGGCAGTGAACACCTTCGGGCCAGCGCAACCGCTCAAGCAACTGACGGCACCGTTCATCAGTTCCGTACAATTCATTCACATCAGGGAGAGTCATGGCAGCACCTCGTAAACCGAAGTCCCCGCTAGAGCGGATACCGACACGTAAATTGGTTTCTGGAATAAAGCGAGATTTGCGCCGAATGCTCCGTAACGGACCACCAGCGCATCCAAGCAAACTGAAGAAAGGAAATGGGTAACTTCCAACATGAGATTATATTACACAACTCGTTACCCTTTGTCAAGTGAATAATCGTGCGTTTACACGGTAATTATCCCTTGAGTTCACGTATGCAAACTGCTAGGCTTCATTGGTGGCAGATGCCTACGAAAGAAACGGAAAATTCAAAGACAAGCTAGATGCCGATGACAGAATCATCCTTGTCCGGGTTAAGGTCGAGCGGGCCAAGAAGCACCTCCGTGATCTCGCAACCGAGGTTCTTTCCCTTCACAACACGGCAGTGGTCATGTCCGATCCAAATACGGGTCTTTCTCCCCAGTCCGTATCCGTGTTGCATCCCAATAATTTTCAGGAATTGCCCACCCTTTCTTTTGAAGTCGTCGCAATCGCTGGCGACGTAGTTCACAATCTTCGGTCGGCCTTGGATCATCTTGCACAGCAACTTGTCCTGGTTGGATTGAATCCGGCTACTCCTATCACGGACAAGGAGCTTAGGCAGATTGAGTTCCCGATTGCGGAGACTCTCGCCAAGTACGAAGCCGACAAGGCTAGAAAAGTAAAGGGAATGAGGCCGGAGGCGATAGAAGCTATCGATAGGCTCAAACCATATAAAGGCGGGAACGACGCGCTCTGGCGAATCCACGAGCTTGACAACATCGACAAGCACCGTACCCTTTTTACCGTTGCGCACGATTTTCTTTTTACTGCGGATTGGCTGCTCAACGGAGCTTATGTGATGAAAACAGACAACCCCCATTTCGCCGGAGTCGAGCCGAAGATGGAGCAGGATGTTCAGACCGAAATTGAGAAAGCGGTCGGCAATTCGCAAGTTACTCAAGCGAATGCGTTGCTCCCATCGCTGCATCAGCTTGTCGATGTTGTCGAAAACCTTGTGCTTGGCCTCAAGCCTTTTTTGGAGTGACACACTCCCGCCATCCCGCCGTGATACAATCACAGCAGCATGGCGGGCATACGCTCATCTCGGAAAGGTGGAAGCGAACGACCCGTGGAGAGTCATCGTGTTTTGCAGCCTTCGCAAGAGGTACGAGCTAAAATGGCTCCGTTGGCGCGGGCGTCATTTGAGCGGGTACTACAGCGTGCGGCGCAGCCAATTCAGCGACGCGCTTCAAAAGCGAAGTGAAAATTAGATTCCCCTGATCCCTCCGGTTATACCTGAACGAATACTCATCCAAGTAAGTCTGCAAATATTTCTGGCTGACCGAATGATACACCCCGCCGATTCCGCGCTTCACTAGCGACCAAAATCCTTCAATGGTGTTCGTGTGAACATTGCCCTTCACATATACGTGAGCGCTGTGCTTGATGCGACGATGGCCGTAGCCAGCAGGCATGTGTTTGATGCCGTCATATGTCACAGCTTCATCGGTAAAAATCATTGTCTTCGGCATCACGTAATCGCGTACATATCCAAGCAACGTAGAACCTTTTATGTCGGGAGCAACGAGAGCAACAACGCGCCCCTTGCGCTCAGCCATGCCAACAATGGCGGTTTTCTTGGTGTCGCCGCGCAACCGCCTTCCTGCGCCATATTTGCGCGTTCCACCGTAATAGGTTTCGTCCATCTCTACCGCTTCTCCCTCCAGTTGCATGTCAGGTTCAGACAGCAACGAGCGAATCTGGCGGAACATCCGCCAAGCGGTTTTATAGGTGACTCCAGTTTCGCGCTGAATCTGTTTGGCCGAAATTCCGCAGCGAGTCGAAGCCATCAAGTACATGGCGTAGTACCAGAGGCGCAGCGAAGTGCTACTGTGCTCAAAGATCGTGCCAGCCATCGGAGAAATCTGCGTACCGCAGTGATCGCAGGAATACACGGGCCGTCCGTTAATGCGGTAATGCTTGCGCTCCTGTTGGCACTTGTCGCAGTACGTAACGTTGCCGGGGAACCTGTGTTGCATGAGATGTTCGAGGCAAGCGGCATCATCGGGGAACTGGCGGTTAAAATCCGTGATCGTGTAACGTAAATGCTTCGGAATGGTCTGTCTGCGGTTCATAGGTTCCACCTACTACACACAGTATGCCATTTGTTCTACGTGATGTCAAGGGATAATTACCGTTTACACAACTTTGCGCCTTCTGTTCGCCTTTTCCGGGGTCAATGAGTGTTAACGCGATGTTTCGCCAACCATCCTTATCCCGGCCAAGTGGGGGCGGCGCAACATCGTTCTGGACACCCGACTATTCCATTGCTTTTCTTTCGCTCCCGGCCTAGCATTCGCGGGAGGGAGGGTTCACTGTGATCCCTTCTGTCCTGGTTCGGCTTCTGCAGCTTGGCGCGATTGTTCTTGTTGCAACGTCTGCGTTTCCCCAGGCGCCACCCAAATACGACCCAGCCACCGAAACCACGGTTAAGGGTACCGTTGGAGAGTTGAAGCTCGTTCCCCCCACAGGCGGCAAGCCGATCGCTTATTTGGTGACGAAAACCGGCCCCGACAAAGACACAGAT
>OMOD01000180.1 GCA_900290255.1 Candidatus Sulfotelmatobacter kueseliae
TCTCAGATGTGTAGCTTAACTTCCGGTCTCAAACTGTCCCATTTCCGCTGACGTGGCACATTCCAGCGATAGAACGTCTGCTCGCTGATCCCAACCCGCCGAATCAGCTCGGCAACCGCCATCCCCATCTCCGCTTGCTTCACGATGGTCACAATCTGTTCGACCGAGAACCGCTCGCGCTTCATTCCGCAAAATCCGACGAAGGAACCACGAAGAGGCGGTATTTTAGTTGAACTCCGAATGGAAAACCGAGAGGCTTAGAACCTCCCAGTATCTGTTAGTTTCAAAACCTCCGGCATCTGTTGGGAATCCTGTAGGCACGCCAGCATGGAGTTATGAAGTCTTGGCTACTCTCCCTCCTGCTGGTCGTATTCGTGTCCCGATGCGCGGCATCGGTCGTCGCCATCACCACCACGAGCCTACCCAACGGCACGGTCGAGACTGCCTACTCTGCGGCCATCCAGGCCAGCGGCGGCTGCACTCCCTACAAGTGGGCGATCGCCTCCGGAGCGCTGCCAGCCGGCGTCACGGCGAAGGTGCCGAGCACCAGGACGTCCCTGACGCTCACGGGAAAGCCGAGCAAAGCTAGCACCGACTCTTTCGTCGTGAAGGTCACCGGGTGCGGCGGTCATCTCTCGCAGTTCTCGTACAAGATCGTCATCCAAGCGACAGCCATTCATGTGGTAGAACTGAGCTGGAAGGCTTCGACATCGGACGATGTCACCGGCTACAACGTCTATCGCTGTCCAGACGGCGTGACCTGGAAGAAGATCAACGTGAGCCTGATAGGTTCGACGGTCTACAGCGATTCCACGGTCGCGAATGAAACCACCTACTATTACGCGACGACAGCAGTCAATATCTACGGCGCCGAAAGCAGCATGTCAGGGGCAGTCAAAGCGGTTATTCCCTAACTCTTAAGGTCAAGTGCCTGCGGGACAGAAATCGACAAGCGAATTTATTCGCGTAACGAAACCCTATACCTTCTGGCGTAACGCGGAATGGCGTAGAAGGCTATGCGGCCTTGGATCTGATCCAATAGGGAAGTAGCGGGTCCAGAAAGAAATACTCTCCCCGGTAGCGATCAAGAATGTCGCGCGCATCAACGGACTGGAGTGCTTTCTGAACACTTGATGCAGGGCCGAGGCGGAACTCTTCGCGGACAGTCTGGGAATATATCTCCGAGGCTCCCCGGTGTGCCAGGGCCTGCAAGGTCGCACGTTGTCGAGCAGGGAGCTGTTCCCAAAGTAGCTCGTAGTACGTAGATTGGCCGATCACAAGCTTATCGATGACACTCTTTACCTCAGAAGTATTCAGCGCGCGTTTGTCTGTGATTTCTGCGTAGTCCCAAAGCTCGTGCGCGATACGCTGCACGTCATAGGGAATTAGGTCTGCGGTGCCAAGCAGAGCAGACAGCGCACCATCATCGATTGTTCGACCTCGCCTGCGGAACTGAGACTTTATGAATTCCCTCCAAGCCTCGGCGGGAATCTTATCTAGAAACATTTGGGGGCCGGCCTTGTGAAAGGGGCGCTTGGAAGAAAGCATCTCCTGCATGAGTGAAGGCTGTGATCCAGCAAAAACGTAACCCACTTCTCTTTGTTGCTGTACTTGATTTCGAATGGCGTTCTCGACTGAACCTCCGTCGAATTCCGAAATTTGTTGAAATTCATCAAGGCAGATGGCCATGCGGAAGCCGGCATTGTTTGTCAGCTCCCCAGGTAGTGCGAAAACGTCGGGGGCAATTGGGGTGGGGTCGAAGCCCGTCCCTTTGCCAATCGAAACATTTACCTCACCCGTACCGATGTTGTAGTTAATATCGGGCTTGACTTGCCTTCCGAAACGCGAAATCCAGTCCTTCACCCGCTCCCATGGCCCGGCCGCTCGCAGCACTTTCTCCGCAAATTTTTCGAGAAACTGCGCATAGCTGGAATAGCTGCTTACGGTCAGATTAACGGTATGTATGTGCCTCTTCCTCAATTTGAGCATGGCAACGGCTACCAAGGAGCTCTTGCCAAAGCGCCGGGGGGAAAGAAGGAAGACTTTTTGACCATCCGCTAAGTCGCGGACCAACTGGTCCAGTTCGTCCGTGCGATCGACAAATCTCGCGTCGTCGATGATTTCGCCAAATACAAAAGGATTTTCTAGGGTCATTACGCTAAATAGCGTAACGCCAATTGGCGCAATCTGCAACTTAGTAGCTGTAGGTCATCAGGCCACCTGTGAGTTGTCCAGATTGGCGGGGGAGAGTTCTTCCCAGCGGCCGGCGGGGGCGAAGCCGTCGAGGCCGAGCAGGGAAGCGCCGTTGAAGACGATGTGGCTGATCTTGACTACACCCTGGAGGCCGACCAGCTGACGTTCATCCACTTCATCGCGGCCGAGCAGTTCGGCATCGTAGCCGAAGTCGCGCAAGAACCAGTTCAACTTCCACAAGGCCTTCGGGTTGCAGTCCGTCCATGGCGGGAAAGGCGAGTGGCCGAGACACGGCCTAACACAGGATTAGGATCGCCAAATCTTGAGCTGAGGTATCGCCAACTTGGTCTCGGCTCCACGTGCCGCGCTTGCCTTCCTGCCCGACCGTCGGCGCAGGCGAATAAATAGCCCGCAGCGGTTCTGGCCAGGCGGCCTTGCCATCAAGACGCAGCGTGTAAAACTAAGGAGCCGATTACCAAAACAAATGGGGGAGGGGCAGCCTGGGCCGGAAAGGTCCTTTGACTAGCCTCTCGACTTTCTTCATTCTCTATGGGTCGCTGCCCACAGGCAGCAAGGACGCTTGGCCAAGCGCACTGTGTTAGCCCAGAGCTGCGAACGGCTTGGTCCACACCACCGGGCGGGTGCTGCCGGCCGCGGGAACCGACTTAGCCCCATCTGAAGTTACCAAGCCAACCCAAGCCCCTGTTCGTTTTCTTCAGCACTGGCTTCATTGATAGGACCGGCATGACGGGGGACCCTAGCCCCCAGGACCCGGCTACACCCGGGGGACGGACCGGTTCTAGCCGCGTGCGCCATCCCTCAACCCGGCGGCGTGCGAGTCAAGGGCCCGGTTGCCCATCCCGCGCGTAGCAGCGCCACCCCGATCGCCCCTTCATCAATCCCGGCGAGGTTTCGATCGACAATTCCGGCAATTCTCTCTGATCTACGATAAGTGCTTTATTTGTAACCGACTAGCGATATTCTCGCGCGGTCACCAAAAATTCCCAATATCAAAGTATTAGACAGAAGCGTCTGCTTCGCGGCTCGAATTGAAGTCAAGACCCAAACCAGACGCATTGTAAATTCTACGAAGGAACCTAAGATGATGCACGACAATCCAAATGCTTTAACGCAGGGGGACGGCAACACCAAGCCAGACCCTAGTATCGATATGAACCTCAACCCTAACCCCACCGCCGAAGTTGCTACCAATGGCAGCGTCGACACGCCAGACCGCAGCGACGGCGTGCCAGCCGTCCAGCCGAAGCCGCCGACCTCAGAAGCGAAGTTGCACGCCAACCGTGAAAACGCCAAGAAGTCGACGGGGCCGACGACGGCTCGGGGGAAGTATCACAGTCGCCTTAACGCCATGAAACACGGGATGCTGTCCAAGCCTATCCTGTACCACGCTGACGGTACCCCTACCAACGACGACTTCCACACCTTGCAAGAACGCCTGCAGCAAAAGTACGGGACGGACGACATTCGTACCCAGCTGCTGACGGAGACGATCGTGGTCGAATGCTGGCGTCAGCGGAAGGCACTGGACATCGAGGCACAGTGTTTCGAGTACCCTACTCACTTCAGTTCGACGGGATTGATGCCCCAGTTGCAGCGTTACCGCACTGCCAGCCAGCGGGCTCTCGAGAAAAGCTTTGAGCTGCTCGAAGAACAATCGCCATCCTCGTCGGCGGGGGAAGAAGCCGAAGGCGACGCTCCTGCCTTTCAACCCGAGACCGTCCCTCAGGCAGCGAAGCCCACGGGCGGTCTAACCGTAATGACAGGCGAAGAGTCTGCCCCCGAGCAAGGTTCGGAATCCCAGAACGAGGCCTCGAGCGGTGAGGGCTCAACTTCCACGGGTGACGTCGAAGATGCGGCCTAAAATGGGCGGCGGGGGAGTCAACGACTCCCCTTTCGCCCTCGTGGCGACGCCGGGCGCCCCGGGGGAAAAAAGGACGCACCCGGCTTGTTCGAAGGCCGGCCGAAGAGCATTGCTGCCCGGGTGCCTTCCTGCTCCGAGCCATCGAGATAGCGATGGCGATACCGCCGTGGGCAGGTCAGGTAGCGACTGATCCGGGTGTAGCTGTAGGTCATAAGGCCACCTGCGAACTGTCCAGATTGGCGGGGGAGAGTTCCTTCTAGCGGCCAGCAGGAGCGAAGGCGTCGAGCCGGAGCAGGGAAGTGCCGTCGATGCCACTTTCGAGTAGAAGCACGTCTCCGCTCGCAACGGAGAATTGGTAGGCGCGCGTGAGCAGTCGAAGGGCCTGGATCCGGGAACGATTCATCTGGCTAGTCGATTTTCGCTTCGCAGCTGACGAATTCTCTCTGATCAAATTGCCACGCGAGCTAAGCTTCACTGAGGCTAGGAATGCTCCCTGGCAGCGATCCCCTGGAAGCGAACCAGGAGCTTCCTATTCCACCGGACATGAAGGAGTACCACAAATCCCGCTGAAATCGGTCGCTCCTGCAACAGAGAAACACTACCTCGGAATCAGATACGATCCAGGAATGTTTTCGTCCAGAGTTGCGAGGACGGCACCGTTCGCACTCGCAAGCTTGCTCAAGTGACCATCGGTAATTTGCTTGGGCGCTCTGACCCAACCTGGAAGATGAGAAACATCATGTTCGTCTGAAATGAACGTGAGTCGAGAAGTCCGCGCTTCCTTAAGGCGCAACAACAAGGCACGAGCCTGGGTGACGGTAAATCCGTATGCTGGGGCTTGGGCTAGCACGCGTACAAATCCGAGCTCTGTGATCGAGCAACTCGCCAAGTTCGGTGCATTATGCGATTGAACCCAAGAAGCAAGCCGACCGTGAAATTCGTGATTGATGAAACCGAGAGCGACTAGAGCATTCACATCAAGCAGGTATGTCATGGGAAGTTCGCCAGAATTTCTTCAACCTCCTTGCTACTTAACGTCGGTGCGTTCGGGCCTGCACTCAAGGCGGGCAATCCAGTAACCGGGTCGGTCACGAGTTTGACTCGATGCGGCCGTTTCTTGCGCGGCGTCAGGACAATTCGCCCATCCTCGATGTTGGCATCCAAAGGATCGCCGGCCCGGATATCGAGTCTGCGGCGAAGCGGGCCTGGAAGAACGACTTGCCCCTTCGTAGAAACCTTGGTTTGCATGGTAAGACAATCTTACCTCTGTCTTTCTTTTTTCGCAACAGATTCGCAACGGGCGCTAACGACTCCCAGTAACATCCAGTTACCGGCCGTTATGACAAAAATGCCGATGGCTCCGCGCCGCCCGCCGAATGGGAGATCCGGTATCTGGGATTATCGCGGGCTAACGTCAGTGACATCGAGAATCTGCTCGGCCAGGATCTCACTCCGTTCAATGTAGACTTTGTAATGTCGAGCGACGGGTCATCCGTCGGGCGGCAGTTTCATCTGATCAATAAGAAAGCTCGCTGGAAGATAAGTCCTGAGTTCTCGGCGGCGGTCGAAAGGGCGGCGATCGAAGCCACGAATGCCTTCGAGGCCAAACTCTTTGAGAAATCTGGCGTGACGATATTTGACGACTTTCGTGGCGTTGATCCCGAGCACTGAAAAAAATGGAAATAGCCGCGTTTCTCAGCGAGCCGGCCGAAGAGTCCGACGAAGCCGTGAAGTAAACATGATGTTCCTCACGGATTCACCGGTCCCGCGGCCAAGAACCACGCGTGGCGCTACGGACAACCGC
Source organism: Candidatus Sulfotelmatobacter kueseliae (assembly GCA_900290255.1). GTDB lineage: Bacteria > Acidobacteriota > Terriglobia > Terriglobales > Acidobacteriaceae > Sulfotelmatobacter > Sulfotelmatobacter kueseliae. Next base: position 5,880 of record OMOD01000180.1, read on the forward strand.
CTTGGACCGAGGCGGACGACGGAGTCGGTAAACCCTGACTGCGAGACGGAGGGAAGGGCAAATGCCGGTCCTAGAGGGCGCCGGCTTAACGTGACCGGCAATAACTGCAACCAAGCTGAAACCAGCCGGCAACCCGCCTAAGGGCAATTGCCCCAGCTCCTGCGGACTGTCCCCTCCAGAGCGTCTCTTTGCCTCCTTGCGGCTGGTTGCCAGACGACGTCTCTCGATAGATCTGTAAACATCCTTGAATCAACAGGTTGCAATCTTAGCGATTTGGGACTTTGCATTGGTAGAATAGCGGTAGTGAGCAACCTTTTTTGCCCATCCAGCAGCACGATAACTCCCTTTCTGTCAGTACCTTACAGGCAATGGTGTTAAGAGCCGTCAACCTCCAGGAGGAACAGGATGAACGAGTGCGACCAGACCGAACCGTCGCTCCAGCTCAAAATCAACGATACGCTGGCCAAGTCTGTGCGCCTCCGATCTCACCCGGGTGCACCTGGTGACCGCGAGGTTGTTGTCGAGGATCCTTGGCTGGGCCTCTTCGCGCTCAACAGCCAGTTCGATCTGCTTGTGCGGGAAGCAGGTTCGCCCTGGCGCGCGGTGACCTTGGATGAACTCCGTGCAATTCTCGCAGCAACCACAGGGTTTCCGGACAAAGCTACAAGCGACCGTCAGACGCCTGGGCCCACGGCGCCTAACGGACCAAATGAATTCGCTGGAGCGCACCCCAAATTGGTGGGGTTGGGAACGATGACCGGGCTCGATGCATGCCTTCAACGGATTGCAACTCTACTTTATAGGGCTTCCATTCCGCATCTGAGGGCGGGATCAACCTTCGTCGTTCCATCCATGATGAATGCCCGAGAGTGTTTGTTACGAGCCGGTTTTCACCGGGACGAGCGATACGAGGCTGTCTTGTTCGATCCCGAGAGGAGAATTGCCATTCGGCTCCTGGAACGCGACCCACGTGTAGTTCTTGGATAAGAAGCCATTTGGAAGCGCTAGCCAAAGGAGGCAGCTGATGAAGTCCAGTCACCCTCAAGGATGGGGCGGGCAATCCACAAGGCGTGATCCGAGAATTGGCGGGGGACCAAGAGAGACTCTATGACCGGTCCGGAAACGCCATCGCCACCTACAGGCGGAACGTTAACTTTACGTTCGACAACAATGGCGTGCGCTTCGGAAGCGGCAACCGGCTGGCAGGCCTGGTCGAAGACGACGAGTAGCCGCGCAACCGTAACCGTTGCCCGGTTTTCCCCAAAAGGTCCACGCCGCGAGTCCAGCGTCTGCCAGCCATAGCTTGTAACCCCAACCCCCCTGCTCTGGAAGCGCGAGCCATAAGGCCCGCCGGCCACCAGAAGCGGCCCAAACCCGGCGCCCCGGCTGGGCGCGCCTGCTTGCGATGGAAAATAACAACTACGGAGACCTCTTAATGAGAAAGCACCAGTCCCTTTTGTGATCCCGCAAGGGGGAGACGGGGCTTAATCCAAAGGCTCTCTCGTTAGGGAGAATCTCCATGACGCCAGAAGAAAAACCAATTTGCAACACGAAAGCCAATGCCGAGGGCAACGGGCAAACCCAGCCCCTGCCGACAGGAAAGAAAGCCGAAGACCTGACCGCCGAGGAATGGGCGGGAATCAATTTTGGGTGGAAAGTCTACGGACTAATCTACGATCTGGAAGCTATGTTGCGGTGTAACCGCCGTGAGCGGAAGCAACTGTTACGCTTCGTGGATACCTGTAACGCCGTGCTTGGCGAGGGGTCTTACAAACTCTACCTCGAGGCCGAAGCGGCGAAGAACTTCAAGAATTTCAAGAAACGTGACCGTGCGACGAGGTTCGCCATGTTTGAGAAGATGGGGGAGATGATCGACCCGCAAAATCACAAGTAGCCGTGCGGTTATTTCGGCATAGGGCATCCGTGATGGTGTGCTCCGCAGTCGAGTTGGCAGGAAAGCGGCCGACACTTCGCGGAGAGGCTTCTTGCCGAAAATGACTTTGCCGGCTAACGCAGAACTGCCGCCGCCCGCAGCTATCTGGATCCAGGCTCTGTCTGCCGGCGCGCCCCCGGTAGGTTAACCGTGCAAGCCAAAGCTTGTCTCACCACCGCTCCAGTTCTCTATCCCCCAGATCAGCCAAAACCTCATCTGCCCGGGGCGTAACTGCGTCGCTGTCTCGATCGGTTGGAGGAGAACTACACCCGGGCGGCTAGGTTGTTCGGGCGCACCTTCGAGTGAGCCCCAGGCACCTGTTTTCGCCATGACGATCCTGGCGCTATCCGGTTCGCCGCAGGGCTGTCGCTGAAAAGCCGGCTTGCATCACGCTGATGGAGGCTCCAGGGAGTCCGTGCCCCGGGCAGGAAGGCATGCTCCTGGACCGTGGGACGCGAACGAGATTGGCAGACGGTAAGACGGTAATTGTGCCGGCGCGTGAGCGGTCCGCTCCGGCTGCTAAGGCAACGAGATTGGGCCAATGAAAAAGGGCGGCGGGGTCACCGCCGCCCTTTTTCGACGTGTCGTTTAGACGTGGTAGTAGTTCGTGACGCGGAAGCCTTCGGGGGAGGTGACACCATCAATCCCAAGATCCATGCCCTGACAGGGGCAATCCGTGTCGTGGCACTTGCCATACACAAGGCAGCGAATACCCAGCGGCAGGGGAGCCCCTGCCTCTAAATGGGCAGCCCATGCCTCTTCCAGAGCTTCTTGGTGGTTGGAACAGAAACGCGGGTAAAAGTGAGCACGTTCCCCGATGACGATGGTGACCGTGTACATGTCTTTTTCGTTAGCAGTGTTGCTCATGTTAGTTCTCATTTCGAAGTGAAAGTTGACAGAAAGAACGTGACCACATAACAACGTAACCAGGTCCTCAATCTCTAATACCCAAAAATAGGAAAAACCGGACAAGATATTCATTTCTTGGCGCGCTAGTCTTGCCGGGCTGGTCGGCCGATTTCTAGATGTAGGAGCTCGGAGAGGAGAGTGTGCTCAGCTAGAGAGGATTTCCCCGGAATGGACGGACCCCTGGAACTGGCTTAGGAGGCCACCCGGGTTTGGTCCTCTGCCGGCAAATGGGCGATCGAGATCCCGGACTGAGTCAGCGTCAGGCCGGTGCGCGCCGAGCGCGGTGGCCAAACTCGTTCGCCGGCGGAACGAGCTGACATGCCCCAGCTCGGGACCATACTCACGGACCATTCGCCCCCGCCGGAACCCGGCCGGCGCAGAGTGGATCGGATCGCCTCGAGCGCCTGCAGCTCCGTCGTAAGGGAGAACGAGTTCTGCTGCAGACGCCGCAGAAGGCGGACCCTGCTGAACCGGCACCGACTCCCAAGAAGCCACCGCAATCGGACCGAGGCCTCAGCGCAGGGCAAGCGGATTCTACTGTGGCTGACCAAGCCGCTGGAGGCTCCGCGGTGGCGAAGCCGGCGCCGGTCGCTTGCGAGCAAAGCGTTAAGCGGCCCCCGCTAGACGCCGCCTCGGTCGATCTGGACTGAGGTCCCAGTCCGCTCTTGATATAAGCAGGGAGCCCCCTGCTTGGCCGCAGAATCTTTCCGGGGCGATGCAGTGGTTCAATGCTTTGACGACGAAGCCAAAGTGCGATCGAAACCAGAACTTTACCTCAACCGGCAAAAGCTGCCTGCTCCTCAGCAGGAAGACAGATTCAGGCTCTTGGCCTGGTACCCTGATATGGTAAGGATCGATTCGGAGAGAGGAGATGGGTATTCCTCAAAATTCCGTATGGAAAACACGCTTGGTGCAGTGTGGCTTTCCAGATCGTTCGTTCGACATAGAGTTTTGGCAGGAGCAGGGAGACGAGGCCATTTTTGCTGCGGCATGGGAAATGGTGGAATTAGCTGAGGAAATCAGCCATGGCAGAAAACCCACACTACAGAGAGAACTGCTACAACTCTTAAACGAGTTCGAGGTTGAATATTTGATCATCGGCGGGTTCGCGGTGATGAAGTACGGAGAGCCGCGTTACACGAAGGATCTCGACGTTTGGGTACACAATTCACCGCAAAATTCCCTCCGTGCGGTTGAAGCGCTCAAGAAGTTTGGTGCTCCCCTTGACCATGATGGTGTCACTGCGGAGACATTCGCCGGGAAGCAGGTGGTCTATCAGATTGGAATTGCTCCCGTGCGCATCGATATTCTGACCGAAATCACTGGCGTCGAGTTCCCCAATGCATGGAGAAAGAGAGTCGCCAGCACGTTCTTCGGTGTTCCCGTGCACTTCATATCCCTGGATGACCTTGTAGCTAACAAACACGCTTTGGGCCGCAGCAGCGACCTGAAGGACCTGACGCAGAACCCAAAGCGTGCCACGCCGGAGAAATAACCCGGCAAGACAAGTGGTTCCGAGGTTCGTGAACCCATAGCTTCCGTTGGCAGTGAAGGGTGTCTATCTAATATGAAGCCGAACAAAATCCTGAAAGACCTTATCCTTGAAGTCGTCAATGATCAGCTCAGCAGTGGGGAGCCGCCCGAGACTAGGGCAACGTACCATCGTCTGGTGAAAGATGGAATCGAAGAGCAGGAAGCAAAGCGGCTGATCGCGTGTGTGCTGGCTAGCGAACTTTTCGATGTTATGAAATCGCAGCGGCCGTACGATCATGATCGGTATGCTAAAGCCCTTAATCGCCTGCCCGAATTGCCATGGGAGTAAATATCCTCCGGCAAAGCCGGAGGCTTTACGGTTGCTGGCCCCTCAAAGGGGCCTGATCGCAGCCGATTAAAGTCAAAATCCCAAGCTTTCAAACGTTCAGAAAAGAATGGGAGTCCGTCCCGCTCCTCTCAGCACAGGAGATCCCTCTCGGGTCTTCTCATCGCAGGAAGAAAACCCACTCCCGTATCTGTCAAACTTTTCGTGCCTACCCGGCAGAGCCGGGGGAACTCCCTAAGTATTAGAACAATAGACCAGCTGCGGATCCAGAGCCAGAAGCACCCTCCGGTTCATCAGGGTAGCGGCGTGTAGATGGGATATATAGAAGCAATAAATAATGTATTCACATTGTACGCACAATGATGTACAGTATTTGTGCGTAGGAAAGGGGTTTACGAATGCCGGCAACGGGAATAAGGACCGGGAAGAAGCGCGACGAGAACATCAACCTGCGTGCCAGTCAGAGCCAGAAGGCCCTGATTGACCGGGCGGCGGATGCGCTTGGGAGGAACCGGTCGGATTTCATGCTCGGGACGGCGTGCCGGGAAGCGGAAGCAGTTCTACTCGACCGTCGGTATTTCGCTTTGCCCCGCGAGGAATTCAAGCGCTTTACGGCGATGCTGGACAAACCGCGGGCCAGCGATGCGAGGCTGCGACGACTGCTTAAGACTAAAGCGCCATGGGAGCAACGAGCCGGAGCAACCAGCCGCTGAGTGCACCGGAGAAACTGCGCGCAGATCACAACCTGGAGGGATTCGAGTGTGGCGAGCCATCGCTGGACGAATGGCTGCGTCGGCGAGCGCTGCAGAACGAGGAAAGTGGCGCTTCGCGTACCTATGTGGTATGCGCTGGACAACAGGTGGTCGGCTGTTATGCCCTTGCCGTGGGTGCTGTAGCACACGCGCATGCGCCGGGTCGTGTTCGGCGTAACATGCCGGATCCGGTGCCAGTCATGGTCATCGGCCGGCTGGCTGTCCATCAGAACTATCAGGGTAAGAAGATCGGGCCAGGTCTCCTGCGTGATGGCATATTGCGCACCTTGCAAGCTGCGGATATCGCCGGGATCCGCGCGATTCTGGTGCACGCGATTTCGGAGCGGGCACGGCAGTTCTATGAGGAGTGTGGGTTCATTGCCTCGCCGATGGACCAGATGACGCTGATGATTACAGTATCGGAAGCTGTCAAGGCATTTGTTGGAAAGGGTGCGAAGTAACTCAAACTTCTGTTCCCCAGTTCCGGTCGATTTTATAAGCCATCAGTTACTGCGGGCTTTTGCGGTAATGAGAAAAGTTAACCCGCAAGGTGGTGCGCACACATGGCCCCCCAGGAAAGTAACTGTTCTCCTGAATCGGATGAAATCGTACGGGTCGTCGTAGTTGGGATGTCGGACAATCAGTCTGGAGACGTGGAAGCTTCGGCAGCTGGTACGGCCACTCACGCAAAGGGGCTTCGTACGCGCTTTGGCAACTGGGATCGCGATGACCTACACGCGGGTGAGCTGAGGGAGTACCTCAAAGTGCGTGTCACGGGCAAACAGGACAAGCGAATGTTGCAGGACGAGGGCTGCGATCCACATATCATTCGTCGGAATGGGGGTGCCTTGCTTACGCAGTTGCCGGTAAATGGCAGCGTAATGATGCGTGGTCTGCTCGTCGGCATAGAGCACACCGACGCCGGACTTCAGGAGAAAACGTCGCAGGACAGCTTCGTTCCTTGGTCCCTGGCTGCCCGCAGCGAAACCAGCGCGCAATTCTCCTAACACAATGAACGGCAACCAGACCTGTTCGGCGAGCTCGACTGTCTCGACCACGGATACATCGCCCCGGCAAAGGTCGGTGTAACGGTTCGTGTCGAGCGCCAGCCTCACCGCCACATCCCTTCGTCAACGGTATCTTGCGCAGCCCTGGCCTCGTCGAAAGCGGGATCTTTGCGCCAAGTGCCTGCGATGTCGCTTAGATCGCGCTGCCGGCCGCATTCCCCGGTAACGCCAGCACCCCGGGCCAGGGCCTCAATGGCTACTTCGTTGAGACTCTTGCCCTGCTCACGGGCAGCGCGGCGAAGAGCTTCATCCAGAGTATCTGGCACGTTGCGGATCGTGTATTGCATGCATCTATTGTAGGCATTGTAGGCGACGAATGCAAGCAGCACTTTGGTCCAACTGCGATCCCCGTAGTTGCAACGCGCGATCTAACCGTATTCGGCGCCAGTCATCGGCGGCGCTGCTAACACGAACTGATTGAGTTCTGCGCTAGCTGGAGGTGGGATGTGAACGCTATGTGCGGCGGCGCCCGGTCGCGTGCAGACGCCGGTCACATACAGCGCTGCAAATTCCCGTCAGAAGGCCACGCCAACCTCATTCGCACCGAGATGGAGGGTATTCGCAGATGGCATATGCATGATAGGAATATGCCATATGCTCTGGACGATCTGAGTAAGACGTATGACATATCGGTCGCCAGCGGTGACCTCCTGTATCTAGACGGAAAATCGTATCTAACTCATTCCGGGCTGCTCGGAATAGCACGCCGTAAGCGCTGCTTCGGAATCCAGTTCTGCCCTGCCACTAACATACGCAACGTCGAGCGCATGCAACGCACCGCTGGTGGACAAGCCCCTCTTCCAGTGCGGTGTCGAAGAAACCATGGCTTCGGACTGCGACCAGATCATATGGCGGCGAAAAATAGGTGTCGAATCTACCGCGGAATTCAATGACCTGCGAGCTTCTCGTCACTCGTGATCGTAAGGGGTTATGCTCCGCGATGCTGTTGAGCGGGAGGTGAGCATTTTCCATTACGCCTTGCCAGCTTGTAAAAAGTAAGGGATAATACAGACGTAAGGATATGCATCAGTGTAAGGAGATCGCGATGCTACACTCTACAGTGACGAGTAAGGGACAAACGACCATTCCCGAGAAAATTCGAAAGGCTTTGCGGATCAAGCCGGGCGACAAGTTGGAATATGAAGTGGAGGGAGAACGAGCTACCATTCGTGTTCATCCGGGCATTCGGTCACTCAAAGGCGTGCTCGCCAGCAACAAGGGGAAGGGGATGTCTTTCGCTGAAATCCGCGAGGCCGCTGCTGAGGCTGCGCGTCATGAGGATAGTCGGTGAGCAAGCAAAGACTTATCGACACTAATCTTATTGTCCGCTATTTGGTGCAGGACCATGACAAGCACGCCAGAGCAGCTGGGAGGCTGTTCGACGCCTGTGATCGGGGCGATGTGTCAGTTGTGGTGTTGCCGGTCGTTTTGGCAGAGTGTGTGTTTGTGCTCGAGTCTTTTTACGGGCATCCACGCAGCGATATCGCCTCCGCACTCGGGCACTTGATCTCGAGTCCCGGCGTCGAGATCAGTGAGGTAACGGTCCACCTCGATGCTCTGAATCGCTATAAGGGAACGAAGGCTCACTTTGTCGACTGTCTGATCGCTGCCACCGCCGTGGCTAAGAACGTGCCAGTCTCCACCTTTGATCAGGACTTTCGAAGGTTTCTTGACGTGCGAGTGGAAACTGAATAGTTGCGAGCGCAACCAACTTGGGAAAGCAATTGTTGACATGTTAGTAACATGAAAGTATGCTTTGAGCATGTCCAAGATGATTCAGCTTCGTAATGTACCCGATGCCCTACATCGTGGTCTGAAAGCTCGCGCTGCCCTGGCAGGTATGTCGCTTTCGGACTATTTGTTAGCTGAGATCAAAGAAATCGCGGAGAGGCCAACGCTCACAGAATTACGGGAGCGGCTGCACAAACGTAAGCCGGTTACAGCGCGGATCGAGACCGCCCGCCTGGTGCGAGAAGAGCGCGAGGCCCGATGATCGTCCTGGATGCGTCTGCCGCAGTTGACTGGCTCCTTCAGACATCTGCGGGTCGGCGCATCGACAAGCGAATTTGTTCGGGCAACGAAACCCTGCACGCGCCTCACCTCCTAGATCTCGAGGTCATGCAGGTATTAAGGCGTTTAGCATTGCAGGGAGTGGTCTCTGTACGACGTGCTGATGAGGCGGTCCGTGATCTGTTGGATCTCCGTCTTACTCGGTATCCTCATCTCGTGTTTCTACCCCGCATTTGGCAACTCCGTCACAATTGTTCTGCCTATGACGCTGCCTACATCGTGCTTGCCGAGCAACTCGGAGCTACGTTGATTACAAGGGATGCTCGACTCGCTTCTGCTTCGGGTCATACGGCACTCGTCGAGCTCTTCTGATTTTGCCTACCTCCATCGCACACATACGTTGCTCATGCCCGTTAACCTTGTGAACCATTTCTTGCGTAGTGTAATGAAAGAGAAAAGACTTTTCGTGTTAGGAACCGAGAATGAGCTTGCAAAATTGGCTTCAGAATAGTTTGGTTGATGGAGGTTTCTTGATGTCGCCAGGGCTTGTTGTGTGCTCTTCCTATTACCGAGCAATCTGCCCTTAACATGGCGGCGGCGGCGAAGGGCAAAGTGTTGCGGATACCAATGAGCGCTTGCCCAAGCGCCGGGCGCGGCATTCCCTCCGAACACCTCGCGCATGGCTTTCGGGGTTGTAGCTAGCTTCTGTTCTAGGAGCACGTCCCCCGTTTCGTCCAACACGCAATACCAACTCGATGGTTTCTGCCGGGCTGGCCGACGTGACCTTCACCCTCGTGCCGAAGCATGAGTGGGACGTAGCTGCCGGCTCGGCGCTGGTCCTTTCCGCGGGAGGATTCGTTTGCCGACCCGATGCCTCCGACTTGCGCTGCAATCAAAAGAATCCCTTGCTCCCCGGTTTGCTGGCAGGAGGGCCGCTTCTGGGAGAAGAACTCCTCGCGGCAGTCCATCAAGCGGTTCTCACCAAACGAACCCAATAAGTCGTTTGTTTGCGATATCGAAGCTATGAGCCACAAGAAAGAGCCAGAGTCCAAAAGGCTTCGAAACCACCTGGTTTGATGAACTGGGGGCAGAGGAATGCGAGCTTAGGACAAAGAGGATTGACTCCGGCCAGGAAGGCGCTTGCCCAACATCTCCGGCTTCCGGCACCGACCGACTTCGTGTCACCAGCGCTTTCAAATAGCGCCGTCGGGACTCTGTGGCGGACCGTCGCGCTTGATCTGTCGGCGGCCGCGTCTGCAGCCGCTGCCTTTCGCGTCATGACTGAGCCCATGCTGGCCGCGGCCGCTCGCCGCCAGCCGCATGCCGCCGATGCCGTACTCATTGACTCCAACGAGAATCCGCTTGGCCCCAGCCAGGCCGCGCGCGAGGCGATGGAGGCCATTCTCCCGCAGGGCGGCCGCTACTCCGACAATCTCACCGATGATCTCGCCGGCACTTTCGCTCAGATGGAAGGCCTCAATCCTGACTATGTTCGCGTCACCGTCGGCTCGACTCCTCCGCTGGCCCTTGCCGTTTTGGCCTTCACCTCGCCACAGAGAAGCTACGTCGCCGCCGATCCCGTATTTGAGTTGGGCGGGAATCTAGCCTCGAAAGTGGGAGTGCGCGTGGTTGGCGTCCCACTTACCAAGACATACGCGCATGACGTCAAGGCCATGCTGGCCGCCGCTCCCGACGCCGGCGTCTTTTACATCTGCAATCCGAATAACCCCACGGGCACGCTGACCCCGCATGAGGACATCGAGTATCTGGCCGCGAACAAACCGAAAGATTCGATCGTTCTGGTGGATGAAGCCTACATCCACCTTTGCGACGCGCCCTCCACACTCGATCTGGTGAAGGCGGGCAAGGATGTGGTCGTGCTGCGCACCTTCTCGAAGGTGTACGGCATGGCCGGTTTGCGCTGCGGACTGCTGATTGCCCGGCCCGACCTGTCCGACAAAGTCTTGGCGCGCGGCGGATGGAACTTCATGCCTATCACCGCCGTCGCGGCCGCCACGGCCAGCCTGAAGGACCCGCAACTGGTTCCGGAACGGCGGCGCATCAACGCCGGCGTTCGCCAGCGGACCTTCGATTGGCTTGACCGCAACGGCTACGCTTACATTCCTTCCGAGTCGAACTGCTTCATGCTCCAGACCAAGCGGCCAGGCAAAGATGTGCGCGACGCCATGGCCAAGGAAAATGTTCTGATCGGGCGGACCTGGCCGGTGATGCCCACGTACGTCCGCATCACCGTCGGCACGGAGGATGAGATGGAACGCTTCCAGGCCGCATTCCATAAGGTGATGAAGGCGAGCGCTGGCTAGCGCGAAGGGTCTCAACCAAAGCGGACTTGGGCGTGCTTGCCCTAGCCTTGAAAGATTGCGAATCCGGTCACGTATAATAGTTGCCCCTGGACAGCGAATTCCCCGAGGGTTTCCCATGTGTGGCATTGTCGGCTATGTCGGTAAGAAAAGTGTCGTTCCCATCATTATTGAGGGACTGCGGCGGCTGGAATATCGCGGCTACGATTCGGCAGGAATCGCTGTGGCCGGCAAAGGCGAGGGGCTCCAGGTGCGGCGGGCCGAGGGCAAGCTGCGCAATCTGGAAGAGGCGATTGAGAAAAAGCCGCTGGACGGCACTTACGGGATTGGTCACACGCGCTGGGCCACACACGGCCGTCCCACCGAAGAAAATGCCCATCCGCATCGCGATTGCACGGGCAAGATCGTGGTCGTTCACAACGGAATTGTCGAGAACTATCTCATCCTGAAAAGGCAACTGATGGCGGAGGGACACAAGTTCACCACCGAGACCGACACCGAGATCATCGCGCACCTGGTCGAGAAGTATTCTGTGGACCGGGGAGGAGTTGGGCGCCGGCCGCTGGAAGACGCGGTGCGGCAAACGGTGAAAGAACTGACGGGCGTCTTTGCTCTGGCCGTGATCTCGAGCGAAGAGCCCAACAAGATTGTCGCGGCACGCAACGGGCCGCCGGCGGTCATCGGCTTGGGGGACGGCGAGTACTTCGTAGCCTCCGACGTACCGGCAATCCTGTATCACACGCGCGAGATTTTCTTCCTGGCGGATGGCGATCTTGCGGTCGTCACTCCCGACGGCGTGCAACTCTCTGACTTTCACGGCAGGCCCATCGAGCGCCAGGTGCAGCATGTGACCTGGGACCCCATCATGGCGGAAAAGGGCGGCTTCAAGCATTTCATGCTCAAAGAGATTTACGATCAGCCGCCGACCGTACGCGACACAACTTTGGGCCGCGTTTCGCAGGATACGGGGCACATCTTCCTCGATGAGATAGACATTAGTGAGCAGGAATTCCGCGCCGCCACCAAGATCAACATCATCGCTTGCGGAACGAGCTGGCATGCCGGACTGGCTGGCAAGTTCATGATTGAAGCCCTGGCACGCGTCCCCGTGGAAGTGGACTACGCCAGCGAATGGCGTTACCGCAATCCGATTGTCGATCCGAATACGATTACGCTGGTGATCTCGCAGTCAGGGGAAACCGCCGACACGATTGCCGCTCAGCGCGAAGCCAAGTCGCGGGGCTCGAAGACGCTGGCCATCTGCAACGTCGTGGGTTCCATGATCACGCGCGAGGCAGCCGGGACGATTTACACTCACGCCGGGCCGGAGATCGGCGTAGCTTCGACGAAGGCTTTTACCGGACAGCTCACTGCGCTCTATATCTTCGCCATGTATCTGGCGCAGGTGCGTGGCGTGATGACTCCGGAACAGGCTCGCGCCGCGATGCAGGAACTGATGCAGATCCCCGCGAAACTCGAACAGATTCTCGCGCACGACCCAGCCTGCGATGAACTAGCCAAGATCTACCAGAAAGCGCATGACTTCCTGTTCCTGGGTCGCGGCATTCACTATCCCATCGCGCTCGAGGGCGCGCTTAAACTCAAAGAGATTTCCTACATCCACGCCGAAGGATATCCGGCGGGAGAGATGAAACACGGACCGAACGCGCTGATTGATGAGAACCTGCCCGTCGTGGTCATTGCGACGAGGGATTGCAGCAATCCGGGGTCCCTGGTGCGCTACGAGAAAACGATTTCGAACCTGAAGGAAGTGAAGGCGCGGTCCGGAGTCGTGATCGCGCTGGCCACTGAAGGCGATGAAGAAATCAAGGAAGCGGCAGATCACGTTCTGTATGTTCCGCACGTGCCTGAAGAACTGTCGCCGATCCTGGAAATTGTTCCGCTGCAGTTGCTGGCCTACCACATCGCGGTCCGGCGCGGCTGTGACGTAGACCAGCCGCGGAATCTGGCCAAGTCGGTCACAGTCGAGTAGACCAGGGTCAACGAACTCGAATTCCTGCGGCTAGAAGGGAATATCTTCGTCTGTAATCGGCCCGGACGCTGCCGCATGCTCGGGTTCTGGCGTGCGCTGGTCGAAGTTGTTGCCGCCTGCCGATGCTGCGCGTGAGCTTCCCGTGGAATCCCCGCCTCCGGCGCCTTCGCCGCGTCCGCCCAGCAGGATCAGGTCGCTGGCCACGACCTCGGTCATGTATTTCTTCTGCCCGGTCTGTTTGTCGTCCCAGGAGCGGGTCTGCAGGCGTCCCTCAATGTAGACCTTGCCGCCCTTCTTTAAGTATTCGCCCGCGATCTCAGCCAGGCGCTGCCACAGCACGACGTTGTGCCACTCGGTGCGATCCTGCCATTCGCCCGCTTTATCCTTGTAGCGTTCATTGGTGGCGATGGCCAGCTTGGCCACGGGCGTGCCCTGCGGTGTGTACTTGATTTCAGGATCTTTCCCCAGATTGCCGATGAGTTGAACCCGGTTCAGACTTTTTCCAGCCATGGCGGTGCTCCTTTGCAGGGGTTCACTATAACAGAGCGGCCCGGCGGAAATCGTGCCGTCAGCCACAAATGTTCGCGAACGGTATCATTTTGGGCCGCACTCAGCGGTCTGTTGGTTCGATAAAACGCCGATTGTCCCTGAGATTAGGTTGCCTACGCAAAGAGCCCGTAGCCTTGATGGTGAAGTTCTGCCTTGCCGGCAGGCCTTCTATCCCATCTACGGCAAGTTGAACTGTAAAATCCGCGGTCCGCGTGTAAACGTGCGTTGCCTTTGGGCCTTCTGCCGAGGTGCCGTCGCCGAAATCCCAGTGATAGCCCACCGCCGCAACACTGTTAGCGTCGGTTTGTACCGAAAGAGAGAACGACTCGCCCACTTTGGCCTCGGCGGGTACCTGTGGATGAACCACCGGTGCGCTCGGCGGAACACTGGTATCGGTAAGCATGATCATCCTGACGGACTGCGGCGGCTGATTCGCGATGCGCACGGATCCGCCTTGGAAGTCGACCGTTGCGTTCTTCTCGAGCACATCTCTCGCGGAGTAAGTGTGACCTGCGGGGAGCCCGAGTGCTGCCAAGTCCAGAACGTGGGAACGTGGTCCTTTCGTCCAGTTAAAGACCGTCAGGATCGCCTGCCGCGGGCTTTCGCGGAGAAAGAAGATACTCGGCTGTTCGTCCTGGGGTTCATAGCTCAGCAAGTCGATCGGTGTCGACGCGCGTCCGAGCTTGGGCAGGTTCAGAAGATCCTGGTTCTCGACCAGTGCCAGGCGATCCTTCTCCGCGCCCAAAGCCAGCATGTCGTCGCCGATTTCATACATCCCTCCGCAAACGGCAGAAAGTGCGATCGACGCTTCAGCTGCTGCGAGAGAGAGTGGCGGCCGAGGGTGGGAAGCGTTGCCGAACGACTGGCTCGCGGTGTTGAAGGCATCAGGATCATCCACGAAGAAATTGCGGTGCATGTAGAAGCGCGCGGCGATGCCGGTCGCCGCCTCTTTCGTTTGCTCAAAATTGTGGCCTGTGTCTTGGGAAATCCGGCCGGTGTCCACAATGCCCACGGGGTTGAGCATAGGACTGCCGTCCTTGTCGAGGATTACGTCGTCGCCAACCGTGTCGCGAATAATCTGAAGGCCGATCCGCTGGGCCTCCAGCGCTGTGGTGTTGGGCCGGTAATGAATCCCTTCGATGGCGGTGGTGTCCATAAAATCCAGTTTGATGAACCGTACACCCCATTCGCGGACCAGTGTTTTGTACGTCTGCCGCAAGTATTCCTGCGCGCCGGGATGCGTGGTATCCAGCGTGTACAGCACATCGGTGTCCTGATTGAACACCTTGCCGCTGGGGATTGGGTCACCCTTGGCGGTGTGCACCAGCCAGTCCTTGTGATGCTCGTAGACCCATGCGCGGCTCGTGACTTCGAACGGTCCCGTCCAGACGCCGAACGTCAAACCGTCACCGGTTATGTGATATCCCAGCGTGCGCATGCCATCAGGAAATTGAGTGGCGTTGGGTGTCGAGTATTCGCCGCGGGCGTACTGATAGCCTTCATCGACCTGGAGGAATTTATAGCCGAGCGGCTTCAGATGCTGGGCTTGCCAGTCAGCGTTGGCGAGGGTTTCGGCTTCATTGATCGCCGCATAGTAAGCCGTCCAGCTCCACCAACCAATGGGAGCGTCAGCAGGGATGCGCGCGTGATGCAGCAGTTTAATCGCAGCACCGTAGGCTAGAAGTTGGTCGTGATAATCGCTGCCGGCGGCGATCATCAGGCGCTCGGAGGCGATCTCTTCTCCCGGGGTAACCGCAAGACTCAACTCCACCTGGTCATCGGGCGGCGCATTCTTCAACTCGAATTGCTTCTGGATTTCAGTCGTGCCCGTGGACTCGGCGGTGTAGGAGGAGACTCGCGCGTTGCTGCCCGTTCCTTCCACTTGCAAGTGCATGATCGTGAGAAAACGGTCAGAGGTGAGGGCGCCCACGAAAAAGCTTTGTTTGCTCTCCCGGTTGTAGATCATCTGGCTGCCGGAGCCTCGATGCAGACCGTCGGGAGCGTTGTCCAGGTCATAGATCTTCATTTCCGGCCAGTCCTCACTGAAACTGTCAGAGAGGACACGGTCCGCCGCAGGGGGCCCGGCAATGTTCAGGATAGTGGGGCCGATGGCTTCGATGCCGCGAATCGCCTGCACCGTGATCTGTTTTCCCGTGGCGTTGTGCACTCGCACCTGGAGCGCTCCGTAAGGATTTTGATCGTAAAGTTGCAGGACGTAGATGAGGTCAGGCTGGCCTGCCAGGCCACTACAGCTGACTGTCACCTGGTGGCCTGTTCCGAGGGCATCGCTGAATTGCGATGGAGAGGCGTCGCAGTGGGGATAATCGTTTGACCGCAGCCAATGGCTGTCAACCTCGGCCGCCACGCGGGACGTAAAGATGCTTTGTCCGTTCGCCATGGCAACATGGTAGGTCCCTTGCTGTGCCTGCACCGTCAGCGACAACCTATCGTTTGTCAGTTGCTGGCCGCTACCAGGCAAAGCGAACAGGAGCGCAACAGCCAGGACTCCAAATTTTCCTTTTGTGATAAAGGCATTCACGATCATCCTCATGGCAGGAATCTCCTTATGACATTGCTCGACGTATGAACGAGCTATCTTATCCTAAGACGCAATTGGCGGTACTTTTTGCGCTATAATCCCCTCCATGCCTGCCGCACCCGGAGCGACCAGGGCCGTGGGGATGGTGCCCGACGAACTCAAGCTTGAACCAAAGTCCAAGGGTCTCACCACGCCCCGCAAGAAGAAACCCAAGGAACTGGCCGTCATCACCGAGTGCTGCACTGGGTGTGCCGGCTCACCCGCCTGCGTCGAGTACTGTCCGGTCGAAGACTGCATGTTCTGGGTGCCCGACGAGGACAATCCGCCATTTGGCCGCATTCAGGTGGACCCGATTCTCTGCATCGGCTGCAAGAAGTGCATCAGCAAAGGGCCCGACGGCTGCTTCCTCGACGGCTGCCCGTGGGACGCCATCGTTATGATCGACACGACCGAGGTGGAGAAGGAAGTCGGCGCAATGGCGATCTAGCCTCGAGCTGCGAGGTTTGAGCGGGGGTCTGAAAGGGCGGCTCCCGGCCGCGCCGTGAACCGCACAATCAGGGTTGTCATTCCGAGCGGCGAAGCTGCGAGGAACCTGTTTTTCCCGGGGGATTGGCAAGAAGCAGATTCCTCGCTGCGCTCGGAATGACAAAGAGTTACTTTGCCCGCGATTGAATCGCCTTCTCCGTCTCCACCGCCTGCTGGCGCATGTCATTGGAAACATCGGGCAGATCGCGCTCATAGGGACGAATGGCGGCGAGATCGTCCAGTTGCCCCACTACATAAAGTGCGCGCAGGGCCTCCCAAACCTGCTCGTTTGCCGGCTCAACGACAGCGATTTCCGCCCCGGCAGAAACATTGGCTCCAGCCTGCGCCACCGAGCGAATGCGCCCGGGGATTGGGGAACGAATCTCGGCAATATGCTCATGGTCATATTGCAGCTTGGCGATTAATCCTCCCTGACGAATGGCTGTTCCGGGACGGTCGGCATCGACGATCCGGCCAGTTTCCGGGGCTGTGATCCGGGCCGGTTCGAGCAGCGCGACGATCTGCGGCCGCCCCGTGGCGTCGCCGAAGCGCACCAGCGAGAGCGCCGCGTTGCCGCGTACAACGGGTGAGGGGTCGGTGAGCATCTTCAGTAGGGTTTCGTGGAATTCCGCTCCCGAAGTGTCTTGCCCCATGACCCAGGCGTCGGTGTTGCGCACCTCCTCCACCGGATAGGTCGCGAACCGCATCAGGTCGGGATACCACTGCTTCACAGCCGCGTCTCCGCGCGCCATGCGCTCGCTGATCTGCACCAAGGCCTGCTGAATGTGCCGTGGCTTCTTGTCATCGTGAAGGTAAGCCGTCAGCTGCTGATCGGAAAGAGGCCGCCCGAACCAGGTGTTCCACCAGAACAGAAACGGCATGAGCACGATCAGCCAGCCGGTGGCGAAGAAGAGGATTTTCTGCGTGCGCGACATGCTGCTCTTTGAACTGCTCGGCACGGCGCTGCCGTCGGACCCGGCTTGCACCTTGGGAGTGGGAGTCTCGGAAGGAAGGGGCATGGTTCCGGCAAGAAACTATAGCAGATGGCAGGCGAAACCTCTCTGCTCTTGGAAGCCTATTTCTCGCGCAGCATGTACCAGGAACTGAGTCCCATGCAGACGACGGTCGCGACAATGCCGAGAAGGGTCGTCCCCGTCAGGGTGGCAAGCCACTTGCCATCCATCTCCGGCCACGGGAAATGCTTGAGCCCGAGGTTGGCCATCCAGGAAGGCGCGTGGGAGAGTTGAAACGCCAGCCATGGCGAAGCCAGAATCGCGAGGGCATAGGCGCAGGTGCGCACAATCCGGATGGGCAACGTCGCCCGCCCTATTGCTTCCTCCCGCGCCCGGGCTTGCGCCTTCCGCCAGATCACAGACGCATCCGGCAAGTACAGTTCATCATTACTATTGGCAGGCATGCTTTCTTCGCGCAAACATTCGCTGATCAGCAGGATCTCCGAGCAAACCGGACAAACGCCAACATGAGCCAGCAGTTCGTCGGGGAGCGATCCACTCTGCAACGCGGTAATCACGGCATGCTCTTGTTCGCAGTATTGGGTCTTCATTCGCGCACCTCTTTTTCTGCCTGCCGATGGCCACGATGCCAGCCGCCAATCAAATCCACCATTCTGTGCCGCGCCCGAAACAGCAACAGACGGATGCTCCCAGCCCGCAGACCGGTGCAATGCGCGATCTCCTCGTGATTACACCCTTGCACATAGGCCAGCCACAGAAGTTGCCGTTCGCGGGGCTTCAGCCGCCCGAACGCCTGCCGCACGCCTAGTTTCCGTTCCAGGGGCGGAGTGGGAGACGAGGCCTCAACGGCGCTGTCCGGCAGAGCGTCTTCCCGCATCTGGCGCCATCGGTCGCGCATCAGATTGGTGGCGATGCGGAACAAGTAGCTCGACGCCTGGCGCTGGTCCATCTCGGGCAAGCTGGCAGCCAGGAATCGGCAGTATGACTCCTGCAACAGATCCTCCGCCAAATCCCGCCTGCGGGTCACGCCCAGCAAATAGCGTAGCAACGGCCTTGACGTCTGCTCATAAAACGCATGAAAGGCAGACTCGTCCATGAGCATTCCGCCCTCCGCCTGTGACTCGACGGCCTCGGCTGGTGTCGATGTGAGTTCCAGATTCATCGGATGAGGCTAGGCGCCATCCACGATCGTAGGTGTTATGTTCGACCTCCGTTTAGAAGGCCGAAGGATTTTGACAAGTAGTAGGAAGCTACGGCTGATAACGCGAATCCCACTCCCAGCATGGTGCTCAAGGTGCCGAATACAAGGAAGCCTTCTTCTGTTCCGGAAATCCGGCCGCGCAGAAAAAGGAATGCCAAGCCGAGGAAGATCATCACGATAGAGGTTTGCAGTGCGCCAATGATTCGCGCGTGGGGCGAGTGGCGTTCCACTTTCAGGGATTCCAGCATATCTCGGCCTGCCTCGGTTTGGGCGTAGGCGAGCAAGTCCTGGCCGGAGCCCACTTTGTCTAGCAATTTGGTCTGCACCTCCGCCTGCAGCTTCGCGATCTTGTAGCGCCGGATTGTGCCGAAAATGACCCAGGCGATCCAGCCGAACATAAACGGGACACATATCACCGCAAGACTGTCAGAATTCATGTTTTCGCTCCTCGGGCAGTGGTCATCGGATTCAACTTATCTGCCTAGTGGTATATAACGCCTTCTGAGGGACCTTGGTTAACAGTTACGTTGAGAAAATTCGGAAGGTTCCGCCTTGGAGGAAAATCCGCGGATGGGGTCATTCTATGTCGGCGTCGAGCACGCGCTCCTGCTCCAGATAGTGCGACATGGCGTATTGGGCCAAAAGCGGCGTCTGCAGCCGGATTTCGGCACCGATCCATTCGCCTTTGGCGTGCGGCGCGTCCGGCGGATGGTTGCAGCGTCCGCCGCTGCCAAACTGCGGGCCAAAGTCGGCACTCTGAATCTGATCAAACTGATGGATCTCGCGCCAGGCGGCATCGCCGACGGTGCCGGTGACGTCAATCTTCAATCTGACGATCGACATGATGTGGATCAAGATTTCCGATTGTCAATTTCCGATTGCCGATTGGATTCGACGCGCAATCGCAAATCGGCAATCGAAAATCGAAAATCAAGAATGCGCAAACCACTGGTACAGCATGAAGTAAACGATCACGCCGGTGACCGAAACGTACATCCACAGCGGCCAGGTCCAGCGCGCGATGGCACGATGCTTGTCGTAGCGCGCCTTCAATCCGCGGCGCAGTGTCACGATGGCCAGCGGAACAATGAGAATGGCCAGGGTCACATGCGAAATCAGAATCGTAAAATAAACCGGCCGCGACCATCCCTGGCCCAGAAAAAGAATATTTCCCACCTTGAAATGGAAGAATAAGTAGCATCCCAGAAACAATGCCGACGCGATCACTGCGGCAATCATGCAGGCGCGGTGCGCGGCGATCCGGCCGCGCGCGATCAGCGCGCGCCCCGTTAGCAGGAGCACAGCGCTGGTTCCGTTGAGAGTGGCGTTCAGGGCAGGGAAGAAGGCATATTGTTCGGGAATCACGCGGCGGGCCTCGTGGTCCGGCGGTTGACCATCAGGAATGCCAGTCCGAACATGACCAGCGAAAACAGAAGCAGCGTCGGCATGTCCGACGACAACGGAAAGCTTGTCTCCGCGCCGGGGTAAAGCAACCCGCGCAGTGCGTCCACGCCATATGTCAGGGGATTCACGATCATGATGACTTGAAGCCATTTGGAAGCGCCTGAAAGGCGGAACAATGCTCCAGATACCAGCCAGAGCGGGATCAGAAACAAGTTGACGATGCCGTGGAAGGCCTGTGATGAATCCATGGGCCAGGCGATGGCGAAGCCGAGAGCAGTCAGGGCAAACGATACTAGGAACACCACGACCCCGACCAGAAGCACCTGCACCGGATTCAAATGCACGCCGGCGAACGGAGCAAAGATCAGGAAAACCATGCCCTGCAAGGCGGCGAGCGTCGTCCCACCCAGCACCTTGCCGAGTACAATCGCCGTCCGCGGCACAGGGGCAACCAGCACCGAAAGCAGAAACCCTTCTTTACGGTCTTCGATCACCGACATCATGGTGAAGATCGAGGTGAAGAGCACGATCAGGATCAGTGTGCCGGGGTAGAAATAATCAAGATAGTGTTGCTGCCCCGCACCGCCCCCGGAACGAATCGAATTCCCGAATCCTGAGCCGAGAACCAGCCAGAACACGAGTGGCGACGCGAGCACCCCCACGACGCGAGTCGGCTGCCTATAGAAACGCACGATCTCCCGCCACCAGAGCGTGAATGCAGGCAGCATCACACCCACGGATGCAGGCCGCTTGGGGCGCGCCAGAGTGGTTGCCGAAGTGGCCATTCTTAGCTCGCTTTCGCCGCCGGAGTCTTCGCCGGCGCCGCTTCCTTCTTGGAGAGGAATTTCAGCATTCCCCGATCGCGCATTTCCCAGTACGCGTTCAGCAGAAAGCAGGCCGACAACGCCAGCAGAATGAGGGTCATAAAGAGCCCGTCCACTGTGGCCGAAGGCGGCCACAGCGTGATCATTCCGCTGACGAAAATCCAAGCCACGCCCAGCAAGGGCATCAGGCCAAGCACGAGAGAAAGTACCAGGATCATCGAACGCAAGCTACCTCCTTGTCAGCTGATGACGAACTTTAGCAAAGGAAGCGGGCCAGGCTCGCCCAGATCCTTCGTTTCGCAAGAAGCGCCTGCTCAGGATGACATCCACCCCGCAAGCTACCTCCTCTTTTTCTTCAGAATCGGCTCTTCAGAATCCTCTTCGCTGCCTTCACTCCAGAATTTATGTCCCGTACGGTGGATGAACACATCTTCCAGCGCAGGCTTGCTGACCGAGACCGCCTGAATCTCTCCCGGAAACGCTTCGACTACGTCGGTGACAAACCGGTGGCCGCTCTCGCGCTCAATGCGCACTTGGTGACCCAGCACGGCAGTCTCCACGTGAAAGCGCGCCCGAATATGCTCGGCCAGCAAGGCCGCATCCTGCGCGGCATCCAGGAGAACGACGTCGCCGCCGATCTCGCTCTTCAGTTCTGCGGGTGTGCCCAGCGCTACCAGGTTTCCTTCGTTCAGGATGGCCAGACGGTCGCAGCGCTCGGCTTCTTCCATGAGGTGCGTCGTAACCAGCACGGAGACATGCTCCTCATCGCGCAGAATCCGCAAGTATTGCCACAGGTCGCGGCGCGCTCCCGGATCAAGCCCGGTCGTCGGCTCATCCAGCAGCAGAACGCCGGGGTGGTGCAAGAGTCCCTTGGCGAGCTCAATGCGGCGCTGCATGCCACCGGAGAACGTCTCAACCCGCTCCTTGGCACGGTCGGCCAGGCCTACCCGCGCCAGAATCTCCGCGATACGTTTTCTTAATGCCGCGCCGTGAAGACCGTACAAGTGCCCCTGATGCCACAGGTTCTCATAGGCGGTCAGCTTGGGATCGACACTCTGCGCCTGAAACACCACGCCAATCTGGCGTCGCAAGCCGGCTGCGTCCTGAGCCGCGTCGTATCCCAGGATCACAGCGCGGCCGGCCGTGGGCAGCATCAGGGTTGAGAGAATGCGGAACAGGGTGGTCTTCCCGCTGCCGTTCGGACCGAGCAGGCCGAACAGTTCCGCCGGCCTGACCTCAAACGACACTCCGTTCAACGCCGTCCGGTTCTCGTAACGATGGACGAGATTCTCGACGGAAATAACAGGTATGGAAGTGCGGCCCACTTCCGGGTCGGGATCAGCAAGCGTGACGGCTTTCGAGACCAAAAGAACTCCCCAGCAACTCTATCCAGTGTACGACATTGTGCGCGAAACCGAGGCAGGGTACGCGATGGCTTGTAAAGTACGGTCACCGGCGATAGGCCGTGCCGCGTAAATTGGAGCCTTACCACCCACTCAGGCGACCGATGCATCCCGTTGCGCCTGTGGCAGCCTTTCCTCAAATGCCACTGGGACATGTCTCCAGACCTGGATGGCCAGAATTACCGTGGTCGCCAACAGCGTCGCCCCGACGGCAACGTGGGCCACGGTGGAAACGACCATGGGGAACTCAGGCTGGGCCGCATCGCGGCCCCAGTCCACGCGCGTCACGAAAGCGGCAAAGCCGAGGCAGAGCTGGGTGACGACGAGCCCCAGCATGAGAATCGCGGGCCGGCGGACGGCTTCGATATTGGCGTGGGCCGTGAGGGCCCGAACCGCCGTCCACACCAACACGATCGAGACAACGATGGCATTCAGGACGTGCGGCCACCAACTCATGCCATGATGGCGGAACATTCCGCCCAGAATCAGCTGCACATAGAGCACAAACAGAGAAAGCAAGGTCAAGGTGAACAGGCTGGGGCGGCGCGTATCGAACTCCACGCGCGGCTGCTCCTCGACCCAGCGACGCCCGGTAAAGACCGCAATGGCCACTGCGATGCAGAAGAAAGTCTGCGCTACGGCAGCGTGCGCCGTGGAAACGGCAGGAGGCTGAAAGAGCAGAACTGTCAAGCCGCCGAGGATCGCCTGCGCGACGACCGTGCAGAAAGCGCCAATCGCCAGCCAGCGCAACCAGCGCCGGCGCTCGATCAGCAGAGTCCAAGCGGCGATCGTGAGCGTAAGGGTAAGCAGGGAACCAGCCAGCATGCGATGAGTCCACTCGTAGCGAATCCCGCCGACAAAAGACGGCACTCTGACGAGATAGCCGAATGAAGTGGGCCAGTCGGGCACGGACAACCCGGCGTCATTGCTGGTCACGAGCGCGCCGGCGGTGATGACCACCAGGGTCGCGGAGGCCGTAAACACGGCGAACAAATGATGAGCTCGATGGTACGGGGTCTGGATGGTTTTGAGAGTCATGGTGCTCGGGTAAGGAAGGCTCAGGAAGGCGGAGACCGCACCGCCGCCGATTCAAAAGAGCGGAGCAGACCGCACACCGGACGCGGCCTGCCCGACCAACCCGCTATTCTACCAAACCGTCATTTTGCCAAACCAGAGCGGCTAGTCGGCCGACGGTTTGAAAGTCTGATCCACAGTCTTGGCTTCTTTTGCCGCGACGGTGATTTTCTGGTCCTGCTCCCCTAGTTTTTCATGCACGAAGGCCAGCGTGTAATCGCCAGGTGGCAAGCCCTTGATTTCATATTTTCCGTCTTTGCCCGTGACCGCATAAAACGGGTTCTTGACCACGTTGACGTACATTTTCATCCAAGGATGCTGGTTGCACTTGACCGGCAGCATGACCTCTTCGCGGGCGAAGGTCTTCTCAATCGCCGGGGAAGAGGGCGGCTGCGACTCGTTCCACTCCCGGTTGTCCTTCGGCTGGGGATGGATGTTGTGCGTGGTCGGATCATCGTTCTTGATCTGGACGGTCTGCCCCACCATCACTCCCAGAACGTGCGGATGATAACGGCAGCCCTGCTGGTCAAGCACGACTGGGTCTTTGGGAACATCGAAAGTCCGGCTGCCCAGGCCGTCCTTCACGTAAACGAAAACGTTGGCCAGATCACCGCCCGCGACCGCGATGTTCTCCGCCTCGTTCATGCCCTTGCAACCCGGATCCTGGCTCATGTCAATCTTCTGTGCTTTGGGTGCCGTGCCATCGAACTTGACGGTGCCGTTGATGGTGGCCACTGTCGCGGGATCAATGGGGGTAGCCGCTGGTTGCTCGGCCGTCGGACCGGCAGCCGGCGCTTCCTCTTTCTTGCTGCATGCCGCCAGTACGATTAACCCGCACAGGACCAACATGCTGATCATCATCATCCCTGCCCAAGTTGTTCTGCTCTTCATGGTGTCGCCCTTTCTGTACGTTGTCACTACTGTTGGTTTGGTCATTCCGAGCGAGCCGGAGCGAAGGATACGGCCAGCGCGAGGAACCTGCTTTTCTGACGTGCGAATTCTACCGCGAACCTCCACTGGATGCTCGATGTTCATCCACGGCCGCCTGTTTCCGTTGAGCAGCGGGACGAGCGACGGCCGCCCTCGCCCGTGGCATGGCCGCAGCGACCCGCCGCTGCTCTTCCGGTGTTAGCTGAAAGATATAGTCCACCAGCAGCTTGCGATGGTCCCCTTGATATCCGTTAAATGACGGCGGTGTCGGCCCGGCAAAAACCCACTGATTGTTAACCTGCTTGAACAATCCCGAAGGCATCGAGGTACCTGGGCTCACCGCCTGCGGATCGCTAATCCAGCGTTCTACCCAATCCGGCTTCAGGCGTTCTTTTGCCAGCAGGAAGTTGGGCGCGGTTGCGATCTTGTCGTGTGCTGGATCACCCGTAGCGTGGCACTTCAAACAAGGTGCCCCGGTACTCGAAAACAGGCTCCGCGCCATGTCCGTTTCCTTCGCCGTGAGTACGGGCACCTCCTCGGGAATATATGGTATCGGTTGCTGCGACAAAGCTTGAAAGAACCGTACCAGCTTGCGCAGTTCGTCGTCGGAAAACGAAAACGTCGGCATGCGAACCTTCAAATAGGGCCGCACACCGTTCCGGTTTGTGTCGGTGGTGCTCAGCGCCGGATTGGACAAAAACTTCCGCAGCCACTCGGGATCAACCCGTGCGCCCTCAGTCAGCAGCTTGGGCGGCAACTGCTCTTGTACGTCCTGGTACTGCTTCAGCCCCATCAGAATGGTTCGCTGGCCCGGGATGAACTGGTGGCATCCCATGCAGTTGTACTTCCTGATAATCCACCAGCCTTCCTGAATGTCGTGCCGCGCGTCGCCCGGCTTGTATTGATAGCTGGTGGGCAGGGAAGTCTCCTGGCTGCCCATCAGGAATGTCGTGAGGTCGAGCACCTGCTCTTTCGTCAAATGCAGGTTCGGCATGCGCAGAACCTCGGTCTCGCTCTTCACCATGCCCTGGTCATAAACATTCGGCTCGGCGAGTTTGTGTTCGAAAAATTCCTTGTGATCGTACCAGGGCTCGGTAGCCGGACCGTCCGGCAGGCGTGCCAGATCGTCCTTGTCTTTGATGGGCTCTGCATTCTTGCCGCCTCGTTGGGCCACTTCGGTGAACAGCGCAAAGTCCAGACGCTCGATTGGCTTGCTTCCTTCGAACGTCAATTCCGTGCCGATGCGGCCTTCATCTTCGAAGCCCGCAATCTCGTGGCACCCGGCACATCCGTAGAACCGCACCCACTTCTTACCTTCGTCCTTCAGCGCGGGATCATCCATGAACGCTGCATTCGCATACGACGAAGGCTCCCGCTTCTTCTGTGTCATCAAATACGTCGCGATGTCTTCCGCATCCTCCGGACTCAGCCGCAGGCTGGGCATAACCGTCATGTTCTGCACTTGCAGTTCGTGGCCGTCGTTGGGGCAGCGGCTATGCTCGAGATCGAACTGGTAGGGAAGTCCCTTCTTGGCGTAATCCTCCGGGCCGATATCTTTCTTCTCGTACGGGCAATAGGGCCGCGTGCGCTCGCGCGCATTGTGGATCCAGCGGACGAGGTAGTCGAAATTCGCCTTTTCGCCCTCGCGCGTCAGATTGGCGGCGAACGTGCCGCCCTGCATCTGATCGCCCTCGCCAATGGAGTGACAGGCCAGACAACCGCGGGTCTCAAACAGTTCCTTGCCGTGTGCGGCATTTCCCGGCTTGTGCTTGGGCGGCGCATCGGTGAGTCCCGATTGCCAGATGTACGCCGAGATGGCCTGAATCTGATGCTCGGTCAAGCGGAAGTTCGGCATCTTCGTCGTCGGACGGAAATCCGACGGCTTCTTCAGCCACACCGGAATCCAGTTCTTGTTCACCTTGAGCCGTATGTCTTTGAGATTCGGGCCTACTTTCTTCTGATCTTGCATCAGGCTGTGCGACTCGAAATCGAGCTGCTGCAGACGCCCGTCCAGCTTGCTGTTCGCGACTTTCAAGTCAACGGCTTTGCCATTGAGCGTATTGGCTTCTTCGTTAGTCTCGGCGGCGTCGGCCTGCTTCATCAGGTAGGCGGTCTGCTTCAGGTTGTCAGTTTTCTGAGATTCAATCTGCTTGATCTGCTGGCCGATCGCGTTCAGCTGTTCGGGTTCCTTGTCGTAGCCTTCATAGCGATGGCAGCCCATGCAGCCCTTCTGGCGGAACAGATCTTTGCCGTCGTTGATGGTTTGCCACTGCACATCTCCGCTGACCAGCACCATGTCCGCGGCATGGCAAGTCTGGCAGCCGGCCTGAGCATTCTGTTTCGGATAGAGCGGCCACAGCCAGTGCTCATAATTTCCATGCGCCTTCTCGACGCTCGTTGTTGCTCGGCCATTGCCCTGGTGGCAGGGCGAGCAGCCGAACTTTTCAGGATCGTGAATGCCGAGCAATTCCGGTTCAGGATGGCTCACGAACGCCTGCGCGTACTGGTCGGGCTTCTTCTCGCCCCGGGGCGTCATGGCAGCCTCGGTGATCTTCGCCGGTTCGCGCGCATTCAGGTGGCATGATTCGCAGCGGTCGACAATATTGGCCTCGGCCACGTTGATTTGGACGATCTGGGCATCCCAGTCCGAAACTTTCTTCTTCAACCCGTCAATTTGCTGCGGAGTCAGGTCGACCATGTGGTCCGCCACGTACTCATCCATCTTGGCTCGGGCAGCAGTGGCCGGCTTCAGCACCGTGCCCAGTTCCAGGCTCAACTTGGTTTTCTCGTCGCGGATTTCGTTGTAGGTTTCTTCCAATTGCTGGAAGTTAAACTTCTTTCTGCTGCCATCGGGGAACTCGACGGGCGCAAGCTCTGCTTTGTAATCGTCGATCTCTTTCTGCTTGCTGGCCTTTCCCGAGGCGCTGGTCGCCGTTTCCCATTCGTAAGTCAGGGCGTTCACGTAGGCGCGGCGGTCGGTAAAGACACTCTGCACCGCGAGTAGCCGGGCGCTGGCGTCATCGAGCTTGGCACGTACATCTGCCGCCTGGGCCTTCGTATCCTGATAGGCCTTCTCATAAGCCTGCATCAATGCAACGTATTCCAGGTTTTTCTCTACGTCGTTCTGCGATGTTGTTGATTTGGACCGCGCCGTGTTCAGAAACGCGCTGTAGCGCTCTTTCCACTTGTCCTGGAACTCCTTCCACGGCCGCTGTCCCCAAGCTTCGTCCCACAAGGCCCAGAACAGAGTAGCGATCAGTATCACCGTGGCGATTACATAATGCGGGGCGTACGACTTGCTGGTGATCGGATCCTGCTCGGGCATAGGTTTGTCGGGCACTGAATCTTTTCCCTCTAGTTGGTTAGCAAAACGATTTCAGACTTGAGATTGCAGATTTCAAATTGGAGGTCGCGAATCTGCCGATCGCGCGCCTGAATCTGCAATCTGAAATCTCTTCGATCTCCTCACACGTTGAACCACGGCGTAATCCAAACGTACTTGATGTGCCACAAAAGGCGCAGGCCCATCTTGATCGGCAGGGCAACCATGGTCAGCAGAAAGAACTGCATAATGGAAAACTGCAGCAGGCTCATTCGCCGGAAATCCTTCGCCATGCGGCGCCGGAACAGCGAGTACACCATCCCGCCGCCCAGCAGGTAGTACCCGCCCACGACGATCGCGCCGAAAACTCCCTTCGCCCAATTGGAGGTGATCGGGCCACCCAGCCAGCGCGGAACTTCGTCCGGCAAGTCGCGGTTCACCTCATAGATCAAGCGGTTGTGATCCCAGGTCTGGCCGGGCCAGAACCACTGCCATCCCGGACCACGAATGAATGTGCCAATCATGATCATTGAGACCCACAGAATGATGAAGCCAAAAAGAAACGTCGAAATCGAGAAGCGCCGCTGCTTCCACGTGTAATATCCGCCGCCCAGCGGATTGGTATCAATGTAGGGGATCACCATCAGCCCGATGATGATCATGGTCGGCATGACTACGCCGGCGATCCACGGATCGAAATAAACCAGCATTTCCTGCAGCCCGAGAAAGTACCACGGCGCTTTCGCCGGATTCATCGTCAGGTTGGGATTCGCAGGTTCTTCCAGCGGAGCGTTCAGCGTGATCGACCAGATCATCAGAATGATGGTGACGATGATCGCGCCTAGAAATTCAATGCGCAGCAGAAACGGCCAGACATGCACTTCCTTCTGCCAGCCGGGTTTGAAGGGCCAGGTCTTGCGATGATGCGTCTTGGCCATTTCCGGATCGGCCTCAAGCTGCTCGATCAACTGGTCGTTGGCCCGCGCCTGCTTCACCGCCAGATAAATGTAGAAGGCAAGCAGCGGCATCAAGCCCACGATGGGCACGTTGTCCGGGGCCGAGCAAATTTCCCAAAGTTGTCGCCAATCCATAGATTCTCCAACAACCATGTAGCGACAGCCGCCCTCGGCTGTCGGGCCGGGCAGAGCCCGGCAAGTTGCACGCCCCAAAAGAAACCGTCGAGCTTCGCTCGACCGGACATCCGAGGGCGGCTGTCCCCACACAAGACTTCCTATTCGCCCGCCGCCTTCGGCCCGCGCCGCGGCTTATCGGCCTCGGCCTCCAGTATCACGGGAGCGGGTCCAGAAATCCCGCCATCTTTTCTCACCCGCCAAAAATGCACGATCATCAGCACCGAGGCCACAATCGGAATCCCGATGCAGTGCCAGATATAGGACCGCAGCAGCGCGTTGGCATCCACGATCGAGCCGCCCAGCAACCCGAAGCGCACGTCATTATATGGAGTCATTCCCAACTGCGCACCGAACGGGCCTTCATGCCCCAGAAGCGGAGTTGCGCGCGCCATGTTCGTGCCCACCGTTACGGCCCAGAATCCAAGCTGATCATCGGGCAGCAAGTAGCCAGTGAACGATAGCAGCAAAGTGAACACCAGCAGCAGCACCCCAATGTTCCAGTTGAACTCGCGCGGTTTCTTGTATGAGCCGGTCAGAAACACGCGGAACATGTGCAGCCACACCGCGATTACCATCAGGTGCGCCGCCCAGCGGTGCATGTTGCGCAGAATCTTTCCGAACGGGACGTCGTGCTCCAGATAAAGCACGTCACGAAACGCCTGCACCTTGCTGGGGTGGTAATAAAACATCAGCAGCACGCCGGTGTAGGTGAGGATGACGAACAGGTAAAACGTGATTCCGCCCATACCCCAGGTGTAGCTGTAGCGCACAGCGTCGCGATTGATCTTTGCCGGATGCAGATGCAGGAACACGTTGGAGAGCACGCCCAATGCCCGGTTGCGCGGCGTGTCATCGTGCTTGTGGCGGAAGATCGAGGTGTAAACCTGGGTCTTGGTCGGATCCTTCAGGCTATCGATCTGCTCTTTCGCTTTGGCAGGGATGTCGGTCCGGAGGGCCTGAATATCCTCTTTGACCCCGGTGGTCACTTTTTCCAGCAACCCCGTCTTGCTGCCGTTAGTTCCGCTGCCGCCGTTCGGATTGTTTTCGTCAGCCATGTGAGTTCTCAATCAGTCCCAAACTCGTTGTCATTCCGAGAATCCCAGACTGGTTATCATTCCGAACCGGGCGAAAGCCCGGTGAGGAACCGCTTTTCTTCTTCTAAACTCCCGTCAAGAAAGCTCCCGGATCGTTAAAGTGAGTGGGTTGTCCCTTGGGCCATGAGTATAGCTTCGAAGTATCCACGAGTATCTGTCCATCGGGAGCGAGTTCAATACGCGCCCGGTCCATGGGACGCGGCGCCGGCCCCTCGAAGTTGATGCCCTCGCTGTCGTAGCCGCTGCCATGGCACGGGCACTTGAATTTGTTCTCGCTGGGCTTCCAGTCGGGCGTGCAGCCTAAGTGTGTGCAGCGCGCGTAAATCACAAACAGCCGGTCGGGGGTGCGGTCCACCCAGATACGGTATTTCTGCTGCCACTTGGTGTCCACACCGAGCGCGTACTCCGTGGGATAGCCAATCTTGAACAGCGAGTTCGGTTCGAAAAGAGTGCGGGGCAGGAAGAAGCGGAAGAACGCCAGGAACCAGGCGGTCAGAAACCCGGTCACCATGGTCCACACGAACCGGCGCCGGCGCCGGTCAATCTCGGTGGAGGGGACAGTCCCGGCTACGCCTGCCGCGGCTGCGGCCTTGGAGGTCCCCACCGCCGGTGTGCCCACATACTTGGTGGCATCCACCGCACCCGTGGGCGCGGATTTCGCCGCCTCGAGAGTGGGATTGACCTTGCCGATCTCTGCCATGAAATTCTCCCCCGTGCCTGGATGACCTGGGCCCTAATCCAAACCGGCGGCGACGTACTCCGGCGCTGCCAACTGCCCCCTCGTGTTGTAAAGCGGGATGAAAGAATGAATCGCCTGTCCCAGGGCTTCGCGCACGATCTGCCCCAGGGCCTGGATGAATTTCGGAGAATCGTTTAAGCCGGCGCTCATCTCGAACTGCCGAAAACCCACCCGGTACGCCTGCTCCCGCGCGTCGTGATCGATTTCACCGAGGGTTTCAACGTGATCGGAAACAAATGCCACCGGTACGACGCACACCTCGCGTACCTTCTCTGCCGACAACTGATGCAGAGTGTGGTGTAGGGAAGGCTGCAGCCATCGGCTGGCACCGACCTTGCTCTGGTAGCAAAGCCGGTACGGGTTGCGCCATCCGCCGCGCTGCCTGAGAAGCCGCACCGTTTCTTTGATTTGCCGTTGGTAGGGATCGCCCTTCTCGATCACGGATAAAGGAACGCTGTGCGCGCTGAAGATAATCTCCGGGCGGTCCGGCACAGCGAAACGCGCCAGAGCATCATTGACTTTCTCGATCACGGCGTCTAGATATATCGTATTACGATAGAATGCCTCGACGCAATACACCGGCAGATCGTCCGAAAAGAGGCGCCGCCATTCGTTTAGACTCGACCCCGTCGTGGTGGAGGAGTACTGGGGATAGAGGGGTAGAAGGACAACCGTATCGCATTCCGCGGTCCGCAGCTGTTCGATCGCTTCGCGGGTGAACGGGTGCCAATAGCGCATGGCCACAAAACAGCGCGCGTCGATCGCTTGGCTGCGCAGTTCCGCTTCCAGCGCCCGCGCCTGCCGCTCCGTGTGTCGCCGGATAGGCGAGCCGCCGCCGATGCTGGCGTAGTGGTGCTGCACCTTGCGTGCCCGGGTGGTCGAGATCAGCTTGGCCAGCGCTTTGCGCCCGATACGCGCGAAAGGCAAATCAATGATGTCGGGATCGCAAAACAGGTTGTAAAGGAATGGCTCGATCGCTTCCAGCGTGTCGGGTCCACCGAGCTGAAAGAGAACTACCCCCACACGCCGTCTTTTGCGCGTCATCTTGCCCAGAATCCCCAGAACCCAAGGCACTTTACTCCCAACCCGGTGCGCGAGTCAAATGCGGGGGTGTGAAGAAGTCGTGCGGGTGGAAGCGGGGCAAGCTAAGCTTGCACTTCCTCCCGGGCCATTTCCTCGATCACGGCGTCGGCAAACTGCGAGGTACCCGCCTGCCCGCCAATGTCGCGCGTGAGCTTTTCCTTATGACGATACACGCGCTCCAACGCATTGCGAATCTGCGTCGAAGCCGCGTGCTCGCCGAGATGGCGCACCATGAGCAGCGCCGACCGCACCAGCGCCGTGGGATTGGCCAGGTTCTTGCCGGCGATGTCCGGGGCCGAGCCGTGCACCGCTTCGAACATGGCGCAATCGTCACCGATATTCGCGCTGGGCACAAATCCCAGGCCGCCCACAAACGCCGCGCACAAGTCCGAAAGAATGTCGCCGTACAAGTTCTCCATCACCAGCATGTCGTACTGATACGGGTTCAGCACGAGCTGCATGCAGGTGTTGTCCACAATGTGCTCGCCATAGGTAATCTCGGGGTACTCTTTCGCCACGTCGCGGCAGCAGCGCAGAAACAGGCCGTCCGACAACTTCATGATGTTGGCTTTGTGGATGGCGTGAATCCTCTTGCGCTGATTCTTGCGCGCATACTCGAAGGCGAACCGCGCAATGCGCGTCGAGGCCTTTTCGGTGATGATCTTCAGACTTTCAACCACGCCCGGTATGACTTCGTGTTCCAGGCCCGAGTAGAGTCCTTCCGTATTCTCCCGGACAATGATCAGGTCCACATCCGGATAGCGCGTGGGGATGTGCGGCAGATTGCGAATCGGCCGGAAGTTGGCGTACAAGTCGAACCTCTTGCGCAGGGCCACGTTGATGCTGCCAAAGCCTCCGCCCACTGGCGTCGTGACCGGTCCTTTCAGCACCACCCGCGTGCGCTCGATCGATTCGATCACTTCTTTCGGGATGTACTCGCCGTACTTCTGGTAGGCGTCAGCGCCGACGGCAAACGTCTCCCATTCAAACTTCACCCCGGTCGCCTCCAGGATGCGGACCGTCGCCTGCGTGACTTCAGGTCCGATGCCGTCGCCGGGAATGAGGGTGACTTTGTGACTCATAGAAAGGCAGTGGCCAGTGTTCAGTGATCAGTGGTCAGAAAACCTCCTGTGAAACTGACCACTGATCACTAACCACTAGCCACTTTTTGCCTTTACCAAGTCCTTCAACTCATTCATGAACTCTTTCACGTCCTTGAAATCCAGATACACGGACGCGAAGCGCACATATGCGACTTTGTCGTGACGCCGCAGTCGGTTCATGATCAGCTCGCCCAGTTCGCTCGTCTTTCGCTCGCGCTCGGCCGATTCGATGACGAACGACTCGGCTTCGTTCACGATCTGCTCCAGCTTGCTCATGGGCACGGGCCGCTTTTCGCACGCCCGCAGCAATCCGTTGAGCACCTTCTGCCGGTCGAATTTCTCCCGCCGGCCGTCTTTTTTCACCACCATGTAGGGGATCTCATCAATGCGCTCGTAGGTGGTGAAGCGCTTGCCGCATTTCAGGCACTCGCGGCGCCGCCGGATCGATTCCGCTTCCTTGCTCTCGCGCGAATCTACAACCTTGTCATTGGCAAATCCGCAAAAAGGACATTTCATGGCGCTATTTGCTGCGTTCAGAGATCTTCAGCTTGAGACTAACCTTGTCATTCCGACGCGCGACGACGAGCGCAGCAACGGCGGAGCAAGGAGGAATCTGCTGCCCTGATCGGTCAGTTGGAATTGTAACAGTTGAAGCGGGACCTTCAGGCAACGGCTCTCGCCCTACACCACGAAATACTTCGCCCCCGGATGGTGCACAACGATCGCCGAAGTGGACTGCTCCGGCTCCAGCAGAAACGCAGAAGTCAGCCGCACGCCGATATTCTCCTCTGGTCTCAGCAGCGCGAACAGCTTGGTCTGATCCTCCAGGTTGGGGCACGAAGGATAGCCAAACGAGTACCTCGATCCACGATACTTCTGGTGAAACAGATCGCGAATCTCCGGCGCATCCTCGCCCGCGATCCCCAATTCCTCGCGCATTTTCTTATGATGCAATTCCGCCAGCGCTTCCGCAGTCTCCACGCTCAGCCCGTGCAGGTAGAGATATTTCGTGTACTCCCCGCCTTCAAACAACCGCTGCGTCTCGATCGTCGCCTTCGGTCCAATGGTGACCAGCGACAACCCGATCACATCCATCTTCCCCGAGGCCTTGGGCGCGAAGAAATCCGAGATGCAGAGCCGCCGGCCTTCCTTTTGGCGGGGAAAGGTGAAACGCAGCAACTCACGTGTGGGGACAGCCGCCCCCGGCTGTCCGGCCGAGCGCAAGCTCGGCTCGCGGGCAGGAGTGCCCGGGCCACATGGGCCTGGTTCATACACAACCACATCATTCCCGTCACTCTGGGCAGGGAAGTACGCGTACACTGCTTTGGGCTCAAACAATCCCGAACCTGCAACCTCGTCCTCGAGCCCCCGCAGGATCGGCCGGAACTTCTCCTCCACCAGCCGCACATAGTCTGCCTGCGAAGCCGTCTTCAACTGCCACTGATTCTTGAACAGCGCCGTCTCGTTGATGTAACGAAAGACTTCGCGCAGATCATAGTCCGTACGCACACGGACGCCCCAGAACGCAGGCGCCGGAATGTTGGGAGCGTCGCCCACCACCGGGCTTCGTTCCGCGAACACCGGCCCGGTTTCTTCATCCACGGCCGCAGCCTTGGCGTAGTCCTTTACTGTTCGTCCTTCGCGCAGCCGAGCCTCGCGGGCGCTGTTCTCCGTCGCCAAATCCTCCATGATGTGCAGTCCGGCAAAAGCATCATCGGCGTAGAAGACGGCATTGGCGTACTCCCGCCGCAAATCGTCCTCGACATACTTGCGCGTCAGCGCTGCTCCGCCGCAGATCACGGGGAACTCCAGCTTCTGACGCTCCAGATCCTGGATCACATACTTCATCTCCAGCGTGGACTTCACCAGCAGCCCGCTCAGACCAATCGCATCCGCCTCATGCTCCTGCGCCGCGCGGATGATCGCATCCCCCGGCTGCTTGATCCCTAAATTGATGACCTTGAATCCATTGTTCGAGAGAATGATGTCAACCAGATTCTTCCCGATATCGTGCACGTCGCCTTTCACCGTGGCGAGAACAATCGTACCCTTCTGCGATGCGGCCTTCTTCTCCATCTTCGGCTCAAGATAGGCCACCGCCTGCTTCATCACGCCCGCCGAATCGAGCACGGAGGGCAGCTGCATCTTGCGCGCGCCGAACAGATCGCCGACCGTCTTCATGCCATCGAGCAGAACGGTATTAATCAACTCGAGCGGGGAGTAACTTGCGAGAGCTTCTTCCAGCAATGCTTCGAGCGATTTCTTATTCGCGCCTGCGCCCACGGATTTTTCGCCGTTGATGATGGCAAATTTCAACTTGTCCTCGACCGAAAGCGTATCCACGTGCGCGGTGGTCGAGGCCGCCGGCTTACCCTTCAGGCCGGCGAAATGTGCCATATAGTTCTGCAGCGGGTCGCCCGCCGACGCATCGCGGTAGATCAGTTTGCGCGCAAATTCCACTTCTTGCTGCGGAATCTTGTACAGCGGATAAATCTTCGTGTAGTTCACGATGGCCATGTCAAGCCCGTGGTCTACCGCCTCGTGCATGAACACTGAATTCAACACGCGCCGCGGATACGCATCCAGGCCGAACGAAATATTGCTCACGCCCAGGATCGTCTTCACCGTTGGCAATTCTTTCTTGATCCGCTCGACTGCCTTGAGCGTCTCCATCCCGGCCGTCCGGTACTCTTCTTGTCCGGTCGAAATCGGCAGAGTCAGTGCATCAAAAATCAGGTCGGTGCCGTCGAGACCATACTTTCTGGTCGCTAAATCAAAGATTCGGTGCGCGATGGCAACCTTCTTATCCACGGTCAGCGCCATGCCTTCTTCGTCAATGGTCAGCGCGATTACAGCCGCGCCATAGCGCTTGGCCATGGGCAGAACTTTCGAGGTTCGCTTCTCGCCATCTTCCAGATTGATCGAGTTGATGATGGCTCGCCCGGGGATGCGCTTGAGGGCTTCTTCCACCACGTCGGCTTCGGTCGAATCCACCAGAATCGGAGCCGGCACGCGCGTGGCAATCTTTTCGAGGATGGAAGTCATATATCCCTTCTCATCCTCGCCCACAATGGCGCAGCACAAATCCAGCATGTGCGAACCGTTGTTCACCAGCCTTTTCGCCAGCGCCAGAATCTCGTCGTTCTTCTTCGCCCGTACCAGGTTCCGGAAATGCTCCACGCGCGTGGTCGTGTTCATTTCCTCGGCGACGATCAGCGGTTTAGGCTCCAGATCAAGCGGGACCGAACTGTACGCGCTGGACGCGGCCCCTACGCGCTTCACGTCGCGCTTCGCCGGCTCGACGCCCGACACAGCCTCGACCACCGCCTTCAGATGCTCGGGCGATGTGCCGCAGCATCCACCGACGACGCGCACGCCGTAGTCGGCGACAAAGTGCTTGTGATAGCTCGCCAGTTCCTCTGGCTTGAGCTTGTAGACGGCGCGCCCGCCCTCGTTCTGCGGCAGCCCGGCATTGGGCAGAACCGAAACGTGCTTGGTCGAGTTCGCTCCCAGGAAGCGCACCGCATCGTTCATCTCGACGGGGCCGGTAGCACAGTTCAGTCCGATGATGTCCACGTCGTAGGGTTCGAGCGCGGTCAGAGCGGCGCCGATTTCGGTGCCCAAAAGCATCGTCCCCGTAGCTTCAAGTGTTACTTGAACTGTCACCGGAAGCCGCTTGCCCGCATTGCGCATCGCGTCGAACACGCCAGCCAGCGCCGCCTTGGCTTGCAGCAGGTCTTGCGAAGTCTCGATCAGGAGCACATCCACGCCGCCCTCGATCAACGCCGCCGCCTGCTCTTCGTACCCGGCCGCCATGGCATCGAACGTAATGTGCCCCAGAGACGGTAGCTTGGTCGTCGGCCCGATCGATCCCGCGACGAATCGCAGCTTGTCCTTGCTGGAGTACTGCTGCGCCACTTCCCGGGCCAGGCGTGCGGCCACCAGATTCAGCTCCGCGACTTTGTCCTGCAGGTCATATTCGGCCAGCACGACGCGTGTCGCCCCAAACGTGTTGGTCTCAACCACATCGCAACCGACCTGGAAGAAGGAAGCGTGAATGTCTTTGATGATGTCTGGCCGGCTCAACACCAGCAGTTCGTTGCAGCCTTCTTTGCCCCAGAAATCGTCCACACTGGGATTGCGGACCTGAATGTTGGTCCCCATGGCGCCGTCATAAATCACGACGCGCTCGTTCACGGTTTGTAGGAAATCAGTCATTGAAAGATCGTCATTCGTCGTTGGTCATTCGTCGTTGGTCGTTCGTCGTTGGCCTTAGCGCTGCCGGCGCTCCGGTGTGTGTTGGTTTGGGGAACGACCACCGGCCTACGACCGGGTCTTATGCACAAACGCCGGTCGCGGTTGGACCGGCGTGTCGATTGCATTGGACCTGCTACTGTCGAAAACTTAGCTCCCCGACACCATCTGCGCCGGCGCCCCCGCGTCCACGTCGGCCTGATTGAAGATTGCGTTGGCTCCCATGTGTGCTGGCCGGGGGGCCAGCATCTGCTCCTTGCGGTAGACCAGGTTGCTGGCGTTAAACGTCGCCAGCTCAAATCCGTGACCGTGCGTGATGGCATCGGTCGGGCAAGCCTCCACACAGTAGCCGCAGAAGATGCACCGGTTGTAGTCGATGTTGTAAACCTTGGCGTAACGTTCGGCGCCCGAGACGCGGTGTTCGGCCGTGTTCTCGGCCGCCTCGATATAAATGCAGTTCGACGGGCAAGCCGCCGCGCAAAGGAAGCAGGCGACGCATTTCTCCAGCCCGTTTTCGTCGCGCTGCAGCACGTGCGCGCCGCGGAATCGCGGCTCAAACACTGCCCCCTTCAGCGGGCCCTTGCCATCGGGATAGTTCTCGACGATCGTGGGCTGAAACATCTCCAGGAAGGTGATGCTCATGCCCTTGGCCACGGCCGCAATGTTCTTCAAAATCGGCATGCTTATTCAGTATACCGAAAGAGCCGCGGAATCGTCGCTGGTGGCGCACTCGGTGTTCTTTTCTGAAGTGCTTCGGAATCAGACCCGATCTCGTCCGTTTGTTCCGGCGATGAAACATCGCAACCACGTGGAAGAGCGGCCCTTTAGGGCCGCGTTAGAGGTTCTTCAACGGAAGGCCTTCAGGCCCTGAGGCCACAGGGGCTAAAGCCCAGATCCTCGGCCGTTCTCCACGCGGCGCTGAAGCGCCGCTCTTCCACCGCTGCTCAGGCTTTGTCGCACCATGCCGGGAGCGCAAACCAATTCTAGTCGGACGACTACTTTGGGGCGGGAACTAACGGCGCATGCTCCGGCACCGGCGTAGCACTCTCCAGCCACGCCGTGTACCACAGATTCAACAGCATCTGCGATCCGGCGGCCAGACGGTGGGTAGTGAATTCGAAAGCGGCCGGTGTGCCCTTGCCAGTGAAGCCTCCGGCTTTCTCCAGCCGGTACACATCTTCGACCATGCTATTCGACTGCCGCAGATACGCGACGTAACGCGCGAACGGATCATCAAGGCGCTCGGGCGCTTTCACGTATCCGGCAAAATCTCTGGCTGTGATTTTGGCGGCGACGTAGGTGGTCTCAAACTGCGCGTGGATGCCGTGCTCGGTCGTGTATCCGTTGGGATTCGGCCCGACCCAGCCGTTGTAATGAATGGTCGTATGCAGGGGCTGCGAGCCATCGGCAACGTAGTGCCCCAACCATCCGGCATAAAAGATAATCGCGTGCTCGACCGCTTCTGTTGGCTGGTGCGCCGCCCTCCGTTGCCGGTATTCGCGGAACGCGGCCTTTAGCCGGCCGTAGACTTCCATCGTGATGTAAGGCTGTAGCCCGACGCGCTCGGGAAGGTAATCGTCGGGGTGGTCTGTGGTCGCAGCTCTCTTCTCGTAGAGCTTGCGCAGGAACTCGTAGCGGCCCGGAGGAAGAGGATCGAGCCAGGAGACGCGTTCGAGATCAATGAAATGATCAGGCTCTTGCGCGTTCTTGAGAGCGAACTCCGACGGACTGCGCCAGCGGTCCGGCTCCGGGCCAAGATAGGCGATCTCAGCCACGGCGAGACGCAGAAATCGCGGCATGGTGGCCGGAATCTTCTCCGCGGCCACGCGATTGATGTAAGTGTGTCCTTCGTTGCCCCACGCCGCCGCCGCCGGACTCTGGATGAGAACGAGGGCGACCAGCGCCAGGCTGATCAGCCCTCGTCCAAATCGTCCTCGTCTAAACCACCCGGCTTTCAATTCACTCAGCAGGACTCGGCTGCTCCTTTGCCCTCACTCGGTCGTCAGAACGTCAGGTGCAGCGCCATCTGAATAAAGCGCGGACTGCCAATGGTGTGCTGCAGCGTGCCCAGGTAGCCTGTCGGCGGGCACTGGTAAGCCCCAGTGGCCGGAACGCACGCGGAACCGGTGTAGATCGGCGGATTGGCGTAATTGGGATTAAATGACACATCGTTGCTGGGAATATCGAAGCTCGGATGGTTGAAAATGTTGTAGGCAATAACGTCGTAGTTCAAGGCCCAGCTCTCTGTGATTTTGAAACTTTTCGAAAGGCCGAAATCAAAGCGATTCTGGAATGGGCCATGGAAGATATTCCGTCCGCCGGTGGTGTACGGGGTCTCGAAATAATCGCATGCCCCGGAGACTGGGTCGCACGGTGGCACCCCGCCCGTACCGGGCGTGATCGGCGCTGGAATCCCAAAGGCTAACTGGTTCAGTACCGGCTTCGAGCCGTTGATTCCGGTTGTTCCCTGTAGATACGGATTGGTGGCCGTTGCGCCAACACCGCCGACGGGAACTATTGGATTGGTGACCGCATCTTGGCCGCCACCCCAATAAATGCTGGCCGCGCCGCCAGTGTAGTCAATTACGCTGTAGGGCTGCCCGCTCTGCAGCACAGTCACACCGTTAAACGCCCAGCCGTTAATTAGTTGCTTTTCCCATCCCTGCGCCGTGGCACGCGACGGGAGTTCATAGTGATAGACCACCGTCCAGACGTGTGTGCGGTTAAAGTCGGAGTTGCCATAGGCCGACCTGGGATTGTTGGGATCGTTCCCGTTGAAGAAAAGACCCAGGGCGCTCTGTTCGTCCAGCGTGTGCGCGTAGGTGTAGGAACCGGAGACCTGCAATCCGTGTTGCAAGCGTTTAGTTACGTTGAACTGCAGGGCCGCATAGTTGGACATCCCTAGCGCCTTATAGAAAGTGGAATTGGGATCGTAGCCAATGTTAGGAGCGCGCAGCGACACGTTACCCGTCGGATAGCCATCCGTGATCGTCTGGTTAGCTTCTGCCGCTACTCCGGTAACGCTATACCCGTATGAATAGTTTTGCTGGTTGGGACCGCCTGCCAAGACCGGGTTTTGTGGCGTGGCAATCTGCGCCTGATTGAAGGGCAGAGGGATCGTTTCGTGTACGCCGTGGTTGCCCACGTAGCCGAGCGTGAAAACCAGGTCGTTCTTCGGCTGCCATTGCAGATCCAGCGTCCAGTTCTCCGAGTAAGGCAGTTTGTTCTTGGGATCGTAGCCCGCAAACATGAACGGGCCACACCCGCTCTCCCCAATCCCTTTGCAGTAACTCGTATTCTGCTTGAGTAACCAGTCGGCATTTGGCAACAACTGCTGCACCTGTGAGAAGTTGGTGGGCGGAGGACGCACCGTCAACCAGGGCTGTGCGAACGAGTTTTGCTGCGCATAGACCGGAACCACAAACGGCTCTGCCACCGTCACACCGAAGGGACCGCTGACTCCGCCGCCGGCGCCGGGTGAAAACTCGCTGAAATACTCTCCGCGGTCGTAGTACATACCGAATCCAGCGCGAACCACGACGTTATGCGCAAAGGCCGGGGTGTACGCGAGCCCGAGACGCGGAGCAAATCCCCACTGCCGTCCCGTAAGCGTCGAGTTGCTGACACCCTTCGTGCCACCGAATGCCTTGTTGTTTCCGGCGATCACCAGCCCGATGTTCTCAATCGTGTCGCTCGCCACATTGTAGGAATAGTCGTCGGGATGGAAGTTCGTGAGATTGCCGTTCTTCTCGTAGAGGGGGCCGTCCCAATCCCACCGCAGCCCAAGGTCCAAGGTCAGGTTCGACTGCACCCGGATATTGTCCTGCACATAGGCGCCGACCTGCTTCGAACGGTAATAGCGGCTCGTGGCGCCGCTCAATACCTCCGACGGGTCCTGCCCGTAGCAGTAGGCCGTGTTCGGCCCGCACACCTGGCCCGTCAGAAAGTCGGGGAAATCCGCAAAGGTAATGCGCGCCACCGAGTTGTTCTTGTTGATGACGTTGAGCTGCGCATAACCGAAATTCATTCCCGAGGAAATCGAGTGGTGTCCCCGGCTCCATTTCAGGTCGGTAGAGAACTGCGCGCCGTTCTGATAAAAACCCGCATTGGCAAAGTTGTTAACCGGACCGATGGAGAGAGTATTCCCGCTCCAATAAGGACTGTACGTAGGATCGTAGGTTGCGTTGTCCGCATTCTTGAGATTGATGCCCGGAAAGAAGCTTGTGCCCGGAATGCTGATTCCCACCGAGGACGGCTTTATGAACTGGTTGGTGGAAGCGTAATCGCGCATGCGGATAAACCCTACGCGCTGTTCCCAGGTAAGGTTTGGAGTGACGGAAGTCGCGTTGTCGAGCGAGAACGTTTGGCTGCCAGCCGAGAGCGATTGCGGGAAGCCGAGCAGGGTACTCTGCGCGAACGGCGTGGCGTTGGGATCGTTCTGGAAGTAATATTTCAGCGCAAGCCGGTCCTTGGGGCTGAAATAGTAGTCCACATTGGCATTGACCTGGTCGGCGCTGAAATGAGAGCTCGGGCCCAGAATGTTCGCGTCCCCACCTTGGCTTTGTAGACCTGTTGTTTGAAAGTTCGGAATCCACCACGTGCCGTCTGGCGCTTTCTGTTTCATGATAGCCAGGGATTGAGCGGTAATTTGGCTCGCCGTTATGCAGGCTGGGTTGGGACCCGTGCAAGGAAAGTCGGTATTGGCGAGCGCGGCCAGACCGTCGGCGGTGCGATTGTTGTCGGCGAGTCCCGGCGGCACAGCAGCGATTGAGTTGGCCAGCAACTGGTCGGTAACGCGCTGCGCCTGGTACGAGCCAAAGAAAAACAGCTTATCCTTCCTGATCGGACCGCCGATGTAACCGCCCGCGACCGTCCGGTGCATTTGCGGACGCGGCAGTTGGTTGTGATTGAAAAACCACTCGTTCGCGTTCCAACCTGTTTGTTGGTGAAATGCGTAGGCCCCACCGTGCAACTGGTTCGTGCCGGATTTCGTAATGGCCACGATCTGGGCGCCGCTGTTCGCTCCCTGCGAGGCATCGTACATCGCCGAATTCACTTGCATTTCCTGGATCGTTTCCGGCGGCGGGGACGGCAATGCCTCGCCGATCGCACCGTAAACGGAAGTGCTGGTGGCAATTTCTCCGCTCGGGTTGTTGCCGTTTCCGTTTTCGCCAATGTTGACTGCCACCCGACTCGAGGTCACCTGGCTGCTGGATTTTCCGTTGAAGAGGTTATTCGCGTTCACGCCGTTAATCGTGAAGCTGTTGCTGGTGTCGCGCTGGCCGTTGGACCACACTGCCTGATTTCCCAAGCCGGCGTTGGTGCCGGCGGTGTTCAGCAGATCGGCGCTTACGCCGGGACTCAGGATGGCCAATTGCGTGAAACTCCCTGTACCCAGCGGCATCTCGGTGATCTGCGACTCATTCAACGTGTATCCGGTGGTGGTGTCGACCTGGTTCAGCAGCGGGGTTGCTTCGACGGTTACCATTTCGGACGCGGAACCCGGCTTAAGGATCGCGTTGATCGTCGCGGTACGATCCGCCCGCAGGATGATCTGTGGGTGCACGTCCGTTTGAAAGCCGCCCTTGAGGAACTTAACTTCGTAGGTGCCGATGGGCAGGTCGGCGATGCTGAACGAACCATCGTTCTTGCTTTGCGCCGTTAGTTCCAGATTCGTGGCCAAGGCACGAGCCTGGACAGTGGCTCCTTGCACGACAGCACCGCTGCTGTCGGTGACGGTGCCGTTGATGGACCCGAGCGTCTGTTGGCCGAGCGCAAGTTGCGGCAGGCAGGCGAGACTCAGTACCGCGATGACAACCAGCACACGGAAGGAAAATGTCGAGCGAAGCAGAGAATGACCCCAGTAGGTCATGGCGCAACCCTCCAGTCAACAGGTGGCACACCTTATAGCAAAATCGAGTGGCGACCTTCAAGGTCGACCGATGAATTCTCGGTTAATTTTCCTTCAGGTGCGCCCGGGCCGTCCGCACTGTGCTCAACGATTTTGGGCCTGCTCTACGCGGCCTACGCTCCAGACTGGACTATTCTTTCATCGTGAGCAATGTGGAAGATCAGGACCGCGCCGGGTTGTGCGTCCGGTGCCGGTTCATGCGGCTGATGAACTCCGACCGCGGTGCAACCTTCTACTCATGCGAGCGGTCGGCAACTGACGTGGCGTTCCCAAAGTATCCGCGTCTGCCGGTGTTGCAGTGCCCAGGGTACGAGCGTCGACCTGCGAAGAACGACTCCCCGAACAAATAGTCTCCCGTCGGAATGTTTCCGCCGAGCTGGCTGGAAATCGCCGATTCGACGATCTGGCGTGACCAGCCTCACTGCGCACGCCGCGAGGCTGCTGCAGAATGACTTGAGGTTCCGGACGAAGTCCGGGACGTCCCAAAGGAGTCATATCATGTTGATGAAGATTCTTGCCGGCGGCGCCATCGTTCTATTCTTTGTTTGATTGATTGCCGTGCTCCAGGGCTGGAGTAAAAACACGCTTTTCCAGCGGATGATCGGATTGGCATTTTTGGTCGGGTTTGGCTTCGCGGCTACTTGGGGCGCTCGGGTTCTCCACTTAATTCGCTGAGAACCTG
The DNA here is from genome assembly GCA_900290255.1 of Candidatus Sulfotelmatobacter kueseliae. GTDB lineage: Bacteria > Acidobacteriota > Terriglobia > Terriglobales > Acidobacteriaceae > Sulfotelmatobacter > Sulfotelmatobacter kueseliae. The sequence goes on from OMOD01000180.1 coordinate 49,428, forward strand.
GCGTCGCCACCGGGAATCGGCGAGACTCAGCCGATCCCAAGCTCTTTGGCCAGCGCCTTCCACTTGCTATCCACCAGCGCCTTGGTCTTCGCGTCCATAACAATTTCCTCTGGCCAGGGGCGCGTGAATCCTTCGCTTGCCCACTTGCGCGTGGCATCAATTCCCATCTTCGAGCCGTAGTCGGGCAGGCGCGAAGCGTGGTCGAGCGAATCCACGGGGCCGAGCGTGAACTGAATATCGCGCTCGGGATCGATGTGGTTGAATACTCTCAACGTCACGTCGGCGAGATCCTGCACGTCCACATTTTCATCCACCACCACAATGCACTTGGTGAACATGGCCTGGCCCAGCGACCAGATAGCGTTCATCACTTTGCGAGCCTGGCCGGGGTAAGACTTCTTGATTGAGACGATCATCAGATTGTGAAAGATGCCTTCAATCGGCAGGTTGATGTCCACCAGTTCGGGAATGGTGAGTTTCATCAGCGGCAGAAAGATGCGCTCGACCGCCTTGCCCATGTAGGCGTCTTCCTGCGGCGGCTTGCCGACGATAGTTGCGGCGTAGATCGGATCTTTGCGGTGCGTGATGCAAGTGACGTGGAACACGGGATACAGGTCCTCCAGCGAATAGAAGCCGGTGTGATCGCCAAACGGGCCCTCCGTGCGGAGTTCGTCGAGATTGACGTAGCCTTCGAGGACGATCTCGCTCGTCGCCGGAACCTCAAGGTCCACGGTTTCGCACTTCACCAGATCCACGGGAGCCCCGCGCAGGAAGCCGGCGATCACATACTCCTCGATGTCAGGCGGGGCAGGAACAACGGCGCAGAACGTTACGACCGGGTCGGTGCCGATCGCGACCGCAACTTCCATCTTGCCCGAAGGCCGTTCCCCCGGGGCAAGAACAGAACCACCGGAGGATCGAGCCATGATCTCTACGGCCGCGCGCGCTGACTCCGCGCGCGCCGGACGGGCGAGGGCGCCCGTCCCCACACGATCCTCCACCGCCATTCGCATGCGTTCGCGGGCGTGCTCGGCGGCATTCTTCTGCCGCTGCCAGTGCATTCCGGCCGTGCGCTCGTCGTAAACCTGCATGCGGTACATGCCCAGGTTGCGCTTGCCGGTCTTAGGATCGCGCGTCACCACGCAGGGCAGAGTGATGAAACGCCCGCCATCTTTCGGCCAGCACTGCAGGACAGGAAAATCGAGAAGCGAGAACTGGTCGCGCTGAATCACTTCTTTGCATGGGCCGGTCGAAACCGTGCGCGGGAAGAACTTTCCCGCTTCCGCCAGAAGCGGCAGCATCTTGATTTTGTCGAGGAAACCCTGGGGCGATTTCACATCCATGAAGGCGCGGATGCGGTCGGCGACCTCGTCGAAGGAAGTGACGCCGAGCGCCAGCTTCATGCGGGCGTCGGAGCCAAACTGATTGATGAGAAGCTGGGAGCGAGCATGGCCCTTGAGATTCTGAAAGAGCAGGGCAGGGCCGCCAGGCTGGCGGCCTTCGCCCGCCCGGACAGAGGGCGGCTGTCCCCGCAGGTGCACCTTGGAAACCCGGTCGGTGATTTCCGCAATCTCCAGGATGGGGCTTGCTTCGGTCTGAATGCGCTTCAGTTCGCCGGCGCGGTCGAGCGCGGCGATCCACTGGCGAAGATCGTCGAAGGGCAAGAGGTCCTCTCGCTGTGACGCAAGGTGGTGTGACGCACGATTATAAGAGCATGGCGCAGGTCTCGCCACTTGTGGGTTACAATTCGGCGACCAAACAAGGGGGCACTGCGATGGAAAAAACAAAGCTCTTAGCGAAGGTCGGACTGCTGGGAGTCATGCTGTTTGCCGCTGTCGCGTTGGCCGTTGGCCAAGCGCCGGGCGACGACTCGGAAGCCGTCCGCCAAGTCGAGAGTCGCTTCCATCAGGCCTTCGTAGCCGGGGATGCGAAGACCCTCGATGCGCTGCTGACCCCTGATTTTGTCTGGATGCACGGCGACGGAGCGGTGTGGCCCAAGCAGCAACTCCTCGACCTGATCCGCTCGGGAAAGTTGAACTATAAGCGCGACGAGATTGACAGCGTGAAGATTGCGCTTTACGGTTCCGCAGCGGTCGTTGTCGGACACGATGCGCGGGAGCGCGATACCGGCGAAAAGCTCGATTACAACTACACCACCACCTACGTGAAGCAAAGCGGCGAGTGGCACATCGCACTTTACCACAGCAGCCATTGCCCTTGCGCGAAACCGCCGTCCATACCGAAGTAAACGCGGCTACTTCCTTTGTTCGAGTTTGACGCTGGCCGTCACCGGCTGCCCGTCGCGCAGGACTTTCACTTCGACCACGTCTCCCACCTTGCTGCGCCGCAACGCATCGGTGAAATCGTAGAGATTCTTGATGGGCTTGTCGCCGAATTGAATAAGCACATCTCCGGCCTTCAATCCCGCTTTGGCCGCGGGTGAGTTCGGCTTCACGTCGGCAAACTTCACGCCGTTTTCGGTTTGGCCGAAGTCCGGGATCGAGCCGAAATAGGGGCCGTAGCCGGCTCCTCCTCCGCCTGCCGGCGGCTTGTCTTCCGCGACTACCTGGAATGTGGGTGTGTCCTGAGCATTCGCCAGCTGCACCGCTACGTTGCCAATCATGTCGAGCAGGCGCACGGCAGAGGGCGCGTTGATCTTGTCCCAGGTATCGGAAGGTTTGTGGTAATCCGAATGCAAGCCGGAGAAAAAGAAGAGCACAGGAATCTTCTTGGCCACGAATGAAGTGTGGTCGCTCGAGGAATATCCTCCGGGCGAGTACTCGATTTTGAAAGGCGTGTCTTTCTGCGCCTGTTCGAGGATCAATTTGAAAGTCGAGCCCGTGCCAACCCCGCCGATGTAAACCTTGTCGTCTTTGATGCGGCCGATCATGTCCATGTTGATCATGGCCACGGCTTTGGCGAGCGGGCGCGTCGGTTCCTTCACCCACTCCGCCGATCCCAGCAGGCCGAGTTCTTCGCCGGCAAAATTCATAAATAAAATGCTGCGCCGCAACTGGCCGCGCTGGGGCGCGAGCAGGCGCGCCAGTTCAAGAACTCCGGCCGTACCGCTGGCATTGTCATCGGCCCCGGGATGGATCTGCCCGATTTGCGATGGCGCCAGGGAATCAACTCCGCCGCGGCCCAGGTGATCGTAGTGGGCTCCAATGATCACGTATTCCTCGGTCTGGCCCGGGAGCCATGCCAGAACGTTATTCACAGTCGCGCGGGTGGTTTCGATGTCAATGTGGAGCGACAGGCGTAGCGTCTCGGGCAGAGCGAACGAGGCGGGCTTGGTCGCGGAATTGATCTGTTCCTGAACTTCTTTCAGCGACTTCCCGGCTGCTTGGAGCCAGGCGTCCGCCACCGCGTTTTTCACTTGCACGAAAACGAGGCCAACATTTTCCGGTCCGCTGACACTGCCAAAACGACTCAGCAGGTCTTCCTCGCCGTCACCCAACTTACCGTTTACCACGACCACGGCCTTGGCTCCGTGATTGCGGGCATTAATCGCCTTGGTGATCAGTTGCGAATGCTGGGTCAGTCCCTGGTGGCCGCTCTTCTCCGCAAAGCCCGAAGGCTCATAGCGCAGCACGACCACGATCTTGTCCTTAACGTCGACTCCGGCGTAGTCGTCGTAGTGAAACTCGTCGGCTGTCGCGCCGTATCCGGCGAAAACGACCGGGCCTGCGACCTGACCTGAAGAAGAGAAGCTGAAGGGAACGAAATCCTCGTTGATCTTCAGATTCTTGGAGTCAGCCGACTCGACGACAAGGTGATTATCAGACTTGAGCCGCGCCCCGGTGATGACGCTGAAAGGCTGCGCGTAGCCGTTGACGCCCGCGGGCGGGAGGCCAAGCTCCTTGTATCGCTTCTCGATCAGATGCTCAGCGCGCGTGATGCCCTTGGTGCCGGCGCCGCGGCCTTCCATGTCCGGAGCGGCCAGCGTCTTGATGTCATTCAGGTAACGGGTCGGATCTGCCGGTTGGAACGGAGTCGAAGCCGCGGTGAGAACTAGGGCAGCGGCAAAGGCAAGCAGAAAACGATGGAAGCGCAGACGATTCGGCATGATGGCAAACCCCGTTTAGCGAGAATCGTATGGGTTGACGGAAGCAGTGTCAACGAACCGGACCCACCAGTAATGTCTCGGTGTGCGGAAACAACTGTGTGGGAGCAGCCGCCCAAGCCGCCCTCAGCGTAGTCGAAGTGGCTGTCCGGTCGAGCGCAGCTCGACAGGGCGCAGACCAGCACCGGTTGATGCGATTTTGCCGCTCCTGAATTAACGATCATGATTCAACGATCATGGATTTACAATCACGGTGTCATGAAACACATCGCCTTTGTTCTGATCGTTGCCATGTACTGTCTGACCGGCTGCAACAAGCCGGCGGGATCTGCTGCGCCGAGTACGGGTGCCTCCGCGGCGCCGGCATCTCCTGACGCCGTTCAACAGAAATTGCAGGAATATTCCGGTGCCGGCGCCACCGATTGCGGCCGCCTCGATGTGCACGCCGCCCAGGCCCAGCTCAAAACGGCCAGCGACTGCGCCCTGCAAGCGAACCAGAGCAAACATCCGTTCTACGTCGCCTACGACATGCCGGGGATGACCGTCGGAGTGGCGGGCAGCGCCGAGGGCAAACTGTTCACGGTGCAGGCGCAGAGCGAGGGCGCTTCTCCGTCGCTGACCGGCGGCGCATGTCCCGCGCCGCTCCGCATCGCCTCCAGCGGACGCGTTACCTGCTTTGCTCCCGGCGATATGGGCTCGATGAGCGGCAGCCATGGTGGCGGCGCCATGCCCCCGGGCATGCCGAATCCGCACACGGCTGGCGGAACCAAATCAGCCAATCAGTAAGCATGCGGAGCCGATTGCGACGCCGGCGACAAGGCTTTCTCCGGCACCCGTCTCCGGTACTGGGCGACTTTTTCCCTGCAACGTTGAGGGCATCCCGTTCTCGGGGTTGTTGGGTTCGAAACCCACTCACGGGCGGATATTTGCGCGAAACTGCGCAGTCAGGCGGCCGATTGTGCGCGGCCCAGGCTGCCGCCCCGGCTGGCGATTTGCTCTCTATCCTCTAAGTGGTTGTTTGTCTGTAGCTTAGGTAGGGGTCCCGAGACAATTAGAGAACCGATCCCCAGCGACCAGTTTTGGCTCGAAACTTGCGATAGACTCATTAGGATCATACCGAGTTCGACTCCTATGTCTCTGCTTTGGCTACGTTTCGCGCTGGGCTGCTACTTTATCGGTCTGGTTTACGCCTTCGTGGCGCTCAGCCGCACCAGCGATCTGTTTGCCCGCATCGCGCTGCATGCGGCCAGCCTGGGCATGGTGTTTCATTTCGTCTCGCTGGTCGAAGTCTTTCTTTCCGGGCAATTCGTCTGGGCCTCGGTGCACAACGGGGAGTCGCTGCTGGCGTTCATTTCGATGACCTTCTTCATGGTGATCTATGCCATCTACAAGACCACCTCGCCCGGCGTGGTCGTGTTCCCGGTGGTCTTTTTCCTGACCTTCGTGGCAGCCGTGGATCAGCAACCGGTGCTGCTTACGGCTTTGGTCCAACGCCGCGGGTGGCTCATCGCCCACATTATTCTGATCTTCACCGGCTACGCCGCGCTCGTGCTGAGTTTCGGGGCCAGCCTGCTCTACTTGCTGCAGGAGCGCCGCCTGAAGGCCAAGAAACCAAGCAGTCTGACCTCTTTTCTTCCTCCGCTCGAAACGATTGACCAGATCGGGTACCGCTCGCTCCTGCTGGGCTTTCCCTTCATGACGCTCGGTCTGCTGACCGGTTCGGTCGTGGCGCTCACCACCTATGGCCGGGTGAACTTCCTGGATCCCAAGATTCTGTTGTCGGTGCTGATGTGGGCCGTCTACATGATCATGGTCTTTACCCGCTGGAATTCCGGCTGGCGCGGACGACGCGCCGCAATTCTGGCGAGCTTCGCCTTCGTGGCCGCGTTGGCCGCCTGGGCGGCTAACTATTTCTCGACCATGCACAGGTTCGCTTCATGAGATTCCAGCTCATTGGCGTGAATCACAAGAGCGCGCCGCTCGAAGTCCGCGAGCGGCTGGCGATCTCGGAATCGCGTCTGCCCGATACCTGCCGTGATCTCACGGCCTACCCGGGGATCGAAGAAGCCATGGTGATCTCCACCTGCAACCGGGTGGAAGTCATCGCCCACACGGTCAACGGCCACGCCGACCTGCGCGGTTTTCTGCACGAGCATTTTCATCTGAAGCCGGAAGAACTCGATCCGCATCTTTACGAACTTCGCGAAAAAGATGCCGTGCGGCACGTCTTTCGCGTGGCTTCAAGCCTGGATTCGATGGTGGTCGGCGAGGCGCAGATTCTAGGCCAGGTGAAAGAAGCCTACGCAACCGCGCGCGCCGTCGGCGCGGTCCGCGGACAGCTCGACCAGCTTTTCAGCCGCGCCTTCGCTGTTGCCAAGCGGGTGCGCACTGAGACCGCGGTCGGATCATCTTCCGTCTCGATCGCCTCGGTCGCCGTCGAACTTGCCAAGAAGATTTTCGGCTCGCTTCATGGCAAGAATGTATTCATCGTCGGCGCCGGCAAGATGAGCGAACTCGCCGCTCGCCATTTAATGGCCCACGGCTGCGCGTCGATTTTCGTCGCCAACCGCACCTACGAGCGCGCCATCGGGCTGGCGCAGAAATTCGACGGCCAGGCCATCAAGTTCGAAGACCTGTATGCCACCTGCGACCGCGCCGACATCGTCATTACCTCGACCGGCGCGCCCCACGCCATTTTCCGCCGCGAGCACGGCGAGCAATTCCTCGCCCGCCGCAAGAACCGCCCGATGTTCTTCATTGACATCGCCGTGCCGCGCGACGTTTCGCCCGAGATGGCGAAGCTCGACGGCATCTTCACCTACGACATTGACGACCTGCAGCAGGCGGTCTCGAGCCACGTCGCCGACCGTCGCAAGGAAGCCGAGCTTGCCGAAGCTATCATCGCCAGCGAAGTTGAGCGCTTCGAAGCTCGCCTGAGCACGCTCGACGTGGTGCCGACGATCGTGAGTCTGCAGGACCATCTGGAGACCATCCGACAAGCCGAAATCGACCGCGTGCGCGGCCGCTTGGGCCAGATGACTCCCGAGCAGGAGATCGCCGTTGAAGCCTTGACGCGGGGCATCATCAACAAAGTCATGCACACGCCGATCACCACGCTGAAGTCCGCGGCGAAGGAGCCCGAGGCAACAACGGTGGTGGATGTAGTTCGGCGCCTGTTCAATCTGCAAGTCAAAGGGAAGGACGGAGCGGCGCAGTCGGCGGCGAAGAAAGACGAAGTGGGGACGCGCTCCTGATGGCTCGTCTCCGCATTGGCTCCCGCGGTTCGCAGCTTGCGCTCTGGCAGGCCAACCACATTTCCGCGCTGCTGCGCGCCCGCGGACACGAAGTCGAAATCGAGATTATTCACACGACCGGCGACAAGATTACCGACGTTGCTCTCGCCAAAGTCGGCACCAAAGGCATGTTCACAAAGGAGATTGAAGAAGCCCTGGCCGTCGGCCGCGTCGATCTCGCTGTGCATTCGTTGAAGGATCTCCCGACCGAATTGCCCAAAGGCTTCGAAATCGCCGCCATTACTGAACGTCAAGACCCGCGCGACGCCTTCTGCTCCCGCCAGTACGCGAAAATTGAAGACCTGCCCCAGGGCGCCCGCGTCGGCACGTCCAGCCTGCGCCGCCAGGCACAACTCAAGGCCATTCGTCCCGATCTCGACATTCATCCGCTGCGCGGCAACGTAGATACCCGCCTGCGCAAACTCGGACAGGGCGAATACGACGCTATCATTCTCGCTTCGGCTGGACTCAAGCGCCTGGGCAAGACGGAGCTGATCAGGCAGATCATTCCCGCCGAAATCATGTGCCCAGCCGCTGGCCAGGGGGCCCTCGGCATTGAAATCCGCGCAGGCGACGCCGCCACGCGCGAACTGCTCGCCTTCTTGAACGACCCCGCGGCCCGCGCCGCCACCACTTGCGAGCGCGCTCTGCTGAATCGGCTTGGCGGAGGCTGCCAGGTTCCGATCGGCGCGTTTGCGGAAGTGCGGGTGGCAGTAAACCGGGAAGGGCACGAGTTCACTCGTGCCGATAAAGCGCCCCAATTAAATGGGGCTTTAGCCCCTGGGGTTCACCTGCATTTAGAATCCATTGTTGCCGATCCCGACGGCACCAAACTCCTGCGCGACTCGCGCGATGGAGACAATCCCGAAAAGCTCGGCAACGACGCTGGTGCGGCGCTGCTCGGCCGCGGCGGTGACGCAATTCTCGAAGCCGTCTACGGTCGCGGCCTGGCCATTCCCCCGCAACCGTGATGCGCGTCGTAGAATCCTGTAATGTACATCCCTGAACATTTCCGGGTTTCTGACCACGCCACCGCGCTGGCCTTCATGCGGGCGAACCCGTTCGTCATCCTCATCTCAGGCGCCGATGACGGGCCCTTTGCCACGCACGTCCCCGTCGCCGTCCGCGAGACCGGAGATCAAGTTGTCATCCGCGGCCACGTTGCCAGGGCAAACCTGCACTGGCGCTATCTCGAACGGCAGCCGCGCTGCCTGACCATCTTCCACGGACCGCATGCTTACGTATCGGTGTCGAATTATCCCGCGCGCGAGAATGTCCCTACGTGGAACTATGCTGCCGTGCACGCGTACGGAGAGGCTCGCGTGTTTTCCGCGCCGCAGGAGTTGCAGAAGGTTCTGCACGAATTAATCGGCAGCTTCGAATCCGGCTTCGCCGAGCAGTGGGACGGACTCAGCGATGCCTACCGCGATGACTTACTGCGCCAGATCGTCGGTTTTGAGATCGCGGTGACGAAGATCGAAACCAAGTTCAAGCTGAGCCAGAACCGGACTCCGGAAGAGCAGGCAAACGTGATTGCTTCATTGGGCCGCGCCGAGGATTCGGCAGTTGCCGGCGTGGCGCGCCTGATGCGTGAGCAGGGGCTCGGCGTAAAGAAGGAACATGAATGAGCCGGTGTGGAGCGGACCTGTCCTGAGCGAAGTCGAAGGAACTCCTGCCCGCTAACCCTGACCATGAGCAAAAAAGCCAATAAATCGATGAACCAGCCACTGCGCGGAATCCGAGTGCTCGTGGGCCGCGCCCGCCATCAGGCTGGCGCGCTTTCGGCACAGTTTCTGCGGCTGGGCGCACAGGTAATCGAAATCCCGTTCATCGAAATCCGTAAACCCAGATCATTCAAGCTGCTGGACCATGCGTTGAAGAATCTCGCTGATTATGACTGGCTGATCCTGACCAGCGTAAATGGCGTCGAAGCCATGTGGGAGCGGATGACAAAACTGCAGTTGACCACTCTGGGAACGGATCGGGGAGGGCACGCCTTCAGCCTTGCCAGACTGGGGCAAGAAAGCCCACCTGTGGGGAAGCGCCTGCGTATCGCCGCCATCGGCCCGGCAACGAAGAAGGCGATGGAGCAGCGCGGCGTCAAGGTTGACGTCGTGCCCAAGGAATATGTGGCCGAATCCGTGGTGCGCAGTCTGAAAAGCAAAGTGAAAGGGAAGCGCGTGCTGCTGGTGCGCGCCAAAGTCGCCCGCGACGTCATCCCCCGCGAACTGCGCCAGGCCGGGGCCCGTGTGGATGTGGTCGAAGCCTATGAGACAGTGGTGCCGCAAACTTCGCGGAAGCGTCTCAGCGCCGCGCTGAAGAATCGCAGGCGGTGCCCGCATGTGGTCACCTTCACAAGTTCCTCAACCGTCCGCAATTTCGTGGCGCTGATGGCAGGAACGCGCGGGCGGGTCGCCCATCCCCACCCCAGCCTTGATGGCATCCTGACGGCTTCCATCGGCCCGGTTACTTCTTCAACTCTTCGCGAACTCGGGTTGCCCGTTGATATCGAGGCGAAAGAATTCACCATCCCAGGCTTGGTCGACGCAATCGCGCGCGGAATAGCCCGTCGCGCAGAATAGCTTACTCAGTTACCGAGCAGCCGCAGTCTGCCGGCGGCACGTGGGCCAGCAGAAAATCCGCCACGCGCTTGTACTCGTCAATCTGATTTTCCACGCGCGAGAAGCCGTGGCCTTCGTTCTCGTAGACCTTGTAGTCGACCGTTCCGCCCCGCTTCTTGATCGCATCGACCACCTGCTGCATTTCCTCTTTTTTCGGACAACGCGGATCGTGCCCGCCCGCCAGCAGCAGCAGCGGCGCCTTGATCTGATTGATAAAGTTAATCGGCGACCGATCTTCGTAAAGCGCCTTGTTCTTCACCGGATCGCCCATCTGCGCCAGATCCGACTGCTGCAGCAGCGGATCCTCGTTCGCGATCTCGGTAAACCAGTTCACGAGCGGGACGATCGCCACACCCGCCGCCCAGACGTCCGGCGCCTTCGTCACTGCCATCATCGTCATGTAACCGCCGTAGCTTGCGCCCATCACTGCGATTTTCTTGGGATCGAGATGCCCGGTCTGCTTGATCCAATTCACGCCGGCCAGCACGTCTTGTAGATCGCCACCGCCCATGTCGAACAGATTCGCCTGCTCGAATTCCTTGCCATATCCAGTTGAGCCGCGGTAATTCGGCGCCAGCACCATGTATCCCTGATTCACCGCGTATTGAATGAACCGGTTGAACGAGTTCATGCTCTGCGACGCCGGCCCGCCGTGGACGTAAACGATGGCGGCGTTCTGCCCGTTGCGCGCCATGTTGAACGGGACATAGAGAAACGCAGAGATCGTCCACTTGCCATCGCGGCTGGGATAATGCACCAGGTATGGCTCAGCCAGATCCTCGGGCCGCAGGCCGCCGAAAAGAGAATATGTGATCTGTTGCGACTTGCCTGAGGCCAGCGTATAGACCCACAGATCGCCGGGCGCCGTCGGACCGTTGTGGTTGTAGAGCAAACGCGAGCCGTCAGCACTGAAGGCAGAGTGGCCACCCACCGGCTCGTTCACTCCCTTCGAAATCGGTAGAGCCGTCGACTTGCCGGTCGCAAGGTCGTAGAAGTAGATATTTTCGTTTCCGTCAACGTTGGCGGTGAACGTGACATGCTTGCCGTCCGGCGAAAACTCGCCGCCGCGAATCTCCCACTTATCTTTCGTGAGCCACTTGATTTCGCCCGGATGTGGGTCGCCCCTCGTGCCGATCAGGAGCAGGCCGATGTTTTCGTAACCGTTCTCGGCGTTGGATGTGATCATCACCGTCTGGGCGTCGTACATGCCGAGGGCGGAAATGTCATTCGCGAGATAGAGTTGCTCTCCTTCATGCGGTGTGAGCAACGTAGTCTTCGCCGTTCTGACACTCGCAATGAAGATATTTGAGTCCGTTCCCTTGGCTTGCTTCTGCGTATAGACGATGTATGCCCCATCCTTCGACCAGATGGGATTCACGTTGCGCTTATCCTGCGCCGTGTTGGCCGTGAGGTGCTTTACCTCGCGCATGATCGTGTCGTAGATATCAATCTCATACGCGGCCGAAGTCTTCGGCTTCACTTCATAGGCCAGGTAGCGGCCGTCGGGCGACCACGTCGGATTCGACTCTGCGATCTCCCGCGTGTTGGTGACGTTTACGACTTTGCCGGTCTTGGGCGAAACGAGAAAAATGTCCCACTGCTCATCGCCATCGTAATCCGACTGATAGGCGATCCATTTGCCATCGGGCGACCACGCTGGATTTGTCTCGCGCTGATCGCTGACCGTCAATTGCGTCGGAAATCCGCCCTCGGCCGGAACCACCCACAAATTGTTTCGCCCGCTCATGTTCGAGATGAACGCGATAGTCTTCCCGTCGGGCGACCACGTTGCCGGCCCGATCTGGCGCGTCATGTACAGCTTCTCGATGGTCAGGCTGCGCGGCTCTACCTGTGCGTTGGGCTTGGACGAAATCTTCTTCGGGTCGGTCACGGCCTGGGGCGCAGGCAGCGTCTGGGCTGCGGTTTCGGCAACAACAGTGCTAATGAAAATGACGATGGCAAAGAGTGTGCAAAGGCGCATGGCGCGGAATCTCAAACTGAGGTAGAAAAGAGAGTCTAGCAGAGTCAGTTTTCGATCCGTTAGGAGCTGGCTGACATGAAATCGTTCGCTGTGTATTTCATCCTTAACGCCCTGGTAGCTTGCAGCGCGCTCGCATTTCCCGGCGCGGCCTGTGCACAGAGCACGGGCACTGCTCCAGTCCATCATTTTGGAATTGAGGGCGGTCACTTTGTGCTCGACGGGAAGCCCTTTCAAATCATCTCCGGCGAAATGCACTACGCCCGCATCCCGCGCGAATACTGGCGAGATCGGCTGAAGAAAGCCCGGGCCATGGGTCTGAATACTGTTTCCACTTACGTCTTCTGGAACGCCCACGAGCCCAAGCCCGGGGTGTACGACTTCAGCGGCTCGCTGGATGTAGCGGCATTCGTGCGGATGGCGCAGGAAGAAGGACTTTATGTGATCCTGCGCCCGGGACCGTATTCCTGTGCCGAGTGGGACCTGGGCGGCTTCCCGGCGTGGCTGTTGGCTGATCCCAAGATCGTTCTGCGCAGTACCGACGAAAAGTTCATGGGCCCTGCCGAGCACTGGCTCGCACGCCTGGGCAGGGAACTGGCTCCACTGCAGATCACACAGGGCGGGCCGATCCTGGCGGTGCAGGTGGAGAACGAGTACGGCTCGTTTGGGAACGACAAAGAATATCTGAAGCGTGTTCTGACGGCTCTCAGAAACGGCGGTCTGGGCGAAGTGATGCTCTACACCGCCGACGGCGCCGACGAGCTGGCCGCCGGCACGTTGCCCGGCATTCACGCGGTGGTGAACTTCGGTCCGGGCGATGCCAAAGATGAATTCGAAAAGCTGCAGAGATTTCGTCCGGGCCGTCCGGTGATGAGCGGTGAGTACTGGGACGGATGGTTCGATCACTGGGGCGTGAAACATGAGGTCACCGACACCAAGCAGCAGGCGCAGGAACTGGAGTGGATTTTGGGCCAGGGATATTCCATCAACCTCTACATGTTCCATGGGGGAACGACCTTCGGTTTCATGAACGGAGCCAATTTCGACAAGGTCTACGAGCCGGACGTGACCAGCTATGATTACGATTCGCCAGTGAGCGAGTCTGGAGCGCTGACCAAGAAGTATTTTGCGTTCCGCGAGGTCATCGCCAAGCATCGACCGGGTGTGAACATCCCCGAGCCTCCGGTACCGCTGCCGATGATCGAAGTTCCAGAATTCGATTTACAGGAGAGCACGCCTCTGTGGTCGAACCTGCCGGCTGCGATCAGCGTGGAGAGTCCACGCTCCATGGAAACTTTCGGCCAGTCCTACGGGTACATCTTGTACCGCACGAAAGTTAGAGCGGTCACTGGGGAGTTGCAGATTCGCGAGTTGCGCAGCTACGCGCAGGTCTTCGTCAACGGCAAACTTGCCGGCACGCTCGACCGCAGGAAGAAGCAGGATCGGCTGCGGATCGAGGCCAGTGCAGAATCGCAGCTCGACATCCTGGTAGAGGGCACAGGCCGCATCAATTTCAGCGCCCAGCTGCGTAACGAGCGCCAGGGCATCAGTGGCGCGGTGACTCTCGCGGGCAAGGAACTGTCCGGCTGGCAGATCTTCCCTCTGCCGATGGACGATCTCTCAAAGCTGCAATTTCACGAGTCGCTGAGAAACGCTCCCGTCGGCCCGGCGTTTTACCGCGGTCACTTCGATTTAAAGAACACCGGCGACACTTTCCTCGACACGCGTGGATGGGGCAAGGGAGCCGTCTGGATCAACGGCCATGCCCTGGGACGTTTCTGGAATCTAGGCCCGCTGCAAACGCTTTACGTTCCGGCTCCATGGCTGCGCAAAGGAACCAACGAAATTGTGGTGTTCACACAGGCCCAACCCCATGACGCTCGTCTGCGAGGGCTACGCCAGCCGATTTTGGATGAGCTGGGAAGCGAGTGAGATCCGAGAGCGTGTTTCATGGTGGTTTTGGGTAGGGCACGGCTTCAGCCGTGCCGTTCAGGGCCCGACGGAATGTAGGCTTTAGCCGCTGAGGGATATGCCTTCTGGGCTGGAATGCATTCACGAACCATGCCCGAGGCGACCGCACGCTGCGGGGATTACCCCTTCGCCCCCTTGTGCATCTCCACCGTGCTCCAGGTCTTGTCCTCCGCGTGGCATAGGTTCTCCAGCGGGCAATCGGCGCACTTGGGCCTGCGTGCAATGCAAAGCCGACGCCCGTGCCAAATGATCTGGTGCGAGAACAGAATCCACTTTTCGCGCGGAATGATCTTCATCAAATCCTGCTCGATTTTCTGCGGATCATCCTGCGTGGTCAGTTCCAGCCGCCGCGAGATGCGGTGCACATGCGTATCGACCACTACGCCTTCGGCTTTCTTGAACCAGCTCCCTAGCACGACGTTTGCGGTTTTTCGGGCCACGCCCGGGAGGGTCAATAGCTTGTCCATTTCGTCGGGAACCTGCCCGCCGAAATCGCTGACGATCTTCCTGGCCGCTCCCACCACCGACTTTGACTTATTGCGGAAGAAGCCGGTCGAGCGCACGTCGGGCTCCAGTTGTTCCGGCGTCAGCGCGGCGAACGCTTGGACCGTCGGATACTTGCGGAACAGCTCGGGCGTCACGCGGTTCACGTTCACATCGGTCGATTGCGCCGAAAGGATCGTAGCCACCAGCAGTTCCCACGCGCTCGCGTGCGTGAGCGCGCAGGTCACGTCGGGATACAGCTGGTCGAGTCGCTTGAGAATTTCGGCAACCCGTTCAGGAGCCAGGGGATCGTAGCCCTTGACTTTACCCGTAGCCGCAGGCGCAGGTTTTGGCGTCGGCTTCTTGCGCCCCTCCGGGGCTGCTGCCGAGGCTTTGCCTCGGCCCGGACGGGCGAGGGCGCCCGTCCCCACATGAGCATTCTTGGCGCCAGCAAATTGCTTTTGGTCGGCCTTCGCGGACAGAGCCTGCCCTGAGCCTGCCGAAGGGAGTGCCCGCGCCACCCGATCCTGGCGGCCGGTGCGGGCGGGCCGACGGGGCATGATTCCGCGCGGCATAAAGATCCTTTCGTGCAGAGGCGGTGCCCGTCATGATAACAAATTGCCGATTGCCGATTTCCAATTAGCGATTGGGCCTTTAGGTCTTGGGTGTTAGGTCTTAGGCCTAAGGTCCTAGGCCCTAACACCTAAGACCCAAGACCTGCGACCAGCGGTCTCAGTCTGTGGCGACGGTTGCCAATGCTCCCATTCGCCAATCGGCGATCGAAAATCGGCAATCCCGTTCACTGTCCCTCGGTAACCTCTTCGGGAATTGACGCTGCTCCCGGTCCCCGGTACTCTGGAAGCAACACCGACAAAATCAGGAACGATACTGTGGCTGTCAATTCCATCCTACTCGGGCAGGTCTGGCGCAGCGAAGCTGACGGCCAGGATTATCTCGTCACCAAGGTCTACAACGAAGTCTTCACCCAGTACGCCATGCTCCGTCCGGCAGGTATTACCGCCCCGGACGCGCCCACGGTGCGGGTGAAAGTCGCGAAGACTCCCCAGGGCGCAACCCTGCCCGGCTATGCCTTCACTCAGGAAGGGTCGTTCTAGAGAATCAGTTGTCAGCACCCAGTTGTCAGTGGACCCAGCCCCTGACTTTCAAATTTCCGTTACACTGAAAAAACATAGCCGGCAACTGTTAGCCGATTGCCAAAAGTCTTACTGGCAACTAGGTACTGGCTACTGGCAACTGTTCTCTATGACTGAAAAGATCCTGGCTGTCATCTTCGTCTTCATCAAGTCCGTAATCGCCGCCACTGGCTATGGTGGCGTCGCCCTGCTGATGGCAATCGAATCGGCCTGCATCCCGCTGCCTTCGGAACTGATCATGCCTTTCGGCGGATACCTCGTGTTCGAGGGTACGTTCAAGCTCCTCTGGGTGGCGACCGCGGGCGCGATCGGCTGCAATCTGGGGTCGCTGGTGGCCTATGAAATCGGCTTCTTCGGCGGCCGTCCGCTGGTGGAGCGCTTCGGCCACTGGATTCTGATGACCCGCCGCGAACTTGACTGGGCCGACCGCTTCTTCGCACGCTGGGGATATCTCGCAGTTTTCATCGCCCGCCTGCTGCCGGTGATTCGGACGTTTATCGCGCTGCCGGCCGGCATTGCCCGCATGCCCCGCGGCCGCTTCCACATCTACACGTTCCTGGGCTCGTGGCCGTGGTGCTTTGCCTTGGCCTGGTTCGGCATGAAACTCGGCGAAAACTGGCGCGAACTGGGCAAGTACTTCCACAAGTTCGACGCCGTGATTGGAGCGGTGCTGGTGATCGGAATTGTCTGGTTCGTCTGGAACCACTGGCAGAACAGAATCAGCGGTCAGACGTCAGCCATCAGCCGTCAGTAGACCCGGATGTTTGGTAAACGTCGCGGGCTGTGAGTTGGTTCAAGCAGGCATTTGCCGTTATGAGGAGGATATTGTGATCACGACTCGTCGCGCTCTCGCCGCCCTGCTATTCATCGCTGTCTCTATGGCCGCGGTCGCCTTTGCCCAAACCCCCGCCCCCTCCGGTCAGCCCTTCGTGGTCGAGTACTACTACAAGGCCAAGTGGGGGCACGCCGATGAATTCCTCAAGCTGTTCAAGAAAAACCACTATCCGCTGCTCAAGAAAGAAGTCGAGATGGGCCGGATGCTGAAAGTCTGGATGGACCAGCCCCGCTATCACACCACCGAAGACGGCCGCTGGGATTTCCGCGTCACCATCGTCTTCAAAAACGCCACCGTCGCCGATGAGCCATTCGACGAAGATGCATTGAAGAAGCAGTTATTTCCCGATCAGGAAACCTACGCCCGCGAAGAGCAGCGCCGCTTCGAGATTCTCGACGCGCACTGGGATTTGCCGGTGAAGACGGTAGATCTCGAGGGGAAGTGAGCAATCCGAAGCCGCTGGAGCTGCCGGTGATCAGAGCGATTCGTTCGGGCATTGGTATGGTGTGCCATAGAGTCGAAAAAAAACAGCAGCCGAAGTGGCAAATTGGTGGGAGAATACGGGTAGTCAAGTCGCCCCGTTGGGCACGCCCGTCGCGTGCCGAGGAGGGTCTATGCTGGCGACGCGGCATCGTCTCAATCGCAATCCCTACTTCCATTTTCACCCCTGGCACACCCTGTTTTCGCTGGTCGGCGCCTTGCTTCTGTTTGGGCTGCTGGTGTGGTTCCTGGCGGTTCCGGCGCGCTAGAGCGGAACCCGCCCAGCATGCCGCGGAAGTCGCGCGTCTGTCTGCTTCAACCCAGGAAGCCCGGTGTGGCCGCCCGCGAGATTTTCCTCGACCGGTGCGGACCCAACCGATTGCTGCCCGGGCAGTGCCTTTGGCGTGAAATTTTGCGCGTTTGACCATCTCCGTTTGCCAAACTCCCGCCCAATACGAGAACATACTAGGTTTGCACATCCATCCTGATTCTTACTGAGGAAGCGGCCAACCTATGGCGACACGGCAGAAATCCGCAAAAGCAAGAGCACCGCGAGTGGAAGTAAAGAGGGAAGCGAAGGCAAGCAGCAAACACAACGGCACCATGGCGCCGGCCAAAGGGAAGCTCGGCGTGATGATCCCCGGCATGGGCGCGGTGGCGACCACATTCGTCGCCGGCGTAGAGGCCATCCGCAAAGGCCTGGCCAAGCCCATCGGTTCGCTTACCCAGATGGGTACGGTGCGGCTGGGCAAGCGCACCGAAGGCCGCTCGCCGAAGATCAAGGAATTTGTGCCGCTGGCCGGCCTCGACGACCTGGTCTTCACCGGCTGGGACATCTTCGAAGACAACATGTACGAGGCCGCGTCGAATGCAGGTGTGCTCGACCAGCGGTTGCTTGACCAATTGCAGCCTTTCTTGTCGTCGGTGACGCCCCGGGCCGCCGTGTTCGATCACAACTATGTCAAGAAAATTGACGGCCCCAACGTGAAGAAGGGCAAGACCAAAATGGACTTGGCCGAGCAGTTGCGCGCCGACATCCGTGATTTCAAGAAAACCAGCGGGGCCAGCCGCCTGATCACCATGTGGTGTGCCTCGACCGAGTCCTATATCGAGCCCACCGCGGCGCACCAGTCCGTCAAGGCATTCGAGAAGGCGCTCTACGAAAACGACGAGATGATCGCGCCTTCGATGATCTACGCCTACGCCTCGCTGATGGAAGGCGTCCCCTTTGCCAACGGCGCTCCCAACCTGACCGTCGATCTTCCGGTGATGCTGGAGCTTTCGCGGCAGAACGATGCTCCCATCTGCGGCAAGGATTTCAAGACCGGGCAGACTCTGATGAAGACCGTGCTCGCGCCGGCGTTCAAGGCGCGACTGCTCGGCCTGAGCGGATGGTACTCGACCAATATTCTCGGCAACCGCGACGGCGAAGTGCTCGACGATCCCGGGTCTTTTAAGACCAAGGAGGAGTCCAAACTGGGCGTGCTGGAGCACATCCTGCAGCCCGGTCTTTATCCTGAACTCTACGGCAATATTTTCCACAAGGTTCGCATTAACTACTACCCGCCGCGCGGTGATAATAAAGAGGGTTGGGACAACATCGATATCTTCGGTTGGCTCGGTTATCCCATGCAGATCAAGGTGGACTTCCTCTGCCGCGACTCAATCCTGGCTGCGCCCATCGTGCTTGATCTCGTGCTCTTCCTCGATCTGGCGCAACGCTGCTCTGAACTGAAGGGAATCGGCATCCAGGAGTGGTTGAGCTTCTACTTTAAGTCGCCCATGACCGTGCCCGGCCTCTATCCCGAGCATGACTTGTTCATCCAGTTGATGAAACTGAAGAACACCCTGCGGTATTTAAGGGGAGAGGAACTGATCACACACCTGGGGTTGGAGTATTACGACTAGTTAGTTTCACCACGGAGACGCGGAGTCACTGGGAAGAAACTATTTCTTTTGTCCCGTCTGTGTCTCTGCGCCTCTGTGGGTCTTACGCCAGTTTCTTTTCTCTCTTGTACTCGTCGAACTTCTCCAGAAAGCGGTCCATGTCCTTCTTCTGCAGGTAATACGGTGTGGACAACCGCAGTTTGTACGGATCGCCGCCGCGGATGCGGATTCTGTGCGTCTTCCACAGCCAGTTCTCCAAATCCATGCGCGGGACCGGCGGAACATTCACGCTGACGATCGCGCAGCGCAATGCCGGATCCGGCGAAGTCCAGGACTCGGCACCTCGCGTTTTCATCGCATCGAGAATGTAGTCGGCCAGCTGCCGGTGGCGGCGCTCGATGCGCTCCATTCCAATGTCGTTGGCCAGTTTGATGGAAGCGCGCAATCCCCACAACGCTGGCACGTTCGAACTGCCAATGCGCTGGAAGCGCTCGGCGCGAATCTTCACGTCGTCCCATCCTTCAGTCGCGATGGTGTTCCACAGGCGGTCGATGACCTCATCGCGAACATAAAGAAAGCCTGACCCTTTCGGCGCCATCAGCCACTTGTGCGGGCTGGAAGAATACATATCGCAGCCGAGGTCGGGCACGTTCAGACGCATCATCCCGGGAACGTGGGCGCCGTCCACGGCCGAGAGAATCCCTTTGGAGCGGGCCAGAGCGCTCAACTCTCTTGCTGGCAAAACTACTCCTGAGAACGTCGTGATGTGGCTGAAGAAGAGCACACGCGTGCGCGACGTGATTGCGTCGTTGAAGAGATTCAACACCTGCGCGGCGTCTTTCACGGGGCGGGGAAGCGTGACCTTCTTCACCACGATGCCGTAGCGCTTGGCTTTCAGGTCCCAAGGGTGCTCGCCGCCGGGATGCTCTTGGTCGGTCATGAGCACTTCGTCCCCCGGTTTCATATCCACGCCGTTGGCAATGTAGCTGTTGGCCTCGGTGGCGTTGCGCAGCAGTGCGATTTCGTCGCGGGTACAGCCAACGAAGGCCGCGAGCGGGTCGCGGAACTCGTTCCAGGCAGCGTATCCCCAGATGGGATAGTCCTCGGGGTCCTGCTGGTCCATTTTCTCCGTCGTCGTGTAACCGTCGAAGATGGCGCGCAACACGGGCGCGGGACTGGAACCGACCGTGCCGTTATTCAGGTAGACCTCGTCTTCGGGGATCAGGAACTGCTTGCGCATCTCGGCCCAGTAGGCGTCCTCGTTGCGATCGAGCAGGGAATGATCGGGGAGCGGAGGGATCTTTTCGAGTTGGGCGAACAGGCGGGCGGACAAGGCCAGTGAGCCAGCCAATCCGGCAGTAGCAGTCGAGAGAAAGCGGCGCCGATCAAGCACAGACGTACCTCCAAGATGTCAGTGGCACGAGAAACGCCATAGTACGACTCGACCGGCCAGGCGGCAAGCGGTTGTGGAAAATGCGTTCCGGCGGTAGGCAGCTGGCTTTGTCTGACCCAGTATCCGGCGGGGCAAGTGGCACGCCCCACCGGGGGCAGGCGGATGCCTGCCCCCGGCGCTTCGTCCTATTCGAACGGTTTGCCACCCGGACTTCTGAGGGCCACATCCCGTCCCGCCGGATAACCCGAAACCGCCCGGATCGCGTCTAACCATAAGGATCAAGTTCGGGACTTGGTGTCTTCCGACCGGGGGTATAATCAGCACAAGGAGTACCCTATGAAGCTTAGATGGCTCGCAATCGCGGTGGCTCTGGCGGCGTTCAGTGAGGGGCCTTGGATCCAGGCGCAGACCCCGACCTCAACCCAGGGTCAGGATCAGACCCAGACACAGAATCCGGGCCAAACCCAGACACAGACTCAGACGCAGACACAGAACCCAGCGCCAGATCAGGACAAAGATCAGCCCAAAGCCAGCGACGTGCAGAATGCTCCCAAACCACAGCCGGCGACGCTGCCCACGCAGGACGACAGCCAGATCAAGCATGACGGCGGCAAGACCGACGTGGACGCGGTGGGGAACCGCAACGTGGGCTGCGGGCGCGGCGTCGGCAACTGGTACAGCGTGGAAGCCCAGGTCGCTATGGGACAGCGTTATGCCCGCGAGATCGAGTCGCAGGTGAAGCTGGTAGCCGACCCGGTGGTAACCGAATATGTAAATCGCGTCGGGCAGAATCTGGTGCGTAACTCGGACGCGCAGGTTCCGTTCACCATCAAGGTGATCGATTCCGACGTGGTCAACGCCATGGCGCTGCCGGGCGGATTCTTCTACGTCAACTCCGGCTTGATTCTGGCAGCGGACGAAGAAGCGGAGATGGCCGGCGTGATGGCGCATGAGATCGCGCACGTGGCCGCCTGCCACTACGGCCGCGAAATGACCCGGGCCCAACTGCTGCAGATGATGTCCATTCCGTTCATCTTTATGGGCGGCTGGATCGGCTACGCGGGTTACGAAGCGGCCGGGTTGGGCATTCCGCTGACGTTCCTGCACTTCTCGCGCGGATTCGAAGCGGAAGCCGACTACCTCGGCATCGAGTATATGTACCGCGCCGGGTATGACCCTTCGGCCTTCGTTTCTTTCTTCGAGAAGATCCAGGCCATGGAGAAGAAGAAACCGGGCACGCTGTCGAAGGCTTTCGATACGCACCCCCAGACTCCGGACCGGATCGAGAAATCGCAGGAAGAGATTCGGAAGATTCTCCCGGCCAAGGCGCAGTACGTCGTGACCACCTCGGAGTTCGACGAGGTAAAGGCCCGTCTGGCGGCGATCGAGAACAAGCACAAACTGCTCGACCAGAAGGATGCCAACAAGCCCAGCCTGCGGCGGACTTCGAACCCCAGCGATAATTCGGGCGACAGCAAGCAGGATGATGACCGTCCGACGCTGAAGCGGCGGGACGATTCTTCGAACTAGCCGCAGGTTGGGGCCTAGCTCCAGCCGTTCCCGTATTAAAGCCACCGGCGGCCCAGGCCGCCGGTTCTGTTTTGCTCCGGAAGGTGATGCAAAAACAGGCAGTTACAGTTTAAAGTCACTACAATCTGTGATTCCAGTCACAGATTACAGTTGAAAACAGACATAGGCTCGGCTTACGTTAGAATTGCTTCATTTCATGGAGTCTTCACATGCCTGAAAACAGCCTTACCATTACAGATAATCGCACCAGCAAGACCTACACCGTGCCGGTGGAGAACGGCACCATCCGGGCGATGGATTTGCGCCAGATCAAGACCGACCCGGAAGACTTCGGGTTGATGACTTATGATCCGGCATTTATGAACACGGCGTCCTGCCGCAGCAGCATCACCTACATCGACGGAGACAAGGGAATCCTGCGCTATCGCGGATATCCCATAGAAGTTCTCGCCGAGCATTGCACCTTTCTGGAAGTGGCTTACCTGTTGCTGTTCGGCGAACTGCCCAACGAAAAGGAACTGAAGCAGTGGGTCTGGGACATCACCCACCACACCATGATGCACGAAACCACCAAGAAGTTTATGGAGGGTTTCCGTTATTCGGCGCATCCGATGTCGATGTTCGTCAGCACCATCGCGGCCCTGTCGAGCGTTTATCCGGAAGCCAAGCAGGTGCACGATCCCGCCAACCGCCTGCATCAGATCATTCGGCTCATCGGGAAGGTGCCATCCATCGCTGCCATGTCGTACCGGCATAACGTGGGATTCCCCTATGTCTATCCCGACAACGATCTGAACTACACCGAAAACTTCATGAACATGCTGTGGAAGATGGTCGAGCCCAAGTACGTCGCCCAACCGGCGATTGCGCGCGCGCTCGACATTTTGTTTATTTTGCACGCCGACCATGAACAGAACTGCAGCGCCAACGCGATGCGCGCCGTGGGCAGTTCGCAGACCGATCCGTACCTGGCGGTGGCGTCGGCGGCCTCGGCTCTGGCCGGTCCCCTGCACGGCGGCGCCAACGAAGAAGTCCTGAAGATGCTTGACGAAATTGGCACGAAAGACAACGTGTGGCCGTACGTCAAGAAAGTCAAGGAAGGACATGGCAAGCTGATGGGCTTCGGCCACCGGATCTACAAGAACTACGATCCGCGGGCCAAGATCATCAAGTGGAGCGCCGAGCAGGTCTTCCAAGTCACCGGGCGCAACGCCAAGCTAGAGATCGCGCTGGAGTTGGAGCGCATCGCGCTGGAAGACGAATATTTCGTGAAGCGTAAACTTTATCCCAACGTGGATTTCTACTCCGGGATCATCTATCAGGCCATGGGCTTCCGGCCGGAGATGTTCACCGTGCTGTTCGCCATCCCGCGCACGGCTGGCTGGCTGGCCCAGTGGCAGGAGATGATCACCGACCCTGAGCAGAAGATCGCGCGCCCACGCCAGGTCTACACCGGGTATGACGAGCGCGAATTCGTGCCCATGGAGAAGAGATCAACCTTGAAGGTTGCGGCCGACTGAGCCGGTCGTAACTTCGAGCAAGAATCTGCCCCGCCTTATGGCGGGGCACTCTTTTGCAGGCGACTTTTACTTGCGGAGAACGCGCTCTATTTATGCGGCGTGCTTGGCCAGTTCGGCCAAGTGTTCGCGGTGCGAATCAGGGGATGTGATGACTTTCATTTCCCGCCAGTCATAGGGAAACTCTCTGCCGCAATCGAGACAAGCTACATAGGTTCCGGTCAGAGCGGCGGCTGGGAGGCGGCGCCCTCCTTTGCGAATAGTAACCGGAAAGGTGTAGCGGGCGTGCCTGCAACC
Organism: Candidatus Sulfotelmatobacter kueseliae; assembly: GCA_900290255.1. Taxonomy (GTDB): domain Bacteria; phylum Acidobacteriota; class Terriglobia; order Terriglobales; family Acidobacteriaceae; genus Sulfotelmatobacter; species Sulfotelmatobacter kueseliae. Next base: position 72,930 of record OMOD01000180.1, read on the forward strand.
AAATAATGCTTCGTACAGTTTTTCAATCATGTCCCCCACCTTCCACATGCGGGTTGGTTTTCCCGCGAACCTGAGTGTGAGTGGCGCCCCTGGGATCTTACCTCGCCACTACTCTCTATCTTAGATTCATCCCGAGCAGAAAGGGTTTCGAGTTTCTGGGACTGCACGCACACAACTGTGCAAATCCCGCAACTGGTGCGACTTAGCGCTCATATGAAAAAAGGGATCGTTCTTCCCAAAACGGGAAAAGCACACGACTATCTTCTGGCGAGCTCCGCGGCGTGACTTCGCCGAATGACTGGACGCGCAGTCAGCTCAAATTGCGCGGCGGCAGCAGCGGCCAATTCGACTTCGAACTTTTCATCATTCACGTGGCCGCGCGGCTCGGCGAGCAGCAGGCTGGCGCCCGGCTTCGAAGCACGTGCAACTTCGGCGAAGAACCGCTGCGCGTCTGGGAACTCATGCACCATGGCGAACGCCAGCGTGAAGTCCACCTTTCCCGCCAGATCGTCGAGAGCCATGGTGTCGGCCAACGAGATGCGGGCGTCTATGCGGTCGAGCACGCCGGCTTTCGCAGCACGGCGCTTCAGGCTGGCAATCATCTTCGGCTGAAGATCCACGGCCACCACTCGGCCCGACGCGCCCACAAGACGCGCGAGAGGGATGGTGAAAAAGCCCATGCCGGGGCCAGGTTCGAGCACCGTCATGCCTTCGCGAACGTAAGGGCTAACTATGTCGGTTGGATTACCTTGTCCCCAACGGCGAATTGGGCTGGCGAGAAAGTATCCTAACCACCATGGGCAAACGCGATTTGACATGGCGTAATGATAGGGAGCAGAAGAGAACTAAACAATGATTCTGCTCACACGCTCTGCGGGCCGCGCTTTTTCTGCTGCTGGCACTTGGTCATGATGGCGGAACGCAGCCGGGCGCGCAGATCTTCGGGCAGTTCGTAGAGCTGGGAGTCGCGATAGATCTCGATGGTCTTCTTGGTCGTGTCGCAAACCACGTAGCAGTTGTGGCACCAGGAAAGATGGTTCTCCAACTCAGCTTTGGTTCTTTCGTCGAGCACGCCGTCTAAATAGTTGGTCAGCTCGTGCAAAAATTCAGAGCATTTCACTGGGTCCCATCTCCACTCTCGCGTTTCTGAAAGTACCGTCCTAACCTTTCGCGCAACTGCAGCCGGGCGCGTAATAGCCGCGATTTTACCGCGGGCACGCTTAACTCGAGCGCGGCTGCCGTTTCCTCGGTCGACAGTCCTTCCACGTCCCTTAACACAAACACCGTCCGGAAGCCCGGGGGCAGCCCCTGGATGGTCTTACTCAAAATCTCGCGCAACTCAGCCTGCGTGTACTGCTGCTCCGGATTGGGGCTCCAGTCGGCGATCTCGCGGGGCAGAGAATCGTCTTCCGTTTTGATCTCTTCGTCCAGCGAAACCGTGCGCTCGGGCCGCCTCCGGCGCAACTTCATCAAGGCTTCGTTAACGGCAATCCGAACCAGCCAGGTATAGAACTTCGACTGTTCCTGAAACTTCGCCAGGTTGCCGTAGGCTTTGAGAAACGCTTCCTGCACCACGTCTTCGGCGTCTTCGCGGTTCTGCGTGATGTGCTGCGCGATACGGAAGACGTTTCGGTCGTAACGCCGGACCAGTTCCTCAAAAGCCGAGTCGTCGCCCTGCTTGGCTGCCCGCACCAGCGCCAGTTCGTCGCTGACGGGCCCTACCAGTTTGTTTTGGATGGCTCCCATGTCTAAGGCGATGCAGTATTTTCGGGTGACCCAGGAAACGTGACGCGACGGGCAACGCGAAGCTGTTATTTTACTTGGTAACCCGCCTTTTTGCCCAATGGCTTTCAAGTAGGCGTGGGGTGGAGGTTTAGGATAGAGTTCAGAGAGGCAGTCGATGCCGCGGCGGAACAGGTGACTATCGTACTCTGCCCTGGGCACACAAGTTCCGTATAATCAGCGGTTAGAGCGGTGGTTCCCGGTCTCACAAACAGGGCGGACCGGAGACGGTTTTCTAGGCATGGCGGAGAAGCAACTTCAGCGAATCGTCGAACGGGCAGTGGCGAAGGTTTTCGATCGTCACCTGCCAAAGTTGCAGGCAGAACTGGTCGAGCGAGTGTTGGAGGAGTTGCCCGGATCGGCGTCTGAGGCCGCAGTGCCCGCTGAGGCCAACGTCGGAAGCCTGGTGCAAGCCATCGCCAGCATTCATTCCGGTACTACGCAGAAAGAAATTCTTCGCGCGCTGCTCGATGCCAGCGCGTCAAGCGCCACTCGCGTCGCTCTGTTTGTAGTAAGGGCAGGGGCGGCTACGGGATGGCAGGGACGCGGTTTTAGCGATGATGAAGCGGTCAAAGATCTTCCTCTTGATGTGAGCGGTGGCCCGGCGGCCCACGCCTATCAGAATCGCGCGGCCACGCCCGGCAACATTGCCGAAATGGACGGCCGATTCGTAGAGCGCTTCGGCGGACCCAGCAACGAACAGGTACTGGTCCTGCCGCTGGTGCTCAAGGACAAGGTCGCGGCGCTGCTCTACGCCGATGGTGGCGCCAACGGTGTGCTCGACTCGTCGTCTTTGGAAGTTTTGGTCCTGGCCACCAGCGCCTGGCTGGAAGTGGCTTCGCTGCGGAAACAGGCGCTGAAGGAAGGTCCCGAAGCCGCGCCTGCGCCGGCCTTTACACCTCCGGTGCAGACCGTGAGTTCGTTTGCCGATCCTTTCGCCGCCCATGCTCCCCGGCACACCGAGCCCCCGGCGCCTCAACCCGAGCCGGCGGCAGAAGTGGTCGAAGTTGCCGCGCACGCCGCGGCTGCGAGTGCGGTTGCCTCCGCCCCGGCCGCAGCGGCCGATCCCTTTGCCGGACTTTCGCCCGAGGATGCCGATACCCACCGCAAGGCGCAGCGCTTCGCCCGCCTGCTGGTAGATGAGATCAAGCTCTACAACCAGGCCAAGGTCGCGGAAGGCCGGCGCAACAAGGATTTGTATGATCGACTGAAAGACGATATCGAAAAAAGCCGCGCCTCGTATCAGAAGCGCTATGGCAACACCGTCGCGGCCAGCGGCGATTATTTTCAGAAGGAAGTGGTGCGCAGCCTGGCCGAAGAAGACGCTTCGCTGATGGGCGCTAACTTCCGGCGGTAGGGTCTCTGCTCAACGTTTCAGGACAGGTTCTGGTATTCGCGTCTCCGCGCGAAAGTAGGATTGTGGTTCGATTGGCTCTCAAGTGGTGGTGGGTGCTCGTGTGGGGCGCGCTGTGCGGATTCCTGACTGCTGCGGATTCCGCGGCCTGGGTTCCTCCTCGGCAATCTCAGTCGTCTTCGCCTTCTTCCGCGCCGCCTGCCGCTTCGTCGAGCGCTCCCCAGAAACAGGCCGCAGCTGGTCAGTCAACGTCCGCCCCGCAGAAGCCTGCGCCGGAGCAGCCTGCTGCGGTGGGGCAAAAACCAGCACAGCCGAAATCCCAAACGGCCGGGCCGAAATCAAGCCAACCCGCGGCCACGAAGGCGACGAGCCAGAAGACCAGCGCGAGACGTGCTGCCAGCTCAAAATCCAAGAAGCCGATCTCTCCGCGGGTGCGCCGCATTCACCAGGCGTTCGTCGCCTCGACCGATTTGCGCCCCATGGCGCAGCAACTGCTGCAGGATCGTTCCCCCGCCGCTTACGCTGGGGTCGAAGCCTATGCCAGGGGGCACGCCAAAGAGGACGCGGGAGCGCTCGCCTGGCTGGTTGTGGGATACGCGCACGTCCTCGACCACGACTACGCCAAAGCCATTGATCCCTTGAATCGCGCCAAGCCGCTGGCGGGAGATCTCGGCGACTACGTTGCCTATTACCTGGGAACCTGCTATCTCCAGACCGGGCGCCAGGGAGAAGCTCTGGCAACCCTTGCCGACTTTGCGACTGCGTATCCGGATTCGCTGTTGGAGCGGGATGCTGATGTCAGCTACGCCGGAGCGTTGTTGATCGACGGACGAGCCGCTGAAGCGGCGGAACTGCTGGAGAAAGATCGCCTGCCTGCGCGCTCTGATATTGAGCTCGCCCTGGGGAAGGCCTACGCCTCGCTTGGCCAGCACGCCAAAGCAGCCGGTGCCCTGGCCAACGTCTACTACAACATGCCCGCCGCGCCCGAAGCGGATGAAGCATATGGCGAGCTGAGAAAACTGCCACAGGCGCCCCCGGCTACCGCCGCACAGCGCAAGACCCGCGGCGACCTTCTGATGAAAGCGAAGCGCTACGGCGACGCGGTGGAAGAATATCGAGAACTAGCGATCCACGCCAATGCCGCGGATCGTCCGGCGGCCGAACTCGAACTGGCCGATGCTCTGCATCACGCTGGCCGCAACCGCGAGGCCAGAGCCGAACTCACGACTCTTCCGGGTGCGAGCAGCGATCAGAACGCGCAGCGCCTCTACATTCTGGGCGAGGTCGCGTGGTCCATGGACGAGAACGAAGCGTTCTACCGCACGGTCGACGATCTGCGGAATACTGCCCCGGCCAGCCCGTGGTTCGAGCAGGCGCTAATGTCAGAGGCCAACCTCCATCTTGTGCATCATGAGTATGACCAGGCGCTGGACGCATTCCGGGAGCTGCAACAGCGTTTTCCCAATGGGTCACGAGCTTCCTATGCCCACTGGAAGGCCGCGTGGCTCACGCTCCGCCAGGGACATAACAACGACGCCAAGCAGCAATTCGACGAGCAGATCACGAAGTATCCGGCGGGTAACGAAACCTCGGCCGCGCTGTACTGGCGGGCCCGGCTGGCGGAAGAAGACAACCAGCCCGGCATGGCGCGCGCTTATTACTTGAAGCTATCGGAACGCTACCGCAACTATTACTACGCGGAACTGGGCCGGCAGCGCCTGAAAAAGCTCCCGGCGACGCCGGATCCTCCGCCACACTACGCCGCGCTCGATCACGTTTCTCCCCTGGTCAGGGAAAAGATCGTGCTGTCGGATCCCCCGGCCGACGACCTGCACTGGCAGAAGGCCGAGTTGCTGGGAAACGGCGGCCTGGTGGATTTTGCCGTGCGCGAATTGCAGTCGGCAGCCAGCGAAGGCGGGGGAAACTGGGCCGTGGCCGCGACCGCGCAGCTGTGCCTCGACACCGGCCATTACGACCGCGCGATTGAAGTGATGAAGCGCTCCGTGCCCAGCTATTTCGCCGTGGACATCCCTGATTTGCCGCAGCTTTATTGGGAGGCGCTGTTTCCCCGTCCTTACTGGACTGACTTGAAGAGGTTTTCCCTGGTCAACGGGCTGGATCCGTATCTGGTAGCGTCACTGATTCGGCAGGAATCAGAGTTCAACCCGGCCGCAGTCTCGCGCGCCAATGCTGTCGGGCTGATGCAGTTGCTGCCGAAAACCGGGAAGCTCGTCGCCCACGAAGCCAAGCTCAGCCACTACAATCCCACCCAGCTGTACACGCCAGCCGTCAATCTGCAACTGGGGACGCGTTACTTTCGCGGCACGGTCGATCACTTCGGCGGCTCGTTCGAATACGCGCTCGCCGCTTACAATGCCGGCGACGACCGCGTGGAGGAGTGGCTCGGGGAGGGAAAATACCGCGATCCCCAGGAGTTCGTCGAATCCATCCCATTCACCGAGACCCGCGAGTACGTGCAGGCCATCCTGCGCAACGCCAGCGTCTACCGCCAGCTATACGGTGCACCCTGACATCTTGCAATTTGATGGAACTTCCTTCCTGCCTCCTGCGTAACTCTAGGCGAGGCGGAGGTGTGCCATGAGAACGAGCCTGTTCGCTTTACTGATCTGCAGTGCGATCTTCTCGATTGCTCAGGACGCGGCAGTCGAGGAAATTGGCAAGAGCCCGGTCGAGGTAAAATTCGCTCCCGGCGGCGAGGTGCGGATGGACCTTTGCTCCAGCGGAGTTGCAGTGGTCGGCAAAGATGACAACATGCTCCGCGTGTTCTACCGCTCAGAGCACGATCAGGACGGCGAGGTGAAAGTCCGGATCCGCGTACAGGGAAACGAGGCTCATGTCAGAGTGACTGGTTGTCCCCACAACAACTTTCAAGCCACGATCGAAGTGCCGAAGACCACAGGTGTTGAGGTCCGCATGTTTGCGGGACAGTTGGACGTCCGGGGCATTACGGGCGACAAGGATGTGGAACTCAGCTTCGGCCAGCTCACCATGGAGACCGGGAACGCCTCCGACTATTCCCGCGTGCAGGCCTCGGTCAACAGCGGCGAGCTGGAGGCGCCGGGCTTTGATGTTTCCAAGGGCGGGCTGTTCCGTTCGTTCGACCACAGCGGGCCGGGCAAGTACCGGCTGCACGCGCATGTGGGGGCCGGGCAGCTGGATCTCCGGTAACTCGAATCACTCCGCGCTTTTCGGCCGGCTGAACAAAACCTCGATCACCAGCAGCGATGCTCCGATCACAATTGAGCTGTCGGCCAGATTGAACACCGGCCACTGATATTGCTTGATGTAGAACAGAAGAAAATCCACAACCCGCCCGCTGGCCAGCCGGTCCCAGAGATTTCCCGCGGCCCCGCCCAGAATCAGCGAAAGCGCGATCCCGGTTGTCGTGAGAGGACGCGACTGTTTCCACAACAGCACCGAGACGATCACCATCGCGGCCGCCGAGAAGCCAATGAGAAGCTCGGTCTTCCAGTGGGCCGGCGAATCAGCGAAGAGGCTAAAGGCGGCGCCTACGTTTTCCGTGTGGGTGAGGCGGAAGAATCCCGGAATAATCTGGAGATGGGCATAAAGCCCGATGCGCGTGGCCGCGAGATGCTTGGTCCAGCGGTCCACGAGCACGACGATCAGAGCGAGCAGGAAATGACTGGTACGGGCGCGATGAGGGGACATTCGGATGTTATTGTAAGCGGTTTGCTTCGCGCTTTGGGCGACAAGTTTAGCCGACGGCGAAAAGCCCTGAACCGCGAAGTACGCGAAGAAAAGCCGCAAAGAACGCAAAGAAGTGCTCAGCCCTCCAGTTCTTTCAGCACAGCGCTACAGCGCTCGCAGACCGTCGGATACATCTTGTCTTCGCCCACGTGCGTGGAGTAATTCCAGCAGCGTTCGCACTTGGCGCCGTCGGCTTTCTTCACCTCCACCCGCACGCCGCCGGTGCCGTTGCCGGACCCTGGCGCGAGTGTGACCGCCGAAACGATGAACAGGTAGCGCAGTTCCTCGGCGTACCGCTCGAGAACGGAGTAGGCGGGCTCCGCCGCCGTGATGATCAGTTGCGCTTCCAGACTCTTTCCAATCCGCTTGCTGTTCCGCTCTTCCTCCAGCGCTTTCATCGCCTGTTCCCGCACGGCAAGCAACGTGGTCCAGTCCTGCGCTCGCTGAGGGTCCTCCGCCGAAACGGAGGCTGTGCCGAGCACGTTGCCGGCCTCGGGGAACTTCGCCAGATGCACGCTCTGCTCACGACTCGGCATCTTCGGCAAGTGTTGCCAAACTTCTTCGCAGCTAAAACTCAGGATTGGCGCCAGCAACCGCGCCATAGCCTCGCAGATTCGCCAGACCGCCGTCTGCGCCGAACGCCGGCCGGCAGAATTCGGCGCATAAGTGTAAAGCCGGTCTTTAATCACGTCGAAATAAAACGCGCTCAGATCGACTACGCAGAAATGATTTACGCGGTGGTAAATGCGATGAAAAGCAAACTCCTCATACGATTTGCGCGCGTCCTGAACGACGGCCAAAGTCTGCGTGAGCATGTACTGGTCCAGCCGTTCCAGCTTCTCGAAAGGCAAGGCATGAACTGACGGGTCGAAATCGTACAGGTTCCCCAGCGCGTTCTTGAAGAGATTATTGCGGATCGAGCGGTAGTTCTCCGCCACCCGCTGCATCAGCGTTTCTGATCCCACTACATCCTCGCGGAAGTCGACCGAGGCCGCCCACAAGCGCACGATCTCTCCTCCTAAGCGGTTGGAGATGTCGACCGGGTCCACGTCGTTGCCCCGCGACTTCGACATGGCCTGGCCTTTTTCATCGAGAGTCCATCCGGGCGTGACCACGTTGCGATACGGAGGCGTCGCGCGCGTGCCCATGGCGCAGAGCAGGGAAGACTGAAACCACCCGCGGTATTGATCTCCGCCTTCGAGGTAAAGATCGGACGGCCAGGGATAATCCGGCTCGGCGTTGACCAGCGCCAGATAGCTCGCTCCCGATTCCAGCCACACGTCGAAGATGTCAGTCTCTTTCTCGAACTTCGTGCTCCCGCAGTGCGGGCATTTCGTTCCGGCCGGAAGAATATTGTCCGATTCCGGCGTGAACCAGGCATCGGCGCCCGACTTCGCAAACAACTCCACCACTTTCTGATTGATAGCGGGCTCGTTCAGCGGTTGGCCGCAGGCCTGGCACAGAAAGACGGCGATCGGCACTCCCCAAACGCGCTGGCGCGAGATGCACCAGTCGGGCCGCGTCTGAATCATGTTGGCCAGCCGTTCTTCACCCCACGCCGGATCCCATTTCACTTTCGTGATTTCTTCCAGCGTCCGCGTGCGCAGCGTGTCATTTCCCGGACCTCGACCTCCCGTCCCGCCCGGCATCGGCGTTTCCATCGAGATGAACCACTGCTCGGTGGCCCGGAAAATGACCGGATTGTGGCAGCGCCAGCAGTGCGGATAGGAGTGCTCGGTCTTCTCTGTATGCAGCAGCGCGCCGCGCGTCCTCAAGAGCTCAATAATCGGCTGGTTCGCATCCCACACCCGCTTGCCGTCATATTCGGGCAGGCCGTCGCGCAGGATACCTTTTTCGTCCACGTGGCTGGTGGCGTCGAGGCCATACTTGACGCCAGTGGCAAAGTCCTCGGCACCGTGAGACGGAGCGGTATGGACAACTCCCGTGCCCGTGTCCATGGTGACGTAGTCCGCCAGCACGCCCAAAACCTTGCGATCAAGAAATGGATGCTGGAAGTTCAGCCGCTCCAGCCTCCGGCCCGGAAACCTGGCAATGATCGGCGGTGGCCCGTTGGGATCGTGCCGAAAGCAACGATTCATCGTTTCCCGGGCGAGCTTCCCGGCGACAAGAAAAACGCCGAGGTTACCCATATCCAGCGCGACGTACTCTTCATCCGGATGAAACGCCACCGCCATCGACGCCGGCAGCGTCCACGGCGTCGTGGTCCAGATAATCGTCGAAACCTTTTTCCCAGCCAGCGCCGGATCAATTCGCGCCGGGTCGTCCGCTAACCCGTACTTCACCCACACCGTGTCGCTGATGTGGTTTTCATATTCGACTTCCGCTTCGGCCAGCGCGGTTTCATCGTGCATACACCAATAAACCGCGCGCAGTCCTTTGTAGACGAATCCATTCTCGTAGAACGAATAGAAAGTCGCGAGCACCACCGACTCGTACTGCGGAGTCATCGTGGCATAGGGCCGGTCGAAACGCCCGAATACGCCGATACGCTTGAACTGCGTCCGCTGCAGATCGAGGTACTTTTGCGCGTACTTGCGGCACTCGGCGCGGACGTCAATCGGTCGCATCTGCAGCTTTTTGCCGCCCAACTCCTTATCGACCTTGATCTCGATCGGCAGGCCGTGGCAGTCCCACCCCGGCACGTAGGGCGCATCGAAACCGGCCATGGTCTTCGACTTGACGATGAAATCCTTCAGGCACTTGTTGAAACCCGTGCCCAGGTGAATCGGCCCGCTGGTGTACGGCGGCCCGTCGTGCAGGATGTAGCGCCCCGCGCCCTTCCGCGCCTGCCGGATACGTTCGTAAATGCCCATCTGCTCCCAGCGCTCCAGCATTTTGGGCTCGTTCTGGGGCAGGTTCGCCTTCATGGGGAAGGCGGTTTTGGGCAG
>OMOD01000100.1 GCA_900290255.1 Candidatus Sulfotelmatobacter kueseliae
CTAAGTGTTTCCAGCGGTTTCGAGGCTCCGGGCTCCGAGCCTCTGGACGTGGAGTTAGCGCGGTTTGTAAGCCTGTTTCGCGGCCGCAAGACGCCGATCAAGAGTGCTCTGCTGAATCAGAAGCTGCTGAGCGGGGTGGGCAACATCTATGCGGACGAATCGCTCTTTCGGGCGCTCGTCAGGCCGCGGCGGCGGGCAGCGTCTATGACCCGCGACCAGCTTGGGCGGCTGTACCAGGCGGTCCAGGAAGTACTGAAAGAAGCGATCGCTCTGGGTGGCTCTTCTATCTCCGACTACGTGGATTCCGACGGGGAGGAGGGTTTCTTTCAACTTCAACACCGTGTTTATGGAAGAGAAGGAGAGCCTTGTCTGGTCTGTAAGGCACCGGTGAAGCGGGTGGTGATTGCTGGGCGGAGCGCTCATTATTGTCCGAAATGCCAGAAATGAGCGCTACGCGACGGGCGCGGACGCCCGTCCCCACTAACTCTCTCTAGGCCGGAAACGATTTAATAGTTCGACAACCACAATTCCTGATGTTACTCTGACGGCTCTTGCTCATGACCAATTATTCCATCGGCGTGGACCTCGGCGGGACTAATCTTCGCATTGCGGCGGTTGAGGAGCGCGGCAATCTGGTGGAAAAAACCACGCTGGGCACACGAGTTGCGATGGGACGCGATCATGTGGTCAACGACATGTGTGCTGCGATACAGCAGCTTTCGGAGAAACACAAGAACTCGGGGAAGCTGTTGGGGATCGGCATCGGCGTGCCCGGGATCATCGACATGGAAACCGGAATGGTGCGGGAATCGCCGAATCTGCCGGACTGGGCCGACTACCCGGCGCGAACGGAAATCGAGCGGCGATTGCGGACCAAGGTGATTCTTGAGAATGATGCGAACTCGGCGGCGTTCGGAGAGAAGTGGCTAGGGGCGGCCAAGGACGTGAACGATATGGCCATGCTGACGCTGGGTACCGGCGTTGGCGGCGGGCTGGTTTTGGGGGGGCGCATTTGGCATGGCATGGCGGGCATGGCGGCAGAGTTCGGCCACACCACCGTGGAGCCGGAAGGCGCGTTGTGCGGCTGCGGCAATCGTGGTTGCCTGGAGGCATACGCCTCGGCTACGGCTGTGGTTCGAATGGCTCGCGAAGCCATTGCCAGCGGCGCGGCTCCTGCGCTTGCTCAGGCGGCCAACGCAAACGTCGAGTTCAGCGCCAAAGCGGTGTACAACCTCGCGATTCAGGGAGACGAAGAGGCGCGTAAGATCTTTCGCCGCGTAGGCCGGGCTCTGGGGATTGTGCTCTCGGACATGGTGAATGCGTTGAATCTTCCCATGTATGTGATCGGCGGCGGCGTTTCGAGCGCATGGGAGGCTTTTGCGCCGTCGGTATTCGAGGAACTGCGGCAGCGCTCCATGGTCTATGCGGCGACCGCGCCTGAGCCTTCGCGCGGCCAAGGAGCATCGGGGAAAGTGGAGCCTATGGGGACCAAGAAAACGATTGTGACCCGAGCATTGTTGGGCAGTGACGCAGGATTGTACGGGGCGGCGCGTTTGCCGCTGGTGAATGGAAGCTAGACCCTACTTGACCATGCTGCGTTCCGTGACTTTCTTGAACGCGGCCAGGAATATTCCATTCTGTTCAGGAGTCCCAATGGTGACGCGAATTGCGGTCGGCGCTCCCCAAGGACCAAGCGGACGAATGATGACGCCCTCGGCTTGCAGTCGTTGGGACACGGCTGCTGCATCCTCGCCCAGTTCGCAATAAAGGAAGTTCGCCCAAGTGGGCGCCACTTCATACCCCATTTCACGCAAGCTTTCGGTGAGGCGCTCGGCTTGTTCAGCGTTATTCACCAGTGCCTTCTGTACGTGAGCTTCATCCTTTAACGCCGCCAGCGCGGCGGCTTGCGCCGGCGCCGACACGGAGAACGTCGTTCGCATGCGGGCAAAGTACGACATCAACTCGGCGGGGCCGATGCCATATCCCACGCGCACTCCGGCCAATCCATGCGTCTTCGAGAAGGTTCGCAGCACCACCACCTTGCGGCCTTGGTTCACATACTTCAGCGAGTGCGAATAGTCCACGTTGCGTTGGGCCGCGAAATGCCGCGCAAAGTCGTAATACGCTTCATCGAGAATCACGATCACCTGGCCGGGAAGCTTATCGAGAAATTGATCGAGAGCGGCTATGTCGACGATCGTCCCAGTGGGATTGTTAGGGTTGGAGAGATAAATGATGCGGGTGTTGCCGTCGACGGCTGCGGCTACGGCATCCAAGTCGAAGCTGTCGCGGCGCATCGGAACCTGGATGAGCTGGCCGCCTGCGGCCTGGGTCGCAATCGGATAAACGATGAATGAGCGCTCGCTGGTGACCGCGTTGAGTCCCGGCGACAGCAACGTACGCGCAATGATGCCGAGCAATGAGGTCGATCCCGCGGTGAGGAGAATCTGGCCAGGTTGCACTCCATGACGCTTTGCCAGTGCGTCCCGCAGGTCACCGGCATCATTGTCGGGGTAGAAGTTGCAGTCGCTGAGAACCGCTTGCATGGCCGCTACCGCCTTGGGCGACGGTCCCCAAGGGTTCTCGTTCGACGCCATTTTGATGCAACTCACGCGGCTCTCACGCTGGGCTTGGCGAGGCGACTTGCCGGGAGTGTACCCGCCCAGGCTGCGAATGTGCGCGGGCACAAACTGGCTGAAGTCGGTCATGCTGGCTACTTATCTTTATCACGTTGCCGGGGAAGGTGTCACCTTCTGCGGTCATTCAGTGTCCTGCTCTCAGGCTTGGATTTGCTTTGCGATCTTTGCGAGGTCCTTTGCGGCCTTTGCGGTCAAGAGCTCTTAACCGCGAAGTACGCAAAGTGTTCGCTAAGAGCGCGAAGATACGCATCATGAGTCTACTTGCGGACGCTTCCTCTGGTGAGCAGTTTTAGTTTTGCGACTTCATCGCCGGACAGCTTGCGATACTCTCCGGGATGCACATCCAATTGCAGGGGGCCGTAGCGTACCCGCTTGATCTTTTCCACATGATGGCCGATTTCTTCAAACATGCGGCGTATCTGGCGATTCCTGCCCTCGGTCAGCGTGACTTCGTACCAGGGATTGGCGGCGTTGCGAATCACCTGAATCCTCGCGGGCGCCGTGCGCACTCTTTTTCCGCGATCGGAGGGAATCGAGATGCCCTCTCGCAACCGAGCCAAGCCCTCGGGCGGAGGAGTGCCTGCGACTTTCACCATGTAGGTCTTGGGCACGTGCGATGCGGCTTTCATCAGAAGGTTGGCGAACTCACCGTCGTTGGTGAGCAGCAGCAGGCCTTCGCTGGCGTAATCCAGGCGTCCAACGGGATAGACGCGAGCCCCGACGCGGTGCAGCAGGTCCATCACCGTCGGGCGATGCTCGGGGTCTTTCAGCGTGGTGACGTATCCCTTGGGCTTGTTCATGAGCAGGTATACGTGGCGTTCCGCACCATGAAGAAGCTTACCGTTCACGCGAATGTGATCGTGCTCGGGATCGGCCTTGCTGCCCAGTTCTGTAACCGCTTGTCCGTTGACTGACACCAGTCCACCCGTGATCAACTCCTCTGCCTTGCGGCGGGAGGTGATGCCGGCGGCGGCGATGATCTTTTGCAAGCGCTCAGTGGGCATGGGGGTTCTGGGAAGGACTGCTGCTATCTAGACTTCTGCGGGGTTCAAGCCGCAGGGTCATTCTCGCTCGACTGAACTGCTGCCAGCGTTGGAGCGTCAGCACTGTCGTCAGGGATCTTCGGTTCAGTTGTTTCCTGGAGCGGTAACAAGTCACTCTGAAATGACTCCGCGACCAGCTTCTCAAACTCTTCCATACTGGGTAATTCGCCGACATCGCTCAAGCCAAAGCGCAGGAGAAACTCTTTCGTCGTCTTGTAAAGAATCGGTCGACCGATGACGGCTTTACGCCCGGCAGTCGTGACCAGCTTGCGATCCAGAAGGGTAGCGATGACGCCGCCGCAGTCCACGCCGCGAATATCGCTGATTTCCGGCACCGTCACCGGTTGTTTGTAAGCGATGACGGCCAGTGTCTCCAGCGCGGGCATTGACAGGCGGATGGGAGGTTTCAAGCTCTTGGCGAATGCCCGGATTACGTCATGCTGCTCGGGTTTCGTGGACATACGGTATCCGCCGGCAACCTGGCGGATTTCGATGCCATGATCGGCAGTCGCGTAGTCGGAGATGAGTTCTTCCAAAGCCGCACGAATGCGGGAACGAACTTCGGCTTCATCGGCAGCGCCGTCGTTGATGACCGACTCTTTCCCCAACTGAACGAGATGATCAAGCGTGATAGGAGTTTCCGCCGCGTAAATGATGGCTTCGAGTTTGCCTTTAAGACTCATAGTCTCATGGACAGGTACGGACACCTGCCGCTGTATGTCAAGCGCTATCTCCAGTCATCGCGCACTGCGCTCTGCGCGGCGACGACAGCTTCAAAACCAACATGCTTGCG
>OMOD01000139.1 GCA_900290255.1 Candidatus Sulfotelmatobacter kueseliae
AATCTCAGATGTGTAGCTTAACTTCCGGTCTCAAACGGTCCCATTTCCGCTGACGTGGCACAGTTTCAGGAACCCAGATGCCGGAGACGAGACGGAGATGGTCGTTACCTATAATCGGGCTGTCCTTGAGCGTAAGGACCTTCAGCCGCTCATTGTGAAAGACAGCGGAGAGATTCTCGGGTTGCGTCTTTTTCTCCTGAGCACTCGACGCAATGCTTAGGATGACTAGGAAAAGAGCACATGCTTTCATCGCATCACCTACTTCTGCCTTGTTCGTTCTTTATCTAACCGGCGAAGTTCGTCTTTGAGTCCACCCAGATATGCAGTCGTTGGCTTCACGTCCTTGCAGAAGGGGTCTTTCGTTTCACCTTTAGGAGATTCGGTGACGCTGACCTGCTTCGTCTTGAAGTCAAAGCGAATCTGATTGACTTGGCACGTTGGAGAACTGTCAACCGCAATAAGTTCCTGACTATCCCATCGCAGAATGTCGAGAGTCGTCACGTTGACCCATGCTTGACCCCCGAGCGAATACGCTTCGGCCTCGGTGCAGAAGCCGAACTTCTTATAACACTCGACGTGAGAAGATGTCGTTCCCATGTCCTTTCCCGCATCGGACCATTTACCGGAAGCCTCGGTCCATAGCGTCTCGATGTGTTCAGCCCCCATCGTGACGACCGAAGGCTGTCCGAATATCTCGGGATGTTGCTCTTGTGCTTTTGCAAGCACAGATGTCATACCGATGACGCAGAGGCACAGAGACAGGAACAGTCGCTTGTACATTTGAGCGTTCTCCCATCCGACACGCGGACGGCAAAATCCTACTCTGCGGGAGGCTGGTTGGGAATGGCACCTGTCAGATTTCCGTTGTTTGCTTCGATGACCGCAGTCGCTTGAGAGGCTGGGCACCTACTTCATCGCAGCCCCGTGCTACGCTGACGACATGAAACCGGGCGAGCAGATGCGACGAGATGCACTCCGACGATACTTTGTCTTCAGAATGAAACTGGTTGAACTGTTCCATCTTCACCTTTTGTTTAGTGCTCTGGTTGATGAGAAGTTCGTCCCTGAAAATGTTATGGGGCACGAAGGCCAAAATTTCGCGGAGACCGTGAGAACCGCACTCCTCAGTTGGTACTGCACAATCGTTGACCGAACTGAGGGCGGCCTAAACATTTTCAACGTGTGGCGAGAACTTTTTCCAAATCACCGCGACGAAATCGAGCGAGTGAGAGCAAAAGTGGAGTCGGATTGGGAAATCCTGAAAAATTTCCGCGACAAGTGCGGCTTCCACGCGGACACTCCGCGAAACTACTTCTTGGCGAGACAGAAGGTGCTCGATAACCCGCAAGTCGTCAAGTCGATGCAGGACTTCTTAGACCTTGCCAAGAAGTTAATCAACTTGGAAGACAGGGAATTAACAGACTTCGTTCCCGAAGTAGAAACATTCCTGCTCGACTTTGAATTGGAGCCGGGAAATCCTTCCGTCAAGCGAGATGCGATGAAGAAGTTGCTGATTCTGCCTCGCGGCAACTACAAGAAGGTTTTCGGTTGACATCGTTGGCCTCACTGTGTCGAATGTGCTTCGCACGAATGTCACGATTCGACGTTGCACGCAGTGACAGCATCCCGCTGTAACAGGATGGCGACCGCCGTCGCCCTGTCACGAACAGGCAACCTGCCTTTAACGTATTTTCTGGCTTCGAGGATGAGACTCATCTCGTCCCGATGCTGAAGCGACCTTGATGGTAACCGCCTCTTGCGATTGTGCCCGGATCACGGGCAAACCTTCCATAATCCAGTAAAGGAAGGGTTGCCGACCATTCGGGAGTTTGGAGCTGTCCTTCTTCGTCAGTCTCGGCCAGGGATAGATTAGGGAGTGGCGGCCTTGGCAGACGTCGAGGCGGGCGTAATCGTGACCGAATCCGGATGCGTCCAGACAGCTTTCCCACTGCCCAAGTCCAGACGATTCATCGTAACCTTCAACTGCTGACGGTCGACTTCGACGAGGAGGTAGTGGTAGTTCACTTCCTTGCTCTGGAAAGGATCGTCGGGAGCACGCTCGATGGGATAAGCATGAGCTGCTCCTCCGCCGGAAACAAAGTAGGTGACGCCGCCGTGCTCGTGACGCTCGTAGTTGTGCACATGTCCGGAGAAAACCACGAAGCGCGTGCGGGTGCGAGACTGGCGTCCCTCCAACATCTTTGCCAGAGCCTGTTCCTGGGGCCGGGCAGAGTGTCCGCCGCCGTACTTTTTCTCGTCTGAGGAACTGGTGTAAGGAGGATGGTGAAACATCAGGAAGACGAAGTCCACATCCGCTGGGATGTTGTCCAGCTTGGTGGTCAGCCACTGGCTTTGCGGGCCGGACGCTTCATCCTGTGAGCTGTCGAGCACAAGCGTGAGAGTGTTCGCGGCTCGTACGGAATAGTAGCGGCTGTTCTTCAGATCGGGGAAGCGCTGGAAGTAGTTGCCCAAGGCAATCTTCTCTTCCCCGTGCAGATCGTGGTTGCCGAGCGCCGGATAAACCGGGATGTTCTTGTCGCGCCAGATCGCGGTCTCGGTGTCCCAGACTTTCCAATCGTTTGCGTCATAGCCGTTATAGACGATGTCGCCGGTGAAGCAGATAAATGCGGGATTCACCTCGGCGATGGCTTGCACCAGGGCTACACGAACTGGAGGATTAGCAGCTTCCGTGTCTTTAGGATCATGAAAGCGAGTGTCGCCGTAGGCCACGAAGCGAAACGGAGTGCTCACCTTAAGCTGCAAGTCAACCGAGGTTTGGGCGGCCGACTTCTTGGTACAACCCGTCAGCCCAAATAGCGCCGCCGTGACACACAGCAGCGACAACGAATGTCCGAAAGATCTGCGTTGCGAAAGCATAATGAAAGCTTACCTTCTGGACTCAGATACCGGCTACTTTCCCACCACCAGCACTTCGAACTGCCCCGATTCTGCTGTGGACAGGAAGAGCTGGTGCGTTTTCGGGTCCAGGGCCATGGTCTTGGCTCGCGGCAAAGTCTTTACCGTCTCGACCACGGAATACTTGTCGGGACTGTCCTCACGAATCACAGAGATGGTCCCTTCGCCGTTGGAGTTGAAGATCAGCTTGGTCTCGGGATCGAAGGCGGTGGCGTCCACGTGATCACCAATCGGCAGCGTGGTGATGACCTGGCCGGTGTCGGCGTTCATGACCGCCATCACTTTGCTGCGGCAGCCAAGGAACAGACGGCGATTGGCGCGGTCCATCGCCATGCTGCTGGGGGAAGCACAGGGAGCCGTAGGCCAGCGCTTCTCGACGGTGAGTTTGCGGGAGTCGATCTCGAGGACGAGGCTCTCATCTTCCAGATTGTCGTAAACCAAGCCGTTGCCATCGGCGGCGGCGAATTCGGGCCCGCCGCCGAGATCGACGGTGCCCGCGACTCTTCCCGTGGCGGCATCGATAGCGGTTGCGCTATTGCTGCCGCCGTTGAAGGCGAAGACTCTTGAGGAAGCCGGATCGTAGATGATGGCATCCGGCTTCTTGCCGGTCGGCACGTCAGCGATTGGCTTGAGCGTCTTGAGGTCGAAAATCGTAACCGTAGAGGACTCGCCATTACTGACGAATCCGCGGCCGAGTGCCGGCGCGATCGCAATCCCGTGCACGCCCGGCGTGTTGGGAATGTTGCCCACCACCGTCAGCGAATCGATGTCCAGAACCTCCACCCGTGTGCCGTGCGAGACGTAGAGTCGGCGATTGGCCTCGTCCACCGTGAGGTAGTCCCAACTGCCTTGCCCGGAAATCGAAACCTTCCTGGCGACGGAGTACCCGCCAGCCGAGGCAGAAGCGGCAAATGCGGAGGCGATCAGAATCAAAACGCTTGCTCCGACAAAACTCTTCTTCAGCATTGATTTGTCCTCGCCTGCAACATTACCCGAGATTTCTGAAATTCTCCTGAAGGCAAAGTTCCCTGTCTCAGAACCTGAACCGCACCATGAGCTGCAGCTGCCGGGGCAGCCCCGTGCCGGTGTTGGGCGAGGCTGCGTTATCGTTGTTGCCGTTGAAGTTGACGGTTGTGTTGATGAGACCGAAGCCGCCCGGAACTGTCAGATTCGCTGCGTTTGCTCCGGGAGCATAACTGAGCGTGAGGTCCCCGGCAGGGTCGCCCAATTGAACGTGGTTGAAAATGTTGAACGCCTGCGCGGCAAATTCCATCGTGAGGTGCTCTGTGAGTTTTGTTTCCTTGGTGAGTGCCAGATCGATCTGCCAGCTAGCGAGGGCACGAATCATGCCATTAGTCTCATCGCCAAAGCGCGTGAAATTGCCGTTGAGGTCGACGGGGGGCGCCTCGAAGGCCGCGGGGTTGACGAGAGGCATACCATTGCGTCCACCGCCAGGGAGGGTCAACGGCACCCCCGGGATCACGTCCGGCCTCTCGCCGTCTTGATCATCGCCGTTGGGAAGAAGGTAGGTGTATGGAAAAGTGTTGAAAGGGGAAGCGGGATTGTTAATCGATCCGCTCAGATCCATCGACACGGTCAGCGGATGTCCGGTATGCCAAACGCCGATACTGCTCAATTGCCAGCCGCCCACAAGTTCGTTCAGGATGCCCGAACTATTCAGAAAGGTCTTGCCCTGGCCAAACGGCAGTGCATAGACCGCGTCCACTGCAACATTGTGCCGAACGTCGAAAATGCTGGGGCCCTTATCGCATCCCAGACAATTCACATTTTCCGGTCCTGACGACTCGCCTCCCCCAACCGATCCGTCGTTAATCGAGTGCGACCAGGTATATCGGGCCTGGAAAGAGAGACCATCTTTAAATTGGCGCTCCAGTGACAGATTCAGTCCGTGGTAAGTGCTGGATCCTACGTCATGCTTGTAATCGACAGAACCGAACGGATTCCCCCCCGGATAGTACTGGTCTAATGGCCGCACGCAGTCTTGATCAGCAGGGTTATACGTCACCGGTTCGGTGCACAGGTTTACTGCTCCTCGAGAAAAGAGCCGAACGCCGCGGCTGCCCAGATATTGGCCGGAGGCCACGAAGCTCGCGGGCAGTTGATGCTCGATGGTGAGACCCCAGGTTTCCACATACAAGTCGCGACGATCCTGGCGCTGCAAGGCCCGCGGGTGATTCGCTTGCTTCCCGATGCCGCCAAGGCCCGTAAAAGTGGGATCCTGTTGCTCAAACTGGGGCTGCAAATTCGGGCAAGAACCGCTCGGGGCAGTACAAGTTCCAAAACTGCTGACCTTAACGCGAAACGTGTCGCTTTCCAGTCCAGCATTCAAATCGTCGTTCTGCGCCGCGCCGTGGTAGATGCCAAAACCGGTACGAAACACAGTCTTTCCATGGAGCGCACTGGGCGCCCAGGCTAACGCCAACCGCGGATCAAAGTTCACGTTGCTTTGGTTGTACAAAGCTGGATGCGCGGGACACGGAGCCGTATTGATCGGTCCGGGGCTGGGTGCGACGTTGAATGATCCCGTTCCCAGGCATACTCCGTGAAATACGTTCACATCGAATACCGTCGTCCGGTTGGTCGCCTCGTGGGCCAAGCCGTAATAGTCATAGCGCACCCCAGCCGTCAGAGTAAAAGTCGGGGTTACCTTCCACTCATCCTGGAAGTACGGCATGAAGAAATTGCGGCGCAGCCGGTGGCAGCACCAGGGCGCGATGTAATCGATATTGCTCAGCGAAGCCTGCGATAGGGAATAGTCATCGCCGAACGTAAGAACATTGTTGGAGGTCTGTCCCTGATTAAGCCGAACGCGCCGATATTCCATGCCCGCCTTGAACGAGTGCCGCCCGCGAACCCAGGTCAGGTTATCAACCAGCCCGTAGGTCGAGCCGACCTCGACATCGGTACTCGTGTTGTTCAGGCCTATGAAATCGTTGGTCGAGACAGCGTAAGGCAAGATGCTTCCTCCCGGGTTGTGGAAGGGCGAACGATTGACGTAGAACTTCCCTTCGTTAAACACGGTGGGCCTGAACGTATGCTGCAGAGCGATCATGTAATTTGCCGGATGATTGATGATTGCCTGGTTGTCCCCGGGAACGCTCGAGGTGTAACTAGCTGGTGCGTTCCACAAGGCGACGTCACGTTGCGCCCGGCCGTAAAGCAGGGTTTTCTCGTTGATCTGGTGGTCAACCCGTAGCAGCCAGGTATCCTCGTGTATCGTCGTCTGCCTCCCAACCGCGAGCAGGTCTTCGTTATTAGCATCTGTCGTACCGCCTGCGCTTCCCTGCCACTGGAAGACGGCGTCGGGGAGCACGAAGCGCGGTGCGCAACCGCTAATCGTTCCTACTGATGCGCGCCAGGGGAACGACTGCATGATTGTGCAAAGTTGTTGCTCGTAACCACTGGGCGCCTGGCCTAGAACGTACTGCTGGTAGCCTGATGTGATCGCGCCAGGCTCACCGGTGCCGGAGAAATATCCGCAGCAGGCTCCGGAGGGCACAGTCATTAGCTCCCCATTGACTTGTAACTGACGGATTCCTTCGTAGTTAAGGAAAAAGAAGGTCTTATTCTTCCGGATCGGTCCGCCTAACGACATCCCATACTGCCCCATCCGGAACGGCAGGACAGTAGGATTTCCGAAGACGTCATAGTCGTTGAAATTCCGCGCATCGAAAACCGAGTTTCTGAAATAGCCGTATAAGGTTCCGTGGAAGGCGTTGGTTCCATGCTTGGTTTCGGCATCGATTTGTCCGCCGGCTTGGGTTCCATATTCGACGTCGTACAGGGCGCTGTCGACACGGTATTCTTCGATCGCATCCTCAGAGATCTGCAAGCGGGTCTGCGATTTTTGAGCTTGCTCCTGGATGCCGCCGGCATCGACGCCGTCGATCGAAAAATTGTTGTCGTCGCGGGCGCGTCCAGCGAAACGAATCGTTCTCTGGTCGCCGCCCCCATCGTCCTGCGCGAACGGAGTCAGCAACGAGAGGGTGGTCCAATCGCGCCCATTGTCCGCAAGATCCGCAATCTGATCCGGTCGTATTACGGCCCCGGCCTCGGCCGACGTGCGGTCCTCCAGCTCGGTCGCTTGCACCTCGACCCGCTCGTTCGTCGTACCGACGGCAAGCTGAACGTCCAAGGTATACGTTTGGCCCACCAGGAGCACGACATCCTCTACGACCTTCGTCTTGAACCCGGTGGCGGAGGTCGTCACTGTATACTTGCCGACCGCCAGGCCAGGGAAGCGGTAGTAGCCGTTCGAGTTGGCTCTCTGTTCCTTCGTGATGCCGGTATCCACGGCCTGGATTTTGACACCGGCCCCAACTAGAGCCGCCCCGCTTTGATCGGCTATGGTACCTTCGAGCACGGCACGATCCACCTGGGCGAACGCCGCCGTGCTCAATCCTGCGCAGAGGGCCAGCAGAATTGCCATTTTCGAGATAGGAGAAAGAAGGCGGTAAAAGATCTGATGATTCATGATGGAGCTCCTCCGCATGTTAAGAGAGAAATGCTAGGCCTTGTTTGTGACGGTATCTTGAATACTGCGTTAATGTTTTTTCAGGCATGAAATCGCGGCGAGACGGCTGCTTTTCAGATAATCTTCAGGGAGCACGTCGATCATCGCCAGACGGGTGCGCTCGCTATGAACCTGCTCGTTGTGGAAGACGAAGCGCGAATGCTGGAATTACTCCGCCGGGGACTTGGCGAAGAGGGTCACTCCGTAACTTGCGCGCCCGATGGCGAGGAAGGTTTGCAGCTCGCGCGGACCTATCCCTTTGACGTTGTCATCCTCGACGTCATGATGCCGAAGTTGGATGGCTTTCAAATGCTGCAGCGGATGCGTTCCGCGAGGGTCCCAACGCCTGTTTTGGTGCTGACCGCCAAAGATACCGTTCCCGATGTTGTGCGCGGGCTTGATCTGGGAGCGGATGACTATCTCACGAAGCCATTCTCGTTCACTGAATTGCTCGCCCGGCTTCGAGCCGTGCAGCGCCGCGCTCATCGACTGCAGAATCCGATGCTGCGAGTCTCGGACCTCACCCTCGACCCCTCGACCCGTGAAGTGTCGAGGGCTGGCCTGAGCATCTACCTGACGCGCACGGAATACAACCTGCTGGAAAGGCTCATGTATCGGGTCGGTAAAGTTGCTGAGCGGCGAGCATTAATCGAAGCCGTCTGGGGTTTCGATCGCGATATCGAAGAAAACACCCTCGATGCCTTCATGCACTTGCTGCGGAGCAAGATTGACAAGCCCGAACAGCCCAAACTGATTTATACGGTACGCGGCGTGGGATATGTGATCCGTGAGGCATCGCAATTGTGACCAGACTCTCCATCGGCTTGCGGCTTACGCTCTGGTATCTAACGATCTTCGCGTTGGGGCAGTTCGCATTTGGAGCGGGCATGTGGTTGGTGTTGCGCCATCATCTTGTAAGCCTGGTTGATGAAAATCTGCAACACCAAACCGAGGACTTGCAAAGCTTCCTGATGATGCAGAGGAAGACGGCGGATGTGGACAAGTTTCGGGAAGAAGTTACGGAAGCCTACACGCCGGAGCATGCCGGCGAATACCTTGCGATCTCCACCTCCACTGGCGATCCGGTATATATCTCGGATTTTCTCAAGAAGAACGGCTTTGCAGCTTCAGTGTCGCCAGGCAGGGGCTCGACGACCGGGTTTGTTTTCGAAGACAGAGTCCTCGGGAAAAAGCACCTTCGCTTTTTACAATCCAGTGTAAATACTCACGACCTTATATTTGTTGTCTCGATGGGCGCCCCCACGAAAGAGGTGCGGGAAACGCTGCGTGCTTTCCGGAACTATCTTTTGTTATTCGCTCCTCTGGTGCTCCTGATCTCGTCCGCCGGTGGCTACTGGCTCAGTCGTCGTGCACTGGCTCCGGTCGACGCGCTGACCCGCACCGCGCGCAATGTCAGCGGCCAAAATCTCAGCATTCGATTGGAGAAACTGGATACTGGCGACGAACTGCAGCGTTTGTCGGATACTTTAAATGAGATGCTGGACCGCATCGAGAAGGTATTTCTGCGGACCACGCAGTTCACTGCGGATGCGTCGCACGAGTTGCGCACTCCCGTCTCGCTCATGCGCACCGAGGCCGAAGTAGCCTTGCGACGAGAGCGAGACGTCGACTCCTACCGGGACGCACTACAGCACATTCTGAAAGAAGCCGAGCGGATGTCTGTGCTGATCGAGGATTTGTTGGTGCTGGCTCGCGCCGATTCTGGGCGAGAGGTCCTTAAGCAGCAACCGCTTGAACTCGGGGAGTTCCTGCGCGACTGCATCAAGGACTGGGAACCTCTGGCCATCCGAGGCGGCCATATACTCAACTTGCATTCCCGCGATGCCGGCACCGTTTGGGTAATGGCGGATGAATCGTTGCTTCGGAGGGTCTTGACGATCCTGCTCGACAACGCCGTCAAATATACGCCTGCCCCCGGCGTCATCGACGTGCTCCTCGAGGAACGTGATGGGTGCGCAGTTGTAAGTGTGAACGACACTGGGATCGGAATTTCCCCTGAGGAACGGTCGAAGATATTCGACCGCTTTTACCGCGTTGATAGGGCCCGTGGACGAGCAACCGGAGGAGCGGGATTGGGTTTGGCGATTGCCCGCTGGATCGTGGAATGCCACCGGGGTTCAATCACCGTAGAGAGTGCAGCCAATAAGGGATCAAGGTTTTCTGTGCAAATGCCCGCTGCTTCCCGATCTTCGCTCCCCAGCGCGGAACGCGCAGGATCGCAACCGCAATAACGAAGTCTGGGCGAGGCCATTGGGAACTGCTGGTCTTGCGACGCAGCCCGCGCAGCCGTGGAAGAGCGGCGCTTCAGCGCCGCGTTCCCGGCGCCCCAAAGCGAGTGGCCTTTAGGCCCTGAATCCACCAGGGCTGAAGCCCGGCTCTTCCCAGGCGATCGCGGGCGCGGCCCTTAAGGGCCGCTCTTCCACGGGGCCATAGGCGACCGATCGCGGGCCAGCGACCGAGTGACGACCGTCGCCGGTTGTCAAGGCTGACCATCCCCTGATTCCTGGAGGCCATCAACAACTCCAGATCGGCTCTAGTCCTTCAGAGTGACCACCGACACGGCAAATGGCAGCAGGCGAATCTTTGCGTCTCCCACGGACTGCTTCACGACGTCGGGTGAAGTTCCTCCAATCGTTTCCACGGTCGCTCCCACACACTCTTTCGGCAGTTCGACAACGATTTCGCGATTGCGCTGGTTGACGAGCAGCAGCTTGCGCTGGCTGCCGCGGAGGAAAGCCTGGGCTTCGATGGCGTCGGCGTCGGCGGGCGGACCATTGTGCACCTCGGTGTCGGCGAAGTCGTCGCCGGGGCCGATATTGTGCTTGAGCAATTCGAGGATCGAAAAACGCGCATTGGGCTTGCCGTTGGTCCAATCCACCATGGTGACGCTGGGAAACTGGCTGGGGTAGCCGACCAGTTGCGATTCGCCCACGACATCCACGCCGAGCTTGGCCAGTTCGAGGTAGAGATAGGCATACAGCGCCCCGCTCAGATTCCAATAGGCGGGAGGAATCGGCTTCTCCACGTGCGCCGGGTCGCCTTGATCGGAATCGCTGGCGAGGATCGAGCCGGCTTCGTTGATCATGATTTTGGTGGAGGGCGAGAGGCGATCGCGGGTGCGCAGAATATATCGTGTGGCAGCAAGAAATTCCTGCGCCCGGTCAAAGAAGGTGAACTGCCAGTGGTCGAGGGTTTGATCGGCGCTCGGCGTGGCATACACGTGGAAGGAAATGTAGTCGAGCGGCGTGCCCGGCTTGTGGTTCCTGGGGTCGAGGAAATACTCGAACATGCGCGCGCCGCCCTCGGGATTGGAGAGAGCGAGGCCCACAAACTTCATCCCGGGCACGACCTTGCGGACCGCTTCGGTGATCGCGTCGTAGCGTTCGACATATTGCTCCGGGGTGGTTTCGTGCTCCCCGTCGATCTCGTTGAAAATCTCCCAGTAGCGCATGTCGTAGTGGTGACCGGAGGCGTGGAACTTGCCTAACTCGTCGGTGAAGCCGCCCTGCGTGTACCAGCTGGCCAGGCGGGCATAGTAGTTGGCCAAAGCCGGCAAGTCTTTCAGTTCCGTGCCCTGGGAGTAGTTCCAGAAGACCTGATTGGGATCGCCGGGATAGACGACCGGTTGAGGAGTGGTGAACATCCACTGCGGAATGGTGCTGAACATCCAGACGCTGGGATGGGCGCCGGCGGCGGTTAGAAAATCCTCCACCAGCGGGTCGATGTATTGAAAATCCCAGTAGGTCTGAGTCTGGTCGGGAGGCCGCAACTCGGCCACGACCAGCTTGGGATAGGAGAACCAGAAAGCGTAGCGAACATAGTCGCAGCCCAGTCGGGCGAGAGCCGCCAGCGAGGCATCGTGGATCGGCGAACCCGCGCGCAACATGGGATTGACTACCGCCTGCAACGTGGGGGTGGTGCGGTTGGGCGTTTTCCTGGTCCAGTTCACCACCACCGACGGCGCGACGGGCGCGGGCGCAGCTTGTGCGACAAGTGAGCTGCTTGCGGCCAGCAGCAAGAGTGCGCAGAGAAAGTGACAGCTTCGATTCATGCCTGGGCGATTCATGGGGCGATTCGTGCTGGTGTGTTGGAGCATGGCTTCAGGAGTGCCATGTTAGGAAGGCGGCGCATGGAAGTCAATGGAACGCTGCGGTAATGACTTAAATGTTGTCTAAGATGCTATTGCGCTACGAGTCAGGACCCATCATCCTCCCGGTCAACTCCCTCGGTTATCTTCTTTCCTGCCTGCCACGGCGCTAGCCTTTCCCTAGAACGAAATTCTCAGATCTTTGATCTTTCAATTCCATAGATTTTTTTCCATGGGCTGTTAGGGATGCCGCCGAATAGGAGCAGAATCAGGCGGGGACGTCAGGGATGGCCTGCGAGAATCCTTCGCTCGACCGGAAACAGCCCACTCTTTTTCCTTCCTGAGTTTGAAACTCACACTTTGCTGACCAGTCTCGATTTGTGCCCGCAAGCTCCCTCGCTTCGCTCGCCCCCCGGCTGAAGAGGATGCGGAAAAAGTTCGTTGTCGATCGGCGAATAGCCACCGGGGCTAAAGCCCGCATTGATTTCAAACCGCTAACGCGGCGCTGAAGCGCCGCTCTTCCACGGCGGCGCACGCATTCGCGGCTTTTTCCGCAGCCTGATCTTGAGAGCGCTTACGCGGCTTGCGCCGCGACCAGCGCATCGTATTCCTGCTGCGACTGGGCGGGCAGCAGCACCCACAGCGTGTAGACGCCGATGGCGGTGCCGAACGGAATATTGAACAGCGAGATGAACGCCAGCACCAGCGCGAGAATGCGCGCCCAGGAGTCACGCTTCATCAATCCCCAGCCGGCGATGAACCCGCAAGCTGCTTTGGCCAGGATGATGATTCCGAGCGTGCTGAACAGCGCCGTAAGGAAACCGATGGGCACGTCCGGCGGCATTTTGTTCATCTGGCGCAGATGCGGAAACAGAGTGTCAGCGAGAACCAGCAGAACCAGGCCGCCCACCGCGTTGAAGGCGGAAATCGCCAGCCACAGAATGCCCAGCAACTGAAGGTGCGATTGCACCCGCCCCGGACGCAGTCCCGCGACTGCGATGGAACCTACAATCTGTTTTCCGCACTTGCTGCAAAATGCTTGCCCCGGTTGTACGGCTGTGCCGCATGCGTCGCAGAACATGAGATCCTCCAGGGATTTTGATGATTCCGATCGAATGCAAACCAAATACTCTCAACTGATGATACGAAGAACACGGCGCACAGTTCCGTATTCCTCGTCGACGCCGTCAGCGGAAGTTTACTCCGCGCGGGGAGGACCAGAAGAACAAACGAAAAGGCCACCCGGTAACTGGGCGGCCTCTTCTTCAAGGGAGAATAGTTCCAACGGAGGCTTTAGATTCCGTCAAAACTTTCTGCCGAAATCTTATGAGTCCAAAAACGGGGGTGTCAAGCGATTTTTCTGAAATAAATGTCTTTGTTTTCAATAATATACAAAACCAATCAATACCGGGAAAAAGTGTAACAATTTGAGACGAAAGCGCCTGATTCAGTGCGTAAGCCGATATTTCTAAAGCCACTTACCCGGCATCAAGAGGGGTTCTGGCCGGTCTGCTGCGCCCCGTCGTCTCCACTTGGGGAAGGACTTTGCACGATGATCTCGGTAAGGTGCAGCGAGATGAATTCCATCTGCTCGGGGCGGTCAAAAACTCGGTCGGGGAACCAGCGCTTCATCAGAATGCGAAATCCGCCGAAGGCCACGCCCGCCACGATCGCAAGCCCGCCGAGAATTGCGCACAGGATGACGACATTGAGAATCAGCAGGTAGAGATCCCTGACCTCATGCTGATCGGTGGCCTGGTTCCAGGTGACGCTGGCCTCGTAATTGACCATGTCGAGAAGCGATTTGGCATCGCTGTCGGAAGCGGGCCCGCTGGCCACAGCGAGGATGGGTCCGGTTCGCTTGGCGTGGAACGAGCCTGCGCTTTCGATCGTCGAAACTCCCGCCTGCGGCTGACCCAGTTGGTGCGCGGCATCGATGCGGCGCAGATGGTCCGCTGCCATCTGATTCGTGGGGTAGGAAATCAACATCAAGGTCTCTTCCCCATTCGACGTGTTGTAGCGCCCCAGCGTGACTTCCGCGCTCGCGCCGAAGTCCACCAGGTCGGCGGAAACCGGCGTCGCCAGAGCGGCCAGCGCTCCCGGCCCCATGACGTATTTTTGTGTGTTGGCAACGTAGCCGCGAGGCGGCAGGTACTGAATGAAGCTCGGCAAATTGCCCGCGTTTCCGCCGGGGCGCGGCAGCAATCCTGCGAGTTCACGCAGCTGAGCCGCCGACATGGCGGACTCCTGGCTGAACTGCGCATCGACGAGCACGTGTCCGCGGTAAAAGAGCACGCGATGGCCCAGAGTCGCGGCCTGGTCGCCGATTTCCTCTTTCGCCATCTCCGGCTGCAGATAGAACGTGTAGGCGCCGAATGCGCCCGAGGCGTCGGCAAAACGCGCGGCGCGGATCTTCAGAGTGCGGCCATCGTCGCGGGTGTAGGTGGCAGCGGCGAAGTCAGTGAAGCGGTATTCGTCGAGAATGGCGGAATTGGCGGGATCGGCGGCGGCGGAGTGGTTGCTGGTCTGGGCCGCGCCCTGCATCCTCCATCCCCCGAACTCCGCCGGCAACAGAGCAGGGAGCTGCGCCGGTGGCGTAGTAGCCGGCGTGTCGGCGGCCAACGCCACAGCCAAGAAAACTCCAAAAAACACCGCGATTCCGACAGAACGGGAGACGCGCATCCTCAATCCCTAATCCCTGGGCCGATGATTCTTGGGCCGGTGAGATCCCTGTGTTCATTAGACCACAAGCCCGAGGCAAAAGTTTCCGAGGGCTTGCAAATGCCTGATCTGACAGCCTTTCCAGCGGGTGGTTACCACCGTGCCCCCACACCTCGGAGCCATTCCCAAGCGGCAGCAGTGGGGGCACACTAGCTGCAGGTGACCAGATGCGGAAAAGCAGTGCAGACAACAATCAGCGCACCGGCAGCCGGACCAAGGCGGTGCTTCCGATAAGGATCAAGGGCAAGGACAGTTCCGGCGCTCAATTCGAGGAACTCGCCCACACCCTTGACGTAACTCCGGGCGGATTGCGGCTGGGCGCGGTGCGGCGTGAACTGAACCTGCTGGGCGAGGTCACCATCTTCTATCGCCAGCGCAAGGGGCAGTATCGAGTGGTCTGGATCAAGAAGCTGAAGGGGACTTCGGAGTTTCAGGTCGGACTGCAGGCCGTGATGCAGGATGCCGACGCATTGTGGCTCGGCTCTCCGGAGTACAAGGTTTCGGCGACTTCGGGTGCTGCGACTTCGGCGACTTCGCCCGCCCCGGGCGCGGTTTAGGAGCGACAGGAAAAGTATTTATGTGCAATTTAATCTCTAATCTCTGGTCGGACGAGCGCGGTCAGGACGTCGCCGAATACTCGGTGATGCTGGCCGTGATTCTCGTCATTGTGGTGGGGACAGTCCGGCTGATCGGATCGAACGCGAACGGCATCTTCTCGCAGGTGGGCAGCGCGATCCAGTAGGCGGCTGCCACTCGTATCGGATCTCATCCAGAAACCCCGACAGCTCCGCTTCCTGGCGGAAACGCGGTTTTCTGCCGGTTTACTGGCCGGTGGGCTTGTCCATCTTGCTGGCCACTTTCACGCCGCTTAATCCGCTCACGTACTTGGCGATGCCGCGATAGAGCGACTCGGCAATGCGCTGGCGGTATTCGCCAGTCTCGAGCCGGTGCTCGTCGCCCGGATTGCTGACGAAGGAAATCTCGGCCAGGATCGACGGCATGTTGGCGCCGATGAGCACGATAAACGGCGCTTTCTTCACTCCCCGATTGCGGATGCCCGGGCTCTTCGCGGCCAGGCCGCTGTGCAGCGACTGCTGCACGTCGCCGGCGAATTCACGTGATTCTTCAATTTTTTCTTTCAGCGCGATCTTCTTCACCAGGTCCTGCAGTTCGTAGATCGACTTCTCCGAAACCGCATTCTCGCGCGCCGCCACTTCCAGCGCCTCGGGCGACGAGGTGAAATTCAGGTAGTAAGTCTCGACCCCGCGCGCTTCCGGGTCATCGCTGGAATTGGCGTGAATGGAAATGAACAGATCGGCGCGCTGCTGGTTGGCGATCGCGGTACGCGTTTCCAGAGGAATGAACGTGTCGTCTTTGCGGGTGTAGACGACTTCGGCGCCCAGGCGCGCCTCCAGCAGCTTGCCCAGGCGGCGGCCGACGTCGAGCACCAGATCTTTTTCTTCCAGCCCATTGGGCCCGATGGTTCCCGTGTCGTGGCCGCCGTGGCCGGGATCAATCACGATCCTGCCAATCTTCAATCCCAGGGCGCGAATCAGCGAACGGTCGCCGCTCGAGGTTGGTTTCGCTTCATGAATGTCGAGATCAGCCGTGTTCCGGCCATGGGCGAGATGGGACGCAGACTTGCTTGCGGCAGGTCTGGCGGCCGGCGAATCGGCCGCTGATTTTTCCTCGGCAACGGTGGAATCGGAGTCCGGCTGGCTGCCGGTCGGGTTCGGGGCAGCGGGCGAAACAGCGCGCTTCGCCGGCGCCTCAAGCTTGGCGACTTGAACTGGAGCGGACTCGTAACCGTCGGCCTCGACGATGACCTTCTTCACCCCGGTCTTGGGATCTACCGTGGTATGCACCGCCCCTGGCGCAGACAGGCGCGGCCTGGTGCCCGCGGCTTCAGTCTTGGTGGCTTCACTCGTCGATATCGGGTTCGCGGCGTCCTCATCCTGGTCGTCTGGCGCCGCGGCTGGCGCTCGCAGATCGGCCTTCGCGCCGGACGTGGCCGCATCGGTCTTTGTCCCGGCCTTTGTCCCGGCCTTGGTCTCGGCCTTCGATGCACCGGCCATGGGCGCCGTCTCAACGTCGGCGGTCGCCACGTCGTTCTCGAGCTTCGCCTGCGCCGACTTCGCGTCTTTCTGGCGAGCATCCTTGCCGTGGATGTCCACGATCAGCCGGTAAGGATTGGGCAGCAGAAACGCATCGTAATCGGAGAGATCGTCCACTTCCAGCACCACCCGGGTGCGGCCAGGCTGAAATTGCGCCACGCGAATCTTCTTCAGGAAGCCGTCATCCACATCGAAGGTCTTGCCCACCAGGGTGGAAGCCAGCTTGGTGTCGCGCAGATCGAAGAAGATGCGGTCGGGATGGGCGATGCGCTGCGAGGCAAACTTGACTTCGCTTTCCAGGTCAATGGCCACGCGAGTGTAGTCGGGCGTGGACCAGTGCCGGATTCCGGTCACCCGCGGCAGATTTCCACTTCTCGCAGAACCGGCGAGAAGTGGGGCACCCGCTGCGGAGTGGCGATCAGGCGAATGTTCGGAGGCTGGCTCGGAAACGGGAGCGTCTGCACTCGTAGTCTGAGAATCCTTGCCCGCAGTACCCTTGCTTTGGTCGACCGCCTCTTTGCCGGCCTTTTTCTCGGCCTCGGCCTTCTTGTTGTCCTCCGCTTGCTTGTCCAGTTCGACGATGGCCTGCTGGGCATCGTCGACCAGCCGGTTGTGCGGATAGCGGTGCAGAAATTCTTGAAAAGTGGCGCGCGCTTCGTCCGGATGGTTGAGATCGTCCTTGTAAATCTCGCCGATGGTAAAGAGCGCGTCGCAGCGATATTTGCTGCCGGGATACTCGCGGCGCAGGAACTTGTACTGGGCGATGGCCTCGTTGAGGATCTTGTCGTCGTCAAAGCGGCGCCCCATTTCGACCAGGGTTTCGGCCACCGCGACCACGCTGGGATCAGCTTTGGTGGAGGTTGGCGCTCCGAAATAGACGTTGCGATAGGCGTTGATGACGCGCTGATAATCGTGCCGCGAGCGGTCGGCCGGAGGGCGGCCATTCAGCGCTTCCCGCATGCGCTCGGCGGCGGCGAAGCGGTCGCGGGCCCAGGATTCTGTGTGATGGGTGCGGGCATGGGCCGGCACTCCGGGAAGCGCCGCCAACAACAGCAGCGCTGCCCAGCGCAAGCCGCGCCGGCCTGATCGTGTCTTCAAAGTCGTCGGCTCGTTGTCATCCTGAGGCGGGCGCTTCTTGCCCGCCGAGGGACCTGGGCGAGCCGCGCGCAGCGTCGCGTTCTTTGCGACGCAACAATCGCGCGCCCTGGCTCGCTTCGTTACTGCCGTTGCAATTGAACTGCCTGTGGTACCTGAGAGACTGCTTAAATAGATGCTCGAACCTTAGTCCGTGTTGCTGATATAAAGCATGCCTCGCGCATCCCGTTGCACGTGCACGGGATCGCGCGAAGCCCCGGAGGAACCAAAGTCGGACCCTCCGTAGTAGAGGTTCGTAATCCTTCGCACGTAGTCCTGCGTCTCGGCAATGCGGGGCACGCCCGCGCTCCGCGCCACTGCGCCCTCGCCTGCGTTGTAGGCGGCCAGGGTCAACTTCACGTCGCCGCCGTAGCTTTCGAGAAGCGATTTGAGATGCCGCACTCCGGCATCCACGTTCTGCTGCGCGTCAAACGGATTCTTTACCTTCAACATCTTGGCGGTCGAAGGCATGAGCTGCATCAGTCCCATCGCGCCCTTGTTGGAAATGGCGTGGGAGTTGTAGTTCGACTCAACTTTGACCACGGCCCGCACCAGATTGGGGTCCACGTTGTGGCGCGCCGCCGCCATCACGATGGCCGCGTCCACTTCTTCCGGCGTGGCTTGATGGCCGCGGGAATTGGCGGCCATAATTCGCGCATTCGCCGACTTGGACGATTCATGCACGAACTGGCCGATTTCCGCAGCCGCCGAGCGCGCCGCCTGCATCGAGGGCGTGTTGGCCGAAGGCACCGGCTTCCAGCGGTTCTCCCTGGTGCTCCAGTACATCCAGGTCGTCCGCTTGGGCTGCGGGGCAGGAGTGGCGCGGGTTGGCGCCGGGATGGATTCGTTCACGTACACTTTGCGCCCGTGCTCCTCGGTGGTAGTGATCACTTCCGAGGCGCGGTCACCTTCTGCCGCCCACGCACGGACGGGACTGCTGAATAAAGCCAGGGAGGTCGCGAGAGCCGTACCGGCCGTCAGTATCGAAGCGATTTGCATGCGCTTGCGCATATCCGGGAGTTTCGTTTTCACCAATCCTTCGCTCGGAGGGTAGCTTCAGACAAATTCCACCCTCTCCATGTTCTACCCGGAACCTGACGGAGAATCCTTAAACCAGAGTAGGACGATTATAGGGCGCGGAGGGTACCCGGGCAATCTCTCCGAAGGGAGTAGAACCATCGGAGTAATTTCGGGCAAGTGCTTGAAAGGTAAGCGGATTAGAGGATTTCAATACCCCGGGCGCAGATGCCGGTGGTAACCATCAGGGCCGGTTACTGAGGGGTCGTTGATGGTGTCGCCGAGGGTTCTGAGTGCAAACGCCTGTGGGTGTTGAAAAAGTCACTGTGATTAGCACGCGGAGAGGTGGCAGAAGCGTGGTACAAGGAAGAAATCCTTGCCATGTTCTGCTGGATCACCATTCTCGGAGGCGCGCTGATCATGATGGGACAACACGATCGTTCCGAAGCCTTGTTTTATTACTTCCGTCTGGAAGATCAGATTCCTGAGACCCACCTGCTGCGGCTCATCGATAAGCACATCAGCTTTGCCTTCGTGCGGGAAAAGCTGAAAGAGAGTTACAGCGATATGGGCCGCCCGTCGATTGACCCCGAGCTTCTGCTGCGCATTCTGCTGATTGGCTATCTGTACGGCGTCACCAGCGAGCGCAAGTTGGTCGAGGAACTGCGCATGCATCTGGCGTGGAGGTGGTTTACAGGATTGGGCTTCGATCAGGAGATCCCGCATCACTCCACGTTTTCCAAGAATCGGCACGGCCGCTTTCAGGAGTCGAAGCTGTTCGAGCAGTTGTTTGAACAGATCGTGCGGCAGTGTGTGGAAGTGGGATTGGTCAAGGGCGAGGACCTGTCGGTGGATGGCAGCTTCGTGGAGGCGAACGCGGCAAAAGAGAGTCGTATCCCCCGGGAGCAATTAGCGGAGGCTGCCCAAGTCCACCACACCATGCGCCAGTATCTGGTGGAACTGGAACAGCAGAATCCGGTGGAGGAACCGGTGCATCAGCAAGATCAGGTCTCGACCACGGATCCCGATTCCACCTATGCCACCAAGGTGTGCCACGTCAGCGGAAATGGGACCGTTTGAGACCGGAAGTTAAGCTACACATCTGAGA
>OMOD01000114.1 GCA_900290255.1 Candidatus Sulfotelmatobacter kueseliae
CGGGTTTGCGAGGCCAATTCATTAGATATCTCTCATGGAATTGCCGAAGCCGCCACAGAGCCGTCTGGAGCAAAATGAGTCCGCCTCCGAGCGAGTCACTCTCGAAGGAAGCGTCGTACTCTTCCTGCGTTTGTGGAGCTATGGCGGTCCCTCGCAGCCTCCGAGCGGGCTGGCTCTGAAACAAGATCCGGAAATTGCAGAGCTGATTCGCAGCGTGATTCGCGAGAGTCACGGAGTCACCACGGAATGGCAGCCCGAATTGTTGTCGTCTTGCTTCGACAACCCTTTGCACGCCTTGTCGGCGGCCAAGGCACTGCAGCATCGCTTCCTCACCTTCCATCGCAAGACAGAACCGCAGCAGATCGTCCCCGCGATTCTGATTTACAGCACAAGAACTGAAAGAGTCTCTAGCGCTGACGCTGCGCTTCCGGAGGACATGCTCGCGAATTTCACCTCGGCACAGATTCTCGTCGCCGAAGGTATTTACGAGCTGGTAAAGAACGTGCCGGGATTTCAGTTCAACTCCAAGCCGGTGCGTGAGGCAGGTGAGACCTTCGGCGGAGAAGCGATCTACGAGTTGCTCTGGACTGACGAGTCCACTTACGGACACCTGCGGCAGGCCAGTTGCGCGAACCTCAAAACCGTGGGCCGTTATCAGATTCAGGAGGAGTTGGGACGGGGCGCCATGGGGGCCGTCTATAAAGCGTACGATCCGCTCATCGCCCGGACGGTCGCGCTCAAGACCATCTTGATCGACCGCAATGCTCCCGACCGCGACGAACTGATCGAACGACTCAAGCAGGAAGCCAAAGCAGCAGGCGGACTGGACCACCCCAATATCATCACCATCTACGACGTTGGCCAGGAGGGCGATGTTGTCTATTTGAGCATGCAGTTCGTGAAAGGCATCACACTGGCGACGCTGCTGGCGGAAGTCGGGGTGCCTTCGCTGCCGACCCTTATCTCATGGTCCGAGCAGATTACGGCAGCGGTCGGTTTTGCCCACGCCCGCGGCGTAATTCATCGCGATCTGAAGCCTGCCAATCTTATGGTGACCGATCAGGGTGTCATCAAGGTCCTGGATTTCGGGATTGCCAAGATCGAGAATGCGTCGCTCACGCAAACCGGCTTAGTGGTGGGTACACCCAGCTATATGGCTCCGGAGCAGGTGGCGGGCAAGAAAGTGGACCATCGCGCCGACATCTTCGCGCTGGGCGCGGTTTTCTATGAGCTTTTGACTCACGAAAAGCCCTTCGTGGGCGATGTCCCGACCATCCTTTACAAGATCGTGCATGAAGATCCCGTGGCGCCATCGCTGATCAATCCCGCCATACCAGGCGGGATCGATGCCGTCATTCGCAAGGCTCTGGCCAAGAATCCCAAAGAGCGATTCCAGACTTGCGAGGAGATGCGAAAGGCTTTCCTTGAACAAGCCGCGCGGTTGAAGCTTACGCTGCCTGCGAGCACTCCAGCCGGGACGGTGGTTGGCAGCCTGCCGCCGCGCCCCGCTCCCGTTCCCCGTTTCCTCTTGCTGGATGCCGCTCCGCGGCGAGTCTGGCCGCGCATGATTCTGGCATTAGCCCTGGTTCTCATGGGGGCGGCAAGTTGGGCTTTCTACACTCGCTCCGAGACCGGTGCTTTCCCTCCGCTGGTGACGAAGCTTGAGCTTGAGTTCAATCGAATCCTGGCTTCAGCCTATGGGAGGATCGAAGAATTCACGGCGCAGCCGCCCCGAACTGGCGGCGATGAGCACAGTGGCCAGAACGGTACGACTGCCGGTCCCCGGAGTGGCGGAACGGACTCCGAGACGCAAGCGACAGGGGCGCAAACGCCGGCGGTTCCCGAAGGTTCTGGCCCTTCAACCGTGCCATCGCAAAAACCAAGCGCGGGGCAACCCTCGGGCAGTCAACCGACAAATGATGGCGCCTCTTCCCCCGCCACACCGCGATCGCCATTTTCCGCACCGTCGCAGACTTCCCAAAATTCCAACGCTGACCCGTCACAAACTGCGCCGTCTCCGACATCGTTTCAGCCGAGTGACAAGAACCAATCTGCGACCGACGGCACATCTGACGGAGATTCCGCCACCGGACCCGTGGCTTCCGGGACCGGTGAAAACCAAAGTGCCTTGCCAACGGCAACAGCGGAGCCTGGCAAGAAACGAGCACCCGAACCCGCTTTGACGGTAGACGGTTTCAGCCGACGGGACGTTCCAGAGTTGTTGCGTCAGGCAGATGCCGCAACGACCCGCGGCGATTATCGTTTGGCACGCTACGAGTACAACCTTATTCTGAAGCTTGACCGCCGCAATACCGAGGCGCGTGAAGGATTGAAACGCGTCCAGGCCGCGGAACAGTCGCCCTGATTATGTCGCGGACGTAGGGAGAAAGTCGCGGCGAAAACGCGACTCCCGTTGCGCTCCGAAAGCCGTAATTCCTGTGATCTTATCCTAGGCTCGAATTACGAGTGGAACTCCACTCCCTGCGCCAGGTGAATTTCACCACCCCAATTGATGGTATTGGTCTGGCGCCGCATGTAGGCCTTCCAGGAATCCGAACCGGACTCGCGACCTCCTCCGGTCTCCTTTTCGCCGCCGAAGGCGCCGCCGATTTCCGCACCCGAAGTACCCACATTCACGTTGGCGATGCCGCAGTCGGATCCCTTGAAGCTGAGGAACTTTTCCCCCTCGGCCACGCTATCGGTGAAGATACCTGACGACAGACCTTGGGGAACCGCATTGTGCAATGCAATCGCCTCGTCGATCGTCCGGTACTTCATAACGTAAAGGATCGGAGCAAAAGTTTCGGTCTGCACAATCGCGGCGTCATTGCGGATCTCGACAATGGTCGGCAGAACGAAAGTCCGCCTGCCAAACGGCGGCGGGTCCAGGGCCTTGCCTCCGTAAAGCACCGTTCCGCCCTGCTGGCGGACGGCCACCAGCGCCTTCTCGTAGTCCGATACGGCCGCTTCATCGATCAGCGGGCCCATCAGGGTCTTGGAATCGAGTGGATCGCCAATTCTCACCTTTTCGTAATTACCGATCAGCTTGCGAACGAATGTGGCGTAAACGCTTTCGTGAATGATCAGCCTGCGCGTGGAGGTGCAGCGTTGTCCCGCTGTGCCGACGGCGCCGAAGAATGCCGATGCCAGCGCTCCGGTCAAGTCGGCCTTGTCGGAAATGATCAAGGCATTGTTGCCCCCAAGCTCGAGAATTGTGCGACCCAGCCGGGCGCCGACAACCTGACCGATGCGCTTCCCCATGCGAGTCGATCCGGTGGCGCTGATCAGATTGAGCCGGCTGTCGGCCAGAATCCGTTCGCCGACGGTCGACCCGCGTCCGACGACCACACAGGAGACGCCGTGCGGAACCCCGTTGGCCTGGAACACCTCGCGGATGATGTTCTGGCATGCGATGGCGCATAACGGTGTTTTACTCGAAGGCTTCCACACCACCGGATCGCCGCAGACAAAAGCCAGTGCGCAGTTCCACGACCACACCGCAACCGGGAAGTTGAAGGCAGTAATGATGCCGATCGGCCCGAGCGGGTGCCACTGCTCCATCATGCGGTGCATCGGCCGCTCGCTCTGCAGCGTCGGTCCGGCCAGCGTACGGCTCAGACCGACCGCATAGTCGCAGATGTCGATCATTTCCTGCACTTCGCCCAGGCCTTCGGTCAAGATCTTGCCCATTTCCAGGGAAACGAGTCGTCCCAGCGCATTCTTTTTCTCGCGCAGCGCAACCGCAAACTGACGAACGATTTCGCCTCTCTTAGGAACAGGGAGAGCACGCCAGAACTCGAACGCTTTCATCGCCTGCGCGACAACAGCGTTGTAATCGGCCTCGCTCGCCTGTTCGACTTTGGCCAGCAATTCCCCGGTAGTCGGGCTGTGGACTTCGATCCAATCACCGCTCGTCGCAAACCAGCGGTCCCCGTAACTTGCACCTGAAAGAGTTGCCTGCAATCCCAACGAGTCAAGAATCCTGTCTTTTTCTGCCATGCCAATAACCGCTTCTGCCATATCAATAACCTCTCAGAATATGTTGAAACAGCCTATCAGAGCGACACGGACAACCGGAAGGTCGCCCGTGCTTTTAAAGCAGGTCCTCATCCAGTCTACTGCAAGACAGCGAGACATCTAGAATGTCTCGGTCCGTTCCTTGCATTCAATCTTGAGCTGCGCCAGTTCGTTCAGCACTGGGTTGTAAATGTTCGGAGTCACCGGACGCAGGACGCCGGTCGCATTAATCCGCCCAGTGAGAATCATGTCCACCCCGATCGCAGCCGGCAGCGAGACGGTTCGCGACATGGATGAATCGCCGTTCGGGATTCCGTAGTCGATGAGTTCGGAAACAATCCGTTCCTTTTTGCCATCCGGGAATTCGGCCCGGAAGTCGTGGAACAACACGATCATGTCCCGCTCACCGGGGCGGAATGCCAGTTTCTCATACATCAGATCGCCCATGGAATCCAGAGGGCTGATCCGCTCGGCACCCAGCTTCCGGCTGGAGAACATCCCCAGCCACTCAAGATTCCGGATGGGGTAAGACTCCTTAGGGATCCCAAGCTTCTTGGCGGTTGCGGCCACCACGTCCTCACTTTGGGAAGCACCCGCCAGGTTCCGCATCATGTCGGCATAGGTTTTCCCACGGGCATCGAATTCATCCAGCCCGAGGAGGCCCAGCTTCCCGAAGTTGTACAGGCAATCGCACCAGCCCATGTTGCGAAGCGTCCCGCGGAAAATCGTCTGGATGCCTTGCAGCCCATAAACGTCGATGTAGCTGATCGAATCCCGATTGGGATAGGCTTCGTAGTCCCCCTGGCCCGGAACTGACAGGATATGCATATCGCGGAAGAGGCGATGAGAGGGGACGTCGACCTTACGGCCGTCCATCAGGTACATGGCGTTGTTTCGGCCAGCCAGCAGAACGCCTCTGGGAGCCCAGGAGAATTTATAGCCAAAGGGATTGTCGTTGGCTTCTGGCGCCGGCAGGCCACCGCAGTAAGACCTGAAAGCAACGATGCGCCCGCCGCGGTTACGGACACTGTCGATGATCCGCATCGCTGACATGTGATCAATTCCGGGGTCGACGCCGATTTCATTCAGAATTGTGACTCCTGCTTTCTTTGCAGCAGCGTCCTGTTCCTGCATCGCAGCCGAAACATAGGAGGTGGTCACCATGTGTTTCCGGTTGACGATGCAGTGCTTTGCCACCACCGGATGGAACATGTAGGGAACGAGGCTGACCGCGAGGTCGCATTCTTTTATCAACTGCGCCAGCACCGCCTCATCCTGAACATTGAGAGCGAGCGCCTTGCCGGCGGGATGACCTGCAATCATGGCCTCAGCCTTGCTTGCCGTCCGGCTCGCCATCGTGACCTGGTAACCCTTGTCCAACAGATACCGTACCAGCGGCTTGGCTACCAGCCCAGCGCCTAACACCAGAACACGTTTCATATTCGGCTCCTAGATCTTAGGAAGGTGTGCAGCTGAGCCCTTCCGCATAGTTTCGAGTCCCATCCGCAGCTCACGGATGCGCCTCCAAATGTTGTTGAATGTATTGATAGTCAGGGGTGAGACGCCCCCGGTGCACGATCACGGCCCGCTTCAGACAAGGCGGCAGGTCGAGCATTTCGAATGGAACCTGCCAGTTGGCGTTCACCAGCGGAACAACCATCTCCCGCAACACGGAACTGAAGTACCGTGACGATTCGCGGGGAATCTCGCACGGGAGATTGTCGACCGCCATGATGACCGGCCCATTCCCCTCGACGCCGTCCCGGACAGCATCCTGTTCCGGAAGGTAAACGTAGCAGGGATGGTCCGGCTCGGTGGCCTTCACGGTGAGTTCGACGCTTCCTTCAATGTCGCAGCTGATGTCGCCGATTACTTTGAGGCGCGGAGCGCAACCCGGGAGGTAGTTTCTCTTGGCCCACTCGCGCGTGATCAGCCGCGGATATCGCGCATCCCAATAAATGCAATTGACCAGAACATCCAGGTGCGGCAAGTGCTTTTCAAAACAGCCCTCGTATCGCTCCGGATGCTCATAGTACTCCGCCAGATTGAACGGGATGCTCGATTCCTTGCGTTCGGCCATGTCTTCTTCGCGAAACACGACTTTCACCGGCCGCGGGCCCGCGGCTCGGGACGCCGCGGCACTCAGATCCGCAACGGCCACCTCCACGGGTTTAAGACAGTCGAAAACTTCCTGCGCTCCCGTCGACACATTGCCATAGCCGGAAAAACCAAAGATCAGCGGGCGTGCTCCCGCGTGATAGCCAATTTCCTCGCCCAGCGCGGTGATGTGAGCTTTTGCCTCAGTCAGGTCCCGATACTCGAAGGCCGGGCGCACCTGGGCAAGCGGGGTTGTCACTCCAGACACTGCCAGTCGTTGCCCAAGGCAGCGCAACGTCTCGATCATTCCGGCATAGCCGGCGTGCCGGCCGAAGAAAATCAGCCTTCTCTTCTGCTCATCGGTGATTTTTTCGTAGTCCACCAGGGAACAGCCCAGTTCCATCAAACGCCGAAGCATGGGCATGTTGTGCGGTTGCCCCTTTGCCACGTGCGCGAAGAAGACATAGGTCTTGCCTGGCAATAGCAGGTGTGCGGGTATTTCCTTTATCGCAAGGATGACCGACGCAGGGCAAAGATTCTCGTTCACCTCGACTGCAGCGGACCGGTATTCATCATCCGTGCAGACACGCACACCGGAGGGCTGGACCAGAACCCGCACCCCTCGCTTCGTCTGCAGGTCGGATATATCAGCCGGAACCAGAGGCACGCGGCGTTCCCACTTGTTCTTGTCTTCCCTTCGAATCGCAATGATGGCGCTCATAGCAAGATTGTTCCCGTCGCCGAAAAGCTTGCCGGCGAACATTCCAGCAGCGAAAATAGTCTGCAAACTCCCGGTGTGCCGAGAAGCTGCGGCAACTCGGCCTCGACCGGCCAGCCTGTCGCTAGCAGTCCGTCGCAATCACGATAAATCCGCAATCGCGGCCGTCCGTCACTGATCGGAGAGATGGGAAAGCAATTCCCGTTCAGCGTCGGGATAGAACACCGGCTGTGCCAGGGACGCGGCGCTCCACATCGGATCGGCAACGTGGAATCTTAAGGGCCGCTCCTCTGAGTCGCTGTGACGGCCATCACAGTCAACTGTGTGCAGAATGCACAGGCCGGGGCGGCTAGGGATGGGAAGGCACCGGCGGTAACTTCTATGAGACAACGTGGTGCAAAGCGCCCGGAACTTCTGGTTAGGCACAAAATTGACCATGCGTCACGCATGGGCTTCCTTGCGTCCGGCCCAGCCATCATGACGGCGCTGAACACCGCTGAAGGAACAGGCAAGAACCACGCCCGATGGACGTGACCCTCTACTACTCTCATTCTCGGCATAAGGCGCAGCGAACCGCGCGAGAAGAAGTGCTTCAACACCTGATTCCTGCGAAAATGCGGGTGCCAATGCGGGAGCCAGAGACGATTCGGTGAATGCGAAGTGAGTTCGGGAACTTGTGTATAATGATGAACTTACCGCACGCAAGTGGGCGCTTAACTCACCCTAGGTGAGCTAAACCCTGTTGATTCGACTGTCCTTAGCCCACGGACAGAGCCAATTTTCCCTCAAAAACACTGAGTTCTTTGCCCAAGTTTTGCCTAAGTTTCTTGAGGCGGAATTTTTGGCGTTGCGAGTACTCACGTGGGACTCGAATCCGCGCCACAACGTAAACGCAATAACTTACAACGCAGTAGAGGGCACGTAATACCCTGTTTTCGATATAAAGCAGCGCGAACGGCACGGGAACGGCACGGTATCTTAATCCTCAATCAGTGCTGTCCCATTTCGAGTTGTGCCTGTTCCTTGGCGAAGGTCGGATCAGATTCGCAGCGGGCGAACACTTTCTTTCTGTCGGCAATGGCTTTCTCTTGTACGCGGAGGACCGCCAGTGCAGCGCTAGGATCTGACGGTAAAGGTGGAAGATTCGGCAAAGGGATTGTAGCCTGGACGTGGCTTCGGCATCGGCTAGGAGGGTGTAAATAGAACTGTGTAAACGGCTATGGGAAGATGAAAATAGGAGAGCCCATGGC
>OMOD01000099.1 GCA_900290255.1 Candidatus Sulfotelmatobacter kueseliae
CAAACAGGCCGCCACAGAAACTCAGCCGAGCTTGCTCGGCGGGCGGACGAGGGCGTCCGCCCCTACATAACCCTCTACTGACCCGCGATCACCGTCACGGGTGCAGCAGTGGCCATAACCGGACCTTGGCTATCGCCGGCGGCAGCATCCATGCGAATTACCTGCCCCGGCACCGGCGGCGTCAGTCCCATGCGGCGCGCCAGCAGGTCAATCCGCTCGGGATTGCGCAGGGATGCGTCTTCCAGGCGCAGGGCGTGATTCATTTCGGTCAATCCGCTCAGTTCGCGTTTGGCGGCTTCGATCTGATATCCGTACTCGATCGCCCGGAAGTGCTGCCAGGTGTAGCCGAAGACCAGGAGGAAGAAGAAAACGAGCGCCGCGCAGAATTGCCTGCGCTCGTGGCTGCGTTGCGGATCCTCCATTTTGACCAGCCGTGAATTGTCGATCGCCTTGGAGAAATAGATTTCGGGTGTGCCCGTCCAAAACGAGCGCCGAACTGCAGGACCTGCACTGCGAACTGCCGCCGCTGCCGCCGCCATCATCTATGCCGCCCCTATGAAAACGTGGTTGCTTTCTGCCAGCCGAATCTGCAGATCAAGAATAGCCTGCAGTTCCCGTTCTTCTTCGACCTGCCTCTGTTCTTCCCTCTGTTCCGCCCGTTCCACCGCCGCCATCAAGTCCCGGATCAGTGTGCCCGTGTACATTTCCTGCAACCTCTAAATGGATTCCTACCACGGAACCCATAAAACCCGACCTCGGACTTCAGACCTCAGAGTTCAACCCTCAGCCGTTTTTCTTGCTGAGGTCCGACGCCCGAGGTCTGAGGTCGGGCTTTTCCACCCGCCCCAGCGGATCTTGCGTCCGCATTGTGTCTAACCTGAATCTTGAAGACCCGGCACGCCATGACAGCTAATGCCGGGCACTCCGGCAGGTTTTCCGGAGCTAAACTTTTTCTGCCGCGCGCAACTTCGCGCTGCGTGCCCGCGGATTGCGATCACTTTCCTCTTCACTCGCCGTTACCGGCTTCTTCGTCAGCAACCGGTAGACGCCCTGACTCGCTCCGTCGCGAAACGCATCTTTCACGATGCGATCCTCGAGCGAGTGAAAACTGATCACCACCACGTGTCCGCCTGGCTTCAGAATCCGGGGCGCCGCATCGAGCAGCGCCCGCAGATCGTCCAGTTCGCGGTTTACGAAGATTCGGAGCGCCTGAAAAGTTCTGGTCGCCGGATGAATCCTGTCATATCCGTATTGACCCAGTTTCATTGACCGGGCCGCGGCTGATATCACCTCCGCAAGCTGTGCGGTGGTCTGTATCGGCCGCGACCGGACAATGGCTCTGGCGATTCTCCGCGACCTCCTTTCCTCTCCGAATTCGTAAATCACATCGGCAAGCTCGCGCTCGTCGAGGTGGTTTACCACTTGTTCGGCG
>OMOD01000098.1 GCA_900290255.1 Candidatus Sulfotelmatobacter kueseliae
TCTCAGATGTGTAGCTTAACTTCCGGTCTCAAACTGTCCCATTTCCGCTGACGTGGCACATACGTCGCAGTAGATGCACCGTTTTTTCAGGGCAAAGTAGTCGCGAGCGACTATAAGCTTCGTCTTAATTGAGCGCGGAGTTACAGCCATGGCCATCAGTTGCGAAATGGAATGACTAATGGTGTGCGCGCCGGCTTCTTGGCCGTGATTCTTGAAGATGAGTACGTAGCGCATCCGCTTATCCCCGTCCAAGTCGATGATGCGAGCCACGTACGCTCGAATGACGTTAGAGAGTTCGTGGACCTCCAATTCGTGCAGGCTACGGTCGTGTCGGGGCGTTTCCACGTTTCCACGATGATCTCGTGAGCATAGTCACAAAGCGTTACCCCACTCGTCAGACCACGAGGCTAGACTTTGGCCCGCACCGCCACCGATTCGCGCTATCGAACTCTCATTCAACATCTTCTCGGCTTTTGTGAACATCTCCAGCAACTTTGCAGCGTCAGGATCAGTCGCAGCGCGAGCC
Organism: Candidatus Sulfotelmatobacter kueseliae; assembly: GCA_900290255.1. GTDB lineage: Bacteria > Acidobacteriota > Terriglobia > Terriglobales > Acidobacteriaceae > Sulfotelmatobacter > Sulfotelmatobacter kueseliae. The sequence continues at coordinate 527 of OMOD01000098.1, forward strand.
GCGAGCAGGGGGCCGACCTTCTCGGATAAGGACATGTTTGCTTCTCCTCCACCGAGTTTAGTAAACGGGTCGAAGGAGAACTGTCCCCTATTGCTCAAGAAAGCACACCTAATTTGATGAGACCCCCGCACCGGATCACGAGTAGATTCGCCGCCCGATTGCCGGGCTTCGGCATCCTCGCGCATGTAGGTCGGAAGTCAGGGAGGGTCTACCGGACTCCAGTGAATGTTTTTCGAGCGCCGGAGGGATTCCTCATTGCGCTCACCTACGGTCAGGAAAGCGAGTGGGTCAAGAATGTTCTAGCGGCCGGCGGATGCGAAGTTGAGACTCGCGGCGCGAGGTATCAACTCTTTGCGCCAACCATTGTGCATGATCCCACTCGGCGACGGTTCCCCCTCCCCGTGAGGATCGTACTCCGGCTCATTGGTGCGAACGCTTTCATGCAGGTTTCAACCTCTCGCGCACAAGGTTAAGGTTTACTCGACGTACATCTCGTAATGCGTGGAGCACGGCTCCAGTTCGAGAAGGAAATCTTTGTCGAAGTCGTAGTATTTCGCCACGTTGATGTCGTCTCCCGCAAAGGCTCGGATCGCCTCCTCCGAATCCCAGAAGGTGATCATCAGAAAATGCGCGGTATCGCCCTGAATGCGACGTAGCGCATACGCACCCTTGTTGCCGGGGGTTGAGCGGTAATCGGGTATGGCGACGGTGCGCATCAGGTTCAGGTACTCGCCGCTCTTGGATGCCGGGGTCGCACCATGCCAGATTCGGGTGACCATGCGGAACTCCTTGCGTGCCGTTGCGTCCAGAACATTTTAGATGTCGCAACTGGAAGTTGGCACTCACGACCCGGTTACGTCAGCGATTGCCACTCAGCCGCATGGCGAGAAGTAGGAGTGAAAACCCAATGGCAGCAATGCCGTTGGCCCGAATCAAACGATAGCTTGCTGCCCAAGGGAACATCAGTATTTCGAAGAGTGGCATGAATTTGTCTGGCCAAAATAGTGCTGCCAGTCCGAAAGCCAGACCCAGTTGGACACCAACGCACAACCCCAAATGATTCACAGTAAGGATTCCAATGCGAGAACTCCTTTTCATTGGAACGTGAGCGGGGCGTTGCTGAAAAGTTACGAAAGATTTAGCTCAGCCATGATCGTTTACTCCGTGCGGGGCAGGCCGCGGAGGACGCGAGCGTCCTCCGCGAGAGTTTCCCAGGCCTTGCGTGTGTGCGCCGTTACTGGTTGTTCGTCCTCTTCTTGGACGCAGGCTTGGCTGACTTCTTCTTCGCCTCGCCTTGCCGGCCGCCGATCAGAGTCAAAACATCCGCGGCATTGAATGGGAATTGACGGACCGACGATTGGCCAGTCGTGCTCAACGTGATATCCACGCGGCGATCGCTTGCAAGAACAATCGTCAGCATGTTTCTCAAAACCCTTTGACGCTCTTCTGGGCTGAGCTGAGGATCATTCTCGATCGCATGCTTCACTGCAGCTTCGGTCAGAGCATGTAGCACGCCGTACGCCTTGGTATCAATGTTGTCCTTGGGAACGCCCTGTTCGACCAGGAAGCTCTTGACGCGGCCGACACGGCGCTCGGAAAGCTTCTGATCGTATTTAGTGCGGCCCCGCGGGTCGGCGTGGCCCTCCAGGAGCAAGTGCGCCTCCGGCTTACTTTCGAGATACTTCTTGAAGTCGGCGGCTAGCGCAACCAGAGTTTGCTGTTGACTGGCAACTAGCCCGGCATTGGGATTCTCGATCGGCGGCATAGACGTCGGGAAGTAGATGCTGTGCAGGGCTAGGCGAGCCTCAGTCACTTCGATCTGCGGCTTTGGCGGAGGTGGAGGCGGGTTCTCCACCATGACCTCGGCCGAAGCTTGAGCACTCAGTCCACGCGAGTCGGTGCAGCTTGCGCTCACGGCGATTGCTCCCGGCGGCACTCCAGCGGTGTTAAGTGTGGCCGAACCGCCAGTGCCGGAAACGGTTCCGCCGCTGGCCGTCCAGCCGGTGACAGAAACTGGAACGCCATCCGGGCTGGTGCAGTTGGCCGACAAGTTCACGGTTCCACCAGACTGCAGGCTAGCCGGGTTGGCGGAGAGAGAAATGGTGGGTGGGTTCTTCGGCGGCAGCGGCTTCACAGTGAAGTTAGCCGTGCAGCTCGCTTCATTGTTCTTCTTCTCTTTGGCGTCGGTCACATGGGCGGTGACGGTGTAGCTGCCAGGGGCGGCGTTGGTGGTCTCGATCTGGACCGTCGTGTCTTCCCCGATGACCTTACCTCCTCCGTTGCTGGGGCTCCAGACATAGGTGAGCGTGTGCTTGGGATTGAAGTTGCTGGCAGTGACGGTTGCCGTGACGGGTTCACCCACCATGACTTCATTCGGCTGAACGGAACAGGTGGCAGCCGGGGCTACCGTGCCGCCGGGATGTAGCCATTGATATCCAACAAAGAAGTCCGATTGGGGAGTAGAGTCGTTCTGCGCAAATGCACGACTCGAAATGAGCGATACCGCCAGAACTATCAACATGCCTGTAACTACACGGCCCCTATTTAGATTAGATCTGACCGACATTTTGGCCTCCAAAGATTTCTGCAGACTCCTTGGTTGGGCGCGCTGGCGGCGCTGACAATGTGGGCGTAGAGTTAGCAGTCCGACTTGTACTTCAGCCTGGAAACTCGCAATTGTAATTCACAGCCCTTAAGCACGTGAGCTAGTGAAAGCGCTCAGTCGAACGAGGCGCTATTTGGAAGGGCTGACGGGCTCGTCCCCGCGGCATAAAGCCCAGCAAGTAAGTATGCCGATCGTGGTGATCCCGACTCCCTTGGCCCAAGTGGTGTTCAGAATGGCTGTGGTGGCGTTAACTCCCTCGGCAGGCTTAGCCGGCGTACCACATCGTTCCTCGCGTGTTACTTGCTCACCTTGATGTACCGTGACGTCGGAGAATCCTGCCAGTTTCGACCGCCGGGTAGCCGCACCCTGGTAGTGGATCTTGACATCGTTCTCGTGCGCCGCCACCATCGCTTCTCCATCTACATCGATGACGTCGTAGCGGGTCCACTCTTGCATCAGGGGAATGACGGTCATGCAATTCACGCGCACTCTCATTCCTCGCGAGGTGTTCAGTTGCAAGCTTCCATGGTCGAGGACAAGTTCGTCTCCCTCGAATTGCACAATGGTGTCAGGTTGAACCGTGACTGTGGACCCGTCAGCGTCGATTTTCGCGAAAGTGCCCTTCTGCGTCTGCACCAGGTCGTGCAGAAAAATCGCGGAGGAATTGGGCGCGGGGGTCCCATTCAGCCAGACTCCTCCGTCATTGTGGAGCATCGCCCGGGCGGAGTCCTGGGCCACCAGCGATGTCGGCAGAATGACGATCATCACGCCCCAAACGAGTTTGCCCCATTCAAGCAAATTGACTCCCGCCTTCTCCTGACAAACTGCTTGCGCAAGAATAACTTGCGGAGTTCTTGCCGGCTATTGACTTGCATGGTAACCGGGGACGGGAGGTAGCGGAATGTTTTCCATCGACGATCCGCAGTAGACCGTAGGCGGTGGAGCGGCGTGGAGAGACACGAGGTTGATGGGCAGATAGCTTCGCACCCTAGGCCACACAGCGGTCCCGAAATTAAGAGTGATTCTCTTTAATGGAAAACTGCACGAGGAACAGGAATCGGTGGAATTCTCAGCGCGGTTAAGACGCGCACGAAACCCTAACTAGCAGTTCATGGCTTCACTGGACTCGCTGGATGTTCGCCCTGGAGTAACACCCATACTGTCACACCGGTAATAACGCCCGCGCCAATTCCGACTGCCACAGGAGAGTTCAAAATCCCTCCTGCTGCGCCAGGAGCCATTGCAGCTGCTCTTTTCTTCTTTTTCTTACTCTGCGTCTGAGACTGCGAATCGTCCTGCGACTGTGATTCGTCTCGCGTGACCTGCTGACCTTGCGGCAGTGTAGTGGTCCCGCTGTCATCGCTGATGGTCAGGTCGCCCTTTCGCGCCGCAATCTGAACCCTACCATCTACGTCTCTGACTTCAAACTCGGTCCAAGCACTAGCGGCCGGTGACACGGTGACGCTGCCAGCGCGAGTCGCCAGCAATTTCGAGGTCGATATGGTTACGCCTCCGTGCTCCAACTTGAGATTGCTGCCCTCATACTGAACCAGCGAGTCATTCAGAATCAGTACGCTCGAACCTGTAGCATTGATGTTGGCAACGGAGTCCGCATTCGTCTGTACCAAGTCGCCGGAAAAGATAGCTGATGATCTTGCGATGCTGTTGCCATTAAGCAAAGCGGTTCCGTGGCTGTAGAGCATGGCAGCAGGTTGGTCCGCCGCAAACAAGGCAGCGGGGAAAATCATGACCATCGCGCAGCTCAGGATCTTCAAGTATCCAGCCCTCATCATTGCAAGCACTTCCGTCCTTCAGAGATAAATTTGGATGCTGGTAATCCGAAAGGCTGTGGCACGCAAATTACGCTCACGCGGAAAGCAGACATGCAGCCCCACACTCGTTAATAAGTAACTAGGTGACCGTTTGTAGAATGGTATCTTCCTTGCTAGCGTCCGTCAATGCCTTTTGTGCCTGGGAAACCGCTTTCCAGTGGAAAACTCATCTATCGATTCCCGGTGCTCTCCGCTCCGGGCAAGCGATTCGCTCAACGCCACCGCTCGACAGCGGTCCACCATAACCGCCGCAGTCATTCGTCCACACAGGTCTTGGCCCACTGTCGGCGGGTCCACCAGCGGGTTCGGGACTGCGTGTCGTCGTAAGCGGCGGCGACCGAGAACGACTTGCCTTGAATCTCATGCCGAAAAATGCTGGGTGCGCGGCGGGTGTGGAAATCTGGAGTAATGATCAGAATTCGACTGGAGCCGCCTTCGCCGCGTTGCCAATATCTGCCTTCCCTGCTGACAACCCCGACCTCCAATCGGTGCTGAGTCAAATAGCCAAGATGCATGACGAGAACGTGAAGCCGCTGCAGGACCCGATCGCTTTGCCCTCGATCGCGGCCGAGAACCGCAACTCGCGGTTCATCACACTGTTGCGGCTTGCCTGTGTGGGCTGGTAGGTTCTCTGCATGGGTTCGGTCTTCCTGGTTCCCGTCCTAACTCCACACGGCCACCTCACTTTGATCGAGGATCGCGACGCATTGGCTCTTGAGCCCGAGCTTGCTCAACGTTTACAGGATGCCTTCGTGCGTGGATCGGGCCATGGTCTGCTCCAACTCGGAGCCAGTGAATTCGGAGTCGCGCTTCCCCCCGTCTTCTCCTATTGGCGAGAATTCGGCGCGCGCTACGTGACGGCCGTCTGCACTCTGCCGGATGGTGGAGTCCGGTCCATGAAGACGCATATTCCATCTCCGCCCGATGCGGAACTGGCTTGGCTGGCTCTCGCGGCACCCCCGATGACTGGGGCGGAGTACCTGACGGCAACTGTCCTTCAGTGTCTCTGGCAGGAACTGGACAGCGCTTTCGGACTGGAATTATCTGAATCGAAGTGCGGCGTTCAGGATTTCTTGAAGCGCCGACTGGTCGCCAAGCAGAAGGCCAGGGTCAAAGACTCGTGACCTAGCCACGGGAGGTGCGCGTGCGGGACTGGGTTTGTTGTGTGAAACGACAGATGTGTCCTTGCGGACCTTGGCGAAGGTCCGGGCACGCCTCGGCAGCCTAAAGTGGTAACGATGCGAACTCGCGCGCAAGCTGTCCTCGCCAGGTGGGCCAAAGCCAGGGAGAAAGCCCAGCCGTGGACCTGCAAGACAAAACCTGATCGCCACGAAACCCCTTCCCAAGATTGACCATTTGTACTCCGGGAAACTTCTTTTTACCGGATCGGGGCCTGGGTGCGTCTGGCCCGGGTATCCGTTGCGTTTGGCGGGAATTATTTCGCGTGCTCTTCCAGCACGGCCGCCATGCGGGTCTGATAGCCGCGACCACCGGCCTTGTACGCCTCGACCGTGCTTTCTTCAAGGCGCAGAGCGATCAGAACCTTGCGCGGTTTT
>OMOD01000097.1 GCA_900290255.1 Candidatus Sulfotelmatobacter kueseliae
GGTTGTCGATAGCACCAGGAAGCCGCGGTTGGCCCAGAACAATCCGGTGGCCAGGCCCATCATGGAGCCGGAGATTGCGATTCCAGACATCGTGATGACAGGCGAAGACATCATCAAGATCATCGCGATCCCGCTCAACAGCATCGCAGCTGAGTAAAGGTGGTTGATACTGACGCTTCTCAGCAGGAACCCATTAATCAGGAAGGCAACTGGCGTTGCAGTGTAGATTGCAAGTTGGTAGGTGAGCACTTTACTGACTGCATGAGAGTTGCGCATGACGTAAGCGGCTACGAAAATTTCGATTACAGGCAGAACAAATGCAAAGAGCATGTTCGTGAGCAGCAGGATCCTCATGTCTCGAGGACACGAGAGAAAGAGGTTGTACTCCTTCATGAGCCTGTTCATGCACACTCCCGGGACACGTCGAGGGAATTAAGAATTTCGTTGATCGAGAATGTGGCGGCGCAAATCACGCTGTCGGAGGCGCCATAGTAGATGGTCACGCGGTCGCCATCGACCAGGTGACCGTTGGTAAAGATGACCTGGCCGAAGAAGCCCTCCTGCTCGTAGGGAGCCAGCGGTTCCATGATGGGCGTCTCCGAACGTGCCAGCACCCGCCAGGGTTCGTTCAGGTCGAGCAGCAGCGCGCCAAGGCAGTACCGGTTTTCTTTCGTCGCGCCGTGATATATCTCTAGCCAACCTTCAGATGTCCGGATCGGAGCGGCTCCTGCGCCAACGCGGGCGCTATCCCAGCAACCCTCGCGGCTATGGGCCACGCAACGGTGCCTGCCCCAGTGAATGAGGTCGGGCGATTCGGCGAGCCAAATGTAGTTGCCGCCCAGTTCCGGGCTGCTGGGCCGGTGGAGTGCGTAGTATTTGCCGTCAATTTGCTCCTCAAAGAGCGCGCAGTCCTTGTTGTGCGGCGGAAAAATCATCCCCTCATTGGCAAAGTTCTTCCAGTCGCGTGTTGTGCGCAGCCCTACCCCCACTCCGTTATTGGAGACCTGCGTATAAGTCAGATAGTATGTCCCATCGATCTTCGCTACACGGCAGTCCTCAATCCCGTAAGTTTCCAGTTCGCCGGTCCCCATCAGAGGCTGGTTTTGCTCCGGTTCGACGAAATGCACGCCGTCGTCGCTGGCTAGGAGACGAAGATGGGAGAGAGTTGTGAGGTAATCCCGCCCGTCAAAACTAATCACGCGGGGATCGCTCAGATCAAGTCTCTTGTCGTCCGAATCGAATTGGAGCACTTCAAGGTGGCCCTCGGGATCCAGGATGGGAAAGGAGGTTTTGCCCGGAACCTGTGGCGGGCGTTCGGCCACCCGGACCAGCAACCAGATCTTATCCTGATACCGAAATACCCCGGGATTCAAAATGCACGTCACTTCCATGCCTGCGAAGCTCGGACGGAGATCCCTTGGCCTGAGGATAGGGTTCTGCCCGAAGCGTTGTGCCAGATCGCTGGTCATGCGCTCTTTGCGTTCTTGAGGCTCGGCCATTCGCACCGGCATTTCACAAAGCAACAAACATAGATTGGGCAAGGCATCGCGATAACCTTCCTGCAAAACGCGTGAGCCTGAAAAGGGGTTTACAGCATAAATCTTTTATAATGAATGCGATTAACATGTGATTCACGCGCAAAAGCTCGAAATGACCGGTCACGAAGACCACACCTTGGCCCATGGGGAGCGGGTTCACCTCCGGGCGGCATCTCCAGGGGACCAGTCAGGTCGGCTCTGCACTGCGCAGTCAGCCTCAATGAGACTGCAGTTCTCGACCCGGCTTTTCCTCGCGCGTTCTGTACGCTACAATCAGGCCGCAATTCAAAATTCCATGTCACGTCCAGACACTTGGCTGGAAACCAGCCGAATCAAACTGAGATGGACTAATCGCTGATGAAGGAAATGTATCCAGAACTTCGGGAGGATGCCCGCTGGCAGTTGATCGAAAGGATCACCGCAAGCGCTTCCTTCCAGAAGTCGGCGAAACTTAGAGATCTGTTGCGCTTCCTGGCGGAGAAAACCCTTCATGGCCAGCCGCAGGACCTGACTGAACACCGCATTGGCGAGGCCGTTTTCGGCAAAGACGAGGATTACAGTGTCGTCGAGGACAGTTCAGCGCGCGTGCACGTCCGCCAGCTGCGGCTCAAGCTGCATGAGTACTTCGACGGAGAAGGCCGGGACGAAACTTGGATTGTTGAGATTCCGAAAGGAGCTTACACAACGCTATTTAGGCCTGCCCAGCCGAGAGCTTCCACGACGCCTGTACCAGTCGAAACCGGCCGGCAACCCAAATCCTTGATCAGGCTGCTCCCCTGGGTGCTTGCGGCGCTGTTTCTGGTTACCACTCTCATCGCCTGGCTTCGCCAACCAACGCTTGCACCGTCCATCCCACCACCCTGGCCGCTGGCGGCTCTCTTCAATCCGCCCAACCGTCCTGTTGAGGTAGTGGTAGCGGACGTCAATTACGGCATGATGCGCCTCATTGACGAGCAGCCGGTGACGCTGGAGCGGTACCTGAGCCCCGCCTACCGTAGCGGAGAGGATCTCTCCAATCCGCACCCAACAGGCCGCGAGGCGCGCGTGATGAAGTATCTGTCGGGCTCCCTGCTGACCTCATATGCCGATCTAGTGGTGGTTCAGACACTCATGAAGTTGAGCGGGAACTCTCGCGACTGGCTCGTTATTCGATCGTCCCGGGAGCTTCACCCACGTGACCTGGAAGCAGTTAACCTTGTTCTCGTGGGCAGCCCAAGCTCCAACCCCTGGGTGTTTTACTTCCAGGACAAACTCAACTTTCAGGAGCGCGAAGGCGTCGTGGGCGAAAGCCCGAAGTATTTCCAGAATCTACATCCCAAGGCCGGTGACCAGGAAACCTACCACGGGCTGGCCTTCACGGGCAGTTCGGGAGAGGACTATGCAACTATCTCACTCTTGCCCCTTGCCAACGGACACGGCAGTGTTCTCATCCTGCAAGGATTGCAACAAGAGGGTACGGAAGCTGCCGGGCTTTTTCTCGCGGAAGCGTACAACCGGCAAAAACTCCAGCAGGCTCTCGGCATTTCAGGCACGCCCGGGCAGCCCCTCTACTTCGAGGCCCTCATTCGGACCCAGGCTGTGGCCGGCGCTCCTAATGCTACTTCCATCGTGGCCACGCGCCTAATTCATCCGTGATCTAAGCATCCCCTGACGACGTGGCGAGCAGCAGAACCCGCCGCCACCGTTTTCGCTGTTGCGGCGTTTACGGGGGCGCGGCGCGGTGAGATTCGCGGTCTTTTGTGGGAAAACTATCGTGACAACGAAATCCAAGTGACTCGATCCATCT
>OMOD01000144.1 GCA_900290255.1 Candidatus Sulfotelmatobacter kueseliae
TGCGTGCAGCTTACCCGTACTAATCGCCCGTTCGGCTTGACCATAAAATTTACTCGGTGCAGACCAGCCGTCAGCCATCAGCCCTGGTAGGGCATGGCTTCAGCCATGCCTCAGCTAGAACCTGAGCTGAGCCAAGGCGGAGACTGACGACTGGGCGCCGACGCTTTTCGGATTCTGATAAGAAGAGGAAAGCAAAGCCGATGTAACTGAGTGGCTGAAATCGGAAACAAACCAACATGAAAGTAAGTCACACCCAATCTATTCAGCTGTGAGAGATCGTTCTCAGGATCTTTTACAAGTTCGTCGCTGAAAAGCGACACCGAGATGGCGTAGAGATCCCTCGCAAAGAGCGCTCGGGATTTCGGCTCGCGGCTCAGACGCCGCGAAAACGCCTCAAGTTGTCGGTGATCTTACCGCGGGGGTTCCACCCGTTCCCATCCCGAACACGGAAGTTAAGCCCCGCCGGGCCGATGTTACTGCACGCGAAAGTGTGTGGGAGAGTAGGTCGTTGCCGGCATTAATAAAGGCCGATCATGGAAACATGGTCGGCCTTTTCCTTTTCATTTCTTCCCGGCCGCGGCGAGTTCCTGTTTCTTGGCGAGGGACTCGAGGAAGGCGCGCAGTTCAGCGCGGTCTTCGGGCAGCATCCTGATGAACTCCATGCCGTTGCCGACCTGCGGGTACGAAGTGACAACCTTGGCCTCGACGAGCAGGGTGTTCTCGAGTTGCAGTCTAAGGTCGAGGGTGGCGCCGACGGGAAATGGATACATGCTTTCGATGTAGCAGCCGCCGAGGCTGAGGTCGGAGGTAGTGCACCGAATGGGGGTGTCGCTGCCTTCGGCGTGAACTTCGACGGGCACGCTCACCGTGAATCGCGGGTGCTTACGCCGCTCAGGTGAATACATGGCCCAGTCCTTTGCAACCTGGGACACCCAACAAATCCCTACCTGCGCAGTATAAACCCCGGAAATGTGCGAAAACAGCTGGGATTGGTAACTCCGCGAGATTACCGAGGTACCGGGTGGGATGTTACCCGGGAGGGTAGCCGCGTCCTTCCCATTCTTGCCTCTATGCGGCGGGGTGAATGAGGCGGATAAGCCAGAAGGCGAGAGCCGCTACGGCAGCGGAAGCGGGGATGGTCATCACCCAGGCCCAGACGATGCGGGTTGCGACACCCCAGCGCACGGCAGAGAGCCGGTGCGTAGCGCCGACGCCGACAATGGCTCCGGTGATGGTGTGGGTGGTGGAAACCGGGATGCCCGCCAGCGCAGTGGCGAACAAAGTGATGGCACCGGCGGTCTCAGCGCAGAAGCCGCCGACGGGTCTGAGCTTGGTGATGCGGGTGCCCATGGTGTGGACGATGCGCCATCCGCCAAAGTAGGTTCCGAGAGCGATCGAAGTGTGGGCGGCAAGAATGATGGGCCAGTGATAGTGTCCCCAGCTTCCGGCGAGCTGAGAGGCAGTAAGGATTTTGGCACCGTAGAGTGCGCTGGCGACGATTCCCATGGTTTTCTGAGCGTCGTTGCCGCCGTGGCCGAGGCTGTAGGCAGCGGCGGAAAGAAGCTGGAGACGGCGGAACCAGGCGTCAATGCGCTGCGGGGCCTTGTTGCGCAGGATCCAGAAGACGGCGACCATGAAGCCGAAGCTGAGGGTGAGTCCCATGATGGGGGCGACGACGATAAAAATGAGGGTTTTGTACCACCCGGCCACGATAATGACGCGCCAGCCGGCGCGCAAGATGGCGGCGCCGGCCATGCCGCCGATCAGAGCGTGCGAGGAGGAAGTAGGAAGGCCCCACCACCAGGTGAGGAGGTCCCAGACGATGGCGCCGAGGAGTCCGGCGATGACGACATATTGCGTGACGAAATCAATGCGGATCATGCCGCTGCCAATAGTCTTGGCGACGGCAGTTCCAAGCATAAAAGCGGCGACGAAGTTGAAGAAGGCGGCCCAGACCACGGCCAGACGGGGAGAAAGAACGCGGGTGGAAACGACGGTGGCGATGCTGTTGGCGGCGTCGTGGAATCCATTGAGGAAGTCGAAGGTCAGGGCGACCAGGAGGGTGATGATCAGCAGCAGGAACTCAGGTTTCACGAAGTCTGCCTGTAGGCAAAAGCGCGAGATTTAAGAACTCTTCAGAACTATGGTTTCCAGCACGTTCGCTACATCTTCTGCTTTGTCGGTTGCGAGTTCGAGGAACTCGATCAGCTCTTTGCTCTTGAGCAGGGTAATGGGATCTTTCTCCTGATCGAAGAGTTGGCCAATGGCGGCGCGCGAGATAACGTCGGCTTCGTTCTCGAGGCGATTGATTTCGACGCAGTGGGTTAGGATGTCGCCGTTCTTACGGAGAAGAGAAAGGGCGCGCTGCACTTCCTGGGTCTGCAGAAGAATCAAGCGGGCGAGTTCCATGGCCACGGGCGGCGGATTGGTGATGCGGTACATGATGATGCGGGCGCAGGCGGCGTTCATCAAGTCAAGCACGTCGTCCAGGGACGAAGTCAACTGGTGGATGTCCTCGCGATCGAAAGGGGTAATGAAGCTCTGATTGAGCTTGATGAGGACGGCGTGGGTCATTTCGTCGCCCACGCGCTCAATGCGGCGAATCTCGGCGACTTTGGCGTCGAGGTCAGTGTAGTCAGTAAAGAGGCCCACCAGTGTCCGAGCGCCAGCGATGAGGTTTTCGGACATCTGGGAGAACATCTCAAAGAAGGTGTTATCCCGGGGAATAAGAGGGGTCATCGGGAAGCAATAGGGCTCCAAACCAGAATGTATGAGGTAGAGCGTGACACTATCTCATGCGGGCGGGAGGGCCGTCAAATGGGGGGTCATACGGCGGGCGTGAGGATTCGCGACGGGGCAGAAGCCAGCAGCGGAAGCGCCGGGTAGCAGCTAGCGGTTCGTGCGGTGAATCCGAACTGCGGAGCGACGGGGGATACCGATGCCGGCGACCAGAATGACAAACAGAGCAGCGGCGATGCCACAAGCGGCGCGGACGAAAAAGTCGATGCAAGCCTGATCCAGGCCCATGCCGAGCAGTATGGCGCGGATGGCGGTCCGAAGCGAGGTTACTAAAAGGCTAGGACCAAAGTTCGTAACGGGGTGGGGTTTCAGTGCGAAGAGTCAAAAGTCCCCCTCTCACAGAGAACGCGAGAAGGGTGGGGCATCCGCTATAGTTCGTAAACGGCGCGTTTCTTTACACGCTCACTTCGCTGCTGACTTCCGGCGCCGGCACGTCTTGATACGAGCCTTCCTCGCGAATTTCGGGGCGAGTCTTGCGGCCGAAGAAAGCTTCCTTCGCAAGCTTGAAGATCGTGTGGCGGTTTTCCGCTACCACTTTCAGCCACGCCAATTTTCCCAGCATGGGGAAATAGATGCCGCGGAAGCAGACGCGCGCCAGGAAGATGTTGATGCGGTAACCGAGAGGCTGGTCGTCGAGCGAGTCGACGGCTTGGGCTACGGCTTCGGGACTGTAGGCGTGGGCCCAACCGTAGTTCACTTCTGCGTGGGCTTCTTCGATGGTCATCTTCAGCGGGGTGTGGGCCATAGCGAAGGGGATGAACTCCTGCCAGTGTTTGGGTCGGGTGAGGCGGCCGGCAAGCTCCAGGCGCTTGTAGAGCGGGGTTGCGGGCAAGGGGGTGAGCAGGCCGAAGATGGGGAGACCCGGGGGCCAGGTGCGGACTTGCGCCAGGGTGCGCTCGGCGACGCCGACGGTGTCGTTATCCATCCCGAAGATGAACGAGGTGATGGCGTAGACGTTGCGTTTGGCGAGGCGTTCGAGGACGGCGGCGTATTCGCCCGGCTTGTTGAATCCCTTGTTGACGTCTTTGAGATTGGTGGGATCGATGGACTCCATGCCGATGAAGACCCACTTGCCTCCGGAAGCGGCGATCAGGTCGCAGAGTTCCTCGTCGCGCAGGAGGTTGGCGCTGATCTGAGCGACCCAGTGAACCTGGGCGCTAGCGGCGATGATGTCACGAAGAAGCGATTTGGTGCGCTTCACGTTGATGGCGAAATTGTCGTCGATGAAGAAGACGGCCATCTGGCCTTTTTCTTTGCGGGCGCGAGCTTTCAAGAGCAGCAGTTCGTTCACTACGCTCTCATTGGTGCGGAAGCGGATGGAGTCGCCGAAAAATCCGGTCACGGTGCAGAACTCGCAGCCGTAGGGGCAGCCGCGTCCGGACTCAACCGGAATGATGCGGAATGTTCCCCAGCCTTCACCGACTTTCCTGAGCAACGGGTAAACGACCTTGGGCAAGAGATTGAACTGGTGGAGATCGATCTTGTCCCAGGGAATCACGGGATACTGCTTCAGCGAAGGCTTGCGCTCTTGGCCAAGAACATCGACGGGCGCATAAATTTCTTTGAGTTCGCCGCGAACGGCGTCACTGACGATCCGGGGCCAAGTTTCGTCGGCTTCGCCGAGAGCAACGGCGTCGGCGTGGCGAGGGCCACCGTCGCGGCCCAGGGCTTCGTCCGCAAGTTCGGTGACATGAGGGCCGCCCATGACGACGGGGATGCCGGTGGCGCGGACGGCGTCGGCGATGCGGTAGGCCTTGGCAATCATGCGGGTCATGGCACCGATGCCGACTAGCCCAATGTTCTCGTCGCGGACAAATTTCGCGATCTGAGTTTCGTCCATGGGCTGCGCGTTGCCATCAATCAGGAGGACTTCGTGGCCGGGAGGGGTTAGCGACTGGAGCAGGAACATCCAGAGGTGCGGCATGAAGTTGCGGGTTACGCCGTTGTCGGGGTTATAAAGCAGAATTCTCATGACCGCTCCTCCTGAAGCGGTACTTAGTTATACGTCTGGGCCGTCACGGGCGATGCCGCGAACTGGCATCTTTGCTAGTGTCTTGCGGAATGAATTTGTCTGGGTTCCCCAGTCCTGAGGAATTGTACAGATTTCGGTTTCTGAATGGTATGCAATTTTGAACAGCGGTTCGTATCAGGGTTCGGGAGCCAAAGTTAGGATCGACTGCACCGTCAAGGACGGCGGACAGGAGTGTCCGCCCTACACAGAAGTCAAAATCCCCATCCTTGTCTCGCCAAAGAACGGCGAGACAAGGATGGGGCACCCGATCTTGACTTACTGCGCCGGGCTTGCAGCAGCGGCCGGAGTGGCCGGAGCATCGGCACTTGCTTCGGCGGTCACCGGACTGATCTTCACCGTGGAGAGGATCTGCTCCAGGCGGTTGAAGACTTTGTCGCGGTCCACGTGCTTGATGAGGCCGTCCCCAGTCGCGACGGTGGTCACGTTCACAGCGAACTCGTAGCAGGCTCCATTCTGGAAGACATGGACGTACTTCGAATCGCTCTGGCGCGTGCCCTCGCCGGAGACAGCTTCGGCGGCGCGGAGTTCCATATCACCGAGCAGGAACTTAGCGCCGGATGCAGGCTCGGCGGACGAGGCCGGAGCAGCGTCATTGGACGCTTTAACGGAGTTCGTTTGCTCGCTGGCCACGGTTGTGGCCGAGGCAGCCTGAGCGACGGCCGGCTGAGCTTCTGGCGTGGTGGCGGCAGCAGCGGGAGTGGTTGTGGCCTCAGCAGGCGCAGCCGCCGGGGCAGAGACTTTCGGCTGGGGCACCGCGAACTCGTTGCATTGATCGGCGGTGAGAGCCTTGTTGACACTCACGTTGAAGAACGCGGACGAGAAGTCGGTGTTGAGGTAGCCGGTCTCGGGCAATTCAACTGCGGCCAGTGCAATTCCACCGGGCTCGACGAAATTCATGGGGAGCGGATTCGTCGCCACGAACTGCGCGGCGGCGTCACCGGTCTCGATGGCATAGCGGCGCGGATATTCGAAGGCTACGCCGTAGGCTTTGTCAGTGTAGTTCGCGGTCGCGGGCTTCCTGTGCACGACTTTCCTCGGCGCCGGCTTGTTCTCAGCCTGCATGGCTGGCGCGGGCACGATCGGGCTCTGGGCATGCGTGACGGGAATCTGGTTGTTGGAGCTAACGGGCTTCGGCTTCTCGCTGGAGCAGCCGACGGTCAGGGAGCAGACGATCAGCACGGCAGCGAAGACGAGCGCGCTGAGGTTGCCCCAGGTCATTACTCCGTTACCCCAAAATGGGGAACTGCGAGTTTCTGCGATCTTGCGTAATGGGTTGATGCGGGTCATGGTTGGTCACCTCCTGCCGACTAGCGGCGCTAGGGAGAATGCACGGTACGGGCCAGGAGCGGCTGCTTTGATTCGGCGGGAGTTAGAGAGCTAAATACGATTGCGGGGCGTGGGGCGCGGGACACGATGTGGATGGGAGGACACGGGCGGAACTCTTGTGAACCTCGGGCGTTGCTTCGCGGACTTCGCGGTCTTCTCTGCGAGCTTTGCGGTAGAAGATCTTAGACCGCAAAGTACGCGAAGGATTCGCAAAGGACGCAAAGGAGTCATCCGGAAAACTGAGGCTGCACCAGGCTAATGTGTGCCGGACTTCGACGAAATGGAGGAATTCAGCTATCGTAATCGGCTCGGTGGAAAGCGTTTCTGGGCGGCAAGCGAGATACGGAGAGATGCCGGCTGTGCGAGAAGATCCGGGCGAACTAAGGAAATGGGCGTGAGGGAGACGAAGCGATGATCGAGCGTGTAGGGTACCGGGGTTGGGAGAACTGCTGGAAGTTTTCGAATGCGTCGGTCGAGCTGATCGTGCTGGCGGATGTGGGGCCGCGGGTGATCTGGTATGGGCTGCGAGGCGGGGAGAATCAATTTCATGAAGTGGAGGAGGACACGGGGCGAACGGGATCGGCGGAATTCCGGTTGTATGGGGGACATCGGTTATGGGCATCACCGGAAGTGAAGCGGACTTATTTCCCCGATAATGCTCCAGTGATGGTATCGCGGCAGGGCAGGGCGGTACGTTTTACCGCTCCGCGCGAAGACGCGCCGCCGGGAACGAAGTTGCAGAAGGAGATGGAAATCGAACTGGCTGCGGAGGGAACGGAGGTCCGAGTGACGCACCGGATTACGAATCACGACGGGGAGCCAACAGAACTGGCGGTGTGGGCTCCGACGATGATGCGGGCCGGGGGGCGGGCGGTTCTGCCGCTGCCGGCACGCCATGCGATGGACACGGATCACTATCTGCCGGTGGGGGTGTTTGGCATCTGGTCGTACACCGATTTTGCCGACACACGGTGGAAGCTGGGCACGGAATTTGTGCAGTTGGTGCAGGCGAAGCATCCGACGGGACGGTTTCGAGAGCAGATGAATGGAATCTTCAATCCTGCGGGATGGGGAACTCACTTCCGGCGCGGGACTTTGTTTGTGAAGCGGGCCAGCGTCGTGGCAGGGGCGCGGTATCCGGATGAAGGGTGCAATTTTGAGCTGTTTACCAATCCGGAATTTCTGGAGGTGGAAACGCTCGGGCCGCTGGTCGAATTAAAGCCGGGAGCAACAGCGGAGCATGTGGAGCGATGGTGGTTGTTCGGCGACGTTCCCGCTGGAGAGGGAGACACGTGGGTGCGGGAAGCAGTCTTGCCGTGTGTCGAGAGAACCGGGAAGTAAGGGAAGGGGTTCACGCGAGAGGAGCCAGCGAAGCCGAATGCGCGGGTTTGCCTGGGACCGAGCGAGCAGGAGTTTTTCGAGTTCTATGGGAAAAGAGTAGCGGGGAAATGACAGTCACCCTGCGGTCGAGTTACCTGAGCACCGAGTCCTCGTATCTGGATCTTGGACGCGAGTTGGCGCAGATGGTCTACGGGCACGATATCGATCATGTGCTCCTGCTGCATCTGGGGGCGTTCGGCAGCACGATTTTGCCGGATGCGCTCGATCTGCTGGAGAAGAAAGGATTCAAGCTGGTGACGATCGAGGAGGCAGAGAGCAATCCGGTGTACGAGGGAGATCCGGATGTAGGCTCGCAATACGGAGGAACGCTGCTGGAGTTGTGGATGGAGGCGAAGAAGATCAAGTTTCCGCCGGCGATGGCGAAGCCGTATAAGGAGTTGGCCGAGATCTGCAAGTGAAATGCCTCGGCTGATGCGAAGTCGAGATCCCCACTTCTCGCGACGGCAGCGAGAAGTGGGGCACCCACATTCTTGACCTCAGTGACAGAGTCAAAGTTCCGTCTCTAGCGGTGGGTTTCGCCTCCCCCTTATAATCAAGAGATTCTCTATGGCTGCGGTTCTTGACCGGATCGTTGCGGCTACGCGGGCGCGGGTGGCGGAGGCCAGACGCAGCGCCGACTTGCGCGAACTGGAGCGATGGGCGGAACAGCATGCGCCGCGCGGGTTTCGGCGAGCGCTGGCCGCGAAGGGGCGGGACGGAGTTGCAGTCATAGCGGAGTTGAAGAAAGCATCGCCGTCGAAAGGGCTGATCCGGGCAGATTTTCGTCCGGCGGAATTGGCGCGGGAGTTGGAAGCGGTCGGCGCAGCGGCGCTTTCGGTACTGACCGACGAAGAATTCTTTCAGGGGTCGCTCGAGAATCTGCGCGAAGCGTCGGCAGCAGTGAAGATTCCGTGCCTGAGGAAAGATTTCATCGTGGATGAGTTTCAGTTGGTGGAGGCGCGGGCAAACGCGGCCGATGCAGTGCTACTCATTGTGGCAGCATTGCATGAGCAGGAGTTGGGCAGGCTGGCGTCGTCGGCACGCAGCCACGGCTTGGACTTTCTGTGCGAGATACACGACGGGGAGGAGTTGCAGCGGGCGCTGGATGCCGGGTGCGACCTGATCGGGGTGAATACACGCGATCTGAGGACGTTCCAGGTGAATCTGGAGACAGCGTTCCAGCTGGTGGAGAAATTTCCTGCGAATGTCGTGCGCGTGGCAGAGAGCGGAATTCGTTCGCCGGAGGATGTCGCACGGTTGCGGGCGGCAGGATATGACGCATTTCTGGTTGGTGAATCGCTAATGCGGGCGGAAAAGCCGGGAGAAGCGTTGAGGGTGCTGCTGACGGCGGCAGCGGGCGTTCGGCAAGGAGTATCGAGTGCGCGATAGGAGAGTTTCTACGTCTCGCAAAGGAAGCGAGACATGGGGCACCCGGACTTTACCGGCAACTGGGTACTGGCAACTGACAACTGGTTTATGACTTGGATAAAGATTTGTGGGATGACGAATCTCGAGGATGCGCTCGTGGCGGTCGAGGCGGGTGCGGATGCGGTGGGGTTCGTCTTTTATGAGAAGAGTCCGCGGTGCGTCGGTGTGGAGATAGTGCGGGAAATTGTGGGGAAGTTGCCGGAAAGTGTGGACAAGATTGGGGTATTTGTAAATGAGCTGCCCGAAAGAGTATCGGCAATCGCAGATGAGGCGGGCCTGACCGCAGTGCAATTTCACGGGGATGAATATCGGAGCCCAGCAAGGTACGTGGTCAATCGAGACGCCTTCTTCTGTTTGCCCGCTGCTGAAATGGTCTGTGATCTGCGAGGCCAAGGTGTTTTTTGGGCCCTCCCCAAGTTTCCGAATCTAGCTGGTCTTTTGTTGGATTCGGGGACGCAGGAGGAGCGCGGTGGTACAGGGAAGACCTTTGCTTGGGGAGAGGCTCGTGCCATTGTGGCCGGGTTGCTGAGGTTTCATCCGGTGGTAATTGCCGGTGGGCTTACACCCTCAAACGTGGGATGGGCTGTCGACTTTTTGAAGCCATGGGGAGTAGACGTGGCGTCCGGAGTGGAGGCGAGGCCCGGGAAGAAAGATCCGGAGAAGGTGCGGGCGTTTGTGCGGGCGGCGCGGGGGATGGATCGCAGAACTTCCTGACTTACGCGGTTCTAATCGATGGAAAAAAAGCAGGTTCCTCACCGGCTTTGCCGGTTCGGAATGACAACGGTTTAGAGGCGGGAAAGTCGATGCCCACGGTTCCACGGACTACTAAGGTCAACGTCCCCACCCTAGCCGCAAAGAACGCGGCTAGGATGGGGCACCCTCAGGGTCCTTCTGTGTCGTGGGGATCTGCTTCGACCAATGAACCGGGGCGGTTCGGGGCCTACGGGGGGAGATATGTCCCGGAAACTTTGATGGCCGCGCTTGACGAGCTGGAGCACGAGTACGAGAAGGCGAAGCGCGACCGCAAATTTCAGGCGCGGCTGGAGGAGTTGCTGCGGACGTATGCGGGGCGTCCGACGCCGCTATCTTTTGCGCGACGGCTGACCGGGAAGCTGGGCGGAGCCAAGATTTATTTGAAGCGCGAAGACCTGCTGCACACCGGCGCACACAAGATCAACAACTGTCTGGGACAGGCGCTGCTGGTGGAGCGGATGGGAAAGCATCGAGTGATCGCGGAGACCGGTGCGGGGCAGCACGGAGTGGCGACCGCGACGGTATGCGCGCTGCTGGGGTTTGAGTGTGTCGTCTACATGGGCACCGAAGACATGCGGCGGCAGGAGTTGAATGTGTTCCGCATGCGGCTGCTGGGCGCGGAGGTGCGGGGCGTGGATTCGGGGTCGCGCACGTTGAAAGACGCGATCAACGAGGCCATGCGCGATTGGGTCACCAACGTCCGTACTACGCATTATTTGCTGGGGAGCGTGCTGGGGGCGCATCCGTATCCGACGATGGTGCGGGATTTTCATCGCGTGATCGGGCGGGAGGCGCGGGAGCAGATTCTAAAAGCCGAGGGGAAGTTGCCGGCGGCGATCATCGCGTGCGTGGGCGGGGGATCGAATTCAATTGGCATCTTCTACGAGTTTCTCAAAGATAAGAGAGTTCAGTTGATTGGAGTGGAGGCCGGTGGGCGCGGCGAGAAATTGGGCGAGCATGCGGCGCGATTTCGGGGAGGGTCGCCGGGCGTTCTGCAGGGAACGTATTCTTATGTACTGCAGGATGCGGCGGGACAAATTGCAACCACGCATTCGGTGTCGGCTGGGCTGGATTATCCCTCGATTGGGCCGGAGCATGCAGCGTTGAGGGACGCTGGGCGGGCGGAGTACGTGCCAGCGTCGGATGCGGAGGCCTTAGAGGCAACTACGATTTTGGCGCGGACTGAAGGGATTATTCCGGCGCTGGAGTCGGCGCATGCGGTGGCCGAAGCCGTGAAGCGCGCTCCGAAGATGAAGAAGTCGGAGATTGTGATCGTCAACATCTCGGGCCGCGGCGACAAAGATATTGGGATTTTGCGGGAGAACTTGAAGATCGAATGAAGAAGTCAGAAGTCTCAATGCAGAAGTTAGAAGTCAGAATGCGGATTTCAGATTGTAGATTTAGGAGCCTAACTTGGGAACTGGTTTTCATTCTGCAATCTGAAATCTGACTTCTGCATTCCAGTTATGCCTCTGACCTTTTACAAAAAGCCGGCGCTGGTGGCGTACGTGACGTGCGGTGATCCGGATCTCGCGACGACGCGGGAGATCGTGATCGCGGCGATTGAGGCCGGTGCAGACGTGATTGAACTGGGCGTGCCGTTCAGCGATCCGGTGGCGGATGGGCCGGTGATTCAACGGGCAAGTGAGCGGGCGCTGAAGCATGGGACTTCGCTCGGGCAGGTGCTGACACTGGCGGCGGAGATCCGCCAGCAGGCGCAGTCAACGGGGCTGATTGTGTTTTCGTACTTGAATCCGATTTTGCGCATGGGCATGAAAAAGTTCTGCAAAGTGGCGCGGGCGGCGGGCGTGGATGGCGCTCTGGTCACGGATTTGCCGGTGGAAGAAGCAGGCGAATATTTGCAGTCGATGCGGGAACATGATCTGGCCCCGGTGTTTCTGGCGGCGCCGACGAGTCCGGATGAGCGGCTGAAACGGATTGCGCAGGCATCGCGCGGGTTTGTGTACGCGGTGTCGCGGACGGGCGTAACCGGAGCGCGGCAGCAGTTGGCAGAAGACGCGCGCAAACTGGTGCGGCGGCTGCGGCGTGTAACCAAGTTGCCAATCGCGTTGGGATTTGGGATTTCGACAGCCGAGCAATTTGCTGAAGTCGGCGAGTTTGCCGACGCAGTCGTCATAGGCAGCGCGATTGTCGAGACGATTGAGCGGAATCGCGGACGGGAGGCGGCGGCCGTGGGGGAGTTTGTGAGGCAGTTATCAGCTGTCAGTCGTCAGCCGTCAGTTGCTTCACGATGAGGATCGAGTTGGTTTGTGAAAATTCCCACGTCTCGCAAAGGACGCGAGACATGGGGCACCCAGTGTGTATCGGGAGAACGAGCATCAAGTTTCCCAACCTATCTCGCCAAAGAACGGCGAGACAAGGGTGGGGCACCTAGCTGAGGGGCTGGCGGCTGGTTTCCATGGATATCGAAGACTGGCGAAAGAAAATTGATGAACTCGACCGCAAATTGGTGGCCCTGCTCAACGATCGGGCGCGGGCGGCGGTGGAGATCGGAAAACTCAAACGCGAAACGAACCTGCCCGTATATGAACCGGACCGGGAGCGGGTGGTGTTTGCGAACGTGCAGGAGGCGAACCGCGGCCCCCTGCCCAGCCGGGATCTGGTGCGGATTTATGAGCGCATCATTGATGTGATGCGGAATATTCAGAAAGAAGAAATTGCGCCGGTCGCCGAGCCGACCGGTGCGGAGACGGAACTGGATTCGGAAGTGAACGACTGATAGCTACGAGCTGTGAGCCGCGAGCTACGAGCGAGACTTCCTACCTTGGTCGCAAAAAACGCGGCTTGGATGGGGCACCCGCTAAGAGCTGGGAGCTAGGAGCTGCTTTCTATGATTGTTGCGATGCAGGAAGGCGCGGACGAGGCGCAGATTCAGCAGGTGATTGAACAACTGGTGAAGATGGGATTTGAGGTGCACCGCTCGACCGGCGCGCGCATGACGGTACTGGGCGCAGTGGGTTCCGGCATTGATCTCGATATCCGCATTCTGGAGTTGCTGCCAGGGGTGCAGGAAGTTCACCGCATCAGTTCACCGTACAAGCTGGCGGGGCGGAGCTTTCGTCCGGAGGGGACAATCGTCCAATTGGCGAATGGGGTTGGTATTGGCGGAAATGAAGTCGTGGTGATGGCCGGGCCGTGTTCGGTGGAATCGCGGGAACAGCTCTTCACTACGGCAGAAGCGGTCGCCAGGGCGGGTGCGAAGGTGTTGCGGGGCGGAGCGTTCAAGCCCCGCAGCTCGCCGTATTCGTTTCAAGGACATGGGGAAGAGGCGCTGAAGCTGCTGCGCGAGGCAGGAGAGAAGTACAAACTGCTGGTGATCAGCGAAGTGATGGAGATTTCGCAGATTCCGACGATGCTCCCCTATGTGGACATTCTGCAGGTGGGTGCGCGCAACATGCAGAACTTCAATTTGCTGCGCGAACTGGGGAAGGCGCGCAAACCGGTGCTGCTGAAGCGCGGGATCGCGGCGACACTGGAAGAACTGCTGCTTTCGGCGGAATACATCATGGCGGGCGGGAATTACGATGTGATTCTGTGCGAGCGCGGGATTCGGACGTTTGAAACGTATACGCGGAACACGATGGACATTTCGGCGATCCCGATCATTCACAAGCTGTCGCATTTGCCCATCACTGCCGATCCGTCGCATGGTACAGGGCGGCGCGACAAGGTTGCGCCTATGGCACGGGCGGCGGTGGCGGCGGGAGCCGATGCGCTGCTCATCGAAGTGCACTGCGATCCGGATAAGGCGTTGTCGGACGGAGCGCAGTCGCTGTTCCCCGAGCAGTTCGCCAAATTGATGGACGAGTTGCGGATGATTGCGCCGGCAGTAGGAAGGAAGATGTGGTAGTCTCTGCGAAAACAAATCCAGAACACAGCGGACACAGAGTACGCAGAGGGGATGAAAGAAAAATCGCACTGTTGAGCTACCGCAGTCTCCGTCGCGCTAGTTGAGCGATCCAGTTCCTTAGATCCTCTGTGTCCTCAGCGTCCTCTGCGTTGTTCATTTTCTTGTCTTTATGGCCATTCGGCAAATCACGATCATCGGGACCGGGCTCATTGGCGGGTCGCTCGCCCTCGCGCTGCGCAAGAAAAAATTTGCCGGGCGAATTGTGGGTTGCGACCGCGAGGCGACGCTGGAGCGGGCCCGAAAGCGCGGCGCGATCGACGATGGAACTTCTAATCCCGGGGACGCGATCCGTGGGAGCCAGGTCGTCGTGCTGGCAACTCCGGTGCTGGCGATCGTGGATTTGATTGAGCGTGTGGGGCCGGTGCTTCCGGCGCGCGCTCTGCTGACAGATGTGGGCAGCACGAAGGTCGCAGTTGTGGAACGCGCGCGGAAGGTATTCGGAAAGAATGCGGGCAAGCGGTTTCTGGCCGGGCATCCGATGGCGGGGAAAGAGTTGAGCGGCGTGGATTATGCGGATGCCGATCTGTTTCAGAATGCAGTGTGGTTTCTGACGCCGTTTCCTGGGCAGAGTCTGAATGAGGGCCTGTTTGCGGAGTACGCGGGATGGATTGATCAGATCGGGGCGCGGATCGCCATGCTGCCGCCCGAGGATCATGACCGGCTCTGCGCGTGGATAAGCCACGTGCCGCAGATGATGTCGACGGCGCTGGCCGCGGCGCTGGTGGAGGAGTTCGGGGCCGAGGCTCCGCTGTTGCCGGCCGGTGGACGCGCGCTGCAGGAGATGACACGGATTGCCGCGAGTCCGTATTCGATGTGGCGGGATATTGCCATCAGCAACCAAAAGAATCTAGAGAATGCGCTGTGGAGAGTCGAACAACGGCTGGCGCACATCCGGGAAAACCTGACGACGCGGGAGCTGGCGGTGGAGTTCGAGCAGGCGCATGCGTTGCGGAAGGTTTCGCTGAAGAAGAAATAGAAGATTGAGTAATTGGGGAATTTGGTTATTGAGTAATTGAAAAGCACGCACTACACCCCGCCAAGATTTTCAATTACCCAATAACCAAATTACACAATTACTCAATTTCCTTTAGAATTCTTCCGCTATGAACAAAGTTGTGGCCAATGCGGATGAAGCCATCCGCGACGTGTTTGACGGCGCGACGATCATGATCGGGGGCTTCGGCCTCTGCGGGATTCCGGAGAACCTGATTCGAGCGCTGGTACGCAAGGGAACGAAGAATCTGACCACCATCAGCAACAACGTGGGCGTCGATGGGGTGGGCAACGGCTTGCTGCTGGCGGCGGGGCAGATCGCGCACCACATCGGGACGTACGTGGGTGAGAACAAACTGCTGGAGGAAATGATTCTGCAGGGCAGGATCAAGCTGGACCTGATTCCGCAGGGGACATTTTCGGAACGGATTCGCGCCGGCGGAGCAGGGATTCCAGCTTTCTATACCCCGACCGGCGTAGGGACTGTGGTGGCGGAAGGCAAAGAAACGCGCGAGTTTGCCGGACGATTGTACGTGATGGAGCGCGGTCTGACGGCGGACTTTGCGTTTGTGAAGGCGTGGAAGGGCGACCGGCAGGGCAATTTGATTTATCGGAAGACGGCGCGGAATTTTAATCCTATGATGGCGACGGCAGCGAAGATCACGATTGCCGAGGTCGAGCATCTGGTGGAGGTGGGTGAGTTGGAAGGCGATCAGATTCACACGCCTTCGATTTACGTGAAACGGATTTTTCAGGGAGAGTTGTACGAGCGGAGGATTGAGAGAAGGACGGTAAGGAAAGTGGTCAGTGGCCAGTGATTAGTGGCGAGCTACAGAGATTGTTTTTGCTGACCACTGATCACTAGCCACTGATCACTCGGCCATCGAAACCGATATGTCTCTACCAAACAAGCCAGGCAAAGACGCGGATAAGCGCGAGCGGATCGTGAAGCGGGTCGCGCGCGAGTTGCGCGATGGGTTCTACGTGAACCTGGGGATTGGCATGCCGACACTGATTGCAAATCATGTGCCGGAGGGGATGGAGGTCACGCTGCAGTCGGAAAACGGCATGCTGGGGATTGGGCCGTATCCGATCGAGGGGCAGGAAGATCCCGATCTCATCAATGCGGGCAAGGAGACGGTGAGCGAGATGCCGGGTACGTCGTATTTTTCGAGCGCCGAATCGTTTGCCATGATCCGCGGCGGGCATATTGATTTAAGCGTGCTGGGCGCGATGGAAGTGGACGAGTCGGGAAGCCTGGCGAATTGGATGGTTCCGGGGAAGATGGTGAAGGGCATGGGCGGCGCGATGGACTTGGTGGCTGGAGCGCGGCGCGTGGTGGTGGCGATGGAGCACACGACGCGCGACGGCGCGCCCAAGATTCTGAAGAAGTGCACGCTGCCGCTCACCGGCGTAAGCGTGGTGGATACGATCGCGACGGAGATGGCGTACATTCGGGTGACGAAGGATGGGCTGGTGCTGGAGGAAGTGGCTCCGGGGCTGACGGCCGAGGATGTACAGCGGGCGACCGAGGCGCGACTAATTGTAAGCCCGGGGCTGAAGGTGATGGAAAATTAGGCAGCGGGATTGGATCGCGAGGAAGAACACTTGAATCTCGGCTCCCCGGACGCCCTCGTCCGGGGAGCCGATTTCACGCGATTTGCCGGGCAGACGAGGGCGCCCGCCGTTCCATGAGTTGATCGAATTCCTTACGCGGCCGCAATCCGACGGATCAGGTCTTCCT
Organism: Candidatus Sulfotelmatobacter kueseliae; assembly: GCA_900290255.1. Classification (GTDB taxonomy): domain Bacteria; phylum Acidobacteriota; class Terriglobia; order Terriglobales; family Acidobacteriaceae; genus Sulfotelmatobacter; species Sulfotelmatobacter kueseliae. The sequence goes on from OMOD01000144.1 coordinate 16,387, forward strand.
GCTCCGCCTTACTTTCGGCGCCAATGGTGAAGGCGTCGAGCACGCCGAGCGATAGAGCGTACTTGATGGCTTCGTCCTGACGGTTGCGCAGCGTGCCCTGACCCAGAATTTTCATTCCTACGACGGCCTTCCCTGCCGCTTTCATCTCCTTTAAGACCCCAACAACAGTCGCGGGATCGGCGTCCATGTAAGCGCCGATGGGGTTGATGCGGGCGAGATCAATTTCGACCCACGGCGACTTCGCCGCGGCGCGTAGGGCTTCGATCGAGTGGCAGGAGCAGCCGTGGGTGCGGATGATTCCCTTCTCTTTCGCTTCTGATAGCACGTCCATCACACCGCGATAGCGGTCTGTCCAGTCGGCTTCGGTGACACAGTGCATGAGGCAGACGTCGAGGTAGTCGGAGCCCAGTTCGCGGCGGAAGCGGTCGAGATCGGCGCGAGCGGAGGCCGGATCGCGGGAGAACGTCTTGGTCAGCACGGTGACTTGGTCGCGAGGCACGTGCTTGAGCGCCTCGGCGACGTGAGGATGGCTTCCATAGGAGTCGGCGGCGTCGAAGAAACGCAAGCCGTGGTTGTATCCGTTGAGCAGGAGGTCGGAGAGCCCTTTCACGCCCAGCGCGGTCTGGTGCGAGTGATGCTCGGATCCGACAGTGCCGGTGCCCATGGCGAGGCGGCTGGTCTTGATGCCGGTGCTGCCAAGCGTCACCGTGTCGGAGGCGGAGAATTTTGCGGGGAGAGGCTGGTCCGCGATGGCTTGCAGGATGGACTTGGACGAGAGCCAGGCCGCTCCCAGGCCTGACGCGGAACGAATGAGGAATTCGCGGCGACGCATGGAGTCCTCCTGAGCGCGCGGCTCACCGTTCGTATGAGGCTACACCGAAAGGGGTAGAGCGTGGAAGGCCGGGTTGAGGTTGCACCGGGGCTGAAGCCCAGGAATACATTAGCGCTGATCGCGGCGCTGAAGCGCCGCTCTTCCACGTTAGTGCGGCTCTTCCACTCTATTCGAATTGCTTGCGGAAAGCGGCGAGCTGCTGCTGGACCTCGGAGAGTTCGTGGCGGAGTATCGCAACTTCCTCTTCCAGAGCCGCCAGACGATTGGCCGTTGGGTTCGTACCGGGATGCCCGGGCGAGTCGCCCGCGCTCACACTTGTCCCCGTTGCCACATTGAGGTCCGGCGGCTCGCCGGAGAACAGGTGAGTGTAGCGGGATTCTTTCGTGCCGGGCTGGCGGGGGAGCATGCGAGCCAGCGGAGGATCGCGGTGGGCGAGGCGGTCGAGGGTGGAGACGACGTCATCGAGAGCCTCGAAGTGGTACATGCGGTCGGTGCGGCTGCGAAGTTCGCCGGGAGTCTGCGGTCCGCGGAGAAAAAGCACGCACAGAATCGCGGTTTCGCGCCGGTCGAAGTTGAAGACTTCCTGCAGCCGGTGTTCGAACTTGGGAACGCGGCTGTCGGCGCCGCTGGCCGGACCGGCGAGGCGCTTTTCCTGCAACGTCGCCAGTGCTTGACGAACTGCTGCCTCGTCTAAGGTCATCACCGGGTCGCGATTATTCTTCTGATTGCAGGCGTTGACCAGGGCATTGAGCGACAGAGGGTAGTAGTCGGGCGTGGCGATGTCTTTTTCGATCAGAGCGCCCAGTACGCGGGTTTCGATGTCGGTGAGAGGCGGGTTCATCAACGTCCAGGAGACCTCAAGGAGCCGGGAACAATCTTAACGCATCGGCTTCGCGGGCAAAGCCTGCCCTGAGCGAGCGCAGCGAGTCGAAGTGAGTGCCCGCGCCACACGTTAGATCGGGGCCAAACTCCCATCGTCTGCTAAATCCGGAACGGTGCGGCCAGCAGACGGAAGGGCAGAGTGATGGCAAGATAGATGATCTCCAGGACGCCGTGAACGGCCACGCCCAGGATGCGGAACGGAAGCAGGAGCAGCCAGACAACGGGGTAGGCAATCAACGCGGCGATCGCGAGCGGCCAGCAGAGAACGAAAAGAACGCACCAGAGCAGGAATGTAAACATGACGTGAGACCTCCGCTCTCTGATTAATTCTACGCGGCAGGCGACCGAAAAGTTCCGTCGGACTGCAGAAAGTTCCTGCTTGCCGGGTCGCTCCGGCAGGGTTCGGAATGACAACAACGTGGTGCGAGCCTTATAGTGTTCTTTCTGAGGAGGAACGGATGCGGTTGCTATTGAGCTGGGTGTTAAGCGCGCTCGCAGTATGGATTGTGGCGCACCTTGTGCCGGGAATCTCGGTGAGCGGCCCGGTTGCGGCGCTCATTGCGGCGCTGGCCATCGGGTTCATTAATGCGACGATCGGTCTGGTGCTCAAGGTCATTACTTTTCCTCTAACGCTGATCACGCTGGGATTGTTCTGGTTTGTCATCAACGCCCTGATGCTGGAACTGGCGTCGGTGGTGGTTCCGGGGTTCCACGTGAACGGTTTTCGCGCGGCGTTTCTAGGCGCAATTGTACTGAGCCTGGTGAACCTGCTGCTGAAGAGTCTGTTGATGCCGCGCAAGGAGCATCGTTAGCTGCTTGTTGTTGCCATAGTGAGTGGCCCAAAGCTTCTCCTCCCCGCTGCGTACCCGCTGCTGCCCCACCAAATTGGCCTAGGGAGCTGACCGCTTGCGCGGTTTGAGTGATTCCCAGTCTTCCTCCTTCAGGATGCGGCCCAAGCTGCTGAATTCGCCGGCGCCTTGCAAGAATTCGCCGCCATCCATGCGGATGACCTCGCCGTTGATGTAGCCGGAGCCGTCGCTTACGAGAAACGCAGCGAGATTCGCGAGTTCTTCGATGGTGCCGAAGCGATGGAGCGGGGTGCGATCGAGGGCGAGAGTTTCAAGTTCGGGGCGCGGCAGCAGGCGCGAGAATGCGCCTTGCGTAGGGATCGGGCCAGGAGCGATGGCGTTCATGCGGATGCCGCGATCGCCCCATTCGACGGCAAGGCTGCGGGTGAGCGCTTCGACCCCGGCTTTCGATATGGCGGAGGGAACGACATAAGCCGAGCCGACCGGCGCATAGGTCGCCGAGATGTTGAGCACGGTGCCGCGATGAGCCGATTTTAGCCAGCGGCGTCCGCAGGCGAGCGTGCAATGGAGCGTGCCCATCAGCACGATGCCGATGACGGACTCGAAGGCGCGCGGAGAAAGATCTTCGGTGCGGGCGATGAAGTTGCCGGCGGCGTTGTTGACGAGCACATCGAGCGGGCCGCCGACCCAGACCGAATCGATCATGCGCTCAACGGCATCGAGGTCGCGGACATCGCAGGAAAGAGCGTGGATTGGACCTTTTCCCAAGAGTTCGGAGGCAGTTTTCTGGAGGACTTCTTCGCGGCGGCCGCAGATGTAGACGACGGCTCCGAGTTCGAGGAAGCGTTCGGCCATGCCTTTGCCGAGGCCGGTGCCACCCCCGGTGATGAGGATGCGTTTGTGCTGGAGAAGATCGGTACGGAACATGGGCTCCTCGGAATCCTGGGTTGTGCCGGCAAACAGCAGGTTCCTCACCGGGCGTTGCCCGGTTCGGAATGACAAATTATAGGCGCTACACGTTGCACGCCACGCGAAAGCCGTAGTCGGCGTATTGAAAATGTGGCGGGATGCTCGATCGCGCCGAGCAGCGGGCAACTTTGATGTGATGACGCCAGGAGCCTCCGCGGGAGGACTTGCGCGGCGGGCGCATCGAGCATTCCTCCGGCCCCTGCGGATTGCGGTCGGGCGAGACCGCGTAGTAGTTGGCGTCGTACCAGTCGCTGCACCATTCGTGGACGTTGTCGCAAATGTCGTAGAGCCCGAAGGCATTGGGAGCGTAGCGGGCGACAGGTTCTGGACCGGTTTGCCAGCGCGTGGGGTAGTCCGGAAGAGATTGCGGAGGGTCGTTGCCCCAGGGAAACTGGTGCTGTTCGAGACCGCCGCGGGCGGCGCGCTCCCACTCGGCTTCAGTGGGCAAACGGTAGGTGCGCCCGGTCTGCGAACTTAACCACTCGCAATAGCGGGCGGCTTCGTGCCAGGAGACTCCCGTAACTGGCTGCTGGGGATGGTTGAAGTTGGGGTCCTGCCAGAATGGGGGCGGCAGAGCCGACGTTGCCCGCAGAAAGCGCTCGTACTCGGCGTTGGTGACCTGCGTGGCAGCGAGCAGGAAGGCGTCGACCCAGACGCGGTGGATCGGACGTTCGCAGTCCTGGCCGCAGTCGGAGCCCATGAGAAAGCTGGCTCCAGGGATCAAGACGAACTCGGGTTCCAGAGGCACAGAGCTTGCGAGATACGAGTGTGTTCCCATCGGGCAAGTTCCAGTTTAGCAATGACAAAGTCTCAACCACAGAGGCACGAGAACACTGGGGGAATCACTAGAGACTCCGCAATCTTCGGACAGTGTCCACGACATCGTTTTCCTGGAAGAGGCGGATAGCGGCGATGCCGGCGGCTCCGGCGGCGAGACAAGAGCGGGCATTGGAGACTGTGATTCCGCCAAGAGCGAGGACTGGGATGTTGGTTAGGCAGGCTTGCTGAAGCATCGCCAGACCGGTGGGGCGCGCGGCAGGGGAATCTTTCTTTTCGAACACAGGAGCGAAGACAGCGAAAGTGGCTCCGTTAGCCGCGGCTTGCGCTACCTCTGCCGGGGAGTGACAGGAGGCTCCGATGATCGGAGCTTGTAGCAGGTTCTCGTGGGCGAGGGTGGCTGCGGTGCTGCGCACCGCCGGACGGCCGGGGGCGGCCGTCCCCACATGACCCTTTTCCCATGTTGTTCTCACCTCCAGGGCAGAAACGTCGTCCGAGCGCAGGTGGACGCCCCCGGCTTCTACAGCGAGGGCTACGTCGGTGCGGGAATTGATCAGGAGAGCAGTTGCCAGTTGCCGGTTGCCAGTCGCCAGTTTTCGGGCTTTTCGGATCGCGCGGACGGCTTCGCGGGCGAGGGATTCCAGTTCCCGCGTGGGCAGGTCTTTTTCGCGGAGTTGGATGTAGTCCACGCCGGCGCGGGCGGCTTCCGCGATCTTTTCGAGCAGGCGGCGACGGCGGGCGGGTTCATCCGCCGCAAGCGCGGTTCGATCGGTGATGTAGTAGAGAAGGCAGCTTCCAGCCATTAGCTCTCGGCTATCAGATAAGGTCTACCGACTGCCGGGCTGCGCCCGGCCGGACAGCCGAGAACGGCTGTCCCCACACGATTTTCCTATATCCTCCGCGATCCGGTCCTCACGGCCTTGTTTTGGCGATTTCCGGCACGATTTCGCCCACTTTCCTGGGTGCGGGGCCGAGGTGATGTTTGGTCAGGCCGTCGCGGAGATACTCGAAGGCTTCCTCCGGGGAATCGATGACCTTGAATTGGTCGAGGTCCTGAGGAGAGACGGTGCCGGCATCCACGAAGGCCTGGAAGTTGATGATGCGGTTCCAGTATTCACTGCCGTAGATCACGACCAGGATCTTCTTGGCCAGCTTGTCGGTCTGGGCGAGGGTGAGGATTTCAAACAACTCGTCCATGGTGCCGAAGCCGCCGGGGAAAATGACGAGCCCCTTGGCTAGATAGGCAAACCAGAATTTGCGCATGAAGAAGTAGTGGAACTGGAAGTTCAGCGAGGGCGTGACGTAGGGGTTGGGAGACTGCTCGAAGGGCAGCTGAATGTTGAGCCCGATGGTTTTGCCGCCAGCTTCGTGGGCGCCGAGGTTGGCGGCCTCCATGATGCCGGGGCCTCCGCCGGTGGTGACGACGAAACGGCGGCGGCGGGCGGGAATCTGGACCGACCATTTGGTCAGCAGGTAAGCCAGGCGACGGGCGTCTTCGTAGTAGCGGGCCATGTCAATGCCGGCCTGGGCGAGTTTGAGATCCTCGTGCAGCTTGGCTTCGGGAACGTTGGCGTGGTTATTTTCAACGGCAGTCAGGTTCTTCAAGGCCTCCTGGCGCCCCTGGAAGCGGGCTGAGCCGAAGAAGACGACCGTGTCCTGAATCTGCTCGCGGCGGAAGCGGGCCAGAGGTTCCTGATATTCAGACAGCATGCGCAGGATACGGCCGTCAGGGCTGTTGAGGAAGATTTCGTTCTCGTAGGCGACGGGAGCGGATTTGAGCTGGTCAGACATAAGTGACTCACATTGTTGAAAAGGCCTTAGGGCTATTCTTGCTCGTGGTAGTGGAGCGCCTCCCAGAAACCGATCCAGATATCGAGCATACCCAGACCGCTGCACATGCCGCGAAAGAAACCGTGTGCGATCACCGGGCGGAGGCTGGGATAAGCGAGCAACAAGTAATTGTCGGTCCACTCCGGGGTCCAGGGGAGAATGATGAGAAGCACTCCCGCCACAGCACTGACTAAGACAAAAAGAAAAACAGAAATGCGGTGCAGCCATAGCTTCAGGCGGCTGGGGCTTGCCGGCGGAACGGGCGGCTGGGGTGGCTCAAGCAAAGCAGTACGGGTCTCGGGCTGCGGCGGGGTGGTGTCCGGCAGCTTGCCAGGCGGAGAGGAGAAGAGCGTCGGGTCGGTCATGCTCTCCGCCCCCACGCCTTCGGATGCCGCAAACAGCCTAACGCAAGGGAAACAGCCCGGAGGTGAATGTAAGGCGCACAGAATTCCGCGCGGAGAGAGTTGGGGACAAAACCCATCGGGATATTCTACGACTTCAGGGCCTTGATGCGCTCGGCGACGTCGCGATAGTCAATGTTGGTGCCGTAAACGTCCATGAAATGCTTGAGTGCGGCGGGCTTGTCGCCCGCAGTTTCGTAGGCCGAGGCCAATTCATAGTTGAGGGCGACGCGGGTTTCGCCATCGATGGTGGGAACGCCGAGAGCTTTCTCATACCAGCGTACGGCAGCCTCGGGCACGCCTTTGTCGAGGAAGCACTGCGCCAGCCAGGTGTAGGTCTGCATGATCTGGGGGAAGGCATGTCCGCGATCGAAAAATTGGCAGGCCTTCTGCAGCTCTCCGATGGCTTCGTCGAGCAAACCCATTTCGCGGAAAGCAATGCCGAGGTTGTAATGGGTTTCGGGATCTTCGTCAGCAGCAGCGACGTCGGCTTCCAGGTCCTGCTTGAGTTCGCCAAACATCTCGGCCAGGTCCACTCCCGCTTCTTCGCCGAAGGGCGAGGCTGCTGCGGCAGCGGGCGCGTGAGGGGCAGGGGCGGCCGGCGCGTGAGGAGCAGGGGCCTCGGCTGCGGGCGCATGCCAGGCTGGCGGTGCGCTTGGTGATGCAGGAACAACAACCGGAGGAGCAACATAAGCCGGGGCTGAGGCCGAAGCCGCGGCGCTGGCGGCAATCGCCGGGCCAGTTTTCAGAGCGGTCGCGGGCGTAACCACCGGCGCTGCAGGTACGACTTTGACAACGGGAGCGGACGGCTGCGGCTTGGCGGCCGGAGCGGCCTTCAGGAAATCTTCGCCCAGAGATGCCTCGATATCGGCCACAAATTGGCCCAGGACCGGGGCAGCGTGCGCGGCCGGAGCCGGGGCATGCGCTGGGGGCGGAGGCGGAACCGGCTTTTTCGCAGGCTTGGCCACCTTGCCAGGCAGGAATTTATCGCCGAGAGAAGACTCCAGGTCGGAAACGAACTCGGTAAGGACCCTGGGCGAGTGCGCGGGTTCGGAAACCACGGGTTCAGGTTCACGTTCAGGCTCTGGCTCTGGCTCAACGGCAGCAGTTTCTTCTGCGACTGGAACTTCTTCCGCTTCAGCGGCGGCCGCAGTTTCCTCGATGACCTCAGGAACCTCCTCGGGTGTAACCTCGATGGTGGGGATATCGTCGGCGGTCAGTTCCTCGACCACCGGCTCAGTTTCTACCTGGACCTCTTCTGAAGGCTGCTGCGCAGCGGCTTCTACCTCGGCGCGGAGTTCGGCGAGCAGGTCCTGATCGCCGGTGAGAGTCTGAAGCTTGGCCAAAGCCGCCATGGCCTGCTCGGGCATGCCGTTGGCGAGGTAGAAGCGAATTTCTTCGATGGTTTCTTCTGTTTTGGTGGAATCACCCTCAGCGGCTGAAGCCTCGGCTTCGGCCACTTCTGCCTCGGGCGTCTCGGCTTCGACGGTAACGGAGTCATCCCACTCGGCCGACAGATCAATCTCAGACTCCGTCGCCGCAGCCTCAGCCGGAACCGCAGCAGAATCTTCAACCACGGCGAACTCAGTCTCCTCAGCCGGCTCGCCCGTGACCTCTTCGGCTGCTTCCGCCTCGGCCTCGGAGGTTTCCTCCACCACTTCGACTTCAGGTTCGGCTTCTGAGTCGGGGACAGTCTCTGACTCGCTGGTCGCGACTTCGGGTTCGGCCGCGTGCGCCGCTGGCGCTGGGGCCGGAGCATCCAGGTAAATATGAGCTTCCTCGTGCGCGACCACTGTACCGGGCACCGAGGAGCGCTCTTCATAGCGCTCAGCCAGTTCCCCGTAGCGCGTGGCTTCGTCGGGATATCCCGCCTCGGAATAAAGATTCTGCAGGGTGCGGCAACAGACGCCGGCGTCGGCGAAGCGGCCAGCGCGCGTGTGCAAGGCCGCCAGACGCTGGTTGATGCGAAGATCGTTCGGCGCCATGGGCAGAACCGTGACCAGTGGTCCCAGCGCCTTGGCCGGCATGTTGTAAGAGATGAACAGTTCGGCGTCGGTCAGAGCGGAGCGCACGGCGAGCGCCACTTCGTCGGAGTAGTGCTGGTGGACCGAAGGCGCGGTGGCTTCGATGTCGTCAATGAGAACCACGGCTTCTTCCGGCGTAATCAGCTTGACGTCGGAAGTGCCGCTGAGCTGGCTGACCACCTGCTGGTAATTCTGCATGTGCAGGGGGTTCTGGGGCTCGACTTGGGCCAGCTTCTGGTAGAGATCGCGGGCGCGCGGCAGGTCGCCAGCCTGGACGCTGGCATGAGCCAGCAGTTCGATGACCTCGCTGACATGGGTGGTTTCACCAGCCTTGTTGAACAGATCCAGCAGCTTTTCCAGAGAGGCGGGATTGTCGCGCACGTGCCCGATAATGCTGTGCAGGTGGGCGAGCACCTTGTCCGAGTTCTCCGCCAGCAGACGCTCGGCATGCTCGTCGTATACCTGCAGGGCAGTATCGTACTGGCCCGCCTGCATGAGGGCATCGGCGAAGCTGGAGATCGCTGTCAGATCATTGTGGACGGTCAGCAGCTTGTTGGCGGTAGCCCCGGCTTCGGAGAGTTGCCCGGTCTGCAGGTAAGCCTTGAGCAGATCGCGCAGGCCATCGGGATTGGAATCGATGTCGGCGACTTTCAGCAGGGTGGCAACGGCTCCGGCGGCATCGCCCGACTCGGCCTGGTTTTTGCCCTGCATGAGCAGGGCATACGCATTGCCGGGTTCGAGGGCGAGCATGCGCTGCAGAATCTCGTCGGCGCCGTTGAGCGAACCCTTGGAGCGCATGCTCTCGGCGGCAGCAGTGAAAATCTGCCAGGCTTCCGCCTTCTTGCCCAGGCGGACATAAACCTCCGCCAAACGTACCCGCATGGTGGTATTTTCCGGGTCCATTTCCAGGATCTTCTGGAAGATGCGGACCGCGTTTTCCAGTTCGTTGGCCTTCAGGAATTCTTCCGCCACCTGGAGGTACTGAGCGCGGGCGTCATTGAACAGTCCCTGCTGGGTGTAGAGTTCTGCCAGTTTCAGCAGGCTCTCGAGCGAAGGCTTGAGCTTGCTGATCTTCTTGTACATGGCGATCGCCTTGACCGTGAAGCCCTGGCTGGCATAGGCATCGCCTACGGTCTTGAAGCACTCAGTAGCCTTGTCGGCCTCGCCGATGCGCGAGTAAAGATCGCCGACGGTGTTGGTGACGGTTAGATCCTTAGCGTCGTTCTTGAGGATCTTTTCGTACTCCGAGATGGCGTTCGGCAGCTTACCCTGCTGGACATACTTCTCCGCATTGGCGAGGACTTTCTGTTTGTTGAAGCCGAACAGCGCCATAAGAGTGCGAACTCCAGACCCTGGTCTTGGTACAGAACCCGCCGAACGTTGAGGGAGTCGCTCCCGGGTACAGTTCGGGCGGACACCTCACCTATCGGCGGGTGGCCGGCCGGACAAGCCCCATTGTAAGGCCATGGGTCACGAACCGCATGGTTACCAAGGGTTACCGAAAGGGAGTGTACGAAAGGTTACCGGCGGAAGGGGACGCGGCATCGGGCAAGTTCTGACTTCCAGGAAGCTAAGTATGAACGCGTTATGGGTAGGCCGCGGGCTGAAAGTGTATCTTTCCGCACATTGCCGGGACATCGAAGCGGGAGACAAGCGCAATCATGACCTGGATTCGAACCGTGCCGTTAACCGAGGCAGACGAAAAGCTTCGCCGCGCAATCGAAGGCGAGAAGTTGCTGTATCCGAAAGAGTATGCCGAGCCGGTGCATCCCGATGCGTCGGGGGCGTCGTCGATTGTGGGGTCGCATACGCTGATTCCGGAGGCGCTATATCACGCCTTCTCGACGTTTGGGGCGCTGATGTCGCCGGATTTGCCGCTGGAGCGGCGGCAGCACGAGATGATCGCCACCATGGTCTCGGTGACCAACCGGTGCGTGTATTGAATCGAGTCGCACGCAGAGTTTCTGCGTAGGGTGACTCTGGATAAAGGATTAGTCGAGGCGCTGGAGAAGGACTACACCGCAGCGCCCATCACGCCGCAGGACCGGGTGATGCTTGATTATGTGGTCAAGCTGACCAGGGACGCGACCAAGGTCTGGAAGGATGACATCGAGGGGCTGCGCCAGGCCGGCTTCGACGACCGCGGCATTCTGCAGATTACGCTGATCGCGTCATGGTTCAACTACATCAATCGGGTAGCGGACGCGCTGGGCGTGGGGCGGGAGTAGGGCTGCCGTGGTTTGTATTGCCGGGGTAGCTAGTGCAGTTGGAAAACTGTACTCCCACCCACTCCTGCGCCGCGCGCTTCCACTACACTTGAGCTGAACCGAGGGCGATGGCTGAGTGCAGCTCTTGCCCCGCCTCGTCATGGCCGAATCGTTAGCAGACTTTTTCCTAAGAAATTTCCGGGAGCACGAGCACGAGTGCGCCTACCGGCAGCATCGCGGATATCGCACGGAGTCGTTCAGTTACGGCCGACTCCTGGAGACGTCCTTGGGCTTGGCTCGCAAGCTGGAGGCGCTCGGGATTGCGAAGGGCGATCGCGTGATGCTCTGGGGAGAGAACTGCGCCGAGTGGGTCGCAGTTTTCTTCGGATGTGCGCTGAGCGGGGTGATTGTTGTTCCCATGGATGACGAAGCGGCCCCAGACTTTGCCTTGCGCGTAGCTCAGCAAGCCGGGGCAAAGTTACTGGCCGGTTCGCGGCGGCACGTGCATGACTGCGCAGTTTCCGCATGTTCTCTCCCAACCCTGGCATTGGAAGATCTGGCGCAAACTCTGGACTCTACTGCAGCCGCGCCTCCAAGTGTTCCACTGGGCGGCGACGACATTCTGCAGATTGTCTTTACTTCGGGTACGACTGCAGAGCCCAAAGGAGTGGTGATCACGCACGGCAACGTGCTGGCCAACATCGCGCCGCTGGAGCGGGAGATGCAGGCGTATCTGAAGTACGAATGGCTGGTGCATCCGCTGCGATTCCTGAATCTGCTGCCACTCAGCCACGTATTTGGGCAGTTTCTGGGGATGTTCCTGCCTCCTCTGCTGGGCGGAACGGTGATTCTTCAGAACGAACTGAAGCCTTCGGAGGTGATGAGCACGATCCGGCGCAAGCGAGTTTCGGTGATGGTGAGTGTGCCGCGGGTGCTGCAATCGCTGAAACAGAAAATCGAGCGCGATCTGGAGGACCGAGGCGAAATGGAGGCTTTCCGGCGTGATTTCGCAGCCGCGAAGGAGAAGCATTTTCTGCGGCGATGGTGGCGGTTTCGCGCGATTCGGCGGCAGTTCGGCTGGAAATTCCTGGCGTTCATCTCAGGCGGGGCGGCGCTCGATAGTGAGATCGAAGAGTTTTGGGGACGGTTGGGATATGCCGTGATCCAGGGTTACGGGCTGACAGAAACCACATCGCTAGTCAGCGTGAACCATCCGTTCCGGCTGGGGAAGGGTTCGATTGGCAAGGTGCTGCCAGGACGGGAGGTGAAGCTAGCGGAAGACGGCGAGATTATGGTCCGGGGCGGAGGCGTGGCGAGCGGGTACTGGGATGGGCTGGGCGCGCGGAGTGCTTCCGATGAACAGGGCTGGTATCGCACCGGCGACATCGGCGCGCTGGATGCCACGGGGAACCTCTATTTCAAGGGACGAAAGAAAGAAGTGATCGTAACTCCGGGCGGAACGAATGTTTATCCGGAAGATTTGGAAGCGGCATTGCAGCGGCAGCCGGAAGTGAAAGATTGCGTGGTGGTGGGAATCGAGCGCGGAGGAAACGCCGAGCCGTGCGCGGTGGTGATCCCACGCGGCGAGGCCGACTTAGACAGAGTGGTCGAGCGGGCGAACGAATCGCTGGCGGAGTATCAGCGGATACGGATGTGGGTCGAGTGGCCGCAGGAGGATTTTCCCCGCACGAGTACGCAGAAGCCGAGAAGAAATCTGATTCGAGATGTGGCGCAGGCACGGATACGTCAGGAGCGTGGGGCAGGTCGAGAGAGCGGACCAATGGCCGAGTTGATTGCGCGCGTCTCGGGGCGTTCTGTGGGCGGGTTGCGCGATGATGCCAGCCTGGATTCCGATCTGGGCCTAAGTTCACTGGATCGCGTCGAACTGCTCAGCGCTTTGGAGGATCGCTACCAGATTGATCTCAGCGAGACACGCTTCAGTTCGGTGCAGACGGTCGGGGACCTGGAGCGCATGCTGCGCGGAGAAACTGCTCCCGGCGCTGGGTATCACTATCCCAGTTGGACCTTGCGGTGGCCGGTGACGTGGGTGCGGTTTGTGGCGCATTATCTGCTGATGCGGCCAGCGATCATGCTTTTGGGCTGGCCGCAGATCGCAGGGCGCGAGCATTTGCGCGGAGTCGAAGGCCCGCTGCTGGTGGTTTCGAATCACGTAAGCGACGTTGACGCGGGATTCATTCTGACCGCGCTGCCCGGCCGCTTTCGGCACCGACTGGCGGTCGCGACCGGAGGAGAAGCGCTCGACGCGCTGCGCACACCGCCGGCAGGCAGAGGATTCTTCTTGCGGATTTATGACCGCGTGCAATGGGTTCTCGGAGTTTCGCTGCTGAATCTGTTTCCCCTGCCGCGCGAGGCGGGATTCCGGCGAAGTTTTGCCTACGCGGGAGAGGCCGTGGATCGCGGTTACAGTGTGCTGGTCTTTCCCGAGGGACAGCACACGAAGGGTGGAAAAATGCTGCCGTTTCGCGCCGGGATCGGGCTGCTGGCGGCGAATTTGGGAATTCCTATATTGCCCATGCGAATCGACGGATTATTCGAACTGAAAGCCGCAGGCAAGAGATTAGCGCGACCTGGGAAGATTCGCGTGCGAATGGGCGCGCCGATGAGATTTCTGCCGGGAACCGCGCCGGAGGATTTTGCCGCGGAGTTGCAGAAGGCGGTGGAACAACTCTAGATGGTTCGGAACCAGGCGCTAGAATCCGCGCCTCAGAGACTGACGAGGACTGGCAGATCCCCCGGTAAGAGCTGCCGCGGCGTGTTGCAGTTTACTCTTCGTCCTCTTGCGGCTCGGGCGGATGCGGGTCTGTCTCCAGAATGATCTCGGGAACCTTGGATTCGCGGAGCAAGCGATTGAGCGCGGGCAGATCCAACGTCTTCAATTCATTCCACCGTTTCAGAAGGTCGGGGCTGTCGTGTTCGGTGGTCGCAAGGCCTTCCATCTGAGAAGACGTCGGTGCGGCATCGGCCTGCCAAACCTGCCGGTACAAAGTGCTGGCATTGCCGTTCAGCCGGCTCAGGGTGACTTCCGCAGATGGTGGCGCGAAGAATCCGCTCGCGGCGCCCATCAGGGTTGAGAGTCTCTCCTCAAACGACTGGATGGCGGCTTTGGCTGGCGGATGGGCTTGCGCGGACACTTTTTCCAGTTGCTCGCGAATCGAGTTGCCCTGCAGCAGCGCCAGCGAGGACTCGCTCAACAGAGAGGCCAGGCGTGTCTCCACCGCAAATTTCTTTTCGAGCGCTGCTGGCGAGGTCTTTATGCGCGGGTCCATTTTCACCGTCAGCGGGGCGGTGAAGGTTTTTCCATCGACCGTAAGCCGGACGGTGTAGTTCCCAGGCAGGACGGTCGGGCCGAGGGGGTATCGAGGCGTGTCGTGCGGAATCGCTGCGCTCGGAAAGTCGTGGCGCACCGAGGTCGGCGCCGGGCAATGCAGGCCCCAGGCCCAGCGGTGCATTCCGGCATCGGTTGGAAGCCGCCCACGTTTGCGCACCCAATACAGAGGAATTAACTGCTTCTGAAGCTCCTCTTGGGTGGGGCCGCGTTGGTCGGCGCTGGAAAAACGCCGGACCAGCTTGCCCTGCGCGTTCAAGATTTCCAAGGTGACCGAGCCTGCAGCTGCGGGCAGGTAGTAATCGAGCACCGCGCCATCGGGTGGGTTGGCTGCAGCCGACTCGTCGGGGGGAAGCGGCGTGTCGGTGTTGGTGTCGCGTTGCACACGGTAGGCCGGTGCGGGAGTGAAAAGATGGATGGATTGCGCAAGTTCAGTCGAAGCTTCGCGCAGGGGCGAGATGTCGTCGAGGACCCAGAACGAGCGTCCGTGCGTGCCGACAATCAGATCATTCTCGTGAATCCACAGATCACGCATCGCCGTGTGGGGAAGGTTTAACTGCAGCGACTGCCAGTGGTCGCCGTCGTCGAACGATACCCAGACGGCGTTTTCCGTGCCGGCGAACAGCAGGCCCGTGCGGATGGAATCTTCGCGCACCGTGTCAGCGGGCCCAAAGTCGGGCAGGCCGGTCGTGATCAGCTTCCAGCTTTTGCCGCCGTCATGCGTGCGATAGATGTACGGATGGGTGTCGTCTATGCGGAAACGGCTGACCGAAGCACAGGCAGTTTGCTCGTCAAAATGCGAGGCCGAAATCTGCGTGACCTTACTCCACGGGGTGAGTTCTTTAGGGGTGATATCGGTCCAATTCTTGCCGCCGTCGCGGGTGAGCCAGATCAAGCCGTCGTCAGTGCCCGCCCATAATGTGTTGACCGTTTTGAAGGACGGCGCCAGGGCGTAGATGACGCCGCGCTGCTTATCTGCATCCTTGGGCATCTCACGGCCCACACTGGGGGGCGCACCCGGGCTTTCCCGCGTCAGATCAGGGCTGATGATCTGCCAGGAATTGCCTCCGTCGGTGGTCTTGAACAGCACGTTGGCCGCGTAGTAAAGCGTGTGGGGATCGACCGGAGAAAACATCAGCGGTTCGGTGCGGTCGGTGCGGTACTTGGCGCTGCGCAGCGGGATGGGAGTAACGTTCTGCAGTTGGCCGGTGGACCAGTGATACTTGGAAACTTCGCTTCGGCCGCCGCCGTAAATGATGTCGTCATCGAGCGGATCCGGTGCGATATAGCCGTATTCGATCGCGCCGACGGGATGCCACTCGCGGAAGGTGATGGCGCCGTCGTTGCCGCGGTTGGAGATGCAGACCGAGCCGCTTTCCTGCTGCCCGGCGCAAACGCGATAAGGGAATGTATTGCTGGCAATCACATGATAAAGCTGGGCGGTGGGCTGGTTGTACCACGAACTCCAGGTCGCGCCGCGGTTGACCGTGATGATCGCGCCCTGATCGCTGACCAGAAGAATGATGTCGCCGTTGTTGGGGTTGATCCAGAGATTCTGGTAATCGTCGCCGCCGGGTGCGCCGCGGAAGCCTGACCAAGTCTTTCCGCCGTCGGTGGAGCGCATGGTGACGGTGCTGGCGACGTAGACCAGGTCCGGATCTTTCGGATCAACTTTTGGAATCGGAAGATCACCGCCGCCGATGCGGCCTGAAGGACGCGGGTCGGTTGTGATCTGCGACCAGCTTTCGCCGGCGTCGTCAGAGCGGTATACACCCAACTTTCCGGAAGCAGCGCCGACCGTGGCATAAAGACGGCGAGCATCGCTGGGCGCGATGGCAACGTGAATCTGAGCAAGATCCTGGGGCAAGCCGCTGGTTAACGGACGCCATGTATTGCCGCCGTCAGTGGACTTGAACAGTCCTCCATTCGTGCCGTTGAATTCGTTGCCGTCCTCCCACGGGCCTTCGCGGGCTTCCCACATCGACGCGTAAACGACGTCAGGATTCGAAGGATCGATCTGCACGTCGGAGCCGCCGGTGTTCTCGTCCTTGGAAATCACTTTCTCCCAGGTCTGGCCCCCATCGGTCGATCGATAGATTCCGCGCTCCTCGCTGGGCCCGTAAGGATGGCCGAGCACGGCAGCGAAAACTCGGTTGGGGTCGCGGGGATCGACGGCGAGCGCCGGGATTTGCTGGCCTTCGACCAAGCTGAGGTAAGTCCAGGTCTTGCCGGCGTCTGTGGACTTGTAAATGCCGTTGCCCACGGAAAGATCGGGGCGATGCAAACCTTCACCCGTGCCGACATAGACGACGTTGGGATCGGAGGGGGCGACGGCGATGGCGCCAATCGACTGCGTGGGCTCCTGATCGAAGATGGGGTTCCAGGTACGGCCGTAGTCGTCGCTCTTCCACACGCCACCGTTGACCTGCCCCATGTAGAAAACGTTGGGCTGGCTGGGAACGCCCACCGCGGCGCGGGTGCGGCCGCCGCGGAACGGGCCGATCATGCGCCAGTGCAGTTCCTGATAGCTGCTTTCGGGAACCTGCGCCCAAATTGCGTTCGCAGACAGGAAAACCAGGCAGGATACAAACAGACGAAGGACCGTCCGAGATCGGATCAAGGTTCGCCCCCCCTCAAAGAGCAAACTGCAAACTACGTAGAATAAACCAAAAACGCAGCGATCGGGATCCGACACGAATTCAGGCACTGGGTTAATTTCATGTTGCTGAGAAGAAATGGCGCTTTACCAGATATACGGCGGGAAAGCCCGCGATCCGTCCCCACGTCTCCAAGTGATGCAGTAGAGAGCCGCATAGACGACGGCTCCAGCGGCTACCCGCAACCAGCGCGGGAGAGGCAGGAGTGCGGAAATAACCCCAGCCAGGACCGCAGGAATGAGCTTAATGCGCCCGAACCACTGCCAGATGCGAACTGCGCGAAGACTAGGCATGCTGGCCCGATTATAACTTCAAGGGGACCGGGGTTCAGATTTGTCTCACCGATTCAGGCAGCAGAGCCGAATGGCCCTTCCTGCAGCGATACTTGGCCCAGTCGTATCCGTGGAGTTGTTCCAATTGCTGTTCGTCAGTGGTTCCACTTTTCGCTATTGCGACAAGTTCTAGTGGAGACCCGCAGCTTGGCTCACCGCATTTCGTTGAGACGACACGGAAGGACGGTTCTGAACTACGCGGAGGTTTCTCAATCTCTTCCGCAGGTATCCTGTTGCCATAGTCGAAATGCAGCGCAGTTCTGCAGTGCGGGCATAAAAGAGTTATCCAAGGATCGTCCCTATCTAACCCTGGGAGATTTGCGATTATTCGCTGCAGGGTTCCTTCTAGCAGAGAGATGGTTTGCCCACAGGGACACGGAACGTCGTAACGCGCAACAAGACTCATCGGCTAACCCCGACAACGGCAATTCTAAGCTGCTCCCAGCAGCTCAGCAAGACTCCACACGCGATCTGTTAGCCCTGCTTCCATCGCAGGCGTTACGCGATGAGCTTGATTCACGCGCACGAAGTTGTACCAAGCAAAATACAGAGTCACAGCCGCTTTCAGATTCTCCAACTTCTTCGAGTGCGCATTCGTTAAGCGGGTAAAACGGCGCAAGTGCATACGCAAACTCAAATTCGACCTCTCCACATGCGACGTGCTGATGTGCTCGGGATCGGGCCGTCCGTCGCGGACTCTGGATATAACCTCCGTGATTCTTGGTGGGGAGTACCTCGCTTCGGCAGTATCGTGCTGCCCGTAGTCCCCGAACAATTTCACAAGCTGCGCGAAGTCTGTCTGTCCCGCGAACACGTCCTCAACTCCGCGCTCATAGAAGTGGAAGCCATCCGTCGTCAGTTGAAAGCGGTCGGCACTGAGCCGCTGCTTCAGATTCGCCAGAAAGCGCAATGTCGTCTCCTTGGTACGCTTGCCAATCTCGAAACAAGGCACAAGCTTGGTTTCGGCATCGAGTGCGACGAAAACCCACTGGTCTCCGATCTCGGCGGGATCACTCTTGCGAACTCGCTTCGCCTTTTTTCCGACAAAGCACCAAATTTCATCGCACTGCAAGTAGCGGGGACGCAGGTCGTGGATGGCATCGAGCGCATGGCTGGCCTTCGCTGCCGCCGTCTGCATCAGGGAGAGAACCGTGTTCTTGTGCAGGCCCGTGAGGCGCGAGATGGCGCGAATACTCATACCTTCGAGCATCATCGCAAGGGCTTGTGTCGCACGCTCCGGAGCGACGTAGTGATTCCCCAGGTTGGGATGGGCTTCGCAGAAGGTTGCTTTGCAGGATTGGCAGCGCCAACGCTGGATGCGGCGCTTGCCGAAGTAACCAAATCTCTTGCAGGTTTGGTGCTGGCATCTGATGCAGGTCATGGCTTTTCTCCACTTGACTCATGCGGGGAAAAGCCTCAGACTCTTCTTGGGTTCAGATCGTGGCTAACCCCGCGATTTGGATTAGCCCCGCAACCTGTTTCCGCAGGAAGCGGGGCGCTGAGTGTTAACTACGTTTTAGGGTGGTGGCTGGACCGTGATCTCTACGGTCTGACCAGCAGCGAAGCGGATCACGATTCGGATTCTCATGCTGCTTGCATCCTTCCTGAAAGCCCCGTTCGCGCGGGGCTTTCGCATTTAACTCCAAAGTCATCCTTCGGCGATCATCTGGCCGACGGACTTCCGTCCGTTGTAAACGTAGACGGGTTCTCCTTGTTCATTTATAGCTTTAGAGAAACCACTGTGCGGGCGGGCGATTCTGTAGAGAGTGGTATGCAATACAGCAAGTGGATTCTGGTACCCGCTGATATCCACTCCCATCGCCGCCAGATGCTGCATGACATCCACGGCCCTGAATGCAAAACCCGGTTGCGACATAAGAATTTGACGGCAAAGTTCAGGCAGGCCAGCCGTAGGCGCAACACCTTCATCATTGGCGAGCGGTTCCAACGTTCTTATTGTTTCTTCCAATTGAGAAATGCGCTGAGTGATGCGAACCGATTCCTGCTTCAGTTGGTTAAGCTCCTGCTGCGCGGCAAGGTAGCTGGACTTATACGGATTGATATAAACGTAAGGCATGTCCGACAGGAGTAACGATAACATGGCACGTGTAACGAAGTCAAGCAGTATTTTACACAAGCAAGCTGTTGATTTAACGGTAGATAGTTGGGATAAGCTGATTTTCTCTGCTGAAAGCGAGATGAGTAGGATAGCGCAGAGAATTCAAGAGCTGAAAAAAGCTGTGGTGGTTTTTAAAAAGAAAAAGGGCGCAGGAGAGCGTTGCCCTGCAATTAGCAACACAATGTCGACGACACTACCGGATCGCGAATCGGCAACAGCGAATTAGCCCAGTACCCGAATTCAGTCTCAAATATTAAAGGCGGCCATTTCTGGCCGCCTTTATTCGGATTGTCACTTGCGAAGCGTTCTAGACGCCCTTGACGTTTTCTGCCTGCCAGCCCTTAGGGCCTTTGACCACGTCGAACTGCACTTGCTGTCCTTCTTGGAGACTGCGGAATCCGCTCGCCTGGATGGCGGAGAAATGCACGAAGACATCCTCACCATTCTGGCGGCTGATGAAACCGTAGCCCTTAGCGTCGTTAAACCACTTCACTGTTCCTGTTTCCATGTTGTTGCACTGTTCCTTTTCTTCTTGATGTAGCGCTGAAACTTTCAGGGTCTTCTGCAGGCAGGTCACACGCTGGGTTGAGCGGAGATGCTTGTACTGCGAAGGAACTCTAAAGATCAAACGCAACATCATTCTACCGGAACGGCCCTGAAATAGCTACACAATTCGTCAACAGCTACTCCTAACTTACAGATATATATGGTTTTACGGGTTCATGTCGGCGGGCGGGATGGCAGATTGAAGATTTCAGATTGCAGATTTTCAAAACCTTCGCGGCGCAGGGGGCTTCAAATCTGCAATCTACGATCTGAGATCCGCAATCGTCTTGCGCGGGATTTGCCACTTTTGGGCGGGGGACTCATCATTAAAGCATGCGTTCAAGAATGCGTTTGGGGACTCTGTTGGCTTCTGTGGCGCTCACGGCTTCAGCGTGGGCGGGGATTGTGGACGAGGTTCGTCTCGCTCTGCTACGTAACAGTTTTTCAGCGGCGGAGTCGGAACTGAACTCTTATCGCAGCCAGCAGGGACTGACCCCGGAATATGTTGAGGCCTATTCCTGGCTGGCGCGCGCCGCTTTGGATCAGCAGCATTACGAACAGGCTGCCTCTTACGCCAAGCAGACTAAGGCCATGGTGCTGGACCAACTCAGGCAGCGTCCGCTTGACGGCGATCCGCACTTGCCGGTTGCCCTCGGAGCAGCGCTGGAAGTGCAGTCACAAGTGCTGGCTGTGCAGGGTCAGCGGACGCAGGCCATCGCGTTGCTGCAATCTGGGCTGCGGACTTATGGGAATACTTCCATTCACGACCGGCTGCAGAAGAACCTGAACCTGCTCTCGCTGCAGGGGAAGCCCGCGCCTGCTCTGAGATCAGAAGAGGAATTCGGCGCGACGCTGACACCACTCTTCCAGCTCAAGGGGTCTCCTGTGCTCTTGTTTTTCTGGGCGCACTGGTGCGGGGACTGCAAGGCGGAAGCGCCCATCATTACCCAGTTGCGCTCGGAATTCGCTTCAAAGGGGCTGACGGTGATCGGCCCGACTCGGCTCTATGGCTACACCGCGCAGGTCGAGCACGCCTCGCCCAGCGACGAACTCAGGTACATTGACGCGGTGCGGCGCCGCTTCTATTCGGGACTGCTCGACATGCCGGTACCCATCAGCAAGTACAACTTCGATACCTACGGGGCTTCGACCACGCCTACGCTGGTGCTTCTGGACCGCGAGGGGAAGGTTGCCATGTACCATCCGGGGGCCCTGCCTTATGCCGAGTTGCGGGCGGAGATTGAGAAGGTCGTGGCGCGATAGAGAGAGTTCCTCAATGACCCAAATGTCAGGACGGATCGGGCGCCTGATTCTGAGGGGCGCGCGGTGGGTCTGTATCTATTTTCTTTGTTTGTCAAACTCCGCTGCGTGGCAAGGAAATTCGAGCTCCAAAGTTGAATCATCTCCGTGGCCGGAAGCCGACCAGATCTTTCGATCAGACCCGCGATGGTTAGGCGGTGATGCGGCGTTTTCGGTCGATCTTGGCGACGGTCGCGTTTTGTGGATGTTCGGTGATTCTTTTGTTGCCAAGAAAGCGGGTGAGACCCGCATGCAGGCGGCCTTCATTCGGAACAGCGTAGCGATTCAGACGGGATACGATCCGTCGCGCGCCGCGATAAAGTTCTATAGCGCAACGCGGCACAACGAGCCGGGCGATTTTATGCCGTCCAAAGGCACGACTTGGCTCTGGCCGCTCCATGGTATCCGCTTGCGGGATCGCCTGCTGCTCCTCTACATGCGGATGGCCCGCGACCCGAACAAGAGTTCCCTTGGATTCCAGTCCCTCGGATGGAATGCATTCATGGTCGACAATCCAGATGCGGAACCCTCGAAATGGAAACCCCGCAAGTTGGACGGACCTGAAACCCAGGGAAAGATGCTGGTCGGCATGTCAGTCATTCGCGACGACGAGTTTGTCTACGCCTTCGTTTTGCACGATGTCGAGCATCATGCCTATCTGCTTCGATGGCCGGTGGGCGAAGCCATGGCCGGACGCCTTTCCTCGCCTCAGTGGTGGTGCGGTTCCGTAGAAGGCTGGCGGGAGAATTCAGCGCATCGCCAGGTCGTGATTCGGGATGCTGGGAGCGACTTCAGCGTGCAGCGCGATCCTCGCGGTGAAGGCTTCCTCGAGGTGAACACTGACGGCTTTGGCGCGACTAACATCGTGTTCCGCCGTGCCGCGCGACTGGAAGGCGCGTGGAGCGAGCCGCAGAAGCTGTATCGCCCGCCTGAATCCGCCGCGCCCAACGCATTCGTATATGGCGGGAAAGCGCACCCCGAGCTCTCTGGAGGCGATCTGATCGTGACCTACACGGTTAATGGCTCCGATGAGCGGTTGGCTCACGATATGAGCATCTATTTCCCCAGATTTGTGCGGGTAACGTTCAGCGAGGATTCAACAGGCGGCCAGCCTCGCATGCAGCACTGAGAGCTTATGAAAGACAGATATGACGATCCTAATGCGCTCCGGTTAAGATTCTTGGGCATTTCTTCACTGGTCCGGCCTCAACTGCGGTTCATTTGCTCGAGCCTTTTGCTGCTGGTTGTCCCTACGTTTGACGCTACAATCTCCCCGTGAACCTCGATGACACCATTGTCGCGATCGCCACGCCGCCCGGGCGCGGGGGCATTGGCGTCGTGCGGTTGTCCGGGCCTGACGCACGCAAGATCGCCTCGCCGATGCTGCGGTTGAAGCATGAACTGGAGCCGGGAAGGGCGGTGTTCGGGGAATTAGCTGAACCTGGTGGTGAGGCTGCCGAGCTTCGCTCGGCCGGACAGCCGGGGGCGGCTGTCCCCACACAGACTACTCGCATCGACGAAGTGGTCGTCACCCACTTTGCCAAGCCACATTCTTACACCACCGACGACATCATCGAGATTTCCGCACACGGCTCCCCGGTCGTGCTGCGGCACGTCGTTGAGCTTTGTGTGGCTGCTGGTGCGCGCCTGGCGGAGCCGGGCGAATTTACCATGCGGGCCTTTCTCAATGGCCGCATTGACCTGACGCAGGCCGAGGCCGTCCGCGACCTGATTGACTCGCAGACTCTGTACCAGGCGAAAGTCGCGGCGCAGCAACTGGAAGGAGCGCTCTCGCGGCGCCTGCAGCCGATCAAACAGAAGCTGGTCGAGTTGATCGCGCTGCTCGAGGCGGGCATTGATTTTGCCGAGGACGACGTGTCTGTCCTGCCCGACGCCACGATTCTGGAGCACATTGACGCTGTCCGCGCGCCACTCGAACTTCTCGCCGCCAGCTTCGCCTACGGCAAGATGGTGCATGAAGGATTGACGCTGGCGATCGTCGGCCGTCCCAACGTGGGTAAGTCGAGCCTTTTCAACCGCCTGGTCGAGCGCGAGCGCGCCATCGTTACGGCCACTCCGGGCACGACGCGCGATCTGGTGAGCGAAACCGTGGCGATTGGCGGCATTCCGGTGAGACTGGTGGATACGGCAGGTATTCGCCAGGCGCTCGATGAGGCCGAGTCGATCGGCATTCGCAAATCCATGGAAGCGCTGGCGGATGCGGACCTCGTGCTGGTGGTGACGGATGCGTCGCAGCCGGTCACTGAGGAAGATGAAGAACTGGCCGGGCAGGCAACGCAGCGCGCTGCGATCGTGGTGGAGAACAAGTGTGATTTAAGGGCCAGCGGCCAGGGGTCAGGGGCCAGCACACCGAGCCCGACAGCCCCGGAGGGGCGTCCGAAAATAGCCCAGCGCTTCAGCGCTGGGACTGGCAGCGGGGAGGAGCGCGTCCCGGAGGGACGCCTGAGCCACGTCCGCACGTCGGCCATCACGGGCGAAGGCATCGCGGAGCTGCGCGCGGAAATTCTCCGGCACGTTGGAGGAGAAGCCGGAGCGCAGGCCGAAGCCGGATTCCTTACCAACGTTCGGCATCAGGGTCTGATTCAAGATTCCTGGACCGCGCTGGATGCGGCGAGGAACGCCGTGGCCGGGAAAGTCCCGCACGAAATGCTGCTGCTCGATCTCTACAATGCCCTGCGTCCGCTGGATGCGATCACGGGCGCGACCACGACCGACGACATCCTCAACTTGATCTTCAGCACCTTCTGCGTCGGAAAGTGAGATTTGTGGAGGGGCGGACGCCCTCGTCCGCCAAGAAAATATTTCCCCGGACGAGGGCGTCCGGGGCTCCACGAACAACTACTTTGACAGCGCGGCCAGCGCTTCCCGGAACAGCGCATCGAACGACCCGCCTTTACCATTCTTCGTCGCGGCAGCGAGTGCCTTCTCCGCTGCTGCGCGCTGATAACCCAGATTCACCAGCGCTGAAAGGACATCTTCTTCCGTCGCGCTCATGGCCGGAATGGCTCGGGTGGACGCTGGTCCGACTTCCGGCAGTTTGTCGCGCAACTCCAGCACCATACGCTCGGCAGTCTTCCGGCCAATGCCGGGGATGCGCGTGAGCCGGACGACGTCATTGCCGCGAATCGCGCTCACCATTTCCTCTGCGGCCATGCCGCTGAGAATCTTAACGGCCAGGGTCGGTCCGATCCCGCTTACCGTGATCAGCTTCTCAAACAGCAACTTCTCTGAGGGGCGGAGAAATCCGTAAAGCGCGATCGCATCCTCGCGAACATGCGTATGGATGTGCAGGGCAACCTCGGCGCCAGCCGCAGGCAAATCAGAAAATGTCGGCACACTGATAGTCACGTCGTAACCGACGCCGCCGGTTTCGACAATGGCCTGGTTGGGATGCTTGGCCAGCAGCTTTCCGCGCAAGTGAGCGATCATGCTGAGGACATTGTAGGGCAGAAGCGGCGAACTGCGTAGGAAGGCTTAACCGCAATTCCCACCACGGAGTCACGGAGAAATGCCGTTCGTGAGTGGCACGCTTGACATTGCGGCTGCTCCCCGTGTCTCTGTGCCTCCGTGGTGAGAGTTCAGATTGAATCCCGGATGGACACCTGCTCCGCAGCCGTCAGAGCGTTGCGGCCTGTTCCCTGCGACGGGCCTGGATTTCGATGTAGACATTTACTAGCGACACTGCCGCTGGGGTCACGCCGGGAATGCGCGAAGCCTGTCCGAGGGTGCGTGGCTGAATCTTCGTCAGCTTTTCCTGCATCTCGCGCGAAAGCCCGCTCACCGAGCGATAGTCGAACCATTCGGGGATGGTATGCTGCTCGGCCTTCTTTAGACGCCCCATGGCGCGCTGCTGCTGCAGCAGGTAGCCTTCGTACTTGATCTCCGTTTCGACGGACTTCAGCTCATTCCGAATCTCAGAAGAAACCGTGGCCACGGATTCGCACGGATTTGCACGGATCCCATTTCTTTCAAAGAAGCCGGGCGTGAGTTCCCTCAAGATCGGGGTAAGTTGCTCGACAGTCACTTCGGGACGCTTCAGGAGTTGCGCGAGCGTCTGGCCGACCGAGGACCCGAAGTCGGTTGCGGTGGAACCCGCTGCCGAGCTTCGCTCGGCCTGGACGGGCGGGGCGCCCGTCCCCACACGGCCATTGCTGATCACCTCCGCCATCTCGGGCGTCAGCCGCGTGCTTTCGAGCACCTTCTTCAGTCTCTCCAGCCGCTCCTGCTTGGCCTGGAAATCTGCCCAGGCTTCATCAGAAATCAGACCCACGCGGCGTCCGTGCGGCGTAAGGCGACGGTCAGCATTGTCAATCCGCAGGTGCAGGCGAAATTCGGCGCGCGAGGTAAACATGCGGTAAGGCTCGTTGGTGCCCTTGGAGATCAGGTCGTCAATCAGAATCGCCGTGTAGGCTTCGGTGCGGTCGAGGATCAGAGGGGGCTGATGCTTCACCTTGAGCGCGGCGTTGATGCCCGCCATGATCCCCTGGCACGCCGCTTCCTCGTACCCCGACGTGCCGTTGATCTGGCCGGCGAGAAACAGGCCGGCAATCTTGCGGGTTTCAAGCGTGCGTTCGAGCTCGGTGGGATCAATCGAGTCATACTCGATGGCGTACCCTGGCCGCATCATTTCTGCGCCGTCAAGGCCCGGGATCGACTTCAGGATGGCAAGCTGCACATCCACGGGCAGCGATGTGCTCAAGCCGTTCACGTAGATTTCGTACGTGTTCAGTCCTTCCGGCTCGAGGAACAGCTGGTGCGTTGTCTTGTCAGGGAACTTCACGATCTTGTCTTCGATGGAGGGACAATACCGCGGGCCGATGGACTGAATCTGTCCGCTATACATCGGCGAGCGGTGCACGTTTTCGCGGATGACGCGGTGGGTTTCTTCGGTGGTCCAGGCGATGTAGCAGGGCACCTGCGAATCGTGGTGGGCAACGCGCCGGGTGCGGAAGCTGAACGGTGTGGGGTCGGCGTCGCCGGGCTGCGCTGGGAAGCGCGACCAGTCAATGGTGCGCCCGTCGAGTCGCGGCGGCGTGCCGGTCTTGAGCCGGCAACCGCGCAAGCCCAGTTTCTTCAGAGCCTCGCCCAGCAGGACCGCGGGCGGTTCACCGGATCGTCCCGCAGGATACTGCTGCTCGCCGCAGTGGATAAGTCCGTTGAGGAAGGTTCCGGTCGTAATGATGACCGCTTGCGCGCCGACGGTACGGCCGTCGCGCAGCTTGATGCCGGAAACACGGCGACGATCGTCGGTCGTTGGTCGTTGGTCGTTGGCCGAGCCCCAAGCGGCTGAAGCCGCATCCTGAAAAGGATTCTTTTCGGCACGACTGAAGCCGTGCCCTTCCCGGTTTTGCTGAGGGCTGAGGGCTGACGGCTGACGGCTGTTTTCGACGATCAAATCCGCCACTTCCGCCTGCTTGATCTTCAGGTTTGGTTGCGATTCCAGCACCTCGCGCATCTTCAGGCGATAAGCCTGCTTGTCGCACTGCGCTCGCGGAGACCACACCGCCGGACCGCGCGAAGTGTTCAGCAGACGGAACTGGATGCCCACCGCGTCAGTGATTTCACCCATGATGCCGCCGAGGGCATCGACTTCGCGGACAAGGTGCCCTTTGGCGATTCCGCCGATGGCTGGATTGCACGACATCTGCGCAATCAGGTCCACGTTGAGCGTGTAGAGGGCGGTCTTCAGTCCCATGCGGGCGGCGGCCATCGCGGCCTCACAACCGGCATGACCGGCGCCGACAACGACTACGTCGAATTGTTCGGTGAACTGCATCCGGACTAGCGCCACCCCAGATTCGCTGCACTCTTTCCTCTTTCATTCTAGCAACTTGGCGGGACTGGTGATTCCCATCACTTCTGACTCACTAGACGCGCCGTATACTAGAAAGTCATACAGCGAGCCTTAGGGGGAATCGTGACTACAGCCGAATTTTTCGAGCAATTAGAGGCCCGGATCGCGCCCTACGACATGCTTCGCCATCCTTTCTACCAGGCGTGGGCCGCTGGCGAGTTGACCCCGCGACGATCTGCGCGCCTATGCCCAGGACTACTACCGTCACGTGGAGGCCTTTCCCTCCTACCTGGCGGCCTTTGGGCTGCGCCTGGAGGAAGGCGAACTGCGGCGTGCCGTGCTGGCCAATATGTGCGACGAAAAGGGCGGGAAAGCCCGGCGGGGCATAGGGTCGGTGTCGCACTCCGACCTATGGCTGGACTTCGCCGAAGGTATGGGATCGACTCGCAACCTCGACTGGCACAGCCCCGTGCCGGAAATTCGGCAACTCGTCCGGCATTTTCATCGCGTGGCCAGCGAAGGCTCGCCCGCGGAAGCACTGGCCGCCTTCTACGTCTACGAGTCGCAGGTGCCGCGCATCGCGCAGGAAAAGGAACGTGGCCTGCGCGAGATGTACGGCGCTGACGACAAGACTTGCGGATACTTCAAACTCCACGCGACCGCCGATGTCTATCACTCTCAGGTCTGGCGCAAGCAACTCGAAAAGTGGATCGCGGCCAATCCCGACTCTGCCCCTGCAGCTCTGGATGCCGCGGAGAATGCCGCGCGCATGCTGTGGAAGGCCCTGGACGGGATCGAAGCGCGGCGGGGGGCGGCAGTAGCATAGACCGAATCTCAGCTCAAAACGATTCGGGCCAGTGATTCGATAGAATCATTGGCTCATTATCTTTTGGAGGGGACAATTTTGGCCAAGGACATTCCGATCGGGGCGCGCGGTGAAGCGGAGGAGACGGTTGAATTCAAGCACACGCTGACCTCGCACCATCCCGAATTGCCACCGGTGTACTCCACGCCCGAGATGATCCGATTGATGGAGACGGCGGCGTTCCACGCGCTGCAGCCCTACTGTGAGGGCGATGAGATCACGGTGGGGACGTCGATCAACATCGAGCATCGCGCGGCCAGCCGCATCGGAACCCGGGTCAAAGCCGAAGCTGCGCTCGAATCTTTCGACGGGCGCTTTTACACTCTGCGGGTCACGGCGCGGGATGAGAAGCAGGAGATTGGCCGCGGTACGGTGGGGCGAGCCGTCGTCAGCATCGGAAAGTTCGTCGAGCGGATGAAGGGCGGCAGCGGTAGCGCTGCCCGCGAGATCCCTCGCCCCGCTCGCGAAAACGCGGGGCTTCGGGATGACGCACCACCGGGAAAGTGACATCTTACAACTGAGGAAGTCCGATTTCTATTGGCGTGATCTCCGACACCCACGGCTTGCTTCGGCCTGAGGCGCTCGAAGCATTGCGCGGGGCCGAGCATATCATTCACGCTGGCGACGTGGGCGCGCCCGAGGTTCTGGACCAGCTTCGCGCCATCGTCCCGGTAACGGCTGTGCGCGGCAACGTCGACAAGGGCGCTTGGGCTCGCAAACTGCAAGACACCGAGATCGTGGAAATCGGCGGCGTGTCTATCTATGTCCTGCACGATCTCGCGCGGCTTGACCTCAAGCCGGAAGCCGCCGGGTTCCATGTGGTGATCTTCGGGCACAGCCACAGGCCAATGCAGGAGAGGCGCGGCGGCGTGCTCTACTTCAATCCCGGCAGCGCCGGACCGCGACGGTTTAAATTGCCGGTCAGCGTGGGGATGCTGATGGTTGAACGCGGAGGGATACGCGCAGAGATCGTCCGGATTTGCGATTGACGATTTACGATTGACGATTGAAGCGGCTCGCTTGGCTCCCATGTCTCGCAAAAGCGGCGAGACATGGGGCCCCCCCCGCATTTTTATTTGCTGGCTACTGACCACTGGTCACTGACCACGGTTGCTACAATCCCAAACAGTGTCATTCTCGTTCAACATCGAAAAGGCCAGCGGCCGCGCCCGCGCCGGGCGTCTCGTCACTCCGCATGGTGAAATCGAAACGCCGGTATTTATGCCGGTGGGAACCCTCGCGTCGGTTAAGGGAGTGCCGCAGGACACGCTGGAGGAACTAGGCACGCAGATCATTCTCGGTAACACCTATCATCTTTACTTGCGGCCGGGCGTCGAAACTGTCCGGCGGATGGGCGGGTTGCATGGGTTCATGGCGTGGCCGCGAGCCATCCTCACGGACTCGGGCGGGTTCCAGGTCTTCAGTCTGAACCAACTGCGCAAAGTGACCGAAGAGGGCGTCGACTTCCGTTCGCATCTGGACGGCTCCTCTCATTTTTTCAGCCCGGAAAGCGCGATGGACGCGCAGATCGGGCTGGGTGCCGACATCATCATGGCGTTCGACGAGTGCACGGAGTATCCCGCGGACCACGATCGCATGCGAGCCTCGATGGAACTGACCCTGCGCTGGGCGGCAAGGAGCAAGAAATGTTTTGAGGCACATAAGAGTGAAGTGCCGTGGAGCAGACCTCGGACCTCAGACGTCGGGCCTCAGCAAGAGCGGATTCCTCGCTTCGCTCGGAATGACAATGAAGAAGGTCAGAATGAACTCAGGACTGGCAACTGGCAACTGGCAACTGGCGGCTGTTCCACGCAGTCTTTATTCGGCATCGTGCAGGGCGGCATGGATCGCGAACTGAGGAAAGAATCCGCCGAGCGAACAATCGAAATCGGTTTCCCCGGCTACGCCATCGGCGGGCTGAGCGTCGGAGAGCCGCGTGCCCTGACCCGCGAGATCGTTGAATCCACACTCGAACACTTGCCGGCCGACAGGCCGCGTTATCTGATGGGAGTCGGGACGCCAGAAGAAATCGTCGAATACGCCAGCCTGGGTGTGGACATGATGGATTGTGTGCTGCCCACGCGGGCGGCGCGCCACGGGCTGCTGTTCATGTCGGAAGGTAAGATCTCCATCAAACAGGCGCGCTATGCCCAGGACCAGGGCCCGCTCGACCCCAACTGCGGCTGCCGGGTGTGCCGCCGCTATTCGCGTGCCTATTTGCGGCATCTCTATGCTTCCAACGAAGTGCTGGCCCAGGTCTTGAACACGATCCACAACCTGAGTTTCTACCTTGACACTATGCGGCGGGTGCGGCATTCTATTTCACTTGGGGAAGTCCGGTTTCCTTTCTAGCGTCTGGTCTCGACCGAAACCGTAGACCTCCCCGGATTCAAGCCTGAAGCTGAAGGAACCCGGCCGAAGTCGATCCAAACCCCGTGGTGAAATGACAGCTCCCGCGGCGCTAGACGGCGCGGGTGATTTTTCGCGGACGTATCCGTTAAAGACTAGACCTCATGAATATGCCCTTATGCTTGGCTGTACAAACCGGTGGCGGAGGGCTGCCCGGGTTGGTGCTGTTCCTGCCCATCATTCTGCTGGTTGTCTATATGTTCTATTCCCAGCAACGCCGCCAGAAAAAATGGCAGGGCATGCTGGAGCAGCTTAAGACCGGAGATAAAGTCACCACCAGCGGAGGCCTGCGCGGCACGATCATTGCGCTGAAAGATGACGCGATCCACCTGCGCGTCCCGCCGGACAACCTGCGGGTGGAAGTGACCAAGGCTTCCGTGGTATCGGTGACGACGGCGGAGGAAGAAGTGAAGGCAAAATAAGTCCTGAGTTGCGAGTCCCGAGTCGCGCGGCGCGTTTGCGCGATCGGACGGAAGCTCGGGACTCGGGACTCACGACTCGGGACCGATTCTTTATGAACAAGACTCTTCTTACCAAGCTCGGCATCATCCTGGGCACGCTGCTGTTCTTCCTGGCAGGCATCTTTGGAATTCCCAAGAGCCTCTCTCCCCAGGGACTGCTTGCGGCCATGGGTGAGCGCATTCATCTCGGTCTCGATCTGCGCGGCGGCACTCACCTGATTCTCCAGGTTCAGGTGAACGACGCCGTCAATGTGGATGCGCAGAACGCGATCGAAATTCTGAAGCAGCAGATGCGCAGCCACAAGATCGACTACGCCGATATCACTCAGCCGGATCCGCAGAACAATCCGGATCACGTCGTTTTGAAAGGTGTGCAGGCCAGTTCCCGCACCGATCTGCTGAGCATCGTGCAGGACCACCTGCCCGAGTACAGCATCAATGGGGGAGCGGAAAATTCCTGGGACCTTTCCATGAAGACGCAAAACCTCACCGAACTCAAGAACAAGGCGGTGACGCAGGCCATCGAGACCATCCGCAACCGGATTGACCAGCTGGGCGTCAGCGAGCCCACCATCGCTCCTCACGGATTGGGCCAATATCAGATTCTGGTGCAACTGCCGGGAGTGGACGATCCGGCGCGCGTGAAGGACATCATGCAGTCGACCGCGATGCTTGAGATCAAGCAATCTCTGGGTGGACCGTACCCCAGCGAGCAGGCGGCGAGACAGGATAAGGGTGGCATTCTGCCCTCGGATGCGATGCTTCTTCCCGGACACAACATGCCCGGGACCGAAAGCGAAGGGCCCGCATGGTATCTGGTGTCCCGTATCTCCGCCGTTAGCGGGAAAGACCTGCGCGATGCGCAGCCCAGCCGCGATCAGAACGGCCAGCCCAGCGTGAGTTTCACGCTGACCACTGAAGGTGGGCAGCGGTTTTACAACTTCACTTCCGCGCACGTGGGTGACATGCTGGCCGTGGTGCTCGACAACAAGGTGCAGGAAGTTGCCAATATCCACGAGGCCATCCGTGATCGCGGCGAGATCTCGGGCGGCCGCATGAGCGAGCAGCAATCGAAAGATCTATCCATGATCCTGCGCTCCGGTGCTCTGCCGGCCGGCATCAAGTACTTGCAAGAGATTACCGTGGGGCCGTCTCTAGGCGCGGATTCGATTCGCGCCGGTGTTCGCGCCGCCGTTGTCGGCATGGTGGCCGTGCTGATTTTCATGCTGATCTATTACCGCGGCGCCGGTATCAACGCCGATGTTGCCCTGATTTTGAACCTCATCATCCTGCTCGGCTTCATGGGCTATTTCGAAGCCGTGCTTACGCTGCCCGGAATCGCGGGCGTGATTCTGACGGTGGGCATGGGCGTGGATTCTAACGTGCTGATCTTCGAGCGCATTCGCGAAGAACTGCGCAACGGCAAGACGCCGTCTTCGGCGGTGGATCAGGGTTTCAGCCACGCCTGGGTCACGATCGTGGATACCCACGTCACCACGATTGTCTCGGCAGCAATTCTGTTTATATTCGGCACAGGTCCGGTGCGCGGGTTTGCCACCACGCTGACGTTCGGTCTGCTGGCGAACCTGTTTACCGCTGTGTTCGTCTCGCGCGTGATCTTCGACTGGATTCTGAGCCGTAAGCAGCGCGGCGAAGCGCTCAGCATTTAGGAATTGGGTAATTGGGAGATTTAGTAATTGAGTGATTGAAAACCTTGGGCGGATTCAAGTACCGGGTTTTAAATTGCCCAGCCAGATTTCCCAATTATTAGATCGCTGCTAAGTCATAGAAAGATAAGGGGCTAGACAAAAGGTGGAGTTCTTTCGCGACGTAAACATAGATTTTCTTGGCAAAAAGTGGTATTTTCTCGCCTTTTCGCTGGTCTTTAGCGTCGCAGGCGTGTTCTCCATGTTGTTCTGGCACGGCATTCCCTGGGGCGTGGAGTTTCGTGGCGGGACTCTGGTAAACGTGAAGTTCTCGCACACGCCAGACCTGGGAGTGGTGCGCGCCGACATGAATCGCGTCGGCTTGCACGACCCTAAGATTCAAACGTATGGGCTGATCGCGAACGACGAGATTCTGATCGACCTCGATGTGCGCGAAACCAGCGCGCAAGCGCTCGATCAGGGCAAGCTGACGATCATCCGGGCGCTGGAGAAAAATGTTCCAGCAGGGAAACAATGCGGCGCAGCCAGCGCCGATGCATGTGACCTGAACAACGCCAGTTCTTTGACAATCAAGAATTACCTGATGGATAAAGACCCGCTACGCCTAGGGTCCGACGCCGAACAGAAATACACGGCGCAGGCTCAGGCGATCGTGGATTATCGCGACAAGACCATGAGCGGGGTGCTGAATTCAATTGACCAGCTTAAGGGCGCGGCCGATCCAGCGGTGGTAGCTTCGTTGCAGGATGGCTTCTTCCTCTCCGATTTCGGGGTGCGTAACGTCCAGATCGTCGGCCCGGAGGTCGGCGGACAGTTGCGCCAGCAGGCAGGTCTGGCCACTCTCTATTCGCTGGGGGGGATGCTGATCTATCTCGGTTTCCGGTTCGAGTGGATTTACGGCGTCGCGGCTGTGATCACGGTATTTCATGACACGCTGATCACTGTGGGGTTCTTTTCTCTGAAAAAGGAGGAGGTTTCCCTGACCGTGATCGCGGCCATCCTCACCCTGATCGGTTACTCGAATAACGACACGATCGTGGTATTTGACCGTATCCGGGAAAACGTTAAACTGATGCGGCGCGAGAAACTGTCGGAGATCGTCAACCGCAGCATCAATCAGACCCTGAGTAGAACGATCTTGACAGCGGGCCTTACCTTCCTTACCGTACTCGCACTCTTTTTATTCGGTGGCGAGGTGCTGCATGGTTTCAGCCTTGCCCTGGTTATTGGCATCTTAATTGGAACGTATTCGTCCATCGCGATCGCGGCTCCGATCCTGGTGGCGTACCAGGATTGGCGGATGGAAAGAGGCAAGCGTCCGGTGACCATGCCCGGCAAGACCAAGTAAGGGCTACGAAGCCGTGGAAGTGGTTCGGTTTAGGCCTTTGATTGTAAGCAGTTAGAAAGGTTTATTGGAAAGTTCGGCGAGCCGCCGGGGGACTCGCGGGCAAGACTCGGATCCCGGGAGCAAAAAGGGAACGGACGGTGTCTAAATTTCCGTAGGCTCTGAAGTAGGGGGAGAATCATATGTTTGAAGACAGTCTCATTGAGTCAGGGGGCAGGTTAAAGACCAGGCGGGGGCGCACATCCGCAATCGCGTTTCTGCTGGAGATCATGATCATCATTGTGATGATTCTGATCCCGCTGATCTTCACCGAGGCCTTACCGAGAACGCAGCTCATGACATTCCTGGTGGCGCCGCCTCCGCCTCCTCCGCCGCCGCCGCCCGCCGCCGCGCCGGTGAAGATCGTGAAAGTAATCCAGACCGACATCGTGAACGGCGAGTTGCGCACGCCAACCAAGATTCCGCAAAAAGTACAGATGATCAAGGAAGACGAGGCGCCCCCGCCGGTCATGTCTACGGCCGGCGTGATCGGAGGAGTTCCCGGGGGTGTTCCGGGTGGACAGATGGGCGGCGTCATTGGTGGCATCGTTAATGCCGCCAGCAACTTGCCCGTGCCCAAGATCGCCACGCCGCAGCGCATCCGCGTTTCGTCAGGCGTACAGTCGGGTCTTCTGATCCGCAAGGTGAACCCCACCTACCCGCCGCTGGCGCGGCAGGCACGCATTCAGGGCGTGGTGATTCTCCAGGCCCAGATCAGCAAAGAAGGCAACATCGAGAACCTGCAATTGATCAGCGGGCATCCGATGTTGGCCCCGGCCGCGATCGACGCCGTGAAGCAGTGGAAGTACAAGCCGTATCTGCTGAACGGCGAACCGGTCGAGGTCGAAACCCAGGTGCAGGTGAACTTCACGCTCTCCGGGGGCTAAACTCCCAAGTGTGGCGTGAACCGGACGAAAGTAGTAGAAGGTAGTTAGTTGATATCGGGCCCTCCCTTTTCCCACCAAAGCGCGGTGGCCGGGAGTGGCTTGGTAAGAGAGCTCGGGCCAGACCGCTGTCATGCCGGAGTCCTGATTCGGCACGGGGTAGACCCGGGTCCTGTGCGGCGAAAGCCGTACGCCCGCCGGCGATGCACTTTCCAGCCAGCGGTTGGCCGAACCGACGCATCAAAGTGTCTTAACCAGTAAGAAGAATTCCGAGGAGGGAAAAGCAACTCATGCTTGCAGCTCACGTAACAGGAGTCATTCTCAGTCACGTTTCCATCGCAGCCACCTGGGTTATCCAGGAGGGCGGTGGCATGGCAACCGATCCCTTGGGCTTGTGGAAGGCAATGGGATGGGTGGCCCGGACGGTGGTCCTAATTCTGTTCGTCATGTCCGGCTGGTCCATCGGAGTGATGATTGACCGGTGGATGGCCTACAGCGCGGCGCGTAAGCAATCACGCGCCTTTGCCCCCGCAGTGGCGGGAGCCCTGCGCGACGGCCGCATTGACGAAGCCATCAAGGTCGCCGAGCGCAACAAGAAGAGCCACCTGGCCAAGGTGGTCACCGCTGGCCTGATGGAGTTCAGGGCTCACCAGGATAGCCCGGGTGCGATTCCCGGCGAGACCATTGAGGCCTCGAAGCGCGCTCTCGAGCGCACCGAAGCCATTGTCCATGCTGAACTGAAGCGCGGACTGGGCGGCCTGGCCACCATCGGCTCGACCGCTCCCTTCGTAGGATTGTTCGGAACGGTGATGGGCATTCTGAACGCGTTCACGGGCATCGCCAACACCAAGGCCACCGGTCTGGCAGCAGTCGCCGGCGGTATCGCGGAAGCGCTGGTCACGACGGCCATCGGGCTGCTCGTCGCCATCCCGGCCGTGATGATGTTCAACTACCTGACCGGCCGCGTGGAAGCGTTCGACGTGGAAATGGACAACTCGTCGAGCGAACTGATCGACTACTTCCTCAAGAAGCGCGGCGATCGCCGGTAAAGGGCGCGGCCTGCATTCCGCATTGAGTTGCTTGTCCGGCGCTGGAGGACTCCGGCGCCGGACCTTCCCAACTTGACGCGGTGCGCTGTTCCGGCCGCAGTAGGGGAGATACGAAAGCTATGGCACTTTCAAAGCGAGACGAAGGATCCAAAATCAGTTCCGACATCAACGTCACGCCCATGGTGGACGTGATGCTGGTGCTGCTGATCATCTTCATGGTGGTCACGCCCATGTTGCAGAAGGGTGTCAGCGTGGACATGGTGAAGGTGAACAACCCGACTCCCATGGAGGACGCCGACAAGGAAGACGCCTTGCTGGTTTCCATCACGCGGGATGGGCAGGTGTATCTGGGCAGCGACCGGATTACGGTAGACGCTCTGACGACCAAGGTGAAGGACCGCCTCACCAACGCGCAGAACAAGCGTGTCTACGTGAAGTCGGACATGCGGGCTCGTTACGGCGGCTTCGTGCAGGTCGTGGATGCCGTCCGGGCTGCCGGGGTGGACGATCTTGGCTTGCTCACCGATCAGAAGAAGACAACCACGCCCCCGCCGGCTCCGCCTGCTGCGGGCGGGCAATAGAGGAGAACGACTATGTCAATGGCAGTTGGCACGAAGGGTGGACAGAACGCGAACATCAACGTCACCCCGCTCATTGACGTGCTGCTGGTGCTGTTGATCATCTTCATGGTGATCTCGCCGGTAACACCGAAAGGGTTGGATGCGCTGGTGCCGCAGCCGCCTCCACCGAACGCGCCTAAGAAC
Organism: Candidatus Sulfotelmatobacter kueseliae; assembly: GCA_900290255.1. GTDB lineage: Bacteria > Acidobacteriota > Terriglobia > Terriglobales > Acidobacteriaceae > Sulfotelmatobacter > Sulfotelmatobacter kueseliae. The sequence continues at coordinate 52,715 of OMOD01000144.1, forward strand.
ACCACTCCGGACCGCACTATCGTCGTGCAGTTGATTGACCGTGGCCCGGGCCAGGAGCCGGGTCTGAAAATCAACAACGAAGACGCAACTTGGGACAACCTGGAAGGACGTCTCTCCGATATCTACAAGCAACGCGCGGAAAAGGTCATGTTTATCAAAGGAGATGACGCGATTCCCTTCGCGAATGCCGCCAACGTGATTGATATCGCGCACGCTGCCGGCGTGGACAAGGTTGGCCTGATCACCGCCAAGATCGAGGCGGGCAACTGATATTGCCCGCTGAGTAGGTTTTTGGAGTGCGTCTGCGCATCCGGCCCACGGCGCGGGAGCGTACCGCTCCCGTGCTGCCGCAGCCCGCTCTTGCAAACCGCTGTCCCTGGGCCTAGGATGCTGTGGCGAGGGAGACTTATACCGCAATGAATAATCATCTAAGAATACTCACGCTGGCGGCGGTAGCGCTGGCCCTTTTCTCTTCCGTAGGCTGCAACAAGCTGCGAGCCCGCGACCAGCTCAATAAGGGTGTTGAAGCCTACAAGAACTCTCATTACGAGCAGGCTATCGATCATTTCCAACAGGCCGTGGAATTGGACCCGAGCCTCATCAACGCGCGCATGTATCTGGCCACGGCTTATGTTTCGCAATACATTCCCGGCGTGGACGCACCGGATAATCTGCGCACGGCGCAACAGGCCATTGATGAATATCAGAAAGTGATTGACGCCAATCCTGCCCGTGATCAGAAGGTCAACAGCGCCAAAGGCATCGCCTATCTTTATCTGAACATGAAGAAGTTTGACGATGCCAAGAAGTATTACCGCATGGCGTCCGATCTCGATCCCAACGATCCCGAGCCCTACTACTCGGTAGGCGTGATTGACTGGACAGCCTGCTACGCGCCGCGCATGGAAGAGCGGGCCAAGCTGGGCCTGAAGCCGGACGAGCATCTGAATCCCAAGAACAAGGACCAGAACAGAGTCTGTGCCGAACTGAAGGTGAAGAACTCGCCCGCCATCCAGGAAGGCATCGACACGCTCAAGAAGGCGATCGAACTCCGTCCAGATTACGACGATGCCATGGCCTACCTGAACCTGATGTATCGCGAGAAGGCGGACGTGGAGTGCGACGACCTTGACGCGCGCACCCAGGATCTGAAGACCGCGGACAGTTGGGTGGACCAGGCCATGCAGGCTAAACAAGCCCGAGCCGCGAAGGAAGCGCAAAAAGCCGGCGGCGGCATCACGGTGGATCAACCTAAATAAGCTCAGGCCAAGTAATCTCGGCTGAGCTGCTGTCAAGAACTCGAAGCCTCTTTCGCCATGTGAGAGAGGCTTTTCTACGCCCTTGGGCACGCCGATCTTGAGACCGCCGAACTACCTGCTGTAAAGGCGGACTTCGACCCTGGCGAACTGCCAGCGCTGCACTTTCGGGAAAAACTCCGGGAGCGCTCGATTCATCATCGCCGTGGTGGGATCGGGAACTGCTGCCGGCGTCTCGTTGTACATCAGCATGACCCACAGGCGGGCGTGAGTGGGAGCGACCGAGCGCAAGAAGTCCTCCGCAGGCTTGCCCGTGAAGTCGCGGTAGTCTAGGCCTGCACCGTGCCGCGGGAAGAGAATCTCAGGCCCCAGCGGAGAAGTAAAGTCAGGGCTGGCGGTGTTCTCTCCGGCGCGGACCAAGCGGAAAAACTCATAAGGCACGCGCGTCTCAGCAATGTGAAAGATAATCCCGTCTCCGGCCTCGCTATGATCCAGAATATAGTAAGTCGCCGACCCTGAAGCGTCGCGTTCATGGTCGAAATCGTGACCGTAGACGAATAAGATTCCCTGCGAGCAACAGAGCAGTATTCCGGCCAGTACTGCCGCGAGCATCCAGGCTTTCCCCAACCGAGCCAGCCCCGCAGCGACCAGGATGAGCAGCGCGGGCAGGCAGAAGATCATGTAGCGCGCCAGAAAAACCGGCCTGGCGAACGACAGCAAAACTGTCAGCAGCACTGGAAACAACAGCCAGACGAGCAGGAACTGCACGCGCCAAATCTGCCACCGCTGATTCCTCGCCCACAAACGGCTTCCGAGCGGAGCCACCGCGGCAAGGCAGCATACCGCATAGATTGCTGGGAGTGGCCAACTGGCGCTGCCCGCCAGATTTTCGAAAAATCGAAGCAAATCGTGAATTCCGGGCCGGGGTATCCAACGGATGGGGCCAGCGCCTGTCTTGGCCAAAAAAATCAGCAGTGGCAGCGCCGCCAGCCCGATCGTCCTCCAGGCGCGCCGCAGGTCTGCTGGCGCGCTGGACTGATCCGCGCTCTCCGGCGCGCGGCCCAGCCCCCGAAGCGCCAGCCAGTGGGCTGCCACCAGCAGCAGCGCGTAAAGATGAGCGTACGTCGCCAGAATGCTGATCAGGATGTAGCCCAGCCGGTTGCGCCTGCCCGGCTGTCGGATGTGGGCAATGAAGAACCCGGAAGAGAGAGTCGCCAGCAGCAGGAATAGCGCATAACTGCGCGCTTCCTGGGCATAGCGAACGCTGTAGGCATTGAACGTCAGAAGAGCGGCCGCGATCACTGCGGCTCTCCGGTCGTATAACAGCTCAGCCAGCCAGTAAACGGCGGGGATCGTCGCCGCAGCAATCAGGACTGACAAGCTGCGAATGAAGAACTCGCTCTGTCCAAAACGCAGCCAGATCCGCAGCAACAAGTAGTACAGCGACATGTTGGCTTCCCGCCACCACAGCAAGTGGAGGAAACTCGGCCAGCCGATGCGGGCGGCTTCCGCGCTGAAACACTCGTCAAACCAGAACGGTTTTGAGGTCAGGCAGACGAACCGCAAGGCTGTGCCCGCGCCCAGTAGCAGCAGAATCGTGAGCCGGTGTGCAAATCGCGCAGGTTTGGAAAGCAGAGGTAAAGTGCCTGCGCTTTGCTTCGTCGCGAGTTCAGGCGGAGACATGCGGAACGTGGGAGATCCAGACAAAACTAGATGATACTATGCTACAGAATCCTCAAGATTGCCGATGTGCGCGAGCGGAGCCCCGATTGTGACATCTCTCTATACCGCGCCGGCGGGAATTCCGGCCGAGGCCAACGATCCCTGGAAGGGATGCGTGTCGGTGATCGTGCCGGTCTACAACGAGGTAGCCCATGTTGACGAGTTGTTGCAGGCCATCCACGGCTCTCCGGTGAGGAAGGAAATCATCGTCGTAGACGACGGTTCGACCGACGGCACGCGCGAGAAACTGCAGGCTCTGCCGCCGATGGACGACGTCACCGTGGTTTTCCACGAGAGAAACTGCGGCAAGGGAGCGGCCATTCGTACGGCCCTCGCCTATGCACGGGGCGAGTACGTACTGATTCAGGACTCCGACCTGGAATACGATCCGCAGGATTATTCCGCATTGTTGCGGCCACTCGACGAAGGCAAGGCAAATGTCGTCTATGGTGTGCGGCCGGATCGTCCGGAACGCGGGCTGCGCTTCTTTCTCGGCGCGAAGCTGCTGACGCACCTGACCAACCTGCTTTACGGCGCGGGCATTCACGACGAGGCTACCTGTTACAAGGTCATCCGACGCTCGCTCCTGACTCGCATCGAACTGCAGTGCCATCGCTTTGAGTTCTGCCCGGAGGTGACGGCCAAGCTCTGCCGCATGGGCGAGAAGATCGCGGAAGTTCCCATCTCGTATAATCCCCGTTCCGCCGTCGAGGGGAAGAAAATCCGTCACTCCGATGGGTGGCTGGCGATCTGGACGCTGGTCCGCTACCGCTTCATCCCTCGGAAAAGTTGGCTGCAGCGTGGACCCGGCGAGCAACCAACGCCATTCACCGTCAGTTTTTCGCGGCGGCCGTCGAGGTAGTCGGCGGCCACCTGCGATCACAAACCGCAGCGCAGCCTCTGGGCCTCCGTTACAATGTTCGGACTGGCCGGAGCCTTCTGCTTCCGAATCCCGCTCCGCCCAGTGCCTTTCCATGTTCAAGAAGATCCTGATCGCGAACCGGGGCGAAATTGCCGTGCGCGTGATCCGCGCTTGCCACGAGATGGCGGTCGCCGCGGTTGCCGTTTACTCGGAGGTGGATCGCGCGTCCTTGCACGTGCGCAAGGCTGACGAGGCTTACCCGATCGGTGCGCCCGCCGCTGCCGAGTCTTATCTCAACATTGCGAAAATTCTTGACGTCGCCCACCGCTCCGGCGCTGAGGCCATTCATCCCGGCTACGGCTTTCTTTCCGAAAATGCACAATTCGCCCGGGCCTGTGCCGATGCAGGGGTGAAATTCATAGGCCCCACAGCAGTGGCTATGGAGGCAATGGGATCGAAAACCCGTGCCCGGCAGGCGATGGAGCGTGCCGGCGTTCCCTTTGTGCCCGGGACTTCGCGCGGTCTGGAATCGCTCGAACAGGCCGAACAGGTAGCGGCGCGCATCGGCTATCCCATCATGCTGAAGGCGGCGGCGGGTGGCGGGGGCAAGGGCATGCGTCTGGTGCAGGCGCCGCAGGATCTCAAGTCCGCGCTGGAAGGCGCGCGCAGCGAGGCCGAGCGCTCGTTTGGCGACGGCGAAGTTTACATCGAGAAGGCGATCGTCAATCCGCGCCACATCGAAATGCAGATCCTGGCCGACGAGCACGGAAATACCGTGTATCTCGGGGAGCGCGAATGCTCGCTGCAGAGGCGGCATCAAAAAGTTGTCGAAGAAGCCCCCTCGCCGATTGTCGACCACGACATGCGGCGCCGGATGGGCGAAGTCGCCGTTCGTGTGGCCCAGGCCGCCGCATATACCAATGCCGGCACGGTCGAGTTCCTGGTGGACCAGCAGAAGAATTTCTATTTCCTCGAGATGAACACTCGCCTGCAGGTGGAACATCCGGTCACTGAATTAATCACCGGGCTCGATCTGGTGCACCTGCAGATTCGCATCGCCAACGGCGAGCGGCTTCCCTTCACCCAGGATGAAATCAAGATTCGTGGCCATGCCATCGAGTGCCGCATCTACGCCGAGGATCCCGACAACAACTATTTTCCCAGCCCGGGAAGAATCACTCTTCTGCTGGCGCCTTCGGGGCCGGGCATTCGCCGCGACAGCGGCATGTACGAGGGCTGGACCGTACCCATGGACTACGATCCGCTGCTGGCCAAGCTGATCGGCTACGGCGCCGACCGCGAGCAGGCCATCGGCCGGCTGACTCGCGCTCTCAGCGAGTACTTTGTGGGCGGGATCAAGACCAACATTTCGCTGTTCCGGCGCATCTTGCGTCATCCCGATTTCCGCGCCGCGAAACTGGACACTGGATTCCTCGATCGCATGTTACAGGAGAAACCGGTCAACCGCCCAGATTTCCAGACTGATTCCAAAGCGGCCGAAGTCGCGGTGATCGCCGCAGGCATGTTTGCCGCGCTGGGCCTCTCGGCGACAGGGGCGGGTGAACATGCCGTGCTAAACGGCTCTCCCGGCGGCAATTCGAAGACGGCCTCGCGATGGAAAAGTGCGGCTCATCGGGAGGCGCTGCGATGACGCACACAACAAGTCCAACTAGGTCAGGCACAGCCCGCGAACGGCTGGCGCTCGAATGGGTTTTGTGCGGGACAGGATGTCAAGGTCCCCACCCTGTCCCTCCAACAAACGGAGGGACAAGGGTGGGGCACCCGCTCTACTTCCGGCAACTGGCCACTGGCAACTGACCACTGTTTCACGTGACTTACGACATCACCATCGACGGGAAACACCATCGACTCGAGCTCAATCGCGCCGACGGCCACTGGCTGTGCCGCCTCGACGGTCGCGAAGTCGAGGTGGACGCGGTTGTGGCGCGCCCGGACGTGCTCTCGCTTCGCATCGGCAACCAGGCCTACGAAGTGAAATGCGAACGCGTGGCCAGTGATCTGCATCTTTGGGTGGGCAGCGAGCGCTTTGCCGTCGAAGTTCGTGATCCGCGTTCGTTACGCGGGCGCGCGGACGCGGTGGATGAGCTTGGTCCAAGGAAACTGACGGCTCCCATGCCGGGTAAGGTCGTTCGTGTGCTAGCTGACCAGGGAAGTGAGGTCGAGGCGGGCGCAGGCGTTCTAGTCGTGGAGGCAATGAAAATGCAGAACGAGATCAAGTCGCCCAAGAAAGGGACGATTCAGAAGATCCTGGTCACTGAAGGCGCAGCCGTAAACGCCGGAGATGTACTGGCGATTGTAGAATAACTATTTCTGCACTCCGTTGCTGTCAAGCACCTTCTGAGCGTAGTAATTCTCCACCTTGGCGGAATCCCGCAAAACCTCGTAGTAGGCCTCTTTCAGCAACTGCTCGCGGCGGTCGTGCAGCTGCGAGCGGATGGCCTGCTGCACCCGCGGATCCGACAGGTCACGCTGGCCCGCCGGTTCCTTGGATACCAGCTTTACGATGCGGAATTCCATCGCTCTTCTCGACGCAGGATCGATCACGCTGACGATGGGGCTGTACTGGCCGGGTTTGAGCTTGGCTATCGCTTCGCGGGTTGCGAGATCGTTGATTCCTTTAAGACCCGACTCAGGAAAAGTGCCCAGGTCCCCGCCATTACCAGACGTTTCCGGATTTTCAGAGTACTTCATCGCCAGCGTCGCAAAGTCGTCTCCGCTGTCCAGGCGGTTAGCGATCATCTGGATTTTCTTGCGCGCATCGGCTTCGTTCTGTGCTTTGTCGTTCTGATTCTGGACCTGCGGGTTCGGAGCCGTAGTCACCGTGATCAGGGCCAGATGGTACTGCGGCTCGATCAGGTTGAAATCGCCCTTGTGCGCATTGTAGTACTCAGTGATGTCCTGATCCGTCACGTTGATCTTGGACGACACTTCCTTGTTCAGCACTTTGTCCCGCGTAATGGAGCGGCGGATGTCGCGCTTAAAATCGGCCAGCGTGATTTTCTTGTCTTTGAGCCGCTGGTCGAATTCCTCCTGGGTAAATGGGGCTTTGTATTCGTTGAATTTGCGGTCAACCTCTTCGTCGGTGGCCAGAAGCCCGAGTTTTTCGGCGCGGCGCATGAGGATTTCGTCTTCGATCATCTGATTCAGAATCTGGAGACGAAGAGCGGTAGCCTGTTCGCCGGAGGGCGCCTGCTGCGTGGAAGAAGCCTGATAATTATCATAGTACTTGTCCACATCGGAGCGAAAAATCTTCCGCCCATCTACCGTAGCCATTACATCGCCACCTACCGGCGAACTGCACCCAATCAAAATTGCCAGCAGCGCGGCGGCAGAAAACGCCGCGGCGGCTTGGGCAGAGAATGAGATTCTTTTCAAGGCTATTTCTCCCGTCATAACCATCACCAAACTCGACTGAACCGGCGGTCTACTGCCCGACACTACTTGGAAGCTGGTGCGGGAGCCGTAGGCAGGTGCTCCGGCACGGGCTGCCCTGCATCTCTCAAGGCGCTGTCGAGGGCGGCGCGGATTTCGCTGCCCGCAACGGCTCCGTCGATCTTCTGCCCGTTGATGAAGAGAGTGGGCGTTCCGTTCACGCCAAGGGCATCGGCTTCCTTCATCGATGCCCGCACCGCATCCTCGTTTTGCGCCTTGATGCACGACTGCAACTTAGCCACGTCCACGTTATGCTTCTGCCCCTGCAGCATCGCAAGCTTGTCGATGGCATCGAGGCGTGCGCCCGGTGTTTTTTCGTTGTCCACTTCGCGCTTGTTGGCATGGATATAGTCGGCGAAATCCCAATAGGAGTCAGCGTTTTGGGCTGCCAGGCAGTTCGCGTCGACGGCGGCATGGATCGCCCAGGGATGAATCTCCGCCAGTGGAAAGTCTTTGTAGATGAATGACACCCGGTCTCCGTACTCCTTGAAGATCTGGGGGAACAGCGTCTGGTGCATGCCCGCGCAGTACGGGCACTCGAAGTCGTCAAAATTAACTACTACCACCTTCGCCGACTTGGCCCCGCGCGACGGACGGCCGGTGAGGTCAATCTTGCTCATCACCTCGGCAAACGGATCCTTGCTCAGGTCGAACTTTGTGACTCGCAGCATGGTGGTGCGGTCTTTGGAGAGAAGAAACTTCAAGTCCTGCTTGTTGCTGTCACCGCCGCCGTCGAGGGTAACCGAGACCGTGTCGTAGCCAGGCCAGTCGCTGCCGGGCGTGATGGTGCCTACGGTCACCTTGACCTCCGGCGGAACGGTGTAATGAGCGCGTACCTGACGCTCGATCCTGCGGACCAGGTCCGGGGGCGTAGATTGGGCGACACAGCCTAGGCAAATCAGAAGCAGGATCAGGAACGAGCGGCGAATTGTGGTCACCAGGAACCGCCTCAGCATCACGAGTTGAACATCCGATTATCTCACAGCCGATACGGGCCGAGTGGCCGCCATTGAGCGGCTAGGTCCCTTAACCGCTACGCCGAAGTTGTTCTGCAGGCAGCAACGAGTTCATCGACCCGGAACGGAAGCCCTCCAGATCGAGGGTGACGAAGCGGAAGCCGAGCGCCTTGAAAATAGCGGTGAACTCCGCGGCCATGGCGGGATTCAGGGCCCGATCGAATTCCTCCCTGGCGATTTCGATGCGAACCATTTCGCCGTGATGCCGGACGCGGAACTGGCGGAAACCGAGAGCGCGCAGCGCATCTTCACCGCGTTCGACTGCATCGAGAGCTTCCCGCGTCACCGGACGGCCGTATTCGATTCGCGAGGAAAGACAGGCCGATGCGGGCTTGTCCCAGATGCGCAGTCCGGCTTGGCGCGCGAGTTCCCGGATTTCCTGTTTAGTAAGTTCCGCCAGCAGCAGCGGCGCAGCGACGTGATGTTGCCGGGCGGCCTCCTGGCCCGGGCGAAAGTCGCTCTGGTCCTCCAGGTTCACGCCGTAGGCGATCGTGTCGAACCCGCGGGCCGCACGCAACTTTTCCATCACTGTGAAAAGCTCGTCTTTGCAGTAAAAGCAACGCTGACCGTCGTTGCGTGCGTACTCGGGACTCTCCAGTTCGGAGGTCGAAATAACTTCGAGCGGAATCTTCTGCTCGGTGGCAAAGGCGATAGCATCCACCAGATGAGTACGAGGCAGGCTGGGGGAGTCGGCAATCACAGCCAGCATGTTGTCGCCCAGCACCCGGTACGCGGCCCAGGCCAGATACGCGGAATCGACGCCGCCGGAGTAGGCGACCAACATCCGGCCCAGTTCACGCAGATTCGCGCTGAGACGGGACTGCTTGGCGGCAGTGCTGTTCTCGCCCGACGGCATAGGCACTATGGTAGCAGTCCCGGACCGCGGGAGCCACGCCCTCAGGCGGATTCACCCATGTTTTGGGGCAGTACCGGGGGGCTAATACAGCCGCTCTTGCCGCCTCAAATTCCCGAAGGTTGCGATGTTCGCCAGGGTGAAGGTGAAGCGGAACAGGTTTTCGTTGCGCACGTTCGCGATCGCGTAGCGGCGGTATTCCAGAGTCAAGCCGCAGCAATTCCAGTTGTAGGTAGTCTGCGCGGTGGCGAACTGTAGTTGCCGGATTTCAGAGTCAAAGCCAATACTGGTGGCGGCGCTGAATCCGCGGCGGTTTAGCCCGCCATAGCCGAGCGCCACGCGAAATTGTTGAAACTTGCACGTCACCTGACCGCTCTCTGTCGGTCCGCAGGTGCCCTCGCTCTGGGCGGGAGGGCTCGTGGCCGTTTGCGGAATCTGCAGGAAAGCATCTCCGCCGCCCACCGTGAATGGTCCGACGTTGTAGTTCACCAGTAGCGTGCTGGCATTGATGCGGCCCAACTGAAAGTCATAATCGAGATCCCACTCTGTGTCGGTGTGACTGCTGGTAGCAGCCCGCAGGCGCGACACCAGGGGAGAAAGATGCCGCGGCTCGATAAGAAAGGCAATGCCCGTCAGATCCTCCGTGGTCGTGAAAACATTGCGCTGCCCGGAAACGAGTGCACCGCCGAAAGTCGGGTCGAGAAAATACTTTTGTGCCAGCTCCCAGGTAACGATCTCTTTCACTTCGGGCCCCTGATTACACGGCTGATTCTCCAGGTTGTCGGCTCGCTGCCAGGGCACGATCTGTTCCGGCGCGGCAGCCCCGACGGCCAGCCCAGTCATGGGCGTCGCACACTCCTGAGTTTGAGGGGCGATGCGCTTGGCATAGAGGCGGGTCACCAATCCGTACTCGACCTCATCCGTGTTACTCAGGATGTCACGCTCATCGAAGTGGAGAACATTGGCAAAGTCATTCACCCCCGTCACCATGCGATAGACCACGCGCGGCTCGATGACATGCTTCCACTTCCGTCCGAGAAACTCTTGGTCGAAGATCTTCTCCAGTGCTGGCGGCCGCAGCTCCACCGACGCGTCCAGAGCCTGGCGATTAGTAGGATCATTCACCGCACTCCCGTTCACGAAACGCTCGGTGTAGTAAGTCTCATGCAGGGCCAGTGCCGGGCGCAGGGACCATCCCCCGAAATACAAGGGCAAGGAAAGCTCCGGGCTGAAGTCGAAGCGCCCCAGCAGCGTGCCCGTGAAGCCGGGCTCACCGCGGGTCAGCCCCGCCAGCGAGGCATCGAATGACCAGAAAAATGGGGACCGGCCCAGTTCATGATCCACACTGGAGGCATCGAAGCTGGGAACGTGCAGAATCCGGATGGAATCGAAGCTCGGCGGGTTCGAGAGTACGCCACTAACCGTCGTTTGGAAAAAATTCTGATAACGATCGACCATTCCGCTCAGAAAGAATCCGTTGACCGGTCGGGACAGAAAAGCCTGTGATTTGACCTCGGAATTCACCGCCTGGGTGAAGACTTCGTTGAAGGCCAGCCGGAATAGAAATGAGCTCAAGTAGTCGATGTTGGCCACGCTGCGAAACCCGTAGAAGCTGCCTTGCCCGGCCAGGCGTGCTTCCTCGCCGCCCTCGCGCAACAGTTGCGGGCCGGTGCTGGTCCCCACCTCGATACCGCGATCGATTACACCGAAATAGTTCAGGTCCACATAGGAAGTGTCGCTGGGGCGGGCGCGAAATTCTCCCTTCTGCGACCATCCGCGCTTGGAAAAGTATTCCGCTCCGATCTCGGCATCCATGCTCCGGTTCATGTCCCAATAAAAGCCTTCGCCGAGAATGGTGCCTTTGATCGAAGATTGGCCCGCCGTCGGAACCAGAAATCCCGTGTGCCGCGTCTCCCGTTCCACCGGATAAGTCGCATACGGAAAATAGAAGACTGGGAAGCCATGCAGGAAGAACCAGCTGTGGAAAATGCTGGCGTTGCCGCCCACGTCGACCACCACTTTGTTTGCGTCAAACCGCCAACCGGGATGCGGCAGTTCGCAGGTGGTGATAGTGCCGTCGTAGACGAGGTAATGATCGGAGCTGGTTTTTTCCACCATCTTGCCGGTGAAAGCGAAGGGGGCGGTGGAGGTCAGAACCACCTCCTTGCCTTGGAAGCGAAACCCAGTGGTCGCCGTCACATCGTAGAAGCGGCCCGTCTCGGTGGTCAGGTTGTAAGTTCCGTGACTCGCCTTGATGTGGTCATCGTTGGGGCCGCCGTCGAGGGTGAAGTGGCCCGAGCCGGAGGCTTCGCCGCTGTCGGAGTCGTAGGTCACCTCATCGGCCCGCAAGACATAGCCGCGATAGTGGATCTCAGCGTCACCGTGCAATTTGTAGATAGCGCCTTCCTTCTCCTGCTGCACCGCACAGATGGTGGTTGCGTTCTGTTGCTCGGTTGCTGCCGCACTGGCGCAAGGAGTGTTTGATACCGGCGACGGGGTCTTCCCCGCTGCGTTTTTTTGCGCGTCGGCTTGAGCCGCAACCTCACTGGCGCTATTCGAATCTTCTACGAGCAACTGCCTGGTTACTAGCGCCGAGGCCGGAAGCTGGTGACAAAGAAACAGCGCCGTGATAAGGAACTTAGAGCGAAGGGTCATTGGAAAAAATCAACGGAATTAAGATCGCTCGTTGGCAGCGAACCTATCATTTTTCGCTTAATGGTCGCGACACCGTGAAACTTAGCACGGCGCTGGCCGCGAGGCAAAGTAGCGAAAAAGGCTAGGATTCCGATTGGTCCGCTTCCGGTTGTCCACTTCGCGCGACCTTACTCGATTTTTGAAACTGGATTGCATGAATTGTCCGCTGTGTGGCGAGATTTGCCGCTGCCATTCCGAGCCTTCTCCCTCCGCTTCCCCGGGGTCAAGACCTGAGGCGCGCACTGCCGCCGCGCTCCGGTTCCCGGCGGCCTCAGGCCCGCAAGTCGCATCGGAAAGACAGCTGGTCGATGCCGAAGCTCCCGACCTGAGCGAGGAAAGGTTCGCGGCCAGCCTGGACGCCGCGCTCTGCGAAGCCCCCGCAGACGACGCGCAGGCCGAGGCCATCGGAGAGTTCGGCTTCTCCGAGCCATCCGAGACCTTGCCCGCTGGTGTGAGTTTGAGTTTTGCAGCGGAATCCGTGTCCACCACTCCGCTTGATCGGCCTGCTTCCGCAGAGCCCGATGGCTCGGCCTGGCGCCATGAGATTTCCGCGCGGCTGAACCGTTATCGTTCGCGCCGCAGACTGCGTCCGCCGCGCTACCCTTCGCTGCATCTGCAATTCGGAGCGGAGGAATCTTCAGAAACCACGGTTTCGCCCGCCGCTTCGCTGCCTGCCTTTGGTCCCGTCTCAGACCAGGCTTTGGCCCTCGACGGAATGTCGGCCGAGGCCTTCGCTGCGGAATCCGCTTCGCTGCCGCTGCAGGATTCTTCAAGGGATACCGCGCCGCGGGCGGCCAGTTCCTATTCCGGCCACTCCGGTGCCAAGATTCTGGAGTTTCCTAGACTTGGCTGGGCGCCGCCCGCGCCTCCGCCCGATCAACTCGCCGAACCGGTCGTGACCCGGCCGCGAATCCTGGAGGTCCCCGAGGTTGCGCCCGACCCCCCGGCCCTTGGTGGAATCACCATGGACGCATCTGTGCGCCAGGAATCCGCCAAGCAGCCCGGCATCGACGCTCCTCTACAAGCCGGATCGCTGTCCCGAAGGGTCTTTGCCGCCGCCATCGACGGATTATTCGTGGCCGCTGCTTCCGCCCTGTTTGGCGCTATTTTCTGGAAGGTGGCCAGGGTTCGTCCGCCGCTGGTTCAGATGCTTTCGCTCGCAGCCGGAATCCCATGTTTATTCTGGGCGGCCTACCAGTATCTGCTGATCGTCTATGCTGCCAGCAGCCCGGGGTTGCGCCTGGCAGGGCTCAAGCTCTTCCGCTTCGACGGCACCGCCGCCAGCCGCTCGCTGCGCCGCTGGCGCGTGCTGGCTTGGTACCTTTCCGGAGCCTCCCTCGGCATGGGTTTTGCCTGGGCCTTTCTGGATGAAGATGGGTTGTGCTGGCACGACCGGATCACCCACACCTATCTCACAGTTGGAAGACGTGCCGGCCAGGAGTCTGCGCCCCGACCTCCACAGTAGTGCGCCCGATCGAGGCAGATCTTTGATGGCGTCCGAGCAGTTGTCGCTTTCTCCCCGCAGTCAGGAATTCTTCTTTTGCGGACCCATTCCTCTGATACGCTACCTACGCTATGCGTGCATATCTGGTATTCGTTATCGTGGCTGCCCTTTCTGTTTCCGTTCGCGCCCAGAGCCTCAAGCCGATGGCTGAGCGTCTTGCTGCGCAGGATGCGGTTTTCGACGAGCAATACGAAGCGGATCTCCGCAATTTTCCCGAACGCGCGACTGCTTTCGGTGATTACCGTTACAACGACCAGCTCAACGACTACTCGCTCGCGGCCATCCTGCGGCGCCATGAGACCGACCAAGCATTTCTCGAGCGCCTGGAGGCGATTCCGACCGCCGATTTTCCAGACCAGGACCAGACTTCCCACGATCTCCTCATTCGCGTTCTCCAGCAGCGCATCGCCGACTTCGACCTCAAAGAATACGAAATGCCCATCAACCAGCAGAACGGCATCCACACCAATCTCGCCGATCTGCCGCTGGCGGTTCCCCTCGACTCGGTCAAGCACTACGAAGACTACATCTCGCGGCTGCACCAGATTCCACGCGCCTTCGGCCAGATCACGGAAGTCCTGCGTGTTGGCATGAAGGACAAGCTGATGCCGGTGCGGTTCCTGGCGGAAAAGATCCCGGTGCAGTGTGAGGGCATTGTCGCTGCCGATCCATTTCTCCAGCCGAGGAAGAAATATCCGGCCGGCATTTCTCCAGAAGATCAAAAGCGCCTGACCCAGGAGATCACTGAGGCGGTCAACAGCGACGTCCTCCCCGCTTACAAGAAATTCGCTGACTTTGTCCGGACCGAGTATGCCCCGCAGGGCCGCACGACGCTTTCCATCACTTCCCTGCCCGACGGCCAGAGGCGCTATGAGAACGACATCTATGCCCGGACCACGACCCACATGACGCCGGACGAAATCCACCAGCTTGGTCTGCGCGAGATCGATCGCATCACGGCCGAGATGACGGCGATCGCCAGGAAAGAAGGCTTTGCCGACCTCGCTTCCTTCCGCGCCTCGCTCAAGACCAATCCCAAGTACATTCCAACTTCCGCCGAGCAGATCCTCGACGATTTTCGCCATTACATCTCGCAGATGGAGCCGAAGCTGCCCGAGCTGTTTACCTTGCTTCCCAAGTCCCCGGTCACGGTCGAAGCGATACCGGAGTTCAACGCGGCCGCCGCGACCCACTACATGATCGGCACGCCGGACGGCAAGCGGCCCGGCCGAGTCGTCGTAGCCACGTCGAAGTTTGCTGAGCGTTCGCTCATTGACGACGAGGCGGTTGCCTACCACGAAGGCGTCCCCGGACATCACATGCAGCTTTCTGTCCAGCAGCAGCTCGAGGGTTTGCCGAAGTTCCGGCGACACGGTCTCGGCTTCAATGCCTACATCGAAGGATGGGCGCTCTATGCCGAGCAACTGGGTAAAGAGGTCGGCTTCTATCAGGATCCCGTCTCCGACCACGGACGGCTTTCCTCGGAGCTCTTCCGTGCGGTGCGTCTGGTGGTGGACACTGGTATTCACGCCAAAGGATGGAGCCGCGATCAGGTCGTGGACTTCATGCGTAAATCCGGGGCGGTAGACGAGCCTACGATCCAATCCGAGACCGACCGCTACATTTCGTGGCCGGCCCAGGCTCTCAGTTACAAACTCGGCCAGTTGAAGTTCCGGGAGTTGCGTGAACGCGCCCAGCGGGAGCTGGGGCCGAAGTTCGACCTGCGCACGTTCCACGACGAAATGCTGAACGGTGGCGCTCTGCCTCTCGACATGCTCGAGGCACGCACCGACAAGTGGATCGCGCAACAAAAGGCCAGGTGAAGCCACCATGGGATAATGCAGGCACGTCCGGACGCTGCTGTTTTGGACCACCTCCTATGCCGCGCTTTTATCGCTGCCCCTGTGCTATCTTCAATAGGTTTACCGTCATACATCTTTATGTGCACTCATTTCGTGAAGAATGGCCACATCAGTTGAGGGTTCCAAACCTGCGGTAAGGGTCTTCGTCGCCACCACGGTGATGTTGACCTTCATCTCCTTCTGGCGTGCGTCTGCCATTGTTCTTGCCGATCTGGCGTCGTCTGCCTACTACGCGGGCGGCGACGCGGAAAAGGTCATCGGCAAGAGTGCCCCCTGGTTCATTCTCGCGGTCATGCTCTTCAGCTATGCCGTGCGGGCACTCTATATCGAATCGAGCAGCATGTTTGTGCGCGGCGGTGTCTACCGCGTGGTCAAAGAGGCCATGGGCGGCACACTGGCGAAGTTCTCCGTCTCGGCGCTGCTCTTTGATTACGTTCTGACCGGTCCCATCAGCGCCGTATCAGCGGGGCAATACCTTGCCGGTTTCGTCAAGGACATTGGAATTTATACGCACCACCCGATGACCTTTAACGACGACCACTTTGCTGCCGGGCTGGCCGTTGTCGTCGTGGCCTATTTCTGGTGGAAAAACACCCAGGGCATCCATGAATCGAGCAGCCGGGCGCTGCAGATCATGGTGATCACAACGGTCATGGTGGTCATCCTGATCGCATGGTGCACCATTACGATTCTGCGCACGCCGGTGCAGTTGCCTCCCAGTCCACTGAGTTCCGCGGGGGCGATTCCGCTGAATAAAGATTCCCTGGGCTGGCTGAACGGAACCTGGTTTGCCCATCTGACCTGGATTCTTCTTTTTGTCGGTTTCGGGCACTCGGTGCTGGCCATGAGCGGCGAAGAGACCCTGGCCCAGGTCAATCGCGAAATCGAGCATCCCAAATTGAAGAACCTGGAGAAGACCGGGCTGGTGATCTTCATCTACAGCCTGCTGTTTACTTCGCTGGTTTCTTTCTTTGCGGTCATGATCATTCCCGACAATATCCGGCCCAGCTTCTTCGCCAACCTGATTGGCGGCATCGCCATGTATCTGGTCGGGCCGACCAGCATAAAGCTGCTGTTTCACGGCTTTGTGGTGCTGGTGGGTGTGTTGATTTTGGCAGGCGCCCAGAATACCTCGATCGTAGGCGCGAACGGCGTCTTGAACCGGGTGGCCGAGGACGGTGTTCTCACCGCCTGGTTCCAGAAGCCGCACCACCGTTTCGGTACCAGCTATCGCATCATCAATCTGATCGTTGGCATGCAGCTGCTCACGATCTTCCTCAGCCTGGGCAACGTGTATGTGCTGGCGGCGCTCTATGCTTTCGGCGTGATCTGGAGCTTCGCCACGAAGTCGCTGGCCGTGCTGGTGCTTCGTTTCACCGAGCCGGGCAATCGCGAATGGAAGGTTCCCGGCAACCTGCGTATCGGCCGGACCGAGATTCCCATCGGGCTGATTGCGATTTCGACGGTCCTATTCATTACCGCAGTGGTCAATCTGTTCACGAAGTATGAAGCCACCATTGCCGGGCTGATTTTCAGTGGTGCGTTTTTCACCATCTTCACGCTGTCCGAACGCCATGTGGCAGCAGAGCGGCGCGGCAAACCGGAACAACTCGATCAGTTCCGGGTCTATGGTAATCAGGAACTGGGCAGCGGCGCTATGGGCGTTCGGCCCGGCAACATCCTGGTGGCGGTGCGCGATCCCCGCAATCTGTATTACCTGCGTCACGTGCTGAGTCACACCAACACGGTTAAGCAGGACGTTGTTGTCATGAGCGCCCGCCTCTACCACCGTGAGCACGCGTTCAGCGGCAACGCCGTTTTCGATGCGGCCCAGGTGTTTGATCACTACGAGCAGGAGCTCTTTACTGCGGCCGTCGCTGTAGCGGAAAAGGAAGGCAAGCCGATTTCGCTGCTGGTTGTGCCCGCGACCAACGTCTTTGAAGCCATCATGGTGACAGCGCAGCGGCTGGATTCCAGCCGGGTCATGTGCGGCCTTTCCAACAAGCTCACTTCCGACGAGCAGGCCAAACTCACGGGCGATGCCTGGGAGCGTTTGCCTGAGCCGCGTCCGCGCTTGGCCCTGGACGTCTGCGGTCCCGACGGATCCGTCCGCGAATACGCACTCGGCCCGCACACGCCCCGCATGCGCGCGCAGGACGTCGAACTCATGCACAAGCTTTGGCTCGATATCACCACTGATCCCAAGTATGCCGCCGCGCACCACTACCACATCGTCGCTCTGGCCCTGGAAGAATTGCAGCGCGAACTGGGCACCGAGCAGCGCGAACAGCTGCTCGAAAAGCTGCAAGAAGAAATGAACGATCCCAACCCGCAGTGAATCTGCCTCGTCCGCTAGCGCTGGATAGCATTTTCCAGCGATATCCGCAGATCGCTGAAGCGGAACTGATATCCGCTGCTGACAAGCTGTGCCGCTTCCACTCGTTGGCTTCCCAACAAAACGGTTTCTCCCATTTCGCCGAAGGCCAGCTTGACCGCGAATGCCGGCACGGGAAAAATCGCCGGACGCGATAACACACTGGCCAGAGTCTTGGTGAATTCCGCATTGGTTACCGGCCTGGGCGCAACCAGGTTCACCGGCCCTTGCAGCGCATCGCTTTTCAGGATGTGTTGAATCGCGCCCACCATGTCTGCGATATCAATCCAGCTCATCCACTGCCGGCCGCTTCCGATCCGGCCGCCCACACCCATCTTGAAGGGGGGGAGCATTTTCCCGAGTGCTCCTCCTTTGGGGCTGAGCACGACGCCGGTACGAATCTGCACGGTGCGAATGCCCGCCGCGGATGCGGGCTGGGTCGCCGCTTCCCAGTCCCGGCAAACCTCGGCAAGAAATCCGGCACCTGCGGTGGTCTTCTCGCTCAGCACTTCGTCGCCGCGGTCGCCGTAATAGCCGATGGCTGAGCTGCACACAAATACCTGCGGCTTGCTTTTCGCCTGCGCCAGAGCCTCGGCCAGGTTGCGCGTTCCCACCACCCGGCTATCGCGAATCTTCGCCTTCTTCGCGGCGCTCCACCGTCCGACAATGCTCTCCCCAGCCAGATGAATGACCGCATCGAAACCGGAGACCGCCTCCGGGGCGATGTGCTTTTCGGGATCCCAAGGAACGACTTCCGTTGCCGTTGCCGGACTCACACCAGAACGCGCCCGCATCAGCCGCACGATTCCTGCTCCGTTCGACTCGAGCGACGGAAGCAACGCGCTCCCGATCGGTCCCGAAACGCCGCTCACCAGAATCCGTGTCATGCGCAGGCTCACAATTGCGAATGTACCAGACTTCGGGTGGTTGCGAGCGCCCTCTCCAGAATTCCACCGCGCGGAATTCATCATCACGAAAATTCCCGTCGCAGTTGTTGAAGATGCTGAACCCGGCGGGGGTTTGGGCTCGCTTCGTGTACCGTCGTGCCCTTTGTCGCTTCTGTGTTTTCGGCTCGTCTGCCACAACCGCTATAATCAAGCCAGGAGCCCGCTCCCACGCCTGTTCTCCCCCGCGTTTTCCGGGCTGTTCGCGGGCTATAATCCTGCATGGCGAGCTTGCGCCAACAGATCGCTACCACGGCTCTCACGCTGACCAAGTTCCGCGAACTGATGAAGCGGATGCAGGAGAACCGCCCGCAGGACGATCTCACCATCGTCAAGAAAGCTTACGATTATTCCCTGAAGAACCACGAAGGCCAGACCCGCGCCTCGGGCGATCCCTATCTCATCCATCCCCTCGAAGTCGCCCTCGTGCTGGCCGAAATGAAGATGGACCCGATCGCCATTTCCGCCGGCCTGTTGCACGATTCGGTCGAAGATACGTCGGTCACCATCGTCGACATTCGTAAGGAATTCGGAGAACAGGTCGCCCACATCGTCGAGGGCGTCACCAAAATCAGCAAGATTGATTTCGCCACTCGCGAAGAGCAGCAGGCCGAAAACCTGCGCAAGATGATGCTGGCCATGGTCGACGATATCCGCGTCGTCCTCATCAAACTGGCCGACCGCCTGCACAACATGCGCACGCTGGAGCATTTGCCGCCCGACCGCCAGCACAAGATCGCCGAAGAGACGCTGGAAATCTACGCGCCCATCGCCCACCGCCTGGGCATGGGCAAGATTCGCGGTGAACTGGAAGACCTTGGATTCCGCTTCCTCGACCCCGTCGGCTACGAGCAGGTAGAAAAATCAGTCAATGCGCGGCGCAAGCAGGGTGAGGCTTTTCTGGCCAAGATGGAGCAGATCATCACCCATAAGCTCAAAGAGGCCGGCATCCAGGCCCGCGTCGAAAGCCGCATCAAGCGCCTGTTCAGCATCCACAAGAAATTGCAGCGGCAGCACATCTCCGTGGACCAGGTCTACGACCTCTGCGCCATGCGCGTAATCACCCGCTCGCTGCAGGATTGCTACGCCGTCCTCGGCATCATTCACAATTTGTGGCGGCCGGTCCCGGGGCGCATCAAGGATTTCATCGCCATGCCGCGCCCCAACTTCTACCAGTCCCTGCACACATCAGTCATCACCGAGGATGGCACGCCCTTTGAAATCCAGATTCGCACCGAAGACATGCACAAGATGGCGGAAGAGGGCATCGCCGCCCACTGGAAATACAAGGATGGACCGGTCTCCGCTCAGGACGAGCAACGCCTCGCTTGGTTGCGGCAGGTGGTGGAATGGCAGCAGGACGTCAGCGATCCCGCCGAATTTCTTTCCACGCTGAAGGTGGATCTTTACCCCGAAGAGGTTTATACCTTCACGCCCAAAGGTAAAGTCGTTGTGCTGCCGCGCGACGCCACGCCCATCGACTTCGCATACACGATTCATACCGAAGTCGGGCACACCTGCATCGGCGCCAAAGTCAACGGACGCATGGTGCCGCTGCGCCACAAACTGCACTCCGGAGACATTGTCGAGATCCTGACTCAGCCCGGCCACAAGCCCAGCCGCGACTGGCTCGGCCTGGTCCGCTCTTCGCGCTCGCGCAACAAGATCAAGCACTGGCTCAACCTGCACCAGCGCGAGCGCGCCATTGAAATCGGCCGCAAGCTGATCGAAAAAGAAGCGCGAAAGTACCGCATCGCCCTGAAGGAGATCAGAGACGAAGATCTGCTGAAGGTGGCCAACAGCTACGGACTGGGCAAGGCCGACGACCTCATGTCCGGAATCGGCTATGGCAAGTATTCGGCGCGTCAGGTGCTAGCGAAGCTTCTGCCCGCCGGCGCCACGCCATCGATTGCGGGCGAAATCGAAGCCGAGGGCTTGACTTCGCAGCCCGGCGCCATCGCCAACGTCGTCCGGCGCGTTTTCGGAGACCACAATGCCATTACCGTCCGCGGTCAGGGGGACATGCTCGTCTATCGCGCTCGATGTTGCAATCCTATCCGCGGGGAGGGCATCGTCGGTTACATCACGCGCGGCAAAGGCGTGGCCGTGCATTCGGTCAATTGCCCGAACGTCACCAATCTCCTCTACGAACCCGAGCGCCGCATTGATGTCGAGTGGGCCCGTGATGAAAGTACCCCGACAGCTTATCCAGTAAAGCTCACCGTCTACTGCGACGACCGCTTCGGCATGCTGAAAAGTATTACCGGGGTGATCGGCGACGCCCAATCGAACATCCGCAACATTGCCGCCCGTACGTCGAACAGCCAGGCCAGCGTGGAAGTTGTGCTCGACATTGCTGACCTGAAACATCTTGAGCAGATCATCGCCGGACTTCGGAAAATCCCCGGCGTGCACGAAGTGCAAAGACTGCAGAAAATTTAGAACCGGTAACCAGCGGTCAGTAGCCAGTCATTAGCAAACGCGCTTGTCATCCTGAGCGGCGTTCTTGGCCGCGAAGGACCTCTGCAGTTTTCGGTTTGCTTCATCGGAATGGTTTTGGGAAGGGCACGGCTTCAGCCGTGCCGACCAGGCAAACGGGCTTTAGCCCCTGAGGGAACCGGTGTTACCCTGAAAGCGCCGAACTATAAGAGGCGGCCGACTTGAAAATATCTTGGTCGAGGTCGTACTTCATGACCTGTTTCATTGCCGCCTGCATCGCTGCTTGCATCTGGGGTTCGATAGTCATATTCGCCTTCGTGACCCACAGGATTAGCACCCGAAACGCCGTAAGTCTGTTTCTTATGCTTGCCTTCCTTACCTGGGGAGCGAAACAGATGCTCGACGGCTACCGCGGGAAGTTCTGAGGGCATCTTTTCTGTGGTACTCTGTGCCCTCAGTGGTTTTTCTTTTTGGCTGACCACTGGGCCACTAGCCACTGACCACTACCCATGCGCGAAATTATCTCTACCAAACACGCCCCGCAAGCCATCGGCCCATACTCGCAGGCCATCAAAGCTAACGGATTTATCTTCACCTCCGGTCAAATCGCCATCGATCCGGCGACGCAGCAAGTCATCACCGGAGACGTGGCCGCGCAAACCGACCGCGTCTTGCGCAATCTTTCTGAGATTCTGGAAGCGGCCGGCAGCGGCCTAGGGAAAGTCGTGCGCTCGACCGTGTTCCTCAAGAACATGAGCGACTTCACCGCCATGAACGCTGTCTACGGCAAGTACTTCAGTTCGGCGCCCCCGGTTCGCTCCACCGTCGAGGTCGCGCGCCTGCCGAAAGACGTCCTGGTAGAAATTGACGTGATCGCGCTGGAATAGAAACCAGAACCGCAGGGAACGCAGAGGGCACAGACGAACACAAGGATTTCGGCTTCGAACATTGCCGGCGGTTCCGATCAGCGCGTGTTTTCTCGACGTACTCAGCGCCCTCGGCGGTTGTAGAATCATGGTGAAAGGGCATTGATCATGAGGAATCAACTCGTCATTACGGCAATTCTTGTTCTAAGCGCTGCAGTCCTGCTCGCCCAGTCTGCGCAAACGCCGGCTGCTGCCCGCCCCAACACCAGCGCTCCCACCAAAGTCACTGGCGACAGCGTCAAAACCGCCTCCGGCCTGCAGTATTGGGACATCACGATCGGCACCGGCGAAGTCGCCAAGGAAGGCAGCCACGTGAAAGTGCACTACACCGGATGGCTAACCACGGGCAAGAAGTTCGACAGTTCCGTGGACGCGCACCGGCCGTTCGAATTCACCGTCGGCAAGGGTGAAGTCATCAAGGGATGGGACGAAGGCGTGACGGGAATGAAGGTCGGCGGCAAGCGGCAACTGCGCATTCCCCCTGAGTTAGGTTATGGTGCGAGTGGTTATCCCGGCGTCATCCCGGCGAACGCCACGTTGATCTTCGACGTGCAGCTGCTTGCCGTGAAATAAGATTGTGGACACTTAAGTATTGCTGGCGAGCTCTGTCCTCTTTGCCAGGTCTCCTCGACCAGTTTCGTGTCTTCCACAGCCGCAGTCCGGGCAGGCTTGACGTAGAACGTTGTCGTCGACAGATTCTTGTGCCTGAGGACGTACTGAGCGTCTACTGCTTTGCCTGTGGGCTGTACCCACAACGTCGCAGCAAGTTGGTGCAAAGGCGTTGACACCGTTGCACCATGGTCGGTTGGCCGTTTACAATCTTCCTGACTTAACAACGGACTGTGGCGGGTCGTCGGGCCTCGAAAAAGATGACCCATGGTGCTCGGGGTCGCTTCCGGCAATGAGGCTAGACAAGCTGAGGGGGCGGACGGTGCGACGTCCGCACAGCGTCTCTTCCCGGCGTCAAGCTCTAAGTTGTTGAAAACAAAGAGTGGCGGTGTAGCTCAGGTGGTTAGAGCGACGGTCTCATAATCCGTAGGTCGTTGGTTCGAGTCCAACCGCCGCCACCAATCTTCTCAACAACTTGCAGAAGATCTCGGGGAATCTCCATTTCGCGTTGTTGCGCGGGGGTTGCGGATTGTCCCGGAGTTGTTTTTGCCTCTTCGGCCAGAACCCCGTCCAGTCGATCCACAAAGCACACGTTGGCGCCGGGAATCAGGTGTCCGTAGATGTCCACGGTCACTTGAATCGAGCTGTGTCCCATCTGCTCTTTCACATAGACGATCGAGGCCCCGTTTTGGATGAGGAGCGAGCCGAAGGTATGACGGAGGTCGTGCAGGCGGATTCTGCGGATGCCGGCCTTGGCCAGCACCGGAAGGAATACCCGATGGTAGAGGTTATCCGGGTCGAGAATCTTCCCTTCGGGTGACCGACAGACCAGTTCGTCGGAGATGTCGTTCTTGCCCTTGAGGTACGCCTCCAACAGACGTTTGTCTCGAAGTTCAACGAGCACCCTTCGGAGCTCACGGGACAGATCCACCCGCCTCGACTTCTTGCTTTTCGTTGTCGTGTGCTCGCGGCGCACGTAGTTGTGCTGCACCAGGATGAAGCGTTCCGAATTACTGTCTTCTCCACCGAGTTGGACGTCTCCCCACTGGACCGCCACGAGTTCTCCGCGGCGCAACCCGGCGCGCACTGCCATCAGCAAGAGGGGATGGTAGTCCGGGCAGATCTCCTGAGCAGCCTTTAGGAATTGCTGGACCTCCGCGGCGGTGAGAGCGATGCCCTTGGTCTCGGGCGTCTTAGCCGAGCGCGTGAACCGACCCAAACGGGCCGCCGGGTTAGACTCAATAAGCCCTTCCTCGATGGCGTAATTGAACAAGCCGCGGATGACGCACAGCGCGTTGCGGATGGTATTGCGCGAGAGATCTTTGCCGATCAGGTCATTGATCAAAGCCTTGATGTCATCCCGCCTGATCTCATCTAGGATCTTCTTTCCAAATCGTGGGCGCAAATACTGTTCGAGAACCCCTTCGTAACCCTGAGCGGTTGAAGTCTTACACTCGATCTGGGCATAGTTCTTCAGCCAGCCATCCGCGTACGTGTCGAAAGTCGGCTTTTTATCGTCCGGAGCATTTAGGACACTCAGGTCCCCGAGAGCGAGCTTCGCCTCAACCTGTGGCCGAACCCGCTCTGCTGCTTCTCGGCTTCCAACGCATTTCGACTTGCGCCGCCCGTGGTAGTCCACTAGCACGTACCACTTGGCCCCACGTTTGCGAACCTTCACGCCCATCAGTCCAGCCCCTTTACTCCAGCGACCAGTTCATCCACGATACAACCTAAGTCAATGTGCGTCACCCGGTGAGCTTCCAGCCAGCGATCGAACTCGCTCCGCCGAACCAGGATCTTGCACCCCACACGCACGGCTGGCAGGGGGTCGACGTCACGATGGATCCAGTCACGCAGCGTTCGCTCTGACACGCAAGCGTATTGCCGCAGGCTCCTTAAGTCCAGCCACTCGAGCACATCGAGTTTTGTGTGCCACGTCAGCGGAAATGGGACAGTTTGAGACCGGAAGTTAAGCTACACATCTGAGA
>OMOD01000046.1:0-117390 GCA_900290255.1 Candidatus Sulfotelmatobacter kueseliae
CGGAGTCTTTCCCTCAAGGTAAAGTGCCATTCTTTATCCGATTTTCCTATCTGTTCCTGTCTGCGTTGCCTCCATTGCCGCATATATACGGGCCGCTCTCTCATAATGCATTGACCCTGGGTTCCGAACGGGTTCAGGGCAATTCTGCCGTGGCCGGATTAGAAAACTACACATTTCTAACGACAGGTGTGGAAATCAAGAAAGCCAATTTTTGCGGGGCTTCCACGGGAGCAGTTCTGGTCAGGTTTTCTAACGCCGCTGCCACAAACGGGACGTGGTCCACAAACGGGCTTGGAGGAGATCAATGGCCATCTCCTCGAAGCCGACTTCTGGCTCGGAATAACTTCCGGTTGACCGTAACCGTCCTCCGATGCGCCCTGCTTTGAGCGGCCCCCCCCGACTGGCCGGATCGGGTCGAGAAGCTCTCAAACGACGGTAGCTCCGGTATACTGTTCGCTAGCCCTCTGGATCACTAGCCTTAATTTGGCTGCAACCTCAATCTCCCTTACCTCGCGGAGGTTCCGCAATGCATGATGACGATCCTGTAGAAATCCCGAAAGACAACTCAGAAAATTCCGGAGTTTCGCGGCGCGAGTTCCTGAAAATTTCCAGCCTCTCAGTGGCCGTCCCGCTGGTAGCCGGGCCCAAGACGGTCATGGCCGCGGGAGAGGAAGTTCCGGTGCATGGGCCAGGAAAAGTCCCCATGGAGTTCTCTATCAATGGCAAGAACTACAAGACAGTACTGGAACCGCGCGTCACCCTGCTCGATGCTCTGCGCGATGAATTCGAGTTAACCGGCGCCAAGCGCGTCTGCGATCGCGCCGAGTGCGGAGCTTGCACTGTCCTAATGGACGGCAAACCTGTCTATGCCTGCTCGGTGCTTGCCATCGAGGCCCAGCACAAATCCATTGCGACGGTTGAATCTCTGGTGGGACAAGGCAAATTGCACCCTGTGCAGCAAGCCTTCGTCGACAATGATGCCTCGCAATGCGGCTTCTGCACACCCGGGTTCGTCGTCGCCTGCAAAGCGTTCCTCGATACGCATCCGCATCCTACGCCCGACGACATTCGCCGCGGCCTCAGCGGCAATCTCTGCCGTTGCGGTACTTATGCGGGCATTCGCCAAGCCATCGCGCAGGTTGCGCAGAAAGGAGCCTGATCTATGCCGGACTATGCATGGCCCGATGCGGCACACCGCACCTTAATCGGCAAACGCACCACTCGCGTTGATTCTGCCGTCAAAGTTTCCGGACAGGCAAAGTACACCTACGATGTCCATCGCCCCGACATGCTGTACGGCAAAGTGCTGCGTTGTCCCTATGCGCACACCAAGGTTGTGAGCATCGACACCAGCGCGGCGGAAAAAATGCCTGGGGTTAAAGCCGTGCACATCGTGCAAGGGCCGGGATCAAACATTCACTGGGCCGGAGATGAGATCGCCGTCGTTGCCGCGGTCGACGAGCCCTCAGCCGAAGACGCCGTGCGCGCGATCAAGGTGACTTATCAGGCATTGCCGCATCTGGTGAGCGATGCCGAGCCGCCCGCGGGCAGGGCGCAAGAGCAGGGCCCGCTCAGCATGGACAACGTCGGCGACATGCTTGACAACCAGGTGCCCGCCCGACAGATGGTCAGCAACATCGAACAATACGGACTCTCGGAAAAGCCCACCGAAGATGACTTGAAGGAACTGAAGGAGGATGGGGCGCCGGAGGAGGTACTGGAAGCTCTCCGCAGCGCAACCGTTCATCCTGGAGCCGCTAACACGACGCCATCGAATTATCAGAAGGCAGCGACGCAAACGGTGGGCGATCCTGACAAAGCGTTTTCGGAAGCCGAAGCGGTCTCGGAAGGTCTTTACGGCATTCCGGTCATTACGCATTGCTGTCTCGAGAGTCATGGATCGATTTCGGAGTGGACCGATCAGGATCACATCTTCACTCACATCTCCACGCAGAACGTTTCGGGCATCGCCGGACAAATGGCCGAGCCGCTGAAAATTCCCGCCACCAACATTCGTGTTCATCAGGACAACATCGGCGGAGGTTTCGGCAGCAAGTTCTCTCCAGACCGCTGGGGAATTTTCACTGCAGAAATTTCCAAGAAGGCGGATGGCAAGCCGGTCCGCTACATGCTGGAACGGGACGCGGAACTGAAGGTCGCAGGAGCCCGGCCTTCCGCCTATGCTCGCGTCAAGGTGGCCGCGAACAAAGATGGCACACTGACCGCTTGGCAATCCAACTCCTGGGGAACGGGAGGGCCGGGCGGAGGTGGAATGCCGCCCATTCCTTACGTTTTCAGCATTCCCAATCAACGTCAGGAACACACTGCTATCCGCAATAACATCGGTCCAGCACGCGCCTGGCGTGCTCCCAACCATCCGCAAGCGGCCGTGCTCACCATGTGCGCCCTCGATGACCTCGCCGCCAACCTGAAAATGGATCCGGTGGAGTTTTTCGAGAAGAACCTCAATCTCACCAAGGCCCGCGAGAATACCTACCGGGAAGAACTTGGCATCGCTTCCGAACTCATGGGCTGGAAGGAAAAATGGCATCCGCGCCCTGAGAAAGTCGACGGCGTTGTGCGTGGCGTTGGCCTCTCGTTTCACACCTGGGGAGGCCGCGGACACGCCAGCGATTGTGACTTGACGATCCATCCCGATGGGTCAGTCGAGATCAAGATGGGCTCGCAAGACCTGGGGACTGGAACCCGAACCTGCATTCTCGTCGTGGCGGCTGACACGCTCGGCATCCCCATGGACGCCATTCAACTTTTGATCGGCGATACGAACTATCCGCCCTCCGGAGGATCTGGCGGCTCAACCACGATCGGCGGGGTCAGCTCATCTACTCGTCGCGCCGCCGTGGATGCTCGCGATGCGCTCTTCGCCAAGGTCGCGCCTGCCCTCAACGCTCAGCCGGATCAATTGGAATGCAAGAACGGGCAAGTCAGCGTGAAGGGCGACTCCAGCCGTGTGCTGAGTTGGAAGGAAGCTTGTTCCAAAGTCGGTGCCATGCCGCTCACGGTTCGCGGCAAGAATCCCGACCGTAGCAAGCCTCCTGACCTCACGAACAGCGGAGTGGGCGGCGTGCAGATGGCGGAAGTGGAAGTCGATTCCGACACTGGCATCGTCAAGGTCAAGAAAATGGTTGCGGTGCAAGACTGTGGCTTAGTCGTCGACCTCAAAACGGCCGAGACTCAGTGCTATGGCGCCTTGATCATGGGCATCAGCTACTCGCTTTATGAAGAGAAGGTGATGGATCCGACGACCGGTCGGATGCTGAATGCGGATATGCAGTTCTACCGTCTAGCCGGTTTCAGCGACATCCCTGAGTTGGTCGTGCACATGATGACGGGCAAGGGATATGACGAACGCGGCGTGATCGGCTTGGGCGAGCCTCCGGTGATCTCGCCCGGCGCCGCGATCTCGAACGCGGTTGCTAATGCCCTCGGCGTGCGAGTGTCATTCCTTCCGCTGACGCCAGATCGCGTTCTCGCCGCCATGGAACAGAAGGGAGGTGCGTGATGCGACCTTTTGAATACGTGAGCCCAAACAGCAAATCCCAAGCCATCGGCTTGCTGGGTGCAACCTGGGGAAACACTGAGATTCTTGCCGGTGGGACCGATCTGCTTGCGCTGATGAAGGACGATGTCGTCGCACCGAAGCGATTGGTCAATATTAAAGACATCGGTGATCTCCGAGGAGTTTCTTCGAACGCACAAGGCTGCCGTATCGGTGCGCTGACCACCCTCGGAGAGTTGGCCGATGATGAGAACGTGAAGAAGAACTATCCCGCACTGTCGGAGGCCTTACTCGAAGCTGCCAGCCCGCAGATTCGGAATATGGCCACCCTCGGCGGGAATCTTTGCCAGCGTCCCCGCTGCTGGTATTTCCGCAACGGATTAGGTCTTTTGCCAAAGGACGAGGCCGGTAAAGAGCTTGTCGCTGCAGGGGAGAACCGCTATCACGCGATCCTCGGTAACCAGGGAGCGGCAAAGTTTGTCAGCCCTTCGACCGTGGTTCCTATCTTGATTGCCTACGGCGCGAAGATTCGGCTGGAAGGACCGAAGGGAAAACGCGAGCTTCCGCTGGAAAAATTCTTTGTGATTCCAAAGACAGACAGCGAGCGCGAGCACGACTTGCGGCCGAATGAGATCGTGACAGAAATCCTGATTCCCCCACCTTCTGACGTGAAAGCCGCCCATTACGAAATCCGCCAAAAGGAGGCATTTGATTGGCCGCTCGCCGTAGCCGCCGTTGCCCTGAAAATGCAGGGCTCGACCGTGCATTCATCCCGGATAGTTTTGGGGTATGTTGCACCGGTGCCCTGGCCTTCTGCGGAAGCGGAGCACATTCTGGTCGGGAAGCCAGTAAATAAAGAGACGGCTGAGAAGGCTGCCGACGCTGCCCTGAGCAAAGCTACCCCCCTCAGTCACAATGCCTACAAAGCGAAGCTTGCGAAAGTTGCTGTAACGCGCGCCATCTTGAAAGCCGCCGGAGGTGCCGCATGATCAACGAAGAGGAACGTTTCAACACCAATCATCCAAACCTGTGTTCGGCGTTGCGCTGGAAAGGTCAGTTCATCCTCGCCGAGCCAGATCTTACGGTGCCTGCCTGCAATGATGGCCTCTTTTGGTGCTTGCACACACAAACCTGCATTGGTCCCGATGGTGAATTGGCCGAGCCCGGCAATTGCAGTTCGAAACGCCGTACGTGTCATGGCACCGGAAAATGCGGATAGCTAGCGGAACCCCACCCTGTTTCGCAAGATGGCGAAACAAAGATGGGGAACCCAAATCCAGGTTTTGCGCGTCTTTTGGTCTGGGGTTAGCATCTGAAATAAGAAGTGAGGGGTTCACTATGCGATTTCCGAAGTTGATGATTGTTGCTTGTGTTGTGGGTTTCTTTTCCCTCTCCATGGCCGCGCAAGAAATTCGTGGCGATTATCTGGAGACGCGGAGCGCCGATGTTTACACTGGACAATGTTTTGCCAACGGCGAGGTCAATCTTGTCGGGAATGAAGCCATTCTGGCATGGCATGTTCAAAGTGGAGGATGGGACGGCGTCCCGCTGCAAGGATTAACCGTTGCTGCAGCCGTGCGGGCCAACGGAACGCTAGGCGATCCCTATGAGAGTCCTTATCCGGCCAAGGCCGTGCTGCTCGTGGACGATCAAGCGTCCGAGCAACAGCGAGCGGCGTTGGTACATTTTGCCCTGCGCATGGGAGGAGAACTCCTGAAGAACATTGCTCAGGTGATTCCCACGCAAATGGAACTGGTTGTGAATGCCGAGCACCACGGAGCGGCAATGCTGCGAGCCGGCAAGTTCGCCACCATCCAGACACGCGGCATCGGCGGCCAGGATCACCTTTGCGGAAATGAAGTGACCTTCTATCCGCCGCTGACGGAAACCGCGCACTCCATGCCCGCAGTTGCCTTGACCGATTCTTATTCCGGTCCGGGCCTGGGTGTGTCGTGGGATCTGCACGGCAAACGCAGCGCATTTGTGGGTACATTCGCTCGCTAAGACAGGAAGCAAATTGCGAAAGACGAAAGCGTCACTGCTAACGATCGGCTTGGTTCTGCTGCTCTCGCTGCTATCTGCTGCGCAGGACGGAAAAGTGGAGAGCACGGGGCCATTGACCGACACCGCAGTCCCCGAGCAGGTTCGCCAGAGCTTGCAGGAAAACGGATATCGACTCGCCCTCGATGATCCCAAACCGGCCTGCGAACTCTGGCTTCGCAAGAGCGTTCCGGCACAAGCAAAGAAAGAGGTCGAGAGCGTGGCCTACCCACAACTTGCCGAGTCAACGCTGGTCGGCGTAGTTCATTTTCCGCAAGCCGCCTCGGATTTTCGCGGACAGCAAGTTCCTGCAGGCTTTTATACCCTGCGTTACGCCCTGATTCCCGACGACGGTAACCATCTCGGAGTGTCCTCCAATCGGGACTTTCTGTTGCTCATTCCTGCTCAGTCCGATTCCGATCCGAGCGCCACTTTCAAGTTTCAGGAATTGATGACGATGAGCGCAAAAACTGTAGGGGCAAAACACCCCAGCCCTCTCAGCTTGCCTCCGGCCGATAAGCCAGGCGCTGGAGCCGTCGCTAAGGATGACCAGGACCACTGGATCTTTTCGGCTAGTCTGAAACTCGCTTCTGGCGAGGAAATCCCGTTTGCACTTATAGTAAAGGGCACTGCCCAACAATAACGCCTATCCGCAAGCGGCCAAGTGTCGTTCAGCTTGAAGGTTTCTACCTCTGGCCAGGATCAAGAAGAGTGCATCCCAATCCGCCAACTCCCTCGCGGGCAGTGCGGCTCATTTTCGTTACGCCCGGCGACGCGCGGATGGTCGGCAATGGGGAAACTATCCACAAACGGGCTTGGAGGAGATCAACGGCGATCTCCTCGAAGCCGCCTTCTGGCTCGCTTCGGTGATTACATTCCATGAGATACGGTACAGGCAGATCTTTGGGCTCCGATCTTGGCGCGGGCCAAGACATTCTGAGGACCTAGACTGCAACATGACGACTTTTCAGAATTTCGTCGACCGCGGCGATGGCGGCATCCACCTCTGCGTCCGTATTGTAGAAATGTGGCGAAAAACGCACTCCCGCTTTTGGCCGCCAGTCGACAAGAATGTCGCGGGCGAGCAGTTCGCAGCTGACCTGCTGCGAGTCAGGCATGTCAATGGAAACCGTACCGCCACGCTTCTCGACGTCTCTCGGCGTGTTCAGCCGCCAGCCGTGCTGATCGGCGAGTTCGATCAGACGGTTGGTTTGGCGTTTTGACTTCTCGCGGATTCTTTCCACCCCTACTTCGCGGATGATCTTCAGTCCCGGACGACAGGCTTCAAGTGCTGGGATGTGCGTGGTCCCGTTCATAAATCGAAATGGTGGATCGGTGTAGCGGATCGGGCCGGTTTCGAACGCCATGGAGTCTTGATGGGCGAACCATCCGGTCAGCTTCGGTTCCAGCTTTCTGCCAAGGTCCGGACGCACATAGAGGTACGCCACGCCCGGTCCGCCGCAAAGCCACTTGAGCACCCCGCCGCAGGCGAAATCCACATCGAGAGCCTGGACATCGACGGGAACGCTGCCCAGCGATTGAAACGTATCGAGCACGACGTGCGCCCCGACTTGGTGCGCTTTTTCGATGATGGCGCGGGCATCATTCACGTACGAGCTGCGAAAAATCACGTGGGAAATAGGGACGACGAGGGTGCGCTCGTCGATGGCGTCCGTCAGGCGTTCGGTTGGGACCGTGATCCCATCGTCGGTCTTGATCATATAGACGCGCGCGCCGTAGGGTCGCTGCGCTTCCCAGAAATACATGAGAGACGGAAAATTCATGTCGCTGTAGACGACTTTGTTGCGTTTGCCGGAAAAGTCGAAACAGGAAGCGACCACGGCTTGGCAGGTCGTCACATTCTGATGGACGGAGACAGAATCCTTGGGCGCGTTCATCAGCACGCCGAGTTCGTTTCCGACCTCCAGAGCCAGCATCCACCAGCGTTCTTCCCAGGCCCGCACGCCGCGCGTGGCCCATATGTCGGCGTAGCCCTTGAGCGCATCGTAAACGGCGCGCGGCATGGCGCCGAGCGAGTTCGAGATCATGTAGTTGGTCCGCTCAAGGATCGGAAATTCCGAACGGTAACGCAGAAGGTCGTCGGACATGAAGTTCATTGTAGTCGGGTGATCCGCTTATCGGGTGTTCCGGTCATCGGATCATTGAATCTTCGGGGAGTCGAGCCAAATCACCCGATGACCCGATCTCCTCTCCAGTGCTTGATCGCAGCGTAGGCCGCCGTGAGGCCGATCAACAAGGCGAGGCCGCTCATGAGGTTCACCCGCGAGTCCCACCAGGTCTTGC
This sequence comes from Candidatus Sulfotelmatobacter kueseliae, assembly GCA_900290255.1. Classification (GTDB taxonomy): domain Bacteria; phylum Acidobacteriota; class Terriglobia; order Terriglobales; family Acidobacteriaceae; genus Sulfotelmatobacter; species Sulfotelmatobacter kueseliae. The sequence continues at coordinate 7,865 of OMOD01000046.1, forward strand.
CGATGCAGAGCAGCACGACAGCCAGACCAAGGACGGAGCCCCATTCGCCCAGGGGTGAACGCGAGGGCAGTTTTGCTGCCTCTTCGGAAGTAAGCCGCCGTCGGAACGAAATGTGCGCAGCCAGCGACACAATCCAGCTGAGCATCATGCCCAGGAAGGCGCCGCGCAAAATGTATTCGAAGGCCTTGGCCGCGGCCCAGCGTTCCAGCACGAGGGCAACCAGAATTCCATACGCCGATACCAACAGCGCATACGCGGGCGCGCCGTTGCTGCTCAGGCGCCCCAGAACAGGCGGGGCCCATCCGGTGCGCGCCAGGGAAAACAGCATGCGCGACGAAATGTAGAGAGCAGCGTTCGCTCCCGAGAGTGCAGCCGTGAGCACAACAAAGTTCATGAAGTGCGCGGCTCCCAGAATGCTGATTGAGCGAAACACGGTAACGAATGGGCTCTCCGACACGCCCGCGTGATTCCACGGCATGATCCCGACCAGGACCGCGATCGCCCCCAGGTAAAGAAAGGCTAAGGCCATGAAGGTCGAACGAACCGCCCGCGTAACCTCCCTCGGTGAAGTTGATTCGCCCGAAGTGACGGCGACAAATTCCACGCCGCCGAAAGTGTAGATCGCGAACGTGATTGCCAGAAGCGGGGCGGTGGCGCCCAGCGGGAAGAATCCTCCGTGAGTCGTGTACTGCTGCGCGGCCCGCCCGCTGAGCAGCAGGACGGAGCCGGCCACGATAAACGCGGCAATCACCGTCACTTTGATCATCGCGAACCAGAATTCAAAGCGTCCGTAGCTGTGAACCCTCAGGAGATTTGTTGAGAGAAGAAAGAGCGAGAAGATCAGCACCCACGCGATCGCCGGCACCCCCGGAAACCAAAGCCGCATGTAGGTGGCGGAGGCGACCATCTCGGCGCCGATGGAAACCGCTATGGCTGCCCAATACCCGGCGCGCGAAATGAAGCCGGCCCAGTCGTTGAGGTAGAGGTCGCCGTAGACCCCGAACGAGCCGGCGGCCGGATGCATGCTGGCGAGTTCGCCCAGCGCGAGCGAGACGGTCCAGCTGATGAACGCCGCGAGGGCAAAGCTCAGAATGACGGCCGGTCCGGCCAGTTCGATGGCGCTCGCAGTACCCAGCAGCAGCCCGGTTCCGATCGACCCGCCGACCGCCACCATCGTCATTTGTCCCGCGCTGAGCTGATGGCGCAGACCGGATTCTGCTCTAGCAGAGTCGTAGCCCACCAGGGTCGTATATCAGAAACGGCAGAGAAGGTCTTGCAAAAACGACCTGAAGGTGGCCCGATCAGTCAATGCAAGGGCGTTCTGGTGAAACTCCCTACAAGCCGACTTCGGGACAACGTCGGAGTCCGCGCTAAACGTAACTTCAGGTTAGCCCGTCATCCGGGCGCGACCTTATCCGACAAGTACTACAATCGGTGAGCAACCTTGCGCCTGGCTGTTTCGAATGGTCATCAAGACGCCCTGCGCTCGGTTCGCGTTCCAATCCAAGGGAAGAGGAGTCGTTGATGGTTCGCCTTATGAATCTGGGTTCTCTGGGCCTTGTTATTATTCTCTTCGTTGGCACAGCAGCAGCGTCCTCCACAGAAGTCACCCAATCCGCCAGCGTAGCACTTCGCGAGAATTGGTTCATCCAGCCTTCAGCCGATGTGCATGCAGACGGCGCCGCGATCTCGACGGCTGGGTTTCCTACGAACGGCTGGTATCCCGCGACGCTGCCCTCAACGGTTCTAAGCGCGCTGGTTGAGGACAAGGTGTATCCCGACCCCTACACCGGCATGAACCTGCGCTCCATCTCCGGTACGACGTATCCGGTATTTGAGGACTTCTCGAATATTCCGATGCCGCCAAACAGCCCCTTCCGGCAGCCGTGGTGGTATCGCACCGAATTCAAGCTCCCGCCTGAATACCGCGGAAGAACTGTGTGGCTTAGCTTCGACGGCATCAACTACCGGGCAAATGTGTGGCTGAATAGTGTGCAGATTACCTCCTCGGAAAAGCTGGCCGGCACCTGGCGGCTGTTTCAGTTCGATGTGACGGCTGCTGCGAAGCCCGGCGAAACGAACTCTCTCGCCGTCGAGATATTTCCCCCTCAGCCGCATGACCTCGCCATTACGCTCGTCGACTGGGCCCCGATGCCGCCAGATAAAGAAATGGGCATCTGGCGTGACGTGCATATTACGGCCACTGGGCCGATCGCCTTGCGTTATCCGGCTGTGCTGGCCAAGCTAAACCTCCCTTCTACTGACCGGGCCATGTTGACGATACGAGCGGAGTTGACCAATACCGCCGACCATCCGGTCGAAGGTGTGGTGAAGGGACAAATCGAGAATCTCGCCTTCGAGCAGCCAGTACGCCTCGGCCCCAAACAGACCCAGGTAGTCCACTTCACGCCAGAGAAGTTTCCGCAGCTCACTCTCGTCAATCCCCGCCTGTGGTGGCCGGCGCAAGTTGGAAAGCAGGAGCTCTACCCATTGGACCTTACAGTCGAAGTACAGGGACAGGCCTCCGATTCAGCGCATATTCGTTTCGGAGTCCGCCAAGTCACTTCGAACATTGACGAGAAAGGTCACAGGATCTTTCAAATCAATGGCAAGAATATTCTGATCCGAGGAGCCGGTTACAGCTTCGACCTGCTGCTGCGATCCTCGCCGGAAAGGCAGCAGACCGAACTTAACTACGTCCGTGATCTCAACCTCAATGCGGTGCGGTTGGAAGGCAAACTGGAAAACGACCACTTCTTCGACCTCGCCGACCAGATGGGTATTCTCGTGATGCCCGGCTGGTGCTGTTGCGACCAATGGGAAAACTGGCCTGACTGGGACCAGGAAAACAAACTCATCGCGGGAGATTCACTGCGCGACCAGATTCGGCGTCTGGAGCGACATCCTTCCGTGATCAGCTGGATGTATGGCAGTGACTTCGCGCCTCCGGCCCGGATCGAGAAGATGTATTTGGGAATTCTGCAGGAGTTGGAATGGCCGAACCCCTCGATCTCATCGGCGGCAGCCCGGACGACCACCGTGGGACCAAGCGGCGTTAAGATGACGGGGCCTTACGAATATGTGGCGCCATCGTTTTGGTATCTCGACACGCGCCACGGCGGAGCGTTCGGCTTCAACACTGAAACCAGTCCGGGCCCAGCAATTCCGCCCGTCGCGAGTCTGCGGCGCATGCTGCCCCCGGACCATCTCTGGCCGATTGATTCGGTGTGGGAATACCACGCGGGCGGGATGTCTCGCACACTGAATGTGTTCACCGAGGCCCTCAACGAACGCTACGGACCGGCGAAATCGGTGGAGGAGTATGCACTTAAAGCCCAACTCCAGGCTTATGAGGCCCACCGGGCCATGATGGAAGCCTATGGTCGCAACAAATACACCTCGACCGGGATCATTCAGTGGATGCTAAACAACGCCTGGCCCAGCATGATCTGGCACATGTACGACTGGTATCTCCGCCCCGGAGGATCGTATTTCGGAGTGAAGAAGGCATGTGAACCGCTGCACGTGCAATACTCCTACGACGACCGTTCGATCGTGGTGGTGAATTCTTATTATCAACCGTTCGCCAACCTCAAAGTCACCGCCAAGGTGTTCAACCTCGACATGACCGAGAAGTTCTCGAAAGAGGCGGAGGTCAGCATCGGTCCGGATAGTAGTACGCGTGCGCTCACCTTGCCTCCAATCGACGGACTCAGCACTACATACTTCGTCAGCCTCACGCTTGAATCGGCTGGCCAAATCAAGAGTAGAAACTTTTATTGGCTCTCCACCCGCGAGGAGACCATCGACTGGAGCCGACAGGAGGAAGATCCTACCGGCGAATATGACATCTCGACCTGGGCGCCCAACAAGACTTTCGCCGACTATAGCGCGTTGAACACGCTGTCGAGAGTGGACTTGGACGTCACCGCTCAGAATAGAAGAGATGGCCAGGAAGGCTCGACTACAGTGACCGTGCACAACCCGACATCGACTCTTGCTCTCGCTGTGCATCTGACGGTCAATAAATCGTCGAGCGGCCGCGTCAGCCGTGAAGGCGAGGAGGACAATGAAATACTGCCCGTGCTATGGCAGGACAATTACTTCGCTTTGCTGCCCGGCGAGACGCGCCAAGTGACTGCCACATATCGCCTCGGCGATAAGCGCAAGGCGACTCCCAGCGTCGAAATTGAAGGATGGAACGTGAATCGCAAGACTGCCTATGTTCAGCAGTAGATTTCCAGCAATAAATCCAAGTCGGTGAACACAGAATCCAATCACGGGAAAATAAGGGCAATTACATGATCTCTCGACTCCCTTCCGAAACGCACCGCCAGGACCTGGACAAGGCCCTCCGGGTATTGCAGGACACACCCGCAATCGAACGCGAATTTATGGCACCGCTTGAAGAATTTCAAGCGCGTGTTCGCCGCACCAATCAAGCATTGCAGTGTCACGGCCACACGGTTGGCCTTGTCTTTTCCGACGAGCACTATGCCGGCGACGTCCCTTACCTCGGCGGAAATACAAACATTTCCATCGAACAAGTGGCGGGCATTATCGGACCAAACGGATTTCATGTCGTGGCGGGCCTGGAGGGCGGATATGTTGCCGAGCAACTCGCCGGCCGCTCCGGCGCGACGGTCCACAAGGTCGAATTGCTGCAGCTGGCCGACGAGAAGTATCCCATCCGCGCCGAGCGCCTGGAGGACGTCATCAAAGCCGCGGCCGGCAAGGACGTAGATCACATCGCCCTCCTGACTCCACGCCAGGTAATCCCCGCCGGCCTGGTCGAATACCTCGACAATATCTACGGCAGGGAGGGGGTAGTCGACGCCCAGGAACTTTACTATCGTGTGAAGTATGAGAAGAGCGAGATTGAGATGCGCCTCATTGCCGATGCGTGCATCATAGCGGATGCGATGTTGCGCGCCATGTTGGCGGTTCTCCGTCCCGGACGTCTCGAAACTGAAGTTGCGGCCTGGGGCGCCTGGGTCGGCCGCATGCTGGGTTCCGAGCGCGATGGCTTCCAAATCATGGTCGGCGCCAACACCGCCAACCGCACGCTGATCGGTCCGGCACTGAACCGGCAAATTCGCGAGGGCGATTGGGTTCACCTGGGCGTCGCACCGAAACGCGATGGACTGACCGCCTGCATTCGCCGGTCCGTGATTGCGGTGGACTCGCCCACGAAAGTTACTCCGGAGCAGAAGTTCTGGTTCGATCTGGTTGAGGAAGGATACGACGTCGGCGAGCGCTGGTATCGCGAAGTCGCCGGCAAACAATTACCCGCGCGGCTGCAGGAGCAGTCTCTCGTCGACTTTTTTGCAGGACACTCGCAAGAGATCTCGCGTCGTATAGGCCGGGAGATCAATCTCGCACAGCAGAAGCCCTACACTGGCACGCACAACTCCGGCTATACGGAGTGCCAGGAGTTCTTTGGCGCCATCACGCTCGACAGCCAGGAACCGTTAGGCAATCAGATTGTCACCATGCTGGACGTGGCGTTGCGCGGAATCGGGGACCGCTGGAATGACGTTGTGATCCCCGGCTTCGATTTCTGCGTGGTAGAGAACACCCTGGGCAAGTACGGTACGCGAGTCGAAACGCTGACCAAAGTACCCATCAATGTCCAGGAGTTGGTGGTTCCCTAGCCATCGAGCCATGCTTCGCCGTCCGAACCGCAACCACAAAACCTGTTGCCAATTGTGTCGCTCCCGAGTTGTCGGCAACCCTTACCTTGGGATTACTTCCCGCTTGCCCGTCATCTGCCCGCAATAGGCAGCAAGCGCCAATCGAACTTCCAATTTCCAAAAGCCGACTTCCGGTCCTGGTTTGTCTGCTTTCTGGGCTAGGGCTGACGAAGGCTGGCGAAGGGAAACGGTGTTCGATGAAATTGAGCGGCTTGGTAGCCACTGGAACAGGGATCGCCCGCCGCTCAGAGTTATTTCTTCAAGCCTGCCGTCCAGTTCACTACCACGTTGATGGCATGGGTCGATTCACCCACGTCCATATTCGTGATTACGCGTCCGTCTGGCGCAACATCCCACGCCTGACCGTAAGTCGTGACCCGCGGGCGGGCGTTCACATAGAGGCGCGCCACTCCGATCTCTGCGTTTTTTCCATGCGCGGCAAATTGGACCTTCACCAATGTACCGTCCATCCTCTCGTACAACAGTGCCTGCCCGTTCGGGAACCAATGGACGGAACGTGCTCCGCCGTTGGAAACCAGCCATTTGCCGTTGGCATCGGGGAAGCTGGTGACATACGCCTCGATGGCGCCGCTTTCCGTGGAAAGATAGGCCACCCATTTACTATCGGGGGAAAAGTGAGCCCCAAGGGCTGGCAAAAATGATGATTGGAGGAACAGCCTGGGCTTGCGCTCGCCGTTAATAGGGAGCATATACAAACCGAAGGGCGCAGGCGGAGCGGCTGCATGATACAGAAGATACTGTCCGTCTTTCGACCAGTCATCGATCGTATTAAGTACCGTTCCGGCCGAGACCAACTCCTCCTGCTTGCCTGAACCTCCGGCCTCCTTGAGGTACATTCTCGACCCGGAACTCCCGACCTCAGAAAAGGCAACGCGGCCGCCATCCGGCGCCCAGGCGACTCTGCTGATAAACCCAGCATCAGTAAAGGTGAGGCGCGTTTTGACCCCGCGAGCTAGATCGTAGATCCACAGCTCCACATGGGGCGAGCCGATGGTCACCGCCAGCCTGTGGCCATCTGGGGATAGCCACAAGTCGCGATAGTTGTCATTCTCAGCGGCTTTGGTCGCTGCTTTGCTTGCCGGCGACAGCCAGAGTAATTGCGACGGCTTTGCCGTGTTGCCCGCCTGATACACGAGAACCCCGGCCGGTGAAACGTCGAACGCACTGTGCCACGTTCCCGGATTGTGATTCACGTCTTGTGCAACTGCTACAGCGTCACCGTTCAGCTCGCCGCTGCGCTCATTGAACGGCACTGCCATGAGTATGTTGCTCTGCACACAGAGGAGATATCCGGGCGCGACCACTGCATTACTGTCCGCCGGCATAAGCATCCGCTCCTTCTTGCCATCGAGCCAGGCCAGGTAGATGCCGTTATGCTCGTTTGCCGCAGGATTGCCGTGAGAGCTGGCGAGATAGAGGAAACGTTTGCCGTCCGCGAGCCACACCGGCCAGCGGTGCGTAGTGTGCAGTTCGTGATTGATGGTGGTGACGGCTCTGGCTGCGCCCCCACTTGCTCCCACCACAAAAACGGGTTTGGTTGGTTCGGGCACAAACAGGATCATATTGTTCGTGCCCCAGCTTCCGCCGCGGCCGCGAGGTGCTTCCGCCAATTCCAACACCGGGCCAGCCCCAATCGGCGCCTTCTTCAATTTGCCGTTTGCGAAAAATCCCACCCACTTGCCGTCGGGTGACCAAAACGGATAGGTTCCTCCTTCCGTGCCATTCAACGGGCGGGCTTCGTTGCCGTTCAATGCGCGCACCCATAGACGCGACCGGCCTTGATCGTCTCTTGCAGTAAACGCGATGTTGGTGCCGTCCGGCGAGATCACCACCGGACCGGCCGCATCGTCGTCCGCCAACTGGAAGTCGGTCTTTTCCGGCGCCGGAATCAACGCCCGCACCTCAACTGCGGGAGTAGACTGCCTAGGCAGGACGAAGATTGTTACAACCAGAGCTGCCATCAACACAACAACACAAGCAACGGCCAGCGCTTTCACGGTTCGGTTCGGTGTACCCGCCTTCGGCGTTTCGGTGGGCCGGCCAGCTGTAGCAATCCATTTCAGTTCCGCCCTCAGGTCGGCGGCGCTTTGCCAGCGCTCTTCAGGATCCTTCGCCAGCGCCCGCTCCACCACATGATCGAGAGCTTGGGGAGTGAGCGGCTGCACGGCGGAGATTGGCTCCGGTTCTTTCTCCAGGATCGCGCTCATTACACTGATCTGAGTCTTGCCGGCAAAGGCGCGTTTGCCGGTGAGCATCTCGTAGAGGACGGCTCCGAGGGCAAAGATGTCGGTGCGTGCGTCCGCTTCCTGCCCCTGAACCTGCTCCGGCGCCATGTACTGAAAGGTCCCGACGATCTTGCCTTCCTGGGTCAAAGGCCTGCTCATGGTGGCTACTGAACCCGATGCCATTCCGCTTAGGCCTTGAACCGGCTTTGCCAGGCCGAAATCCAGAAGCTTCGCCCCGGATTTTGTGAGCATGACGTTCCCGGGCTTGAGGTCACGGTGCACAATGCCACTCTTGTGCGCCTTATCCAGTGCCTCGGCAATCTCAATTGCGCATTGGAGCGCTTGCGCGAGTGGCAGGGGACCTTTGTCCAGGCGACGTTGCAGTGACTCGCCCTCCAACAGTTCCATCACCAGATAGTCAGTGCCATCCTGTGAACCCACGTCGTAAAGATGGCAGATATGGGGATGCGACAGCGCTGAAATCGCTCGCGCTTCTCGCTCGAAGCGCGCCTTCAGATCAGGATTGGAGGAAAGGTCCTCAGGCAAAACTTTGATGGCGACGTCGCGCCCCAGGCGTGCGTCCCGCGCGCGGTAGACCTCGCCCATGCCGCCAGCGCCGAGCGGCGAGACGATTTCATAGGGGCCTAGTTTCGTGCCTGCTGCGAGCGTCATTTTCCCAGCTCCGGCGCCCAGTTGGTGATTAGAGTAATGGGCGGAGGACTTCCGGCGGGTGGGGCATTCACCACGAACCACTTTCCGTCGGGACCCGCGTCATAGGTGATTTGTTCGGACGTAGTGGACACGTCCAGACGCGACACCCCTGTCTTGAGCAGTACGTGGAAGAGCGCTCGCCTCGAAACAACTTGAAACACAGAACCACTGCCATCTACGTCCGCTGCCATCAATTCCGAATCGGCGGCCAGATAGAAAAGTTCCTTGCCGTCACGACGCCACCTTGGGCTCGCTCCTCCGGCAGTGGAAACCTGCCACTTGCTCCCGCCTCCGGGAAATGGCCTCACATATACCTCTACCTTCCCTGATTCGTCTGAAGCGTATGCCATCCAGCGCCCGTCAGGAGAGAACTGGCCCTGCCCCACATTGAAGCTACCCTGTAGCAGAGGGTACGGCTTTCGCTCTCCGAAGCGAGGCAGAATCCACAGCTCCGTCGCGGATTTTCCTGGGCTGATGGTGTTGTAGGCGATAAAGCGTCCGTCGGCCGACCATGCGGTAGGGTACTTGCTGTTCTCAGATTCCAGAATGGGTTCTTCACTGCCCGTGCTATCCGACCGCTTTTCAAAAAGGTCGTAGGTCCCCGTCTCGTTCGAGTCAAATACGACAGTGCTCCCGTCCGGCGCCCAAACGGGGAAAGTGCTTCGGCTCGGCCCAAAGGTAAGTCGAGTCTGTTTTTCCCGAAACAGGTCATAGAGCCACAGCGTGTAGTTCCGCGCGCTGGCGTCGAGCACGCCTACCGCCACCCGTTGCCCATCAGGAGAAATCTTGTGCGTTGAGAAATCTCCGGGCGCTCCTATAGTCCGCACCTGCTTCCCCGTGCGGTCAAGCATGACCAGGCTGGAGTTGACTCCGGTGTTTCCACCCTGGTAGGCGAGCACTCCGCTGAAGGAACTGGAGAATACTCCCCGCCAGGTAGATTCGTCGTACTGCACCTGCTCGGCAATGGGAAAAGGCTGGCCTCGGATCTCAAGCTGCTTATCATCGAAAGGTTGAGCCATGAGCGTCCGATCGCGAACGAACAGGATGTACCCCGGTGTGTACGCTGCGTTGGAACGCGCGTGAAACAGGAGCTTGCCTTGGGCTGAGTCGATCGTCCCCAGAAATACCGAAGAGGCTTCCGCGCGGCCTCCCGAAAAGTTGGCCGCGAGGTAGAGAAAGTGGCGTCCATCGGGCAGGAAATACGGCCAGCGATGGCTCAGCTGGCCTAGCGCGCGGTCTATCTTGGTGACCTCGACCGGTGTGCCTCCCGAACTCGGCACGCGATACACCACACCCCAAGTGGCCGCAAACAGGATGATCCCACTCTGGCTCCAAGTTCCCCCTCGCGAGCCAGGCGTGTCGCAGACTGTGACCACCCGGCCGCCGGCAGCATCCGTCGTCTTGAGTTTTCCTCCCGCAAAGAATCCGATGGACCGGTCGTCAGGTGACCAGAAAGGATTCGACGCTCCTGCCGTGCCCGCTAATACCCGCGCCGTGAGATCACCCAGGGACCTTACCCAAACGACATCCTGGCCATCCGCCGTCGTTGCCACAAAAGTCAGCGTGCGCCCGTCGTGGGAAACCGCGACCGGCCCGGCAAAGTAGGCGAAGGTGGTATTCTCCGGAGCCAGAATCGAGGACCAGACCGTGGGCGCCGGATTGCTAGGCATTCGGAAATAAACCGCGGTCGCCAGCATCAACAGCAACGCCACCGCCGCAATCCAAATCAGGCGTTCGTAGTTCCGGCGGCCCGGATGCAATTCAAGCGGACCCGCTGACGTCGCAATCGACTTCAACTGCAGCTTGACGTCGTGCGCGCTCTGCCACCGGTCTTCCGGGTCCTTCTCCAGACAGGTTTTGACCACGTTGTCCAGCTCTCGCGGAAACATCGGCTGTACCGCGGAAATGGGTAGAGGATCGCGTTCCAGAATCGCCGCGATGACGCTGGTCGTGGTCTTCCCCTCGAACGCGCGCTTGCCCGTCGCCATCTCGTACAGCACCGCCCCCAGCCCGAAGATGTCGCTCCTCGCGTCGGCCTCTTTCCCTTCGATCTGCTCCGGGGACATGTACTGGAAGGTTCCGACTACCATGCCCTCCTGCGTCAGGGGACGGCTGGCCACGGGACTGGTCAGGGTAAGGCCTGAAGCAGGGGCACCCGACACGGAACCGGACTTGGCGAGACCGAAGTCCATTAGCTTCGCCCCCGTCTTCGTCAGCATGACGTTGCCCGGCTTGAGATCGCGATGGATCACTCCCGTCTTGTGCGCTTTGTCCAGCCCCTCGCAAATCTCAACCCCATACTTCAGCACCTGTTCCGCCGGCAACGGTCCTTTCGCCAGCCGGTCAGCGAGTGTTTCTCCCTCCAGAAACTCCATGACCAGATAGTCCATACCATCCTGATGCCCGACGTCGTAGAGCGTGCAGATGTTGGGATGGTTCAGCGATGAGATCGCCCGCGCCTCGCGCTCAAAGCGCTGCTTCGCTTCCGGACTGGAAGACACATGCGCCGGCAGAATCTTTATGGCTACAGTGCGGTCGAGACGCGTGTCGCGGGCACGATACACCTCGCCCATGCCGCCCGCGCCCAGGGGCGACACGATTTCATACGGACCGAGTTTGGTGCCGGAGGTAAGCCCCATGCGTTGGGCGTAATTATAGCCTGTGCAGCACGTTGCACGTGGATGCGACGATTCTGGGCATGTTGTCGGCAAACCTTACCTTGGGATTACTTCACGTTTGCCCGTCATCCAACCGAAATACGCGTTCTGAACCGTTAGTGACGGGCCGCGGGGCGAAACCATACCAGCGGCCGCTACTTAACGGGCGGGGGCGTGGCCAGTGTCATGCCATGACGGCGGAAGACGTCCATCATTCTTGCGCGATCGGGCGGGCCGCCGGCGGCGTCGCGGATTACTTCGGCGGCTTCTCGGAAATACGCGGGGCCCATTATCGCAGGGGATATGACGGCGAGCTGCTTCACATCCTCCTTGCAGAGATTGTCGAAGCGGTGCACCGCGCCTCGGGGGATGCACAGCGCTTGCCCGGGCCCAACCTCGATCGGCGTGCCGTCAACCGTCCAGGTAAGGACGCCCTCGATACCGTAGAGGATCTCCTCGTAGGCATCGTTCTTGTGGGCCGGCGCCGCCAGCTTCTGCCCGACCGGGACGAGAACCTCGAACACGAAGACGCTTCCGTTGGAATCATCTCCGGTGAGGAGGAATCGGATCCCTAGCGGACCAATCTTGATGGTCTCTTCTGAAGCATTGACTCTGGCCGCACGCTGCTGCATGATCGTCCCCTTTGAATGAAGTTATCCCACATTTCTTCCCTTCAGTCGAGGGAGGAGTCTGAGACCGGATTGTATCCGGTTGGTCGGCAAACCGGACACTATCCAGAAACGGGCTTCGAGGAAGTCAGTCTGATCGGTACCGACAACTCGGCTTGTGGAAGTGATTGGGTAGGGCGGCCGTCAACTGCGCTAAGCGGACACACTGAAACACAGAAAGTCAAGTCCGGGTTCGCAATGCATTCGGTTTGTGATCGCCGAATGTTCGCTTCCGGGCTCGTTGCAAGTCGGACTGCTCATGGCGGCTTCAGAGAAAAAGCGCGCTTGGATGCCAACCGCTTCCATCGCAGTCCGTTCTCTGCAGTCCGGTTTGTCGAGCAAGAATCGCGAAAAATGGGCAGAATTCGCGCATTTCGTCGAAAGTAAAGGCAGGAATTCTCTGCAGTCGAGACTGTCTGGCGGAGAGGGAGGGATTCGAACCCTCGGTACAGGTGTTAGCCCGTACAACGGTTTAGCAAACCGCCGCATTCGGCCACTCTGCCACCTCTCCGCGACGATTTGCAACAGTTTACCACGATAGGAATGATTGCCGTGACCGCTTCAATCTCAGACATTTACATCGCTCCCATCATCATTGGACCCATTCACCTTCTGCTCTCTGTTGGTCGTTCTGGGTCGTTTGGGGAGCATTTGTGAGGAGCAATTTTGGCGTTTCCACCTTCGAAAACGTCTCGGATAGTTGCCGCATCGCGGTAATGGCCTCGACTGGAGCCGGCTTGATGGAGTGTTTGCGTGTAACCCGACGTTTGCCGTCTTTGCTGACTCTCGCCTTACACGGGTTGATTCCACACCAATTCGTTAACTTCGTGGGTTTACCGGAGGGACTTCCGGTTTGCGGGTCAGCAGCCATCTCCCAAAGATTCGCAGCTTGGGTTTGATGCGGCTCCTCCAGCGTAAATATCATCCGTCCGTCGCGACGGCACATCGAGTCCTCCGGCCGCGCGCTGGGTTCGTGCTGGCCCAGGACAGACTCGCAGGTTTGGCTGCGAGAATCGGGTTTCTTCATTCCACGCCTCGAACTGTGATAGATCGTCGGAGTGCTCCAATTGCTGCGGACTTCGGAGCCGCCGCACTGCCGACGCGTTCAATCTTTTGAATCACCCTTCCTGGGGCAACCCGAACGACGATACCAGCAATGACCCCGGCGGTGGTGACATTACGGGCTCACAGACGTTACAGAACTTTACACCTGATTCGCGATTCTTCCAGCTTTCCGTAAAGTACGTGTTCTAGGATGGAAGATAACCTGCAGGTGTCAAGGCGCCTGCAGCTCGAACAAGACGATCTCCCGCAGGGGTGAAAGCACCTGCGGGAGATTTTGTTCAAGCAGCTATTGCGGGATAAAATCTGTGTGCGGACGGATTTCCGCTCCGCGCGCAGATCGCAGGTTTTCCAGGAAGCTGTGGCGTGCGATGGATGCCTCTCGACGGAATCTCCTGAAGGCGGCCGCAATCCTGCTGGTAGATCAGTGGGCCAGTTCGCGTAAGCCTGCCTTTGCCGGCGAGTCTCCCAACACCTCGGGGAACGACGAACGAAAGGTGATCATCGTGGCTTGCGGCGGAATACGCCGCGCCGAGACCTTTCTCGATACAGGCCTTGTCAACATTCCCCACCTTTATCGAGAGCTGCTGCCTCAGAGCGTGTTTTATCCTTCCCTTCGCAATGCGGGCGCAACATCGCACTACAACACCATCTCCAGCATCCTTACCGGGACATGGCAACGGTTGGATGACTGGGGGAAGACGCCGCCGAGCAGCCCGACTTTCTTCGAGTATCTGCGCAAGCGCATGGAACTTACCCAGGACAATGCATGGTTGATCTCAAGCAATAAGGCCCTGACCAGCCGGATCGGCGCAAGTTCGATACGCGATTTTGGTCCCCGCTACGGCGCAAATGTGGTTTTTCCCAAGCAGTTGCTGATCAACGCGGTGGTTCGTGCGGCCTCTCAAGGGCATGCCGAGCACAGCGCGGACCGGGCCGCCATGCAGCCCGAACTCGAGGCCATACTGCTGCACACCGACAATTATGAGGGACTTGGCTGGTCTGTCTCCGGAGATACATCCTCCCTTGACATTCGCATGCAAAGCGTCATGCAGCAAGCCATCGGGGATTTGCTGCGCAGCAATGTGCCCATCACCGGGGATGAATTTACTTTTCTTGTGAGCGAGGAGGTCATGAGGCGCTTTGCTCCCTCTCTACTCGCAATCACATTCTCCGATGTGGAAGTTGCGCACTTCGGGTCTTATTCCATGCATCTGGCCGGCATCCGCACCGTGGATCGCCTGGTTTATGAGCTTTGGAATCTGGTGCAAGCACTTCCCTCCTACAATGGAAAGACAACTCTGTTTGTTCTTCCCGAATTCGGCCGCGATTTCGACGGCTCCAATACCAATGGCTTCTTCAATCACAGGTCGACTGACGATTCCACCAGCCTGACATGGATGATGTGCCTGGGAGAAGCCGCGCGCTCCGCCCAAGTGGTAGAGCGTCCCGTCCAGCACATCGACCTTTGTCCCACCATTGCCGGCCTGTTTGGGATCAAAGGCCTGGATCTTCCAGGCAAGGCTCTGCCCGGGCTATCCGCATGACTTGGAGCGAGGATGAATGAACAGCCAAGGAAAGCGCAGGAAGAAGCACCCAGCCTGGATGCTTATCGCCGTTTGATCGAGCGATTGCCAGTCACAATTCGGCCCGCCTTGAATCAGCAATTGAGTCAATGGGGGACGCTGTTCCCTTACGAGCAGAACCGTCTGTCAAACTTCATGAAAGGTGCTGAGACGTTCAGTCCTTCCGCCCTGAGTGCGCTGACTGCGCCGCTGTGGGCGCTCGAAATGAAGATGGGTGTCAAGCATTGGAATTTTTCCGAGGCCAATGACACCATCGAAAATGCATCTCAACTCGCGCGGTCCGAATACTATGCCGAGTGGCGCCGGGAGGTGCAAAGGGTTTTCGAAACCGTCAACGCGGCGGCGCGCGACTCGACACCCGTGCAAACTGCATCTACTCGATTGATTCTCCTGTTTCTTCCCGCCAGCCTGCCGGTCGACCCACAGTCTGCGTGGAAGGAATGGGATCCTCGCGGGCATGAGATCAGAATCTCGGGGGACTCGAGACGGGTCTGCGAACTGGCGATGCAAGGCCAGCCAGGCCTCTCCGGGATCGTAACATTGGCGGGGCGGCAAGGCAGTATCGAAAGCTCCGATGTGTGGCTCATCGACGCCGAGGCAAAACTGAGCGGCATGCTTTCTCCTCTCTCCACGAATGCCGCTTCTTTATTGAGCTATGCGGCTCTCAAGCCGTTTCGCGATAAATTCCTCGCCGAGTTGAACAAGACTCCTAAGGACATCCAAGCCACCGATCAGATCATCTCCAACCTGCGGCTTGAATCCTGGGAGGGCTGGGACCTCTGGCCGGCGGAAGTTGCCAAATTGCCAAGGCTTCGGAAATTCGTCATCGACCTCTTTCTCAGTGGAAATGGCTCTCTCATCTTCTCCAACGCATTTGTCGAATGGGCGGCCTCGGAGGCGCTCCGCCGCGCTCGTCCTCCGGTGATGGTTATCCGCTTTGGCATGCGCAGCAAGCCCAAGCCGTTCACCAGCATTGCCATCTTCGAGAATCAGCAGAGGGTTAGTTCGCTTCCTGATGTGGACGACCCGGAGAACAGTGCGATCGATGCGGCAATTCTCGCCCGCTATGTTTGGCTTTCCGCGTCCAGATATCCAGAAGGAGAACACACCCTCTGTCTCTGCGTCTCGGAACATCGAGATTCCGCCTATGTGATCCTGCCCGCGGGGAAAAGCCTGGCATGGAGCCCGGAACGCCCGATAGCTCCAGACGAGCTTTACCGTTGGCTTGGGGCACAGCTTCTTTCCTGAACCAAAGCCTGATTGCCAGCCCAAAAGTGTTACTTTGCGCCGCCGCCGTCGGCGGCTTTCTTTCAGGAGGAAATCACTCGGCTGCTTAAGAATCAGGTCCCTTTGGACCGCGGATTGAGTCTTGGCCAGGCACAGCAATAGGAACGGTGGTTTGGTCCGCCTCCGGTGGGGTCGCGGCGCCTGCGGCGGGGCCATGCCAGACTCCGCCGCCGAATGTGGTGATGTAGATCTGGGTGGGATCGTTGGGGTCAAGGATGATGCGGTGGCCCCACTTGAAGTCATAGCCCTGGATGCGTTCCCAATGGGCGCCGCGGTCGGCGGAGCGGTAGGCTACGGCATCAAAGCCGGTGATGTAGAGTGTGTCGGGATGGCGAGGATCGATGGTCAGGTCGTAGACGTGCTGCGATTGCGTGACGAGGGCTCGCCAGGTTTGGCCGCCATCGTCGGAGGCATAGACGCCCCCGTTCCGGTCGGCGTCTTCGCCCTCCTGTCCCCATGCCGTTAGGTAGAGGCGCTGCAGATTGCGTGGGTCGATCTCGAGGCCGGTGGGACCGGTGACGCCTGATGGGAGGTCGATACGCTGCCAGTGTTCCGCCTTGTCCGTCGAGCGATAGAGGGCTCCGGCGCCAGCGGGGGAGAAGTCTTTTGCCTCGGTTCGGCGAGCGGCGACGAGGTACAGAGCGCCGTCCTGAGCGAGGGTGATGCGCCAGGCGAACGGTTCGTCGCCGGCAATGCCTTTGTTCTTTTCGGTCCAGCTCTGGCCGTTGTCAGTGGACTTGTAGACGCCGCGGCCAAAGGCGCAGGCGTAGAGGGTGCGGCTGCCGGCGGGGCTGGAGGGATCGAGCAGGATGTGGGTAATGGAGTCCTCGGGAAGGCCAGCATTGCTCGGCTTCCAGTGGTGGCCGCCATCGGTTGAGACGGCGACCCCGCCGGTGAAGCTTCGGACACCGCGGCCACGCCACATCTTGGGGCGGGGGAGATCGTGTGTGCCACTGAAGGCACCCCATATCAGACCGCGCTGGGTGGGGTCGAAGGCCAGCCAGTAGGTGGTGTTGCGCCAGTCTTCGGGGACGCCTTCGGAGGTGCTTTGCCAGGATTGGCCTCCGTCTCCACTTTGAAAGAGGCCGATATCGGTATAGTCGATGAAGATGTGCCGGGAATCGAACGGGTCAAACTGGACGCCGTAGTCGGTGGTTACATCGAGACCGCGGGAGGTCCAACCGCCGCCGTTGAGTTGCTCGGAGTTCATTTCTTGCCAGGTTGCGCCGCCATCCAGGGTGCGATAGGTGCGAAAGAGGTCGGTCGCGTAGGCTACGTCGGGATTGGTGGGCGCGACACCCAGGCTGTACGGCGAGTCGAACCAAATCGCGATGCCGTTTTGCGTGGCGCGCTGCTCGATCCAGCTTCCACTCAGGTTGGCACCAGATTGGGTCGATTCCCTAAAGACGATCTTCCACGTGTGGCCTCCGTCCGTCGTCTTGGCGATGCCGTTGAACATGTTCTCCTTGCCCTCGCCGAGTTGAAGGTCGCGGAACCCGGCATAGGAAACCTCCGGGTGGCGATCGCTGGTGGCAATGGCTTCAAAGTTGCCAGAGGTCTGTTGGAAAGCGGGCGTGACCGGTCTCCAGTGGAGACCGGAATCCTCGGAAAGATAGACCTTTCCGTCATCGCCGGTTGCGTAGATCCAGACCGAAGCGCCGGACCGCGCCGCGCTGACTGCTTTGAAGCCGGTTGCGATGCTGCCCAGCTCGGTGGTGCTGCCATCAGGGGCGATGCGATACGCTGCGGAATCGGAGACGGCGATCAGGCCGTCGTCCTGCGGGGTGAGGAGCAGGACGCGTTGGGGCAGGGTGGCGAGGCGGCTCCAGGAGACGCCGCCGTCGGCAGAGGAAACGATTACAGCCGTTTGGTTTTTCTGCTGAAAGGAAAGATAAAGACGCTCCGGACTTCCGTGGCCATTTTGCTGGCCGTTTCCATAAGCAACTGCAATAGATGAGATATCTCCGCCGGGATAGGCGGGATCGCTGGAGGTAAGGCTGTAGTCGGAGTGGTCGCCGAGTTGATGCTCAATGGTGTTGCGGGCGGGGTTGGGGAAGAGCATCTTCCAGGTCTGCCCGGAGTCGCTGCTACGCCAGAGGGCGGCATTCCCGGCATAGATGACCTGGGGATCAGCAGGATCGAAGGCGAAGACTGAGGTGCCACCACGGAGATTGAACATGCGCCACGACTCGCCATTGTCGTGCGTGATGTAACCTCCGGTCATGTCGCAGTGTTCGACCACAAGCCGGGAATCGTGAGGGCTAATAGTTGGGGCAATCGTTGTGCCGCCCCCGCCGGGGCCGACTACCTTCCAACGGTTCGAGCCTTGGCCCTGAGCCGGGCTGGCAAGCGTGGCAAGAAACAGCAGGATGGCAAGACCTGACGTTTGTGACCTGGGTATATTCGGCTTCATCTGAGCCACTCTCCATTTCCTGGCATCCGGATCGACTTGCGGGCGGACCCCGGGGAATTGGCCTTCTTTAACTCAATGAAAGAAAAGGAAAGAAAAAGAAAGGGCATAGTAATGAACTGAAACCCCGTTTGGCAAATCCCAACGATCCTTGTTTTCACCATCTTGCCAGGGGGCTTTGGCAGAGCTTTCTGCCAGAAAATAGTTCAGGCTCGCGCGTCTCGGATGGAGATCGGGTCTTTCCGAGAGGTCAGATGACCGCGATGAATCGTTTAAATCGCCCTTCCTATTCCTCCATCGGAGGCATGGCACGACTTCGACCGGCGACAAAGTCATATGGGCCGTGAGAGGTCTTGAAGCTGTGGACATCGATCAAGTAACTCGAGCGAGTAATCAGGGATCGAGACGATGCGATTCTCAGCGCAGGACTGATAGATCCCGCAGATGAGCTGGAGCGCTCGGTAGCCATCGATTCCGGAAACAAGCGGGCGGCGGCCGGTGCGGCAGGCTTCGCCAAAATCCAGGAACTGCCGCTCGAACGGGAGGGTAGAAATTGCCATAGGATCGGAAGCCCCGGATGACACTTCGGCGTCTACTGGCGCAGGTTCTCCGTGATCCTCCAGTACATTCCAGGCGGAAAGACGATCGCCGGAAATGCTGGCGCTTCCTTTTGTACCGTGGAGTTCAACCCTTTCGGGATAGCCGGGCCAGAAAGCTGTGGATGCCTGAATAACGCCGGTCGCGCCCGAAGAGTAACGAAGCACAGCGCTGATGATGTCCTCCGATTCAATCGGGTGGAGCGCGCCCAGTTGCCGATAGCCGCAGACTTCCACGACAGGGCCCGCCAGATGCAGCAGCAGATCTGCCTGATGAATCGCCTGATTGATGAGCGCGCCCCCGCCCTCCCCTGCCCAACTGCCTTTCACGGGGCGGCTGTAGTATTCAGGCGAGCGATACCACTTGACGTAGGCGTCAGCCTGCAGAAGCTTGCCGAGCCGGCCCTCTGCCAATGCCTTTCTCAGGAATAGGGTGGAGTCGTCAAAACGGTGCTGGCTTACGACGCCCAACTGAATGCGGGCTTCGTGGGCGATTCGAATCATCTCGCACGCGATCTCCGCCCGCGTCGCCATGGGCTTCTGCACTAACACGTGCTTGCCGGTTGCAGCGCAGAGTTCGACCACGGGCAGGCGATATTCCGGAAGTGTGCAGACGTCGATATAGTCCAGGTCCGGATGTCTGCAAAGTGCTTCAACCGTCGGGACAAACTCCGCTTCATGCTCCTGGGCAAATCTCCGGCCCTTGGCAACATCGCGATTGGTACACGCAACCACCTGGTATCCGATATTGCAATACGCCAGAGCATGCTTTTGTGCAATGGCACCCGTTCCCAGGATTCCCACCCGCATTGAGCATCGCCTCCTTCCGACTAAACACTGGAATACTTCTTGCAGAGCGTCTGGATTTCATCAACCAGTTTTGGCACGCCCGTGGCGGGAGGTAGACTGTCAGGGGAACTGGCTTCATATTCGGCCGATACATAACCTTGGTGCCCAGCTTGCGCTAAGATCTGCCAGACGCGGTCCATATCCACAGGAGCGTGATCATCAAAGTGGTCGCGGATGTGCATATTAGTAGCGTAGGGGACACATGCGGCAATCTGCGCGTAGGCGTCTTGCGTCGGCGTGGGGATGAAATGTGTAATATCGAGGTTGATGCCGGCATAAGGCGAATTGACGCGTTGCATGATTTCAACACATACGTCCGCGCTCTGCGTCACGCCTTGGTGGTCCTCAATCCCCAGCGTGATGCCCCTCTTGCCGGAATAGTCACATGCGGCCTTCATCGATTCGACTACCCAATCTGTAGCGTCCTTCAAGCTGGATCCGGGCGGTAACTCACCGGCGAAGATCCTGAGATGGGAAGCCCCGAGCTGGTCTGTGACATCAACCCATTTCTTAATTTGATTCAGGCTGTCGGCGCGCTTTGCAGCATCGGCCTGGACCATGCTGACTCCGCACGCAGCTCCGGAAAAGGCCAGGGAATGCTTGTACGCCAAGTGGCGAAGACCGTAGAGATATTCCGGATCCGTGGACTTGAAGTAATACACCGTCATGTCGACGGCGACCAGCCGCAGGTCAACTGCCTTGAGAATAAAATCTTCCATCGTCATCGGGCCGTGCCTGAGGTCTTTATCGTAGGAGTAGGCACAGCATCCTGGAAGTAACCTTGCCAGTTTGGATTTGTTTTCCTTGACATCCGATTGTGCTGCGGCAGCTACTTGAGCCCCAGCTAATCCCATACCTGCGCCGGCCATAGTGCCCAGTCCAACGGTTTTCACAAACTGACGACGATTTATGGAATGCATATTGTCTCCTGATATGTAAGTATTTTCGAGGTGGCCGCTTACAACCATCGCGATTCTTGCTCCGCAAACCAACCAAGCGGGCATCGTATTTGCTGCTGAGGACCCCAAGAGTAAGAAGGCACTTGTCGGGCGTGTGTTCAGGGCGCATCTATTTTGATTCCACAGTAATAGTGGCTCCAGACGGCATCAGAAACGCTATGGGCCACTGCTCCCGTCCCTGAGCTACCAACGTGGACCAATTGAGAATGGACGGGGATTCGGGGGTCAGTATTGTCACGTGCGGATCGATTTCCTGGAATCGAATTGCCAAGCTGTATGCTTCACCGGTTGCAGCGAGTGTCACAGGTTGCGGGGGTAGATGTGGATCACGGTTACGGATGAAGAGTTCGGCGATCTTAAGATCGTCCATCATCTGAAGAAAATACGGCCGGCCGGTGAGCAACGAATTATAAACATAATCAGCTAATACACTGTCCAGGGGATTGACGTACGGTGCATCGGCTTCCCCCTGGAAGTTATCCTGTGCCGGATTTGGAGCGTCCGGGGAGCTGGTGCGATAGTTCATGCGGGTTTCGCCTGATCCGCGAAAGTCGAATGAAAATACCTCAAATCCGTCGTCTAGTAACTTGCATATCTGGGGCCAGTCCTTTTGCGAGGCCTTGCCTTCGAGACTGAACCAGAGGATGGCTCCCTTGGGATGGTTGCTGTCGTTGTGAAAGTGGAGGAGAGGCATTTCCAGATAGGCGCTGTGATGAAGCACGTAGCGATCAATATGCAACGCTCCGGCCGTGGTGCTCCCAAGGGCTTCCCATCGCAGTTCCCTGGGCGGGGAGAAGCCTTCATAGCGGCTGACTGTCCAGAAGGCGATGTCGGGATCCAGTTCACTCCGGTACAGTTCGGCCAGCGTTTTCCGGTCGCCATGCGAAGCTTCGGCGGAATAGGCAGCTATGAACTGTAGAAGCGTGCGACTCTCCGGATAGTCAACCGATACCTGTCCGCTCCTTGTTACCCTGAGGTCGGCATCGCTGAATTCAGTGACTGGGGGGAGGCCATGATGCACCGGCATCTTATTGAAGCGATCAAGGAAGCTCAACGCCGCTTCTTGATTGCTCAGAGAATACTCATGCCGGTTGTAGCTTTCGACGAATTCGATTCGGTCAGCGTGTCCAAAGCGTTTGTAGAATGTACTGACTTCCGAGTAGGATTTGCGAGCGCCCTGCACCGGGAAGAAATCGAGCGTGGTGGTTGCTACCATCACCGGGCGCGGGTACAGCATCAATAACATACCCGCGTTATCCACTCCCTTCGATATGAGGCCGAAGAGGTCCTGTTCCGGATCGCTGTCGGAATCGGCGAAGATGCGGTTTTCGACCCGCATGGGAAGCGCTGTGATGTAACAGGAGGGAATAATGACCTGGATACGCTCATCCAGTGCGCCGATCAACGCCGTCTGGAAACCGCCGCCGCTCGTTCCTGTGATACTGAGCCTCTTACCATCAACGTCTGAGCGGGTGAGCAGATAGTCCACAGCACGCATACCATCCCAAACTTCCCACCGGGCCAGATTCGCCCCGGCAAGGTAGGCGAGGTTTCCCATCACGGCATGCTCGCCGCAGATCATGTTGTAACGGCTCTTCTTGGCCTTTGCATCCCAGAACTGGCTTCGTTCGCCTTGCCCGACCGGGTCCCAGCTAATGACGAGATAGCCACGCAAGGCTAGCCTCTGACAGAGGGCCTGATAGTGATTTTTCCCGTTTGGCGAGTGTCCGGCCGGGACCAGGATGCCGGGATGGGTCTTGTCACCGTTCTCGGGCACGTACACCAGCGCTGTCACGTAGAAACCGGGAAGGCTCTGATAATTGAGCTTCTCGATATGAAATCCGGCCCCTGAAATTGTGCCGGTAATAGCCGCGTGCAGATCTGGCTTTTCTGTGGGAAGGCCGCCAATCATCTCGAGCAGCGATTTTCTCAGCTCCGCGCGCAACCGCAGAAGATCTCTCTCGTTCTCTACCTGCGACCAACGGTCCCGGCGAAGTTCATCCTGATTCCATGCGAGTGCAGTCTGATAGAGGAGATAAGGCGTAATTTGGGGGCCTTCCGCATCAGAAGGAGGCAAGACGCGGAAAGCTTCAGCAGGAGGCGCGTTCCCGAGTGTCGCCTCCCGCGGATGCGGGCTGGCCGCCGTGAATTGATTGGTTATCGGCAGAACCTGTCCGGTAGCCGTCGCTGCGAACATTAAAGCCACGGCAATACCGCTCACCAGTCGCACAGCCATCGAACCGTTCACCTGGACCTCCCCTAAGTTGCAGCATAACTCCGCAAATCCGTCTGTTCCTACTTATCCATTACTGACGTAGTCAGCCCGAATTTCTCCGGAACATGAAGGGTATCGCTTATTGGAGCCTTTTTTGATTTTTTCTGATCAGGCGGCCCTTGACTGCGAAAGTGGATCACACTGCCCCGCCGGTTTTGATCGCAATTCGTCCTATTGCGAACCTTCGTCCCGCCGTTCTTCCCGGCAGAATAGCGAAGCTCGGGCAGGTGCATAGCACACGGTGGCCCCCAACGCAGTGCAACCATTCGTACTTACCGCGTGTCGTGCTTACCGCTTGCGGACCTCCATTTGCACCGGTGGGGACGCGGAGTTCACGTCGGGGTCGTAGTATTCGTAGACCCGCGACTGGAACGTGCGGGCACGAATAGGATACTTGGCGTGCAACCGGAACCGCAATACGACCGTATCGCCGGCCGCAATCGAGTCGAAGTACAGGATGGCTTGGGTAGCGGTCATGTTGAATTTTTCCAGGCGGCCGCTCTTCTGTCCCGCACTCTTGTCCAGATAAGTCTGCAAGTCTTCACTCAGTAGATCGAATCCGGGAGGAATGCCCAAGTCGACCATGACCATGTTCGCGGACTTAGGGAGGTTGTTCTTGATGGTCGCGGTCGCTGTGGCGATATCGTCCTGGGCGAGATGGGTTCGATCATAAGCCACGTCAATGGAGAGAGGTTCGCTTTCCGGCTTCTGGCTCCAAGGCAGGAAGTAACTGCCCACCACCTGATACGCAAGGCCACCCTTACCATCGAACCGAATACCGACGGTGGTACCGCTCTTCGAATCGATTTCCTTGAACACAAACTGGTGGAGCAGGTCGTTGTTCTCGGGCGTAAGCACGAGTTTTTCGACGGGCTTGCCGTTGAGCAAGACTTCCAGCGTGCCACGAACATCGGCCGTGCCTTTCTCGGTGGCCAAAAGCAAGGCCCGCAGAGCCATGATCGTGGCTTGCGTTGTGCCCCAGGTACCGGAAGCATCTTTTTTCGACGCAAGATAAGTGAGGGCTTTGCGGGCGACGCCGGAGGCCTGTCCCCACTTCAGCAGCGCCTGCACAGCCAATCCCGTGGTTTCCACGCTGGCGCTGGTTCCCGTGGCGTAGACGCTGGTTTCCTCTGCGCTCCACCAGGCCTGCTCGCCTTTCTCAGTGTGGGCGTCCAGCAGAAGTTCCATGGCCTGGAGAGTGAAGTCGCGGTCCTTGCCATAGTCGGCGGCGAAGTTGGCTAGAACGGCGAGCGTATAGGTGTCCAGCTTCGCACTCATGTGTTTCTCGATGAACCGCCGCGCGTTTTCGACCGCAGGTCCCTGATACCCAGTGTTCTCGAGAGACCAGGCGATATACGCGGCGATTCGGACTTCGTCGTTGTTGTAGCGATTTGTGGCTCCCTCGTTGATGAACGAAGCGTCCGGTTTCCAGTTGCCGTCAGGTTGCTGTTGCGCGGCGAGCCACTGTTGCGTGCGGGCGATCAACTTCGGGTCTACGTCATAGACTTGCGACATGTCGTAGAACTCCATCAGCCCGTAAGCGGTCAGGATCTTGTTGGCCGGGACGCTACCGAACCAGGAGAAGCCTCCGCCGGGAACTTCAAAAGTCAGCAGGCGCTGGTAGCCGTTGGCGATGTAGCCTTCGGCTTTGGCGTGCACCTCGGGAGTGAGCTTGTGGGTGCGCTTCATGTAGTCGAGCGCCAGAACGTTGGGATAGGTGCTGGAGGAGGTTTGTTCGAAGCAGCCGTAGGGCATGCGCAGAAGGCTGTCCATGCCTTCGATGACCTGGCTCAGCGGGCCGGGATAGAGGCGAACGAAGATTTTGCTGGCATCGGGGATGGAGTCCGCCGGGAAATTCAGCTCATGCTGCACTTCGTTTTCGAGGCGGCCGTTGAAGACCAGGCTTTGCTCGCGGCCGTTGGGAATGACTTCAATTTCGCGCACCACGATGTCGGCGCGGTTGGCCTCGCCATGCATTTGCGCCGAGAGCGTCAGCTTGAACTTTCCGATGCGGCGGGCTTCCAGGGTAAATTGCGATCCGGCGACGCGGGCGGAATCCACGCTGACGGTTTTTTCCGCAACATCATCCACCAGAGAAAACCAGTCGTCGGCTTGAAGCTTCAGATTCACCTCTCCGCGCGCTGAGGAGTAGTTATAGACGGCAACCGGGAGCGATACGCGATCTCCCTGCGTGAGCGTGACGGGAAGATCGAGATCGACGAAGAAATCCTGGAAAACCTTGATGCTGGACGTCGAACTTCCCAGCGCGCCGTGCGTGGTCGAGGCCAGCATGGCCATGCGCCAGGTGGTGATGGAATCCGCTAAAGGGATGACGATGCTGGCGCGGCCTTCATCGTCGGTAATGATTTCAGGATTGATGTAAAGAGCTTCGGGGAAGTAGGAGCGCACGTGGGCGGCGGGCGCCTCTGAGCTTTGCTTCTTGTCTGCGATGAGAGTTGCGCTGTTGGCGGCGAGTTCTTTGGCCACACGCATCGGCATGGCAACAGGGGCCATCATCCGCATGTCCCCGTTGACTACTCCACCAATGACGCCGCCCATTTGGCCGCCAGCCACGCCGCCGGGAACGCCGCCCACAACACCTACTGCTTCGACCTCGACCGCCTCGGTGACGTCACCCACAGACAACGTTGCGCTCAAAACCGCCCGATCTCGCGCCTGGACCGTAACTTTCTGTGAAGCGCTGCGGAATCCGGGCGCGGAAACCTGCACTTCGTAATTCCCGGCGGTTAACGCCGCCAGACTGAATTGGCCCGCGGCATTGGTTTTGGTCGTGCGTAGTTTCCGGTTCGACGTTTCGCGCACGCTGACGATCGCTGACGCCACTGCCGCTCCCGAAGGGTCGGTGACGCTTCCAGCGATCTCCGCCATACCGTTGAAGGGGCCGCGATCATGCTCGATCGTAAGAGCGATCGTGCCTGACTCAGAGCGGCTTGCCACGTTTCCGGTGCGGACTTCCAGATACGCTGCCATGTCATCGGCGGTGTTGAATTGCTGGTCCGCTCCAGCGCTGCGAACAACGTACATCTTTTTCCGAGCCCAACCGGCAGGTTCAAGGCGAAGTTCGGTGCCCCACGGATCGCGCAAATCACTCCCGCCGGCTTTCGCGACCCTCGCGAAAACCCTGGCGAGGTCGCCTCCTTCGGGGTTCTGCTGGTAGGCACGATTCAGATCTTCTGCCAACTGGTGAACCTGCGTCTGAAAGCGTGACTGGTAGCGTGCGGCGTACTCGGCGTATTTGGTCATCGGCACAGTGCGGCCGAATTCGGTTTCGAACTGGTTGGAGCCAACCAGTTCCGTGGCTGAAAACAGCGCCCGGGCCGCGCGATTCTTTTGTTCGATTTGTGAATCGTTCATCGGCTCGACAATGTCCGGCATGCCAATGGAATGGATCTCGTAGCGAGGCTTCATTACCTCCTGCTCAAGATAGAAGAAGACCTTGGCGAAGCCGGGCTGCTTTTCGGCCAGTGCGAAAACGGCCTCATCGACGACCTGAAGTCCGAGCGCGGCTTGCACGCCCTCGCCGTGTGCATTGGTTACGCGAAAGCGGATGCGTGCCTCACCGCCCGGTTTGTACTCGGCAGCATCAGTCGTCGTTTCGATTTTGAGTTCATCCGCAGGCTGCACGAACACCAGCCGGTGATCGCCGACGGGGCGGGCATCGCGGCCAAAAAGATAGGCGTTCAAGTCCAGCGTCCCGGCCATCTGCGGGGTCGCAGCCAGGGTCAATTCGGCGTGGCCGTCTTCAAGGTCAAGGTCGCGAGTCAGGATCGTCTGACCCTCCTTGACCACGTCAATGTACGCCGTCCCGCGTTCTTTGGTGGAGAAGAGTTTGAGTTGAATACGATCGCCGGCTCGATACACCGCACGCTCGGTACGCAGGAGAATCTGATCATCGCCGGTGCGCGTTTGCAGTTGCACGGTGCTGTTGGCGACATTGCCTTCGGTGTCACGGGCTTCGATGTCGAGAGTCGCGGCCTTGTCGCCTGCACTGATGCGAACCTCGGCGACACCTCCTTCATCAGTGGACGCACGTTGGTCCACACCGCCGGGAGCATGCACCTTGAGCTCAGTGCGAGCCGGAGTCCCATCGGGATAAGAAACGAGGACGAAAACCTCATTCTCCAGATTAGGAATCAGTGTGCCGCCTTCAGGCACAGCCGTGATCAGCAGCGGTGCCTCGGTGACCGTGATCGGCTCTCCGCGAGTCTCGGCGTGGCCGGCAGAATCTCTTACCGTGGCTTCCACCAGCACGCGGGCGGCATTCTGGCTGAGAGGGCGTCCGGCGAAATATTCGGGAAGCAACAGATCGAAGTGATAGGCGCCATCGTGATCCGTCTTGCCATGCACGGGGCCAACCTCGAAGATGGCGACATCCATGACGGAACCCTTCACGATGATTTCAGCGTCATCCACCGGTTTGCCAAAGAAGTAATTGGCATGGACGGTTCCCGTCACATGGTCACCAGGGCGATAACCATGCTTGGCCTGGTTGCCGCTTCCCGAGAGATCAATGGCCACCTTGAACTTGGGCAGAACATACCGTTCGACATTCAGAGCGATTTCGGCCGTGCTGGAGGGTGCTTCCGCATCTCCCATCAGGGCGCGGAGGTGATACGTCCCAAGATTCACTTCGTCGGCGAGCGCGAATTCGGCGGAAGAAACACCAAACTTGTCGGTTTGCGTCGCCTTCTTGAACACCTTGTTGCCGCGAGAGTCTTCCAGTTCAAAAGTGAACTGGCGGCCGGCGACAGCCTGGTGATTGGCGCGGTCGAGGACCAATGCGCGCGCATGGATCGTCTGCTCCGGCTGGTAGATTGGCTTTTCCGTGGTCAGAAGAATTGAAGCTTTATCTTCCAACTTCACCTGCTGGGTAAGTTCTGTGGACCCGATCGCAGTGTCCACAATATAGTGCAGTTGATAACTGCCGACCAGGTTGGAGGGAAAGCGAAACTGCGCTTCGGTGGTGCCGCGGCGATTCAGCCGTCCGGTATAAAGCAGACGCGCCTTCTGATCAGGATTCAACAATTCGATGCTCACCGATCCTGCGCCGCCGATGATTTCATCGTGCGAATCGGTGACAATGACCCGAACCGCGGCTTGTCCGCCGCTCAGATATGACTGCTGGCCGAGGATGTGCACGACCGGCGTGCGCAGTATCTGAGAAATGGATTCCGCTCCTTCCAGAGCTCTTTCATTCGAATTGCTGTAGTCGAAGCGGTAGCGGACGCGGTGCCACACCAGGTCATCCAGAGCCAGCGGTTCGTCGAGCTTGATTTCTTCCCGCCAAGATCCCCTGTTGCTGACAATTTCAGCGTTGTGCTGCGAGCGGCCGAATACTTTCTCCTCGGGATCGACGACCTCGATCGTGAATTGACCGGTTCCGGGATGAGCATCACGGTAAGGAATGGTGACGTGCAAAGTGCCGTGGGAATAGGTCGCCATCGCGCCGGATGCGCCGCTTACAGTTTGAGACGGGTGCACCAACAGCATCGCGACAATCAGGGCTACAGCGATAAACAGGACGCAGTATCTCACCGCGTTGCCGGGTCCGATGCGGTCTTCCATAGGGGTCTCCGTGAAAGCACTTTCAGCCGCGCCACTACTGCTTTTGGCGCTCAGAGATAGAACGTTTCGTTCGCCCCTTCTTGCGTAGGGTTGGGCGAAGCGCAGTCTCCCTGGATGCAATAGACACCGCGGCGGCTTGCTCGGGACTCTGTAATTCCGGGCTTAGTAAGCAGCGGATAGCTTAGTGAACGGCGGATGGCTTACTGCACGAAGAGTGCATGGAGTTGTTCGTGGAGAGATAGAAGCGCGGAGGCGAGGCGCGGAGGCAACGGTGCGTCGCTGCTCGCGATAGCGTCCACGGCTGGCGGACGATCGTTAGTTCTCAATGCCCATCTGGGTCAGGATGTAAGCATAATCAAATGCCGCTTCGTGCAGCCGATCATAACGTCCCGATGCTCCCCCGTGCCCGGCTGGGCTCAAATTCGTCTTGAAAATCAAGATATTGTGATCCGTCCGCAGAGCTCGCATCTTGGCCACGTACTTCGCCGGCTCCCAGTACATCACTTGGCTGTCATTGAATGAAGTCTTCACCAGCATACTTGGATACGCTTTCGCCTCAATGTTGTCATAGGGGGAATACGTGATCATGTAATCGAACGCCGCCTGCTCCTTCGGATTGCCCCACTCCTCAAACTCCCCGACGGTGAGTGGCAGAGATTCGTCCAGCATCGTATTGATCACATCGACAAACGGCACCCCAACCAGCGCCGCCCTGAACAGATCCGGACGCATGTTCAACACTGCCCCCATCAGCAGGCCGCCCGCACTCCTGCCCTCGATTACCAGCCGGTCTTTCGACCCATACCCGTTTTTCACCAGATACTCCGCGCACGATATGAAGTCGGTAAACGTCGTCTTCTTGTTCATCATGCGCCCGGCATCGTGCCACGCCTTACCCATCTCACCCCCGCCGCGGATGTGCGCTACCGCCGTCACTACGCCGCGATCGGCCATGCTGAAGATATTCGAATTGAAAAACATGTCGATCGGGGCCCCATACGACCCGTACCCGTACAGATATAGCGCCTCTTTCCCGTCGAGCTTTGTGCCTTTCCGATACATCACCGAAATTGGAATCTTCGCGCCATCGGCCGCCGTCGCATAAATCTGCTCCACCTGATAACGCGTCCGGTCATATCCTCCCGGCACCTCGGTCTGCTTCAGCAGAGTTGACGTCCCCTTCTCCATGTCATAAGCAAACACCGACGCCGGCGTAATCGCCGACTGATACCCATAGCGAAACTCTGTCGTGTCATAAACCCGATTCACATATGGATACGCGGCATAGGCCGGCTCCGGAAACTCAATCCGCCGCGACTGCCCGCTGCGCAAATCGCTCACGCGAATCTGCGGCAGCCCGTTCTCGCGTTCATACAAGACGTAGTAGTTCTGGAAGAAGTCCGTGCCGTCGAGCATGACATTGGAATTGTGCGCCACCACTTCCCGCCAGTTCTTGCGCCCGGCATCTCCCACCGGAGCCTTCACCAGCCGGAAGTTCCGCCCTGTGTCGTTGACGCGAATGTAGAAAGAATCGCCGTTGTGATCGGGATAGTACTCCACATTCGGTTGGCGCGACTCCATCACATGGAACTCGGCCAGAGGCTGATCCGCCGGGATATACCGAGCCTCGCTCGTCGTATGGCTGGCCGAGATCAGGAAGATGTAGGCCTGGCTCCGTGCCTTCCTGGCATAGACATCAAATCGTTCATCCTTTTCTTCGTACACCAGCGAGTCGGGGCCCGCTGTGCCCGCGGTGTGCCGGTACAGCCGGTATTGGCGTTTCGAAACCGCATCTTCCTGGGTGTAGAAGATCGTCTGGTTATCGTTTGCCCACACCACCGATCCCACCCGCTCGGCATGATCCACCAGAGTCTTCCCCGTGCGCAGATCCTTCACCGCCAGCTGAAACTGCCGAAACCCCGTGTTGTCGAACGAATAGGCCAGCAGATTCCCATCCGGGCTCACCGCATACGCTGCCACCGACATGAACGCCTGTCCCTTGGCCAGTTCATTGATGTCCAGCAACACCTCTTCCGGAGCGTCCGCGCTCGCCTTCCTGCGGCAGCGAATCTGATACTGCTTCCCGGCTTCAGTCCGCGTGTAATAAAAATAGTCGCCCTCTTTATATGGAACGTCGACGTCCGTCTCCTTAACCCGGCTCAGCATCTCGTCATAGAGCTTCTTCTGGAAGGCCTCCATCGGCTTCATGACCGCATCCGTGTATGCGTTCTCCGCCTCCAGATACGCCCGTACCTCTGGATTCGCCTTGTCCCGCAACCAGAAATAGTTGTCCACCATCTTGTGGCCGTTGATCTCAGTCATATGCGGCACTTTCTTTGCCACTGGCGGTGCAGGTAGTGACCCCGTGTCAGCCCCTGCGAGCACCAACACTGCGACCAGCAGCAAAACTCCAACCTTAACTCGAGGCAAGAAAGTTCTGTTCATAAATTCCTCGTAGCAGTCAGACTGCGAATGAGCGAAGCAGCATCATTTCTCGTTTGAAGCGTGCTCGGCATTGGACCGGCCCGCTGTGCTCTCTGGAGCCAGACATCCGCTGGGGCAAGGACAAACCCTAAATCCATAAGTAATAATAATGATAGCGGCGGGATCGTCAGCCGCAACCTCTCGTTCGAAAGCGGCAACGATTGTACATCAAGTGGATGCCGGCCTCGCTGCGCCATCCACCTTCTTTCGAGATGTCCAGGTCTCGTCCGCCTGTGCCGTGGCGTATGGTTGTTTTACTTCCCAGGATGGAGATAATGTTCGGTTGGGTTCCAGGATGCCGCATCCAGTGAATAGGACTCTCATTCAAGAGATTCTCCGGGAAGCCGTCATGCGCTGTCTGCCAAAGACAGCCGCGCTCGATGCCGCTGCTGAAGAAATTCACCGCTCGACCGCAGCGCTGCGCATTAAAGAAGAAATCATTCGCGTCGGCAAGAAGTTATGGGAGCGGCAGTATGTTGATGGCAACGGGGGCAATATCTCCTATCGCATCGGGCAAGAGTATGTGATCTGCACACCAACCATGTGCAGCAAGGGCGACCTGGTGCCCGAGGATTTTTCGTTGATCAACATGGATAACGTGCGGGTGTGCGGCGATCGGCCTCACACCAGCGAAGTGCTTCTCCACCTCGAGATTTACAAAGCCGTACCGCAAGCGCGCGCCGTGATACATTGCCATCCGCCGCACGCTACGGCCTACGCGATCACCGGACTCGTGCCGCCGGGGAACGTGATTCCCGAGCAGGAAGTGTTTATAGGCCCCCTGGCCATTACTCCGTACGAAACTCCAGGGACCCAGAAGTTCGCGGAAACCGTACGCCCATACGCTCAAAAACATAACACCATCCTCTTGGGGAATCACGGCATCGTTTGCTGGGCTGATACGGTGACGCACGCGGAGTGGCTGGTAGAAATCGTCGACACTTACTGTCGCACGATCATGCTGGCGCAATCGCTGGGCAGCCCCATTAAGAACATTGCGGCGGACAAAATCGCCGACTTGCTGGAGATCAAGAGGCGGCTCGGTTTTCCGGACTGCCGCTTAGATGAGTCCACTGCGCCAGCGGAGTTTCGCTTGCCTGCATCTGACGCTTGCGGCGTTAACGTTGGCAATGCGGCCAATGAAAAGAGCACGGTTTCACCGCAAGAGATTGAGAACTTGGTTGCAAAGATTACCGCCCAGGTCATGGAGTTGCTGTCCGAGAAAGAGTGAAGTCGGGTGAGGTCCACCACTAATTTCGTGGCGATCGATCTGGGAGCTTCCAGCGGCAGGCTCGCCGTGGGCCGCTGGGATGGAAAACGGTTCGATCTTCAGGAACTGCATCGCTTCGCCAATGGCTATGTGAATGTGGATGGACACCTGAAGTGGGACGTTTCACGCCTTTGGTCCGAAATAAAATCTGGCCTTCGAAAATATGCGTCACGCTACAGCGAGCCTCTTGCCGGCATAAGTGTCGACGCGTGGGGAGTGGACTTTGCTCTGCTCGACAAGGGCGGGGAGTTGCTCGGCGCTCCGTTCCACTATCGCGATTCCAGGACGGACGGGGTACCGCAGCGTGTTTTTGCTCACGTGCCCGAGCCTGACATCTACCAACGCACCGGCATTCGCACCATGCAGATCAATACGCTGTTTCAATTGTTCAGCATGGTGGAGTCGGGCGACAGGAACCTGGCCGACGCCCGGCATCTGCTCATGATTCCTGACCTGTTTCACTTCTGGTTGTCGGGCGAGAAGTCGGTCGAATACACGGAAGCCAGCACCACTCAGATGCTATCGTGCCGCGAGCGGACGTGGGCTTGTGATCTCCTCGATAGAATCGGTATTCCGGGCAATATCCTCGGGCCGATCACTCATCCGGCAACGGTCCTGGGCACGCTGAAGGCGGAGCTACTCGAGGACTGCGGCCTGAAGAGTCCCGTGCCTGTGATCGCGGCAGGAAGTCATGATACCGCCAGCGCGGTGGCCGCCGTTCCGCACCTGGACCAGCACAGCGCATACATCTCCAGTGGCACCTGGAGCCTGATGGGAATCGAGTGCGACGAACCGGTCACATCCGATGAAGCACTGTCTCAGGCTTTCACCAATGAAGGCGGAGTCAATGGCAACATTCGTTTCCTCAGGAACATCTCCGGGTTGTGGTTGCTTCAGGAGTGCGTGCGTCAATGGCGTTCCGAAGGCCGTCAGTACAGTTGGAATGAGGTAATGGAATTGGCCGCTGATGCCGCACCCTTCCGCAGCCTCATTGACGTTGATGCCAGCGAGTTTCTTGCCCCGGACGACATGCCGGCTGCCATTCGGGCACATTGTCGCCGGACAGGGCAGCCGGAACTGCGCGACGATCGCGCAGTTGCACGCTGTTGCCTGGAGAGTCTGGCCCTGAAATATCGGACGGTGCTCGGCGCGCTCGAAACGCTCAGCGGCAGAGAGCTCAAGACGATCCGGATCGTTGGTGGCGGCGGCCAGAATAAATTGCTGAGCCAGCTCACCGCAGACATCTGCCAGAGAGTTGTCGTCACCGGGCCGGTCGAGGCATCGGCTCTGGGCAATGTGATGGTGCAGGCGGTTGCCACTGGCTCCCTGGCCAGCATCACGGAAGGTCGTGAAAGCATTGCCTTGTCGGCTGATCTGGCCACGTATGAGCCGCGTCCTCTTAATGGGCTCGACGACGCCTATGACCGGTACGACTCGTGTCAGGGTATGCCTTCAGGCATACCGTAAGGCAGCGTTATCATTGCGCCTTCAGGCGCTGAATTTACGATTCTGAGTTTCGCCGCGGGCTGTTGGCACGAAATTAGGTAGTGGGCTGTCTCGAATTTCCTTGGTGCACTTGCGGATTTGCAGACCACGTTTCGACGCTCGAGCAGTGCAAGATGTACATCGCGGCCATACGGATCGCGGCCGAGTTCGGCCGCGACCTCATCGGCATTCAGTATCAGCAGGGACTGAAGGAACTAGTTCGCGAATACAGTCACGCGATTCCGGCAGTTTTCATGCGAGGCTTTTTGCGGTTGGAGGATGCCGCCTCCACCCGATTCCGTCCATTAGCCTTGGCCCGGTACAAAGCCTGATCCGCGGCTTCGAGGACACGATCTGGCGTGCACTTTTCCCCGGTTGAAGTAGCAACTCCGATGCTTACGGTTGCAGAAAGTGACCCTGCAGGCTTTGCCTCGGTGAGTTGTTGAACCGCGCCTGTAGCGCGCGGGCGGCCACGGGTCTTTTCGTGGCGGCGATCCGGCCCGCGTGGAACCTCGCGGCGGTCGCCTCCGCGCAGGCGGAATTCAGCCGCCTCTATCTGAGCCCGGAGCTGTTCCAGATGATCGAAGACTTCGGGCGTAGTCTTGCCCGGGAAGAGAATGGCGAATTCTTCCCCGCCGCAGCGGTATGCCTGTCCCCCGCCGGTCACCCGCGCCAGGTGGGCCGCAACCAGTCGCAGCACCTGATCTCCGATATCGTGACCGTAGGTGTCGTTGAACCGCTTGAAGTGATCGATATCGGCGACCGCGATCGAATAGGGCTCCCCGAGTCGCAGCAGGGCATCGTTAAAGGCGCGGCGCGCGGGCAGCGTGGTGAGTTCATCGTGAAAAGCCATCAGATAAGAACTCTCAACGATGGAGGCTGCCAGGATGAATGCTGCCGCGGCCCCATAGGCGCTGGCAATGCGCACCGTCCCGACGAAGTAGAGCGAGAGGGAAAAAGCGGCGAGCGACCACAGCAGGGCGCCGTCGGCGGGCTTGCGCGTGATCAGAGTCCGCACCAGCAACAGCACTCCGGCCGCACCCAGAGCCGCCCAACCATAACCCGGCAAAGAGATCGTAGTCGCAACGTGATGCGCGTGAGAAGGCAAGGCTGGGGCCATCTCGTCAGCCCGGCACAGAACCGCCACCACGACGGATTGGACGAATACAAAGAGTCCGATGGGCGCAATCCCGGTAACCACGAAACCGCGCTCCTGCATCAGCGCAATGGCGATGAAGTTCAACGGGACCAGCACGCAGACCGCTTCGAGGGACGTCCAACCCGCTGTTCCGGGCGCGGCGTGGCTGGCGCCAAACAGTGCCGCGGCTTCCTGCGCGAGAAACAGTACCAGCAAGGCGAAGAAGATGCGACTGGAATGAAATCGCCAGGCCAGTATCATCCCTCCACCGAGGGCGCAATAATACAGAAAACTCAGTGTGGGCACAGACAGCATCAGCCATCCGGAATGCACCAGCACGGCGACTCCCGCCAGCACGATGCCGCCTGGAATTAGGAGAGGCTTAAGTATTGTTCTGGTCCATACTGGCAAACCATTGCTCCTTCTCGGAAATCCCTCATCAGAAAATTATCTCTGGTACCACCCACAACCTGGAATTGGCCGCTGAGGTTCAGGCGTTTCCAGCCAATGGCAGAGCTTCCCGAGTTCCTTTCTGAAACCCGGCACCATTGCGGGAACTACAGACCTCCGTGCAAGCGGAGTCTTGGCTGCAGTTCAGCAGTTTCTAACTAAACTTGGGCTGTTGGATTAAGGACGGTTCACGTATGCGAATTCTGATTGCCGAGGATGAGGAAGCATTAGCCAAGTTCGTTCGCCAGGGTTTGGAAGGGGAGCATTACGCGGTGGATGTATTTTCCGATGGCGAGCAGGCTCGCGTCGCAGCCGCAGAAAACGATTACGACCTGGTAATTCTGGACTTGAACTTACCCAAACTGGACGGCGTAAGCGTGCTGCGCCAGGTGCGGCTGAAGAAACCGAGCCTGCCCGTGCTGGTGCTCACCCAGCGCTCGCGGGTGGAAGACCGGGTGCAGTGCCTGGATCTGGGGGCGGACGACTATCTGGGAAAACCATTTTCTTTCAGTGAACTCTCCGCCCGCATTCGGGCCCTGGTGCGGCGCAGCCACCTGCCGTCGGAAAACGTCCTGGCGGTGGCGGATCTCAAGCTGGACCGGGTCGAACGCCGGGTCGAGCGGGCCGGGCTCAGGATCGAGTTGACCACGCGAGAGTTCTCCCTGCTCGAGTACTTGATGCGCAACGCCGGCCGCAAGGTTACGCGCTCGATGATCATTGAGCACGTCTGGAATCTCACGTTTGACACCACCACCAATGTCGTTGATGTCTACATCAACTACCGAATATGAGCTGCGATACATCAACTCGATCTCCCATCCGTGTGCTTGTGGTCGACGACAGCGCCTTCATGCGCGCTGCCCTGTCCCGGATGATCGCCTCTGAAACCGATATGGAAGTGGTAGGAACCGCCAGCAGCGGTTCGGAAGCCGTCGGCAAGATCGCCCCTCTCGATCCCGATGTGGTCACTCTCGACGTCGAAATGCCCGGGCTTAATGGCCTGGAGACTCTGCGCCGCATCATGGCCCAGTCTCCCCGGCCCGTCATCATGGTCAGTGCTGTAACCGAGAAAGATGCTGAGATTACCTTTAACGCCCTCGCCGCCGGCGCCTTCGACTATGTGCCCAAGCAGTTGTCTTCCACGTCGCTCGATATCCTTCACATTCAGCCCGATCTCATCGCTAAGATTCGGGCTGCGGCCCTGTCGCGCAACTCGCATTTAGGTGGTGTTTCGCGCCGAAAACCTGCCCGCTCTATTCTGTCTGAATGCCAGAACTCGAGTTCGACCTCGCCATCGATTGTTGCTCTGGGAACATCGACTGGCGGCCCAAGAGCTCTGCAGGAGATTCTGCCTCTCTTGCCTCGCGACCTTTCTGTGCCCATCTTGATCGTGCAGCACATGCCGCCCGGTTTCACCGCACCCTTCGCACAGCGGCTCAACTCGTTGTGCTCGGTCACGGTTCGTGAAGCGGCCCACAAAGATCCCATCCTGCCGGGGGTGGTCTACATCGCCCCTGCCGGGATGCACATGACCATCGACCGTCCTTCGGAATCGCTAAGCTTGATCTGCCTCGATAAGCAACCTGAAAACTCCCTGCACATGCCCTCGGTGGACGTGATGATGAAGTCGGTAGCCAAGAATTTCGGGAACTCCGCCATGGGGGGCATCATGACGGGTATGGGGTCCGACGGCGCCCAAGGCATGAAGGCCATCTATCGCGAAGGCGGTCTCACCGTGGGACAGGACGAGGCCAGTTGCATCGTCTATGGCATGCCACGCGCTTGCGCCGAGTTGGGCGTTCTGAATCGCGTGGTCCCGCTCTCGGGGATACCCAGCCAGATTCTGCAGGCAACGAACTACCGCAGACGCGCCTGACCGAGTCTCGTTGTCCCTTCCGTCACTCCCCCAGGATCAAGTACCTGCCTGACTTTCCGCAGCAGCACCCCGACAGAAAATGGCTTGGCCAGGCATCCGTCTGTCGCCGCCGCTTCCAGTCTCATTTGTTCGGCATATCCGGTGATCAACAGAACCTTGAGCTCCGGACATGCCCGCTTTAGTCTGTCGGCCAGCGCGCGCCCGCTCTCGCCGGGCAAAACCACGTCTGTCAGCAAGAGATCTACATCACCGCTCTGCAGATCGTACATGCGTGCGGCCGCGGCCGCATCCTTCGCCGTCAACACCCGGTATCCGGCGGATCGCAGAACCACGCTGGTGACCTCGCGCACGAACGCTTCGTCTTCTACAAACAGGATCGTCTCCCCTCCGGCCAGCGGATCTGCCGCTATGCCGCGACAACAAGCTGCGGTTTCTTCTGCCGTCTCTACAGTCTGTGCATCTCGGGCTGCGTGCGGGATCATTCTTTGCCTTTCCTTCTTTGCCTTTCCTTCCTGGATCGTCCAGCCAGCCCCACCCACATCTCGTTTCACAGCAGCTCGGCTGCCATATGTCCGGGGTGCTTAGCGCCGGTCACAACTCCTTACGAACGCAGTAGTTATTCCAAGGGGAAAAGTGGCGAGACTTGAGGTTAGATATCCGCATTCCGACCATTTCGGGAATCCTGCAAGGAACCGGAGTCCGATTTGGCACAAAGAGATTCGCGCATCAGTGCGTTCGATCATCTACTTCGGGGCTGTCAAGATCGTCTCGTTGGGATCGAGCATAATCTTGTGCGCCCCGGCGGGAGCCGCAAGGTGGAACGAGGATTCCTCCCCATCCGCGAATACCCGCCCCAGCAGCACCGGTTGTTTCCCCGTGATTACCGCATACACCGGAACCGAGGTCACGAGATCTTCCGGCGCATCTTTCTGCAGAATTGTTCCACTCACTTGAGTCCCCGCGCCTTTCGGAGTGAGCTTCACCGCTTTCAGCTCCAGCTTTGGCAGGGAAGTGCCGTTGACCCACCCATCCAGGAACCAATCGAGAGAGTCCTTGCCTTCGTAACGCAACGACGGCGGCAGATCCTCCGCGAACATGGCCAGCAGTTCGCGCGTGCTGATGCACTTGCCTTCGTACTCTTGCCGGAGTCGGCGCAGGGCCTGGACAAACGGTTCATCCACGCCGGCGCGCGCACCTTTCGGGCCACCTGGCTGGGTCGCGGCATCTTTCAGCATCGTGCGCAGCATGTGGAACAGCCATGTGGCGCGCCCGTAGCTGATGGCTTCATATCCGCCTGGAAACCGCGAGGAAAGTAATCTGCCCCCCAGAGTCACCGGGCCTGCATCCTTTGGAGCTAACCCGTCCTTGTTAGTCTGCACCAGATCCCGCCGGTATCTCTCCATGACTTGCCGAAAGCCCGCGGGATTCTTCTCCTGCAGCATCATCAGAGCACAGTAGTTCGCCAATCCTTCGGAGAGCCACTGGTCCCGGTAGCTCTTCCAGCCGATCAGGTCCCCCCACCATTGGTGGGCAGTCTCATGCGCCGGGATGGATTGCTGCAGCAAAATCCGGTACGGCTCAAAGTGCAGTTGCTCTCGCTCCTGTTCATTCAGGAAAGCATAGGACGAGAGGAACACCAGGCCGGGCCACCCCTGACTATCGTTCCCTGGCATTTGCGTCAGCGCCAGCCGGCTGTAGGGATACGGTCCAAAGCGGTCGGCGTAATAGCGAATGGCGCTAGCTGCCGCTTCTCCCACGGTCACTTCATTGCGTGCGGGCGAGGGCCGGCTCGGCACAATCACCTCCGGCACGTAAGATGTGTCCGGGGGATGCGAAGATAGGTCAGCGGGATTTGGCTCAATCGTTTGAACCGGAGGGTTTGGGAAGTTTCGCTCAACTGCCTCCGTCGCATACGTTTCCACTGTGACATTGCCTGCCTGGGTCTTCGCCACCTTATACTTGCCCAGGTTAAAGCCGGCCACCGGAATCGGCCGTTCCGACATCCAACGTGACGTCTCCACTCCGTTGGCCTTCGACGTTTCATCCGCAGAGGACAGCACCGGCCTTCCCGTCGCCACCAGTGTCCAATCTTGCGGATAATCGAACTCCAAGTCGAAATCGGCCATCACCAGTCCACGGTTCGGGTACCAGGTTCCACGCTCCCCCACGTAGAGCAGACCCTTACCTGCCTCGGCCAGGACTTCTCCGGCATAGATGAATTCGAGGTCGATCTTCTGCCCGGCCCGCGCTGGGCGGGGCAGAATTACCGCCACCAGGTCATTTCCCTGGCGCGCCAGTTGTGTTCCCTCCACCGCTGGATTGTGAATGAACTCCACGGGCTGACCATCGCAAGTCACGTTTTCAACCTGCAGAAACCGCGACAACTCAAACACCAACGCCCGCGCCCCGGCGTCCATTACTTCCAGTTGCAAGCGGGCCTGCGCACGAATTTGCCGGGGGGGCTGTACCTCTGTCCTGATGGTAAAGCGGCGAATCGACACCGGGTCCCCTCGTGGCCTTTCGCTTTCCAACCGCGTTGTTTCCTGGGTGTCGGCAGGTGCGGTTCCCCCCGCGATCGGCGTGAAAGAGGTCCAGACGTCGTAATACCTCACACCGTTCTCGGCCGCTCTGGCCTGCCCTGCCTCAACTTGCTCTCCGGCCAGGGAATCGAAGTAAAGGTCGAAGACGCCGTGCTTGGTGCCCTGCAGCCGCCCGTGAAGAAACCGGTCTCCGGTGCTCCTTGCCTGCGCCAGACTTTGTTCCTCGGCCGAAGCCGCGTCGTCCTTCACGGGAAGCATCCGGCTGAAGCTCACCAGCAGCCTCATGGCATCGACCTGGGCCAGATTCCGCGCCGCCGCTCCCCAGCGCTCGAGAAACTCCTGCTGGTTTTCCGTGGCTCTCAAATCCGGTTTCAACTCGGCTGCGACGTCATCGTTAAATCGAAAATACGCAGTCGTAAAACGTTCTTCCAGAATGGCCATGCCGGTGAACAAGCTCATGGACCTTCGCTCAACATCATTCGGAGGCGTCAACAACACTTCTCCTTCGCCCTCGAAAAACGCCCCAGTGATCCGGCCCATCACATCTTCGGTAAACGCGATGGTCCCGTCTTCCAGTGTGATTTGGACGGCGGATCGATTCAGCGACGCGTCTCTCACCTGATACACGCGCCCCGGATCGAGCCCGACTTGCCCGAGTTGCAGATACAGCGCCTCAGCAGGCTTATCCGCCGCTTTCTCAGCGGCGGCGCAAGCTGCCGTCAATACGCCCACCGCAAGCCAGATCACCGCAATAATCCGCAAGCCTCGCCTCTCAGGTAGTACCTTCGTCACGTAGGTATGCCCACCCTCTGTTGCTAGAATGCGCCTGAATGCGGCTACGTGTCACCATCCTCTTCGTATGGCTGATGTGCACCGGCATTGGCGCTCTGGCTGACACCATCCATCTGAAAAACGGCCGCACCATTGTCGCCGATCACGTCCGCGAAAACGGCAGCCACTACGAATACGATGTGGGCGACGATTCTTACGCCATCCCCAAGTCTCTGGTGGACCACATCGATGCGGGCGGTATGCCCACGAACGGCGCTTCTTCTGCCGCCAAGGTCGCCGACCTTCCCACTTTCACGCCCACTGACAGTCTCGACGACGAAGGCCCTGTTTTCGTCCAGATTGTCAAGGAAGGCAAGGTTGACCCGGACGTACTGGCCAGTCTGGAAAGTAAGGGCAACGCCGAGCTGAGCGCGATCGCCAACTTCATCGCCGGGAAATTTGAATTCGATCACGGCAACATCGCGCAGTCCCGGCAGTACTTCGAGGCCGCTCTTCGTTACCAGCCGGACAATGCCACGATCCTTATTTATTACGCCGCGCTTCTGGTCCGGACGGGCAACGCCAGCCAGGCTTTGCCTTATGCCGAGCGGGCCGTGCGTTCTGCCCCCGATTCGCCCGATGCCTACACCATGCTCGGCTATGCCCAGTTCGCCTCCGACCACACCAAGGATGCCGTCGCTTCCTGGAAGCGTTCCCTCGAACTGCGACCCGACCCGGCGGTTCGCCAGTTGCTGGCCAAGGCCCAGCGCGAAGAAAAAGCCGAGTCGGATTTTTCGCAGGGTGAGAGCAGCCATTTCACGCTGCATTACGAGGGCAAGCAGACTTCCGAAGCCTTTCGCAATCAATTAATCGCTGCGCTCGAATCCGACTATGAAGATCTTGTGCGCGATCTCGGCAATCCGCCGCGCGACAACATTCTGGTGACTCTCTACACCGAGCAGGCGTTCTTCGATGTGACTCACGCTCCTACCTGGTCGGGAGCGATGAACGACGGCAAGCTGCGCATCCCGGTGAGCGGCCTGAGTTCCGTAACGCCGGAACTGGCGCGCGTTCTGAAACATGAGCTGGCGCACTCCTTCATCACGCAGCTCTCTGGCGGACGCTGCCCGCCCTGGCTGCATGAGGGCATCGCCCAGCTTCTCGAACCCAAGAGTCTGGGCGGCGATGGACACCAGCTCGCCGTGCTTTTCAAAATGCAGCAGAATATCCCATTGAACGCTCTGGAAGGCAGTTTCATGAACTTCTCCGGCGCTCAAGCCTATGTCGCTTATGCCGAGTCTCTCGCGGCCGTGTCCTACATCAATGACTCTTACGGCATGAGCGACATCCAGCGCATCCTCGAACGGCTCAGCCAGGGCAATTCCACCGAAGCTGCTCTGCGCGCGACCATCCACTCTGATTACGGCCAGCTTCAGGACGACCTGGCCAAGTATCTCGCCGATAAATACGGCGACTAGCGTCGTTTTCCGGACCCTCTCACCCAACCAGGACCCTCGCTTCCATTGCTCGTTGCTGCGTGCTGTGCTAGCTTTCTGCACTGGCTTTCTATGCGTTCCCTGTTTCACCGCCGTGCTCCTAAGCCACCACCAGTCGAGCTGGTCCCGACCGTTTTCCCCAGAATCGCGGGGGCCGATATCGCGGCTAGCTTTGCCGCTCGACGCGTTGCCGGAGATTTCTACGATTCGGTCCGCGTCGGTCCCGAGCGGGTGCTGTTTGGGCTCCTCGACCTCGCCGGACGTCGCGAGGACAACCGCAGTCTCCTCGTAGCGGCGCAAGAGATTTTCCGCAACTACGGCGCGGAACTGTTTTCCCGTCCAGATCTCAATGAGTCCGACGCTATGACCGAACTCGGTCTGCATATCAATCGCCACCTCATTGAGGTCTCCAGCGGGGTGCATTCCTGTCCCGCATTCATCGCCTGCTACCACGAGAGATTTGGCACCCTCTGCTACACCAATGCCGGCCATACGCCCGGGCTCCTGCGCGACAACACCGGCATCACAGAACTCGGTTCCACTGGCCTGCCTCTGGGCCTGTTCTCCCATGCCACCGCCGACGCTCCCACCGTTGGGCTGGCGAAAGGCGCTGTTCTGCTGCTGGTTTCTCGCGGGCTGGTCGAATGTGAGGGCCACAAACTTTGGTCAGACGAAGAGTTCGGCCTGGAACGTGTTAAACAGTTTCTCCTGGCCGCGCCTCCCAGCAGCGCTCAAACACTCTGTGTGTCCATCCTCGACGCGGTCGGCAAGTTCACTGGCGCAACTCCGCTCCGGGACGATCGCACTGCCCTCGCCTTTGTGCGAGCCTCCTGAGTCATCTGCAGCCAACCTCCCCGCCTGCCGGCGCGTCAAACTACGTGGCTCTGCCCCGAACTACAGTGCTAAGGAGTAAAATATTCGTACCGGCCCGAGCCCGCCTTTTACCCGCAAGCCCAGGAAGCGTGGCGGCCTTACAAACACTATGAAGAGACTATGTGTGATTCTTGCTGCTTTGGCATGTTTGCCCACTCTGGCCGCGGGCCAACAAGTGGTCGAAGAGATCATTGCCCGGGTCAACAACCAGATTGTCACCCTCTCGGAATTCGAGCGCAGCAAGGATCAGCTCAAAGACGAAGTCAAGCAGCAGGATCCGAACAATGCCGATAAGCTCTACGCCGAGCGCGAAAAAGATGTCCTTCGCGACCTGATTGACCAGCAACTCCTCCTGGAAAAAGGCCATGATCTCGACATTACCGGCGACACCGACCTGATCAAGCAGCTCGACCAGATGCGCAAGGAGATGAAGCTCGATTCGCTCGAAGATCTCGAAAAGGAAGCCACCAAGCAAGGCGTCTCGTGGGAAGATTTCCGCCAGAACATGCGCAACAAGATCGTCACTCAGAAAGTGATTGGGGAGGAAGTCGGCACCCACCTCAGCCTCGGCAAAGACGAGGAGCAGCAGTTCTACGACGAACACAAGAGCGAGATGGAACGGCCGGAGGCGGTCCGCCTCAGCGAGATTCTCATCACTCCCAAGCCCATCGCTCCCCCGGCTGCCGCTGCGGCGACTGACCCAAACACCCCGGCTTCAAGCACTCCCGCTCAGCCCGCCGTCGATGAGGCAGCCCGCCGTCGATGAGGCAGCCCGCCAGGCTGCCGAAGCCGCAGCTCTGGCTGATGCCGAGGCCAAGGCCAATGATTTTCTCAAGCAGATTCGCAACGGCACGACCTTCGAAGACATTGCCAAGAAATACTCCGACGGCCCTTCTGCTGCCGACGGCGGGGAACTCGGCGTTTTCGAGCGCGGCAAGCTGGCCAAAGAACTCGAAGACAAGACTTTTGCGATG
The DNA here is from genome assembly GCA_900290255.1 of Candidatus Sulfotelmatobacter kueseliae. Classification (GTDB taxonomy): domain Bacteria; phylum Acidobacteriota; class Terriglobia; order Terriglobales; family Acidobacteriaceae; genus Sulfotelmatobacter; species Sulfotelmatobacter kueseliae. The sequence continues at coordinate 51,807 of OMOD01000046.1, forward strand.
AAAGCGGGCGAGGTCACCGATGTGATCCGCGTGAAGCAGGGCTTCGCGATCCTCAAGGTCGATGATCACCAGACGGCCGGCATTCCTCCACTCAAGGACGTCCTTCCCGGAATTCAGGACGCGCTTTACTACCAGAAGCTGCAGCCTGCTCTCCGCGCCTACCTGACCAAATTGCGGGAAGAAGCCTACATTGACTACAAGCCCGGCTATCTCGATACCGGCGCCAGTCCGAACCAAACCAAGCCGGTCGACACCCCCTCCGACAAAAACTCGGACGCCAAGAAGCTCAAGAAGAAACACAAAAAGCTCGGCGTCCTCTGATCCTCGCGGCGCGTATACTCAGACTGCACAAGCCATGAAAGATTTCTACATCGGCGATTGCGCCCGCCACGAAAACAAGATCATTACCTCCAGTTTCGTGGTCGTGGCCAAGCAGATCAAGCCCAAGAAGACGGGCGAACCTTACCTCGCCCTGACTCTCGGGGACCGCAGCGGCCAGATCGAAGCCAAAATGTGGGACAACGTCGAGGAGGTCCTCGAGGCTTTCGAGCAGGATGACTTCCTCAAAATCAAAGGTCTGATCAACAAGTACAAGAACCGCTTCCAGCTCACCATCCACAAGCTGCGCAAACTGGGTGAATCCGAGATTGACTTCGCCGACTATCTTCCCAAGACCACCAAAGACATTGACCAACTCTGGCAGACCCTGGGCAACTTCGTCGCCACGATCCAGAATCCGCATCTCAAATCGCTGGTGCAGGCCTTCATGGCCGACCCGGAAATTGCCGCCGCTTACCGCAACGCTCCAGCCGCCAAGACCCTCCATCACGCCTACATTGGCGGCCTGCTCGATCACGTCGTCTCTCTGTTCCGCTCCTGCGATCTGCTTTGCCGGAACTATCCCCAGATCAACCGCGATCTTCTTTTCACCGGCGCATTCCTCCACGACATCGGCAAGATTCACGAGCTCACCTATAACCGCTCGTTCACCTATACCCACCGGGGCCAGCTGCTCGGCCACATGATCATCGAGCTGGAGATGCTGCAGGCCAAGCTCGCTCTCGTCCCCGGCTTCCCCGACGAGCTCAAGACCCTGATCGAGCACCTCATTATCAGCCATCACGGCGAGTACGAGTTCGGTTCACCCAAGTTGCCCATGTTTCCCGAGGCCCTCATGCTGCATTATCTCGACGACCTCGACTCCAAGATGGAAGCCATGCGCGCCCACTTTGAGCGCGAAGCCGGCCTCGATAGTCCCTGGACCAGTTACAACGCGTCGCTCGGCCGGCCGCTACTGAATACCGAGAAATTCCTGTCCCCGAAAAAATCCGCGGCCCCGGAAGTCCTCGACGCGCCTCGCGACTCCCAACTCGATCCGAGCGAATCCCCGGACCCGACTCCCTCCTTGCCCGGGCTTGCGCCTCGGCGATGAAAATCACGCGCTTGATCCAACCCGAGGGTCTTTAATCTGCCGTCAAGGTTTTCAGATCAGGCCGGCGCGCAGGCGGCGGAGGAAGTCTTCCCCCTCGGCGCGGGCCTGGTCGAGAATTTTGGGCTGATTGGGATATTCGATCGCGACCTCTTGCACCACCAGATCGACCGCGTCTTTCGGCTTATATCCGTGCGCCACCATTTTTCGTATGCGGGAGGTAAAGCTCTCGGGCCCCACGCCGGTCATGCGCGTAGGGTGATCGGCGCACTTGTGCTCGCGGAACTTGGCCGACGCCAGGCGATCATAGGCATTCTTGGCTTCGGGATCATTCAGCAGCGTGGGAACCGGATAATTCCACTCGCATTGGGAGCAAGTCCATCCCTGAAAGTTGCGGTCGAAGCTCCACTGGATCTCCCTAGCAGGCTTCTTGTCTGCCGTATTCTCCTTTGAGGTTTGACGGTCTGGCCTGCGGTCGTCCATATGCTGCATGGCTGCCCCACCCACAACTTGCGTGGCCCATGAGCACCCTTCGGGAAATAGTACTGCGAATAGGCGGGAAGGTGCGAGGGCACAGGTGTCGAGAACGGTTCGGGGGCAGGAGCAGATGCAAGAACTCAAATTCCAAAGTCAAGGGCGGCGGACAGGAGTGTCCGCCCCACACCAGCTATTTGGCGAAGAAGTAGTCGAACGACTTTACCGCCTTGAATTCGTCGTCGCGGATGTCGAAGACTGTATACAGCTTGGTGACGTGGAGCACGTCCTGGACTTTCTGCGTAAGGTTGAGGAGTTTAAGCTCGCCGCCCGCGTTGCGCACAGTCGTGTAGCAGCCTACGAGTTCCCCAACGCCAGAGCTGTCAATGTAATCCACCCCGACAAGATTCAGGATGATTTTCTTCTTGCCCTCGTTGACCAGGCGGTGGACGGCATCGCGCAGTTGGCCTAGTTCTTCGCCGAGGATGATTCGGCCGTGAATGTCGAGGATGGTGACGTGGGCAACTTCGCGAGATGCAATCTTCAAGGACATATGGGTTGCCCCAAGGGCGATGGCCGGAATGGTAGTGGGTAGAAACAGGCAAGTCAATGGGCGGGATTAGCCGGCTTCCAGAGTCAAGACACGCTGCGATCAGTGTTCAGGCAGGCAGGATCAGTATCGGCCTGATAGTCGCGGATTTCCTGGATGGCTGACGTCACGATGGGGGTGGCATATTCGGGGTGACGGAACTCCAGGCGCATGCCGCGGCCCACGTACTGCAGCTTGAGCATGGAGCCTCCCCACGTCGAGCCGGCGATGGCGACGTGCACCGGCGTGGGGCAGAACTCAGGGTGGCCGGAAAGCAGAGCCTCGCTCCCGCCCAATAACACGGCCGTGTAGCGGTGGTGCATCGTCTGGATCTCCAGCACGGTAGAAGGCGGAAGATCGTTGAGGAACACGCCCCCCTCGATCTCCGCTTGGATGATCCTGCCGTTCACTTCATCGGCCAGGTTGGGGTGGGGGCTGAACATAACGGATGTTAGGGCATTAGGGTATAGCGTTTCAGGCGGGGGAACAAGGGTCCTTTGGTCGGGGTCTGGGAACCGGGGAGCATGTCCTTTAGAGGTGCGGGTAGGGGGTACGGCTGCAGAAATTCACTGCAAACCACTGCTCACACGCCACTTTACGCTAAGGGGCTGCGCTTGCAGCGCCTTGCGGTCATTCTCCGCCGACGGTGAGGCCGTCCACGCGTGTGGTGGGACACGCAACCGAGCCGCGAAACTCCAAGTCATTGGCGATTTCGGAGATGTTGAGAAACACGTCTTTCAGGTTCCCCGCGACGGTGATTTCCTCCACCGGATAGGCGAATTCTCCGCCCGAAATCCACAGCCCTGACGCGCCGCGGGAATAATCGCCGGTTACGAGGTTTACGCCGTGGCCGAGAAATTCCGTGACATAGAGACCTTCTCTAATTCCCGCAATCAGTTCTTTCGGCGTCTTGGACCCCGGCTGCAAGAAATAGTTACCGGGGCCGATTCCGGGTGTTCCAGCGAGTCCGCGGGAGGCGTTGGCGGTGGTCTCGAGGCCCAGTTTCTTTGCCGTGTAGGTGTTGAGCAAGTATGACTTCAGCACGCCCTTTTCGATCACTACCGTGCGGCGGGTCGGAATGCCTTCGCCATCGAACGGGCTGGTGCCGAAGCCGCCGGGCATGGTGCCGTCGTCAATGACGTTGACAATGTCGCCCGCGATTTTCTCGCCGAGCTTACCGGCCAGAAACGACGCGCCGCGGTAGACCGAGTCGCCGTTCACGCCTTCGAAGATGTGCTCGAGGATCGAGGTCGAGACCATGGGATCGAAGACGACCGGGACTTGGGCGGTCTTCACTTTACGCGCGCCGAGGCGGCGCAGCGTGCGCTCCGCGGCGATCCTGCCGACTTGCTCCGGCGGATCGAGTTTTTTTAACGTACGCGAAACCGAATACCAGTAATCACGCTGCATCGCACCGGCATCCGTTTGGGCAATCGGAACGGCTGCCACCGAACAATAAGACCGGCGGTATTCGCCGACAAAACCGTTCGAGTTGGCCAGCACTTTGTGGCCGGTAGCGGCATCGAACGATCCGCCTTCGGAATTCTTGATGCGGGGATCGAAATCGAGCGCGGCTTTTTCGGCGCGGCGGGCGTAGTCGATGCGGTCGGGGCCGGGCAGCGAGTACACGTCTTCGTGGTAGAGATCGAGATCGCCCGCGAGTTGACCGAGTTGCGAGGCTTCGGGAATTCCCCCGAAGGGGTCTTCGGACGTGATTTTCGCCAGTTCCAGCGCGGACTTCACCATGCGGTCGAGACCTTCGCGCGAGAAATCGCTCGAGTAGGTGCTGGCGGCGCGCTGTCCGAAGAACACGCGCACGCCGATGGATTTCGATCCCGATTCCTTCAGGGTTTCGACCTGGCCAAGGCGAACCAGCGTGGAGAATTCGTCGCCTTCACGGACGACGCATTCGGCGGCGGTGGCGCCACCTTTCATCGCGCGGCGGACGATGTCCTGTGCGAGGGCGCGGAGATCGGTTTCCAGTTTCGGGTTTCGGGTTTCTAGTTCGGTTGTGGTCATAGAAAAAATCTTTAGCCGCAGAGGACGCGGAGTAAGTGCATGGATCCTTCGCTCCGCTCAGGATGACAAGCCTTTGAAAAATCCGCGAAATCCGCGTGAATCCGGGGCAAAGAAGTTTATTGCATGAATCCGCCCGGATCTTTCCTGGCGGTGCCGCCCACGGTCAGCCGATCGATCTTTAGCGTCGGAATGCCTACGCCGACCGGCACTGCCTGGCCGTCTTTGCCGCAGGTGCCGACGCCTTCGTCTAACTTCAGATCGTTCCCCACCATGGAGACTCGCGTCAGCACATCCGGGCCATTGCCAATCAGCGTTGCGCCTTTAATCGGCGCGGTAATCTGGCCGTCCTCAATCATGTAGGCTTCCGATGCCGAAAAGACGAATTTCCCGTTGGTGATATCCACCTGGCCGCCGCCGAAATTCACCGCGTAAACGCCGCGCTTCACCGAGCGAATGATGTCTTCGGGATTGTCCTGGCCCGCCAGCATGTACGTATTGGTCATGCGTGGCATGGGGATGTGCTCGTAGCTCTCACGGCGTCCGTTGCCGGTATCGGCGATGCCCATCAGTCGCGCCGAAAGTTTATCGCTCAGGTAGCCCTTCAGAATTCCTTTTTCGATGAGGACAGTTTCCTGGGTGGGCGCGCCTTCGTCATCCACGTTGAGCGAGCCGCGACGCCATGGCATCGTGCCGTTGTCAACCACCGTGCATTTTTCGCTGGCCACACGCTTGCCAACCAGACCGGCGAAGGCTGACGTTTTCTTGCGGTTAAAGTCGGCTTCGAGGCCGTGCCCGACCGCCTCGTGCAAAAGCACGCCCGGCCAACCCGGGCCCAGAACCACTTCCATTTCGCCGGCCGGAGCTTCACGCGCGTCGAGTTGCAGGATCGCCTGGCGGGCGGATTCGCGGGCAAAGAATTCGGGATTCTTCTCGCCGAAGAAAAAGTCGAGGGCGACTCGGCCGCCGCCGCCGGCAGTGCCGCGCGCAGAATTGCCGTCAGTCTTCGCGATCGAACTAACGTTCAAGCGGGCCAGGGGTTGGGAGTCCTCGGCAAAAGTTCCGTCGGAACCGACAACAAGAATGTTGCGCAGTTCGTCGGCGTAGCTGGCACGCACTTCCTTGATGCGCGCGTCGTAGGCGCGGGCTGCTTTGTCGGCCCGCATCACCAGTTCGACCTTGGCGGTGATTTCGGCGTCAACCGAGGGCAAAGTCACGGGATACAGGCTGCGGGCCGCGGCCTTTTGAAATCCGGCCACGGGCGTCTTGGCCGGAGCGCTGGCGATCAGCGCTGCCGTGCGCGCAGCGTGCACGATGCGGTCGGCGGAAAGATCGTCGGTGTAAGCATAGCCGGTGCGTTCCCCGGAGACCACTCGCACGCCACAGCCCGCGGAGATCCCCTGCGACGCCGACTTGACCATGGATTCGTCCACCATGAGCGACGTGGAGGAAAGATATTCGAAGTAGAGATCGGCGTAATCGCCGCCTGCCGAAAGTGCGGCTGCGAGATAGCGCTCGAGATCGCGCTCGGCGAGGCCGTAATGCTCGAAGAAAAAACGCTTCCTGTCTTTATTCACGGAGTTTTGGTTCACGCAAATTAGATGCCGGCGAGTTAGGTGAGGACTCGAAGGCGGGTTGTTCCTAGTTTGCTATTATCCCACCCGTTCACGGATTTGACCGCATGTCGCTGGAGATTCCTCCAGCTGCGGGATTGTAGCACTTGAGCGTGTAATCCATGACCATGCGGTCCGCGCTGAAGCGCCAGCCCAGCGTGCGGATGGCCCGCTTCATGCGCTTGATCCAGCCCCGCGGCAAGCCGTCGCGATCGCGCTGGTAGTAGAGGGGAATCACTTCTTCGCGCAGGGCGCTTAGCAGGTCTTCGCCGTCGCGCCCGTCGTGCACGCTCATGTTGGAGTGAGTTTTGCCTGTTCCAATGGCGAATCCGTTCATGCCGTCGTAGGCCTCGGCCCACCAGCCATCAAGAATAGAAAGATTCAACCCGCCATTGAGCACCACTTTCTGGCCGCTGGTGCCGGAGGCTTCCTGCGGTCGTCGCGGATTGTTGAGCCAGACGTCGACGCCCTGCACGAAGTGGCGCCCAACGTTGATGTCGTAGTCCTCGACGAACACGAACTTGTCGCGGAATTGCGGGTCGCGCATCATTCCCGCAATCTGCTGCAGGATGCGCTTGCCGGGTTCGTCGAGCGGATGCGCCTTGCCGGCAAACACAAACTGCACCGGGCGGTTGGGGTCGTTGACCATCGTGGCCAGTTTCTCGATGTCTTTCAAAATCAGATTGGCGCGCTTGTAGGTGGCGAAGCGGCGCGCGAATCCGATGGTGAGCGCATCGGGGCTCAGGACTCTTTCCAGGCGTTCCAGCACTTCGCGCGATTCCCCCCGGCGTTCCGCCTGTTCCACCGCGCGCCGGCGCACAAACTCGAGCAACTGGGATTTCAGGGTGAGGTGTGTTTCCCAGAGCTCGCCATCGTCCACGTTTTCGATTCCTTCCCAAGTCTTGGCTTCGCTGCTGCGCTGGTGCCAGCCTGTCCCCAAATGCCGGTCGTAGAGGCGGAACATGTGCGGCGCCAGCCACGAGGGAACGTGGACTCCGTTGGTGATGTGGCCAATGGGAACATCGTCTTCCGCCTTGCCGTGGAACAGTCCGGTCCACATGGCGCGGGAGACTTCGGCATGGAGCGCCGATACAGCGTTGGCGCGCCGCGAGAGGCGGAGTGCAAGCACCGTCATGCAGAAGAGTTCGTCGGCGTTGTCGGGATTCTCGCGGCCCAGCCCGAGCAGGCTTTCCTGCGTCAGACGCAGCGCCTCGCGCAGCGGTCCAATGTGCTCCTCCACCAGAGCGGCGCTGAAGCGGTCGTGACCGGCCGGAACCGGGGTGTGGGTGGTGAATACCACTTCGCGCGACACCCGCGGAACCGCGACGTCAAACCCGATGCCTTCGTCTTCCATCCTCATGCGGATGGCCTCCAGCACCGCGAAACCGCTGTGGCCTTCGTTCAGGTGGAGCACGCCGGGAGAAATTCCCAGCGCCTTCAGAGCGCGCAGCCCGCCCACTCCCAGCAGCACCTCCTGGCGAATCCGGATGCGGAGGTCGCCGCCGTATAACCGCGAAGTGAGCTCGCGGTCCTCGGGAGCATTGCCTTCGACATCGGAATCCAGCAGCAACAGGTCGCGGCGTCCTACTTTGACCCGCCAGACCTTGGCCTGAATACGGCCGCTGCGCGTCTCGATTTCCACCACCACCGGCCGTCCGTCTTTGCCGATCGCCGCTTCCATGGGCAAGTGATCCAGGTCGGTCTCCAGATATTCCTCGCGCTGCCAGCCGCCCAGATCGAGCCGTTGCCGGAAGTAGCCCTGGCCATAAAACAGGCCAATGCCAATCAGAGGGATATCGAGGTCGGAAGCGGCCTTGATGTGATCTCCGGCCAGCACTCCCAGGCCCCCGGAGTAAACCGGCAGAGACTCGTGCAAACCGAACTCCGCCGAGAAGTACGCCACAGGGTGAGGCCGCAGGACGCCGGCATGCCGGGCGCCCCAGGTACGGTCCGCTTCGAGGTATTCGAGCAGGCGGCGGTAGGCATAGTTCACCCGGCTGTGCAGCGTGAGCTCCGCCGCCCGGCTTTCCAGTCTCGCCAGGGGAAGCTCTCCCAACAGCGAAATGGGATTGTGGTTCAGCTTGCTCCAGCGGACGGGATCGAGGTCAACGAACAGACTGGACGAATTGTGGTCCCAGGCCCACCACAGATTACGCGCGAGTTCCCAAAGGCGCTCCTGCAGTGGAGCAATAAAACGATCAAGAGCGCGGGCTTCGCTGACCACCGGGGCTACCTGGGTGGCAGCTTCGGTCAACATTCGGATCTCGTCTTCGCCAAAAACGCGGGCCTCGATGGTCTGCACCACCAGGACTCCCTGCAAAACGCCGCGATCAATGAGGGGGACGCCAAGGAAAGACTGGTACGGTTCTTCGCCGGCCTCCTTGAAGTACTTGAAGCGGGGGTGGTGCTTGACCTGGCTAACGGCGACGGGCCGCAACTGTTCCGCCACCAGGCCGGTAAGCCCCTCGTGGATTCCCATCCGTAGATTCCCAATGCATTCCCGGCGCAGCCCCACCGTTGCGGCCAGCACCAGATTGGCGCGGTCCGGCTCGAGCAGGTACGCTGAGCACACATCGGTTCGAAACCGTTTGGCAACGAGTGCCACAACGTTCATCAGGGTCTCGGCCGGCTGGCCACCTTCGGCCCCGAGGCTTCTGACTTCTTCTAGAGTCAGGACGCTCCAGGCGCCGCGCGAGTGCGCTTCCTGCCCAATTTCCTGAGCCACTTCGTCATATCGGTCCAAGTCTTTCCCCAGCCTCCCCGGGAGGTTCCACTCCACCTGCTTTGCCATTCATGATGGCACAGTCGCGCCCTCCGCGCTAACCCCAGTAGCAGTCCCTGGGATCATTTTACGGGCTGCTGGCAAAATCGCGCACGGCGTCTTTATGCCGGACCGGGGCACTGCCGGAAGTATGCGGAAAATGAGGAAAACGCGCGTTGCGCACGCCCGGTGGAAGGAGTAAAATTTCGGCCATTCCAGCCTCACCACTCGGAGATGAGCACCCAGCCTGCGATCTGGTGGTTCGAGTATGAGATATCGCGCCATGCAGGTCCGCGAACGAAGAGAATGAACACAATCCCGGCCTGCGGATTTCAGTGGCCGGAAACCGGCAGCTACAAGCGTTCCACAATCGTCGAGCCTCTGCAGTAACGAGATGAGGAGTAGCAAGATGGAAGGAAATATTTCCCGCGTCGTTCGCCTCGGTGCAGGTCTACTAGGAGTCGTGACCCTGGGATGGATTTTGACTGGCCAGGCGGCCCAACCCATCCTGGAGGGCCTGCCCACGGACTGGACTCACCGGCACGTCATTTTCTCCCAGCCCGCGACGGCAGAGGAGACCGCGCGCATGGCGGGGGATCCGCGCTACTGGCAGCAATGGTATCGGCAGAACGCAGTGCGCGTTCTCTCCTCCGATGCTGCGGCTTCACCCGACGCGACTTCCTGGGGCATCAGGCGGACCGCTCGGCGGGCTGGCAGCCAGATTCATGCCGACTGGTCTCAGGCCCTTGGCGCCGGTGGCACCCTCGGCGCGGGCAACTTTGCCGCCAAGTATTCCTTCGGCATTACGACAGCCAACTGCGGCAACGCGATCGCTCCGGCCGCTCCGGACTTCGTGGTTTTCAGCACCGGTCTTACGGGTGCGGCGAATCAGGCCAGCGTCATCGCTTTTGACAATCTCTATTCCGGATGCACCCCACCTGTACCTTCCACCTATTGGGCCTACAACACCGGCGGGCAGATTCTTACTTCTCCAGTATTCTCGCGCGACGGCTCGCAGATCGCTTTTGTGCAAACCAGTGGCGGCGTAGCCAGCCTGGTTGTGCTGAAGTGGGCGGCTTCTACCGGTACCCTGGGCAGTCCTGCGACCCCGGCCGTCATGACTACGATCGCTTTAAAGAGCGGTACCGGGACTGCGACCGCCGATACAACGTCGTCCGTTTTCAATGACTACGTCAGCGACACCGCTTGGGTGGGTGACGGCAGCGGCTGGCTCCATAAGTTCCATCCTGTGTTTACTGCCGCCCCGGTCGAAATCCGGACGGCTCCTTGGCCCGTTCAGGTTAGTACAACCGCCCATCCCGCCCTCAGCAGTCCTGTCTTTGACGGGGTGTCGGAGAATGTTTTTGTGGAAGATCAGGGCGGTTACCTCTATAGCGTAGTTGCCTCGGGCGTCTCAGCAGGGACGATCACCAAATCCGTGCAGGTAGATTTTGGCCCCTCGACCGCGGCTCTGGTATCGGGTCCTATTTTGGACAAGATTGCCGAGGAGGTGTATGCCTTTTCCTCCAACGATGGCAGCACGAATTGTGCAGCTGGAACGGCGCCGTGCTCGGCAGTCTACAAATTCCCTGCCACTTTCACCGCCGCCACGATCCCCGCGGAAATTACTGTCGGCACCAGCAGCGCAACCGCCAATCCGCTGTATGACGGCGCCTTCGACAACGAGTTCTACTCTTCGCCTACCCGCACGGGAAACCTTTACGTCTGTGGAAATACAGGGCTAAACCCGAGGCTGTACCAGGTGCAAATGCTGGCCGGAGCTTTTCATCTTTCCGGAGAGGTTGCACCGTTGACGCCCGCTGCAGATCATGTCGCGTGTTCCCCCGTTTCCGACATACTGAACCCAACCGCCTCGGCAGGTGCCCCCGAGGAGCGGGTGTTCTTTGGTGTGACAAATTTCGCCCACCCGACAGCATGTACCCCTCATGGGTGTGCCCAGAGTTTCGTCAGTATGCCGTGGCTGTCCAAGACGACCTACACGGTGGGCCAAGAGATCCTGATTTACCGGCCTGCAAACGGCGCGCTCGACGTCAATGTGGCTATCGTGGCAGGCACCTCGGGGACGAACGTGCCTGCATGGCCGAACGCGGCGGGTACGGCTACGGTCGATGGCAGCGTTAGCTGGCTGAACCAGGGAGTCGCCCAGTTTACTGTGATGGCAGCTTGGGCAGCTGGCCATGCCTACGCCTTGCACACCCGTATTCTCGACAGCAATGGCAACGTCGAGGTGGTGACCATTGCGGGGACTTCCGGTGGTACAGCGCCGACGAACTGGGCCACAACTGCCGGCGGGACCACCGTGGACGGCACGCCGCCGTCGCCTCCAGCAGTGACTTGGACCAATGCCGGTCCCTTGCCCAGCGCCGCTCTGCTTGCGACCGGAGGCACGAGCGGAATTATCATCGACAACACGGTGAGCACGGGAACGCTGGCCGGAGCTTCGGAGCTATACTTCACCCCTTTGGCCAATGAGAATTGCCCGATAGCACCAGCCAGCGGGTGCGCAGTGCAGGCATCGCAGTCGGCGTTAAAATAGAAAGACAGAGACAGGTTTCTCCTATGACCATGAACGATGTGTCCTCCGACAATCCGCGCACTCCGGCGACCAAGAAGCCGTACGAAAAGCCGTCTTTTCGCTACGAAAAGGTATTTGTGACCACCGCTCTTTTCTGCGGGAAGATGAACACGACGCAACTCAGCTGCACTCACAACCTCAGTGCGTCATGAAGCCTTCTCCACTGCTATTCGATGGTAAGCACGCCGTCAAATGCGAACTGGCGAGCGAGGTTCTGCGGTCGTCGGGGACCTTGCGCCTGCGGGTGATGGGCTGGAGCATGCTGCCCGCCGTGTGGCCCGGCGACACACTGGTGATTGAGCGCATCGAGAGCGGCGGCGTTTCTGAAGGAGACATTGTGCTGTTTGCTCGCGATCGTCGCCTCTTCGCTCACCGCGTGCTGGCGAAGGGCAGCCCCGCCGGAGATTCAACAATTCTGACCCGGGGCGACGCGATGCCCCAGCCCGATCCGCCCGTGGGAGATCGCGATCTACTGGGAAGAGTTGTTTTTATCCTGCGGGATGGAAAATGTATTGAGCCGAGCAAGACGCCGCGCTTTTCCGAGCGCGCGCTCTCGGCTGTGGTTCGAAATTCGGAAATCGCTGCCCGTGTCGTTGTGGGCGTACACGGCATGCGCCAGACTTCATAGGAGTTGGGTTTTCCCTTGCCAGAGTTAACCGCCGAAGTTGAACGCTTCAGCCTCGTGATTGCAATCGGAGGCATGCCCATCCGTGTCAACACGGCCGATCCGGACTTTCTCGCCTTGCTCGAGGGCCGCTATTCGGGTTTTCTGGGCTCGTCGGAGAATGCGGAAGTGGAATTCGAGGTTGAGCTCGTTCGGCCCGGCTTTGCCGATCCCGCGGCTGAAGTGCGTGTCACCCATCGCATGGGCCGGTGGTCGTTGACGCGCGGCGATTTTCGCGCCGAATGGGAGCCGGCGTCCCGGCGCGGCTGGATTCGCCAGTCAGCCAATCCCTACTCGATCGATGCCGTTCTTCGGATCGTTCATTCGCTGGTTCTGGCCCGGCAGGGAGGCTTCCTGCTGCATTCGGCCAGCGCTCTGCGCAATGGGAAGGCATTTCTTTTCGCGGGAGTTTCCGGCGCAGGAAAGACCACGATTTCCCGTCTGGCTCCTCCCGACGCCACGCTTTTGACCGACGAGATTTCTTATATCCGCAGGCACGACGCAGGCTATGTTGCGTTCGGTACTCCGTTTACCGGGGAACTGGCCAAGCTGGGCGAAAACGTTTCGGCGCCGTTAGCGGCGCTCTATTTGCTGGCGCAAGGTCCGGAGAACCGGATCGACCCGGTTGCCCCCGGCGAGGCCGCCCGCTCCCTTCTTGCTAATGTTTTGTTTTTCGCGGAAGATGAGGAACTGGTGCGGGCGGCATTCCATTCCGCTTTCGAGTTCGTAAGCCGGGTGCCGGTCTCGCGCCTGACATTTGTGCCCGATGCCCGGGTGTGGGAGTTGATTCGATGAGCAGGCTTTTTGTGGCCCGGAATCCGCGGGTGGCGGCACGTTGTCTCGACGGCGAAATGATGATCATGTCCGCCCGGGATTCGACTCTCTTCACCCTGAACCGCACCGCCACCATCCTTTGGCAGGCGGCCGACGGAACCACGCCGCTGGATGAGATCGTGCAGTCTCGGATTTGCCCGGAATTCGAAGTTGAGCCCGCCGAGGCGCTCAAAGACGCCGAAACCCTGGCTCGTGAACTGGCCGGCCATGAGATCCTGCAGATTTCCGAAGAACCGATTCCGCAACGGAATGCGCCGGGAGAATCACCAGGAGAATCCCGATGAGCGGCCTCCTGGAGGAAATGACGGTAAGGGCGCTGGCCCGCAACATTCCGCTCAGCGTGCAGCTCGATCTGACCTACCGCTGCAATGAGCGCTGCGTTCACTGCTATCTCGACCATAACGACCATGGCGAGATGACGACCGCGGAAATCAAGCACCTGCTCGACGAGATGGCCGACGCTGGTGTCTTCATTCTGACCCTGAGCGGCGGCGAAATTTTCCTGCGCAAGGATTTCTTCGAGATTTTCGAGTACGCCCGGCGGCGCTTAACGTTCTGCGTGAAGCTCAAGACCAACGCCATCCTGATTAAAGAGCGCGAGGCCGCCCGCATTCGCGATCTCGGCGTTGAATCCATCCAGATCAGCATTTATTCCCACCGCCCCGAAGTTCACGACGCCATCACGCTCGTGCCGGGCTCGCTCGAGCGCTCTTTGAATGCGATTCGCTTTCTCAAGTCCCAGGGGCTGCGCGTCGTCATTGCCAACGTGCTGATGACCCTGAATGCGCAGGACTATACCGGCGTTCGCGCCCTGGCCGACGAACTGGATGTCGACTGCACGCTCGATCCGACCATCACGCCCATGATGGATGGCAACCGTTCGGTGCTGAGCCTGAGCGTGGACCAGAGTGCCCTGCGGCAAGTCTTCCGCGACGGGGCGCTGGTGGGGAATGTGGACGAATTTTGCGCCATCCCGGCTCCGGCTCACGAGAATGATCTTGCGACCCTGCCCTGCAGCGCCAGCCACACCGCTTGCTATGTTTCGCCCTACGGCGATGTTTTTCCCTGCGTCCAGTTCCCTTTGCCCACCGGCAACGTGCGGAAGCAGCGGTTTATCGACATCTGGCGGCACTCGGATCAGATGAATGAAGTCCGTTCGATCCGCATGAAGGATCTGCCCACTTGCAGCCAGTGCACCCACGTGGCGAATTGCACGCGCTGTCCGGGGCTGGCGTTTATGGAAGGAAACATGCGCGGGCCTTCCACGCAGGATTGCGAGAAGTCATTTGCGAGGACCGGAGTTCCGTCGGCGAATATGCTGGCGAAAGGGCGCAGGGCGGCGAATTTGATCCAAATTCGGTCGCTTCCGTCCCTTACCGCAACGGCTTGAGTCCGTGCCTGCGGGTTCTACCGAAATCATGCCCGGGACTGGCCCCACCCTCGATACCGAGTGGTCCATTCTGCTAGCCGCCTGTTCCGCGATAGCACCCGAACAAAAACGAGAGCGCCTTTTGCCGCTCCTTCAGCAAACGGTCCGGTGGCAAAGGCTGTTCGCACTTGCCGATCACCACGGCACTCAGCCACTTCTATATCAGGCGCTCTCCCGCCTTGAGAACACGGTTCCTCCCGTCGAGATGCATTCGCTGAGGCAAAGCTGCCAGGCGAATCTGCGCAAGGCCCTGTTGCTTTCGCGCGAGTTGATTCGAATCATGGAGCATCTTGCCACGCTTGACATCGAAGTGATGCCCTACAAAGGCCCGGCTCTGGCGGAATTGCTTTATACAGATATCGCTCTGCGGCAGTCCGGCGACATCGACCTGTTGATTCATCCGCGGGACCTGCCTTCGATCCTTGATGCGGCCCGTGAACTCGGGTACGCGCCGCACCAACATCTCTCCGCCTGGGAAGAACGCGCCTATCTGAAATCGGGATACGAATATGCCTTCGATGGCCCGGCCGGGCCGAATCTCCTGGAACTGCAATGGGCGATTCAGCCGCGGTTCTACGCCGTTGATTTCGACATGAACGGTTTGTTCCAACGCGCAGTCACCCTCACCGTGGCCGGCCGACAGATGAAGACGCCGTCACCCGCGGACTATTTTCTGATTCTGTCGCTGCATGCGGCCAAGCATGTGTGGGGAAGGCTGGTCTGGCTGTGCGACATCGCGCAGCTGATGAGCAGGCCAGGCCTCGATTGGAACTGGATCGGATCGCAAGCGCAAGACCTGGGCATCGCGCGCCTCTTGCGCATCACCCTGCTCGCGGCGCACCAGTTGCTGGGCGCTTCGATCCCTGCTGCAGCCGAGCAGACCATCCCGGAAGATCGTGCGACACCTGCATTGGTGCAAGAAATTCAGGCTCACATCGTCAGCGAGTCCGCCTTCAACGTCGAGTCGTTGGCCTACTTTCGCCTGATGCTGCGCCTGCGCGAAAGACGCTCCGATCGGCTGCGGTTTCTCGCCCGTCTGGTGTTTACTCCCGGCCCCGGCGAATGGGCGGCGGTTCGACTGCCGCGGCTGCTGTTCCCCTTGTATCCCCTGGTCCGGCTTGCGCGTCTGGCGACGAGGCCGATCCGCACTTGAATGGAAAATTGCAGTCCGGAGCTCTAAGCAGGCCGCTCCGGCGACGCCGGTTTCCATTCTCGCAGGAACAGAAGGATCATCGCCGCGCCTCCGATAAGCGGCACCGCGAGTCCCGCCTTGAGCGTCCCGAAGCGATTCGAAGCCACTCCCACCACCCATGGAAGCGATGCCCCTCCCAGGTTGGATAGCGTGAACATCACCGAGCCGACTCGGGAAGCTTCGGAGCCAAATTCATGCGACAACATGGAAATCGTAATCGGATACACGCCCGAGAGCCCCAATCCAGCCAGACAGGCGCTCACGCCTACTCCGAGCAAATCATGCGACAACACCAGCCCGGCCATGCCTGCGCACGCAACTACAAGTCCGATCTGCACCAGCCGGACGTCGGCGATTTTGCGCAGCAGCAGTGGTGCCAGCCACCGGCCAAGCATGAGTGAGGAATAAAAAAAAGCCGGTGTGATCACCGCCGTGGCCGCCGTCATGCTGCCCAGTGCCTTCGAATACGATGCGACCCACCCCCCGATCGCGTTCTCCGTACCGACATAGATAAAGAACAACGCTGCCAAGGCGGGCACCGCGCCGTGGCGCCAGTTCATCGCCGGCTTTGTCTCTCCGCTTTGATTTTTAGGGGCGGCCGGTTCCTTGATCCACGAGGGCATGACCGCGATGCCGATCGCCACCAGCAGGGAAAAAACCGCCACTGCCCCGAGCAAAAGCGGGACCCGGTGACTTTTCGCAGCTGCCGCAACCAGGAACGGGCACGCCACGGCTCCCGCACTCCAGCAGAAGTTGAGCAGGTTCAAAGTCGCGCTTCGCCGCTCGGGATTGACTTCCGCCACCAGCAAATTCGCCGCCGGCACCGTCAGTCCAAGACCAGCTCCATAGGCCGCGATCGAGATGATCCCCAGCAGCCGTGGACCAGCCAGCAGCAGAGCCACGCCCGCGGCCGTGAGCACCAGACCGGACTTGATCGGCAACCGGAATCCCCAGCGCGAAGCCAGCGCACCCGAAACCGCGACCGCCAAGGTTGACGCTACATATTGCGCCGTAAACAAGGCGCCTGCCTGAGAATAGTTCAACGACCACCGTGCCGAAAGTGTTGGCAGCATGGGACCGAGCAGCACCGTTACAATACCCACCGGAACGAACGCCATGCAGGCGGCAAGAGTCAGCGCCCGGGCGGAATCTGGAGCTTGCGGTCTGTCGGACGCGGGCATGAAAAGGGCCGGGGCGTTATGTTATCACTTGCACCAGAACGAAACGTGGTTTGGATGTTAGCAGGAACCGCGAGCCTTGCCGGTAGACTCACGCACGATCAACTCGGGTTCGATGGTGATCTCCGCCCGATATTTTTTCTTCCCTTCAATGCGTTCCAGCAGGCTCTGGGCAGCTACTTCTCCCATCCGTTTCAAAGGCTGTCTTACCGTAGTTAGACTGGGAGTCTGCCACGCCGCGCTGGGAATGTCATCAAAGCCCATCACCGAAACATCCTGGGGAACGCGAAGCCCCTGTTCCTGAAAAGCCCGAATGGCGCCGATCGCGGAAATATCATTGTATGCAAACAACGCCGTGAACCGCTTCCTGCGCTCCAACAGCTGCTTGGCAAACGGATACCCTATCATCGGCGTCGGGTCGTCGCTGTCGAGTTGCACCACCAACTCGGGATCGATCTCCAGCCCAATCTCCCTGGCTACCCGGCAGATCGACTCCCACCGATCCTTCGAATCCGAGCTCGTGGGCTGGCCCTTCATAAAAGCGATGCGTTCGTGGGACAGTTCCTGCAAATGGCGGAGAGCCAAAACCGCAGCCCGCCCATGATCGAGGACAATGTTGGTGACTCCCTTTACTTTCTTGTGGCCGGCGACGGCCACCGTAGGCAACGCGGGCGGTTCATACACGGTCGTATCCACCGTGATGATACCCTCGACGCCGCGCTCGGAAAGGATGTGCGAGTATCGCTCCAGCAATTCAGGATCGTGGCGGTGAGCCACGGTCAGGAAGAAATAGTTGCGCTTCCTCAGGTACTGCTCGATCCCACTGATGACCGCTGAGCCGTAGGCGTCGCCAATCTCTTCCGCAATCACTCCTACGGTATACGTCCGCTTGTTGCGCAGCGTGCGGGCAAAAAAATTCGCCCGGTAGTTGAGCTCCTTGGCCGCCGCGTGGATCCGATTCTTGGTGGCTGGTGGAATGGAGCGGGACGACGGCGCGTTGTTGAGAACCGCCGATACCGTGCCGGGAGTAAGCCCCAAGTGCTGGGCTACGGTTTTGAGTGTGACGACTGCTGGTTTCTTGCGAGAGCTCCTGTCCTGGCCCATGATTTCACACCCCGAAGGGGCCTCGTCATCCTTTTGCGTAGCGCTCACTGTTTGGCCTGGACCCGCTCACGGCGTAGAACAGGATGTACAAATAGCAGAATGTTGCAACGATGAGTGCGTAGTGAATACCTTGGCCCCAGCTCAGTTCGCCTTGGGTCATCGTGGGATAGTGGGCGTGATTAATAGCGTCAGCAATCTTGCCGACGATCCACGGAATTGCAGCTCCCCCCACAATTGCAGTGTTCAAGATGCCTGATCCATCGCCCGTAAGCTGCCCAAGCTCTGCGATACCGCTCGTGAAGATGCAGGGGAACATGATGGAGTTGAACAGGCCTACGGATAGGATGGACCACATCGCCACAGGTCCATTGGTGGCAACCGAAACTGCTACCAGCAGAGCCGTCAGGATGGCGCAGAACGCCAGCACCCGCGAAGTTTTCACCTTCTGGAGAACCGCCGATCCAATGAACCGGCCCACCATCGCTCCGAGCCAATAGACAGATATGTATCGTGCAGCAACCGCCTTTGCTGCGAGGTAGCGAGCCGCAGGGTCCACCACATTCGACGCAAAATGTCCGATATTGTTCAGCGCGAGATAGTTGGATATTGAGCTACCTATCGCAACCTCGGCGCCAACATACACGAAGATTCCGACTGCGCCGAAAACCAGGTTCGGATGCTGCCACACGGAATCTCCGATTTTCTGGCCGATGCGATGCTCGGCGGCTTCCATTTTGGGGAGCCTGAAGACGGCAAACAATACTGCCAGCAGAACGAGAACAATCGCAAAGAAATAGACGTAGAGCTTCACTACCGCATCCTGCGATGCGCTTTGTGCCGCGGCGTTCACCGATTCTTTAAGGATCAGCCTGGCTCCGACCCAGGGGAAAACGGCAGTCCCGAGAGAGTTAAAAGCCTGGGTCAGGACCAACCGACTGGAAGCGGTTTCGGGCCTGCCCAGCACGGCTACATAGGGATTCGCCGCAACTTGCAGCACTGTGATGCCGGCGGCGAGGATCAACAAAGCTGTCAAGAAAAAGGGGAAAGACGGGATCTTCGCCGCCGGATAAACCAACAGGCAAGCCGCAACCATGGTGCTCAGCCCCACGATAATCGCCCGTTTGTATCCGATCCAGTCGATGATCCTCGCCGACGGAATAGAGAAAACAAAATAGGCGAAAAAAAACGCCGTTTGAATCAGAAAACTCTGAGCCAGGTTTAAGTTGAAAACGTTTTGCGCGAAAGGAATCAGTACGTCATTGAGCGACGTCAGCGATCCCCATATGAAGAACAGTGTCGTCAAAACAGCCAGCGGAGCACGGTAGTCCTGCTTGGTTCGGGGTGCGGTTACCGTTGTGGAGGTATTGGGGGCTGTCATTGCCATGAGTCCTGTATCCGTCCTTCAAGAGAAAGCCTGTAAACTGAGAACCTCGCATGATAGCATCGAACGTTCTTGAGCTTTGAGTTTTTCTTGGGGCGGAAACTGACTCCGTCCTCTACAAAATCGTTCCTCTAGTTGCACATCATATTCCCTGCAGAGGCTCTGCGCAGGCGTAAACTCTTTCGTCAGGTCAAATTCATGTTCAGACTCCCGGTCCTGGCTGTGGTTGCGCTCATTTCCCTCGCCGCTCAAACCTCACTCACGCAGGTCAGCATGCTCGGAACTGTGGTCTTCAGCGAACCTCATTTCCCGACAGCCGATTCCGCCTCGCCGTCTTCGCCGCAATTGACAGCAGCATTTCCTGAAGCGCAGTCCGCGGATGCTGACCACCTGCAATCCGCTCTGGCCGTGCCGTCTGTTCGGCTCCTGGTGCTCCCCTACGGCTCGGCGTTTCCCGAGGATGCCTGGCCGGCCATCAAGCAGTTTCTCGATCGCGGTGGTAATCTCCTCGTGCTCGGGGGCATGCCTTTTACCCGCGCCGCCTACCGCGATCATGCCGAGTGGCGTCTGCGCGACTACAGCGTGCGTTTCGTCCGTCCGCTGATGATTGACCAGTACCAGCAGACGCCTGGCTCCGACGGTTTCGAATTCCAGTCCAACCCCGAGGTGACACTGCAGCTTCATCCCTTTGCCTGGAAGCGCGCTTTCAGTCCGGTGATTCGCCTGAGCGCCGTGGATCTTTACAAGCGCGACGGGACCGCCGGTTCCATCGACGCGCGCCTCGACACGCTGGCGTGGGGCGCGAAGAACGGCCGCAAGCTCTCGGCGCCGGCCATTCAGGTGGACCACTACCGGGACGGATTCGATGGCGGCCGCTGGATCTTTGTGAATGCGGAACTCTCGCACCAGTTCTTCGAGGATGCCAGCCGGTTGCAATCGCTCGCGCAGCGCGCGTTGCAAGGTGCTGAAGAATTCACCGTTCGCCCCGTGCTGCCGCTTTACCTTCCCGGCGAACCGGTGGAATTGGAGGTTCATTGGCATGCAGCGGAACCGCCGAAGGCCGCCCTGTCGGTGAAGGTCACAACCTTCCCCGAAGCACAACCGGCGAATCACGCGACCGTATCCGCCGCAATTCCTGCAAGCGCGCCAATCCTGCTGCCCGCACCGCAAAGCAAAGGGCTTTACATCGTCGAGGCGCAGTTGCTCGACGGCGACCAGGTTCGCGCCATCTACCATTCCGCATTCTGGATTCGCGACGAATCGTATCTCCGCTCTGGTCCTCGTCTTACCGTCAACCGCGATTACTTCGAACTCGATGCCCATCCCCTGGCCGTGGTGGGAACGACCTACATGTCGAGCGAGGTGCAGCGGTTGTTCTTCGATCATCCCAATGTTTACGTGTGGAACCAGGATCTGGCGCAGATTCACGATGCCGGCCTGAATATGATCCGCACCGGATGGTGGACGGGCTGGGACAAATTCTGCGACGAGAACGGCCAGCCCTACGAGCGCACGCTGCGCACGCTCGAGGCCTACCTCATGACCGCCCGCAAGAATGGGTTGCCGGTGCAGTTTAACTTCTTCGCTTTTCTGCCCGACGCTCTCGGAGGCACGAATGCTTTTCTCGACCCGCAAGCGGTTCGCCGGCAGCAGACTCTGATTTCTTCCGTCGTCGCGCGCTTTCACGACGTGCCTTTTCTCGCCTGGGATCTCATCAACGAGCCGAGTTTTTCCCAGCATCTGTGGATCATGCGGCCGAACGGTGATCCCATCGAACTCGCGGAATGGAATCGCTGGCTCGGCGAGCGTTATCCCGATCGAGCCAGGCTCGCGGCATTGTGGAGCGTCCCTGCCGCGTCGCTGGAAGGGACCATCCCTTTACCTACGGACGATGAGTTTGCGCCGCGCGGCATGTACACCGGCGCGAACTCGCTCAAGATTCACGACTGTTTTCTTTTCGCGCAGGAGAAGTTCGTCGCATGGGTGCGCGCCCTGCGCGATGCGATTCGCGCCACCGGCTCCCAACAACTCGTCACCATCGGCCAAGACGAAGGCGGCATTCAGGACCGCCTCTCGCCCGCATTCTGGGGAGCGTCGGTTGATTTCACCACGAATCATTCCTGGTGGCTGAACGACTACGTTCTATGGGATTCGCTCGCTGCCAAACAGCCCGGCCAAGCCATGCTGATTCAGGAAACCGGTCTGCAACGCGAACTCAATCTCGACGAGGTCGCCCGCCGCACGCCGGAGAGCGAAGCCGCACTTCTGGAGCGCAAGGTGGCCATGTCATTCATTCAGGGTTCGGGTGCGATCGAATGGTTGTGGAACACGAACTCCTACATGACCGAAAGCAACGAAACGCCCATCGGCGCCGTGCGCACCGATTACACGGAGAAGCCGGAAGCCTCGGTCATGCGCGCCTTCGCGCAGTTCGCCCCGTCGTTACAGGATCACCTGCGCGATCCGCAGCTGCCTTCGATCGCAATCATCACCTCGCACGCCGCTCAATACTCGGCGATCGCCGAGTTCCAGCTGGAAGCTCAGCGCCGCGCCGTGCGCGCCCTGTCTTACGACGTTCATCTGCCTGCCTATATGATCGCCGAAAATCAGATTGAAAAGCTGGGTTCGCCGAAACTGGCAATTCTGCCTTCTCCGCAGGCGCTCGGCGAACCCGCATGGCAAGCGCTGTTGAAATATGTAGACGCGGGAGGGAATCTTCTCATCTCCGGCCCGGTGGATCGTGATGAGCACTGGCAGGTCGTGCACCGCGCGCTCGAACTCGAAATCCAGGGTCAGGCGGAGCCGCTGACTTACCACAACGCCACGCTCCGCCTGGGGAACCGTTCGCTGGCCCTCGCGTTTGGCCAGATGCAGCAGAACGGGCTCGAAGCGCTGCGCTTTGACGACGGTTCCACTTTTAAGGAGATCCCCCGCGGGAAGGGGCGCATTTTCTGGGCCGCGTATCCGGTTGAACTCGCCGAAGACTTGCAATCGGCTGGGGCCGTTTACGCGTACGTGACCGGCGAGTTGAGCCTTGCACCACCCTTCACGCCGCAGTCGCCGCTTCCGGCCGGCGTGCTCGTCTTCCCCACTATGCTCGCGGATTCCGTGCTCTACATCTTCGTCTCCGATTCAGCTAATGACGCCGCGATCAGCCTGCGGGATCAGATTACGGGTGTGCCGATTTCGTTTAACTTGCCCGCGGAACACGCGGCAATCGCAGTGATTGGGAAGAAAGAAAAGAAAGTCGTCGCCAGGTACGGATTCTAGAATTGGACTTTGGGTCGAGGAGGGCTTTAGCGCTGCGATAAAGCCAGCGCAACCGTGGAAGAGCGGCCCTTCAGAGCCGCGTTTGGGCCGGGAATCTCGATGCCCTTTAGGGCTGGAGACTATTGTTCAGTTACGGGCGGGAAGTAACCCACCGGGGCTAAAGCCCTCTTTTCACAGCGCTTGACGCGGCGCTGGAGCGCCGCTCTTCCACGACTGCTTCGTCCGTCGGAATAGAATCAATCGGATTCACGCAGACCGACGGCCGCGCTACGTGCGCGCTACCGCTCGTTGCTCGGCCAATCTTTGGCCAAAGAAGTTCAAACATTCTTCCATTCCTTCGCCGGTTTTCGCCGATACGCGGAAAATCTGCATTCCCGGCCGCACCGCCTGAATATTCGCCTGCGCGGCATTCCAGTCGAACTCCGCGGCGCTCGCCAGATCGTTCTTGGTGACGACGGCAACGTCGGCACTGTTGAAGATCGTCGGATACTTCAGCGGCTTGTCTTCACCCTCGGTCACCGACATCAGCACCAGACGCAAATTCTCGCCCAGGTCATATGAAGATGGACACACCAGGTTCCCTACGTTCTCGATAAACAGGAAATCCAGTTCAGGCAGGTTCCAGCCTTGCATCGCGTTCTCGACCATCGCCGCCTCCAGATGGCAGAGCGTGCCGGTCGTGATCTGCTTTACCGGCGCCTTGCTTCGCGCCAGCCGGACGGCATCGTTCTCGGTCGCCAGATCCCCGACCAGCGCTGCCACGCGATATCGCGGCTGAAGTTCGGTGAGCGTCTTCTCCAGGAAAGTCGTCTTGCCTGAGCCCGGGCTTGAAACCAGGCTCACCACATAGACTCCCTTCGCGCGAAATTGTTCGCGCAAGGCACGCGCCATGATGTCGTTCTGCTTAAGAACATTTCGGCGCACTTCGACCAGGCGTGGCTCGCTCATTCCTGCACCTCCAAAGCGAAGACTTCCAGTTCCTTGCCCTGCAGAATGTCCCGGGTGGGCGCGCCGCATTCCGGACAGGCAAATGACTGTATCGAATCGAGCGCCCGCCGCTCGTGGCATTGCGGACAAAATACAACCACCGGAACGTCCTCCACGATCAGACGCGACCCTTCGAGCGCGGTGTCCTGGCACGCCATTTCATAGGAAAACACGAGCGCAGCCTTGACCACGCCGGAAAGCGCGCCCAGCCGCAGGTGGACAGCGCTCACCTGCAAGCCGCCCCGACGCTGAGCTTCTTCCAGTGCCGCGTCTACAATGCCCATCGCGATTGAGAGTTCGTGCATGTCCCACCGTGCATAATCTTACGCGATTGCCGGAGCGGCCGACCGAGAACGCATTCCTTTGCGCCCTTTGCGTAGCCTTCGCGAGCTTTGCGGTCCAAGTGTCTCCTGACGGGAACGAAACGGCTAGAAACCGCAAAGCGGGCAAAGACGTTTCGCGAAGGACGCAAAGAAAGACAAGCCACTTCTGCCAGCGCATCAGATTGTTCCGATCATTTCGCCAGCTGCCCGATGAATACTCCGAACGGCCCCAGGGTTACCGTTTCGCCTTTCGCCTCGGCCTTCTCCGTCGCCACCAGGCTCTTTACCCCAGAAAACCCTTTCTTGCTCAGATCAAAGCTCGCCGTCTGCTCCGTTCCCGACATGTTCAGCGCGACCAGCACCGCCTGATCTTTGTACACGCGCAAATATGCGAGCACATTCTGATCGTTCTCATTCAGGGGCACGTAGCTCCCGTCCAAAAGCGCAGGGTTGGTGTGACGCAACTTCAGCACTTTCTTGTAGAACGACAGAACCGAGTCGGGATCCTTGGATTCATCGGCCACGTTGTGCGTCTTGTAGCTCGGCGGCACGGGAAGCCACGGCGTCGCCTTCGAGAAGCCTGCATTCTCGTTTTCGTTCCACTGCATGGGAGTGCGCTCGCCGTCCCGGCCTTTTTCCTCCGGCCAGCCGGTGATGCCTAGCGGATCTTTGACGTCTTCCTTGCGGGTGGGCGGGGTAGTCGTCATCCCGATTTCTTCGCCGTAATACATGATCGGCGTTCCGCGCAGGGTCAGATAAAGGCCGGCCATTACCTTTGCAATCTGATCATTGTGCGCGCCATCGCCATAGCGGTCGTAGGAGCGGACAATATCGTGGTTGCTGATGACGAATGTCGGCCAGCCGGAAGCCGCATCCACGGCGGCGATCTGCTTGCGGAACTCTGCCGGCGACAGCTTGTTGACTGTGGCAAAGAGAAAATCCATGGGCAACTGCAGCTCGTTGTTGCCGTCGCCATAGTAGCGGTTCAGTGCCACGATATCGTCGGTCCAGGTTTCGCCGATGAGCACCCCGTCGTATTCATCGGCGATTTTCCGCAATCCGCGCAGCACGTCATGCACCTCAGGCAGGTTGTCGTTGTACTTGTTTTCTTCGATGGGATCGCCGAGGGCGTTCTTGCCCGGGCGCTCGATCGGGTTGTCGTTCAGATCTGGATCTTCGAACAGCGTGTCTACCGCATCCAGGCGAAATCCGGAAACTCCGCGCTTGAGCCACCAGCGCTCGACATCGAACATCGCGTCTTTCACCGCCGGGTTGCGCCAGTTCAAGTCGGGCTGCGCCGCCTCAAAAAAGTGGTAGTAGTACTGGTTTGTCGTAGGATCGAATGTCCAGGCCGGGCCCCCAAAATCCGAAACCCAATTGTTCGGTGGCTGGTCCGGTCCTTTTCCGTCGCGCCAGATGTACCAGTCGCGGTGCTCCGCCGTGCGTGATGACTTGGAATCCAGGAACCATTTGTGCTGGTCGGAAGTATGATTCACTACGAAATCGAGGATGATATGAATCCCGCGCTTCTTGGCCTCTTTGGCCAGCCTGTCGAAGTCCGCCAGCGTCCCGTACATGGGATCGACGTTTTCGTAGTCGGAAACGTCGTAGCCAAAATCCTTTTGCGGCGAAGGGAAGCAGGGCGAAATCCAGATCGCATCCACGCCCAGTTTCTTCAGATAATCCAGCTTCGATGTGATGCCGTTCAAATCGCCTACGCCATCGTTGTTGCTGTCGGCGAAGCTGCGCGGATAGACCTCATAAAAGACGGCGTTCTGCCACCATTGATGTCCCGCGGCGTCTGCCGCCTTACCGGAATTCTGGGCGCTGGCCGCAACCAGCGGGAGACACAGCAACCCGCAAACCAGCATCCAAAGGGATTTTCGATGCATTTGAGGATGACTCCAAGACTGAGGCTTTCGATAAATATTGAGTGTAACCTTTTCTGGATTGAAGTGCTCAGCAGGAAGGAGGCGCAGGCAGAGATTCGGGAGGCATTTCAAACTCCGGTTGATCCTCGCGACGAAAGCGAGGGAACCGCGCGCCCTGGAATTTCCGACAAATGCGAAGTCCGAATAGAACACCACTACAGAAAAACGGCAGGGCCGACCCCCTGCCGTTTCCCGACAATTTTGAGAATTTGGCCCTACTTCCTGTTCACAGCCTTCTTGAGTTCGGCCCCAGGGGTAAACTTCGCGACTCTGCGGGCAGCGATCTTGATAGTGGCGCCGGTTTGCGGGTTGCGCCCGTTCCGTGCCTTTCTTTGCGACACGGAGAACGTGCCGAAGCCTATCAAAGCCACTCGATCTCCTTTGCGGAGAGCAGACGTAACGCTGTCCACCGCGGTATCAATGGCAGTCGTGGCCTGCGCCTTGCTGATCTCGCATGCACCAGCGATCTTGTCAACCAGATCGGCCTTGTTCATAGTTTCTCCTCGCAGGTCTCTTTCGTGCCCAGCCTGAACCGGAAGAAAACCGGTGAGAGCTGAGTTGGGAAACCTGACCGTCTCGTATTCTCTACCCTCTGCGGCGAATGTCAACTGTGAAAATCCGCACCGGAAGCCTGTTTCGCACCTTCCCGACCCGAAATGGGGCTGCCCGGGCGGTTCTTGACCCGGCCGGGGCGCTTTTTCCTACAGCCTCCACAGTTCACGCCGTTACTTCACAGGATGTACACAGGCCGCCAGCCTTTCCGGCTTGCGCGAACCGCGCCTTCGGGTGCAAAGTCAAGGAGCAGTTTTGGCAGCGTCTCAGTCGGCGAAAACGTGTGGGGACAGCCGCCCTCGGCTGTCCGGTCGAGCGAAGCTCGATACTTGTGCATGAGAGTCGAGACTCAGATACTGCCTAATTTCTTAAGGTGAAGGGCCCCAGGTGATCAAAGCTCCCGCAGAGACTTGTCCCTTGTGCGACGGCACAGGCTGGAAGACAGTACCCTCCGGCCCTCAGGCCAGCAGCCGTAAGAGCGAACGCCGCGTAACCCGCTGCGACTGCCAGTTGCGCGCGCGGGTCCACTCGTTACTGGCCGCAGCCCGCATCCCGCGCCGCTACGAACACTGCGAGCTCACTAACTTTGAATTCGACGGCGCGTATCGTTCCCTGGCTCCCGCTCGTATGGCGGCCTGCAAGTTTGTGGAAGAGTATCCGATCGACAAGACTGGCCTGCTGCTGATCGGCACGATTGGTGTGGGCAAAACCCACTTAGCCGTCGGAATGATCAAGGAACTGATCCTTGGCAAAGGGATTGCATGCCTCTTCTACGATTACCGCGAATTGCTCAAGCAGATCCAGAATTCATACAACGATTCTGTCAAAACCACAGAACTGGACGTGCTGCGGCCCGTATTTGAAACCGAGGTGTTGGTGCTCGACGAACTGGGCGCGGTCAGGCCGACCGAGTGGGTCTGGGACACCGTGAGTCTGATTCTCAATACGCGGTATAACGACAATCGCACCACAATTATCACGACAAACTACCCCAATTCCGCGGAACGCGAGCGACTCGGAAACAACCTGAGCAGCCGAAGCTCCGAAGCCGCCAGATATGCGGCCGAGAGAGAAACTCTCGGCGATAGAATTGGTGATCGCATGCGCTCTCGACTCCTTGAAATGTGCCGCATCGTCACCATGGAAGGCCAGGATTACCGTGAGCGAGTCAGGAGCGCCAGTTTTCGGTAACATCTCACCACGGAGTCACAGAGACACGGAGAAGAAACGCTGATTTTCTCGGTGGCCGTAGCCGATGCTTCTGGTAATCCTGGGATTCTCCGTGCCTCCGTGTCTCCGTGGTTGATTCCCACTAAAATAAATCCGTGCTGACCCACCGCCTGGAATTCGCGCCGGGGCGAGACCGCGAGATCTTCGCCACCGTCCCGGCCGCTCCGGCGGTGTTCCTTCTGCGTGGCGCCGACGCCCAGGCCGAACCCTATGTCAGCAAAACCGCCAATCTGCGCCGGCGTTTGCAGCGCCTTCTCGGGCCGGTCGAGGAGCGCACCAAAAAGCTCAACCTGCGCGATCGCGTCCGAAGCATTGAGTACACCCCCACCGGGTCGGATTTCGAGTCCGGCTTCTTGCTCTACACCGTTCTGCGCGCCGCGTTTCCCAAGACTTACTCAGCCCGCCTGCGCTTCCGCTTCGCGCCTCTGGTGAAACTGCATCTCGAGAATGAATATCCCCGCGCCTCGATCACTACGCGTTTGGGCCGGCTCAACGGACGTTCGCTCTACTACGGCCCGTTCGTCTCGCGGGTTGCCGCCGAGAAGTTCATGAACGACTCGCTCGACTTCTTCAAGATGCGCCGCTGCGTGGACGACCTGCACCCCGATCCCAAGTTTCCCGGATGCATCTATTCCGAGATGAAAATGTGCCTGGCTCCGTGCTTCAAGGGATGCACCGACGAAGAGTACGACGTGGAAGTGAACCGCGTGCAGGCCTATTTCGATTCTGCCGGGGACTCGCTGCTGCGCCAGTTCTCAGCCGAACGCGAAGCCGCGTCCGCAAACCTTGCCTTTGAGGAAGCCGCCGCCATACATGCCCGCGTGGAAAAACTCAAGCCGGTTCTCAGCCAGCTGCCCGAGATCGTGCAGCGTCTCGACCGCATGTCGGCGCTCATCATTCAGCCCAGCCATCTAACGGGATCGGTTGCCTTTTCCCGCATCACAGGCGGCCGAATCTCGGGGCCGATTCCGTTTTGCATCCAGCCCGCCGAGCACGCCAAGTCGCAGTCCATGGAATCGCGAGTGGAAGAAGCGTTGGCCTCGCTTGCCCCGACGAAAGCCAAGTCTGCCCTCGAAACCATGGAACACCTGGCTATGCTCAAACGCTGGTATTACCGCAGCAGCCGCACCGGCGAAATCTTCTTCGCTGACGCCAAAGGAGAACTCCCCATGCGCCGGGTCGTTCGCGGCATTTCGCGCGTCTTTCGCGGCGAAAAACCGGAGCCCAACACCGATGGAAGTTTTCCCGCGCTCTAGACGTTCTTGGCGTGGCGCCGCCACGATGGAGGCCAGTTCTTGGCCCAACGAAAAAATGCAGCCCGAAGGCTGCTTTGATTACTTTTGTTCTGGTTTATCCGTGTGAATCCGCGTGAATCCGCGGCAAAGAAGTTAGATGTCCAGGTTCTTCACATCCAGCGCGTTTTCTTCGATGAACTTCCGCCGCGCCTCGACGTCCTCGCCCATCAGAGTGGTAAAGATGGTTTCGCATTCGGCGATGTCCTCAAGTCTCACCGAAAGCAGCGTCCGCCGCTCCGGATCCATCGTTGTCTCCCACAACTGCGGCGCGGTCATCTCGCCCAGGCCTTTGTAGCGCTGGATAGCAAAATCCTTCCGCCCTTCGTTGATCACGTGATCTCGCAGGTCGCGGACGGTCAGCTTTTCCACGACCTCCACATCAACCTTGCGCTTGGCGGGCTTCGCCGCTTTCTTCTCACCCTTCTCACCATCTGCGGCCGCCTCGCCCTCTGCTCCCTCGCCGTTGCCATTCGCCGGTGCCGGCTTGATCAGCGTCTCGACCACAAACGGAGGCTCCATGAACGATTCGATCTGTTTGTACTTCGAGATCATCTGCCGGGACTCGGCGCTCGAAGCCAGCACCCAGCTGATGACGTGCTCGGCGCCATGCTTGTTGACGAAGCTGACTTCCCACAGGTTGTGCTCTTCGTCAAACCGTGCCTCGACGGTCTTGAAGCCTTCGTCTTTCTGCAGTCTCTTGATTTCTCTTTCCAGCCGCTCAATTTTCTTCGGCGCCGCCTTCTTGTCGCCTTCAAAATCGGCGCGCTTGGCCAGGTCCAGCCTGGGGATCAGTTCGGTCACGCGCTCGTTGCGCACCCGCTTGTCCAGCTTGTCGAAAAATCCCAGATACTCGTCGAGGACGGTCATGAAGCGCGCCAGATCTTTGCCTTCGATCTTGGCCGCGCCTTCGCCGTAACGCACGCTCAGTCCCTCGGCCGCGCGTTTCACCATCACTTTCACGAACTCGCGCTCGTCCTTGATGTACTGCTGCTGTTTGCCTTTCTTCAGCGAAAACAGCGGCGGCTGCGCGATAAACACGTTGCCGCGCTTGATCAGTTCCTGCATGTGGCGGAAAAAGAACGTCAGCAGCAGCGTCCGGATGTGGCTTCCGTCCACGTCGGCGTCGGTCATCAGGATGATCTTGCCGTACCTCACCTTGGTGGGATCGAAATCCTCCTTGGCGATGCCCGTGCCCAGCGCCGTGATCATGGCGCGGATTTCCTCGTGTGCCAGCATCTTGTCGTAGCGCGCCTTCTCGACGTTCAGAATCTTTCCCTTGAGCGGCAGAATCGCCTGGAAACGCCGGTCGCGGCCCTGCTTGGCGGTTCCGCCGGCCGATTCGCCCTCGACCAGGAACAACTCGCAGCGGTTGGGATCGCGTTCCGAGCAATCCGCCAGTTTTCCCGGCAGGCCGCCGGAATCGAGCGCGCCCTTGCGGCGCGTCAGATCGCGTGCCTTGCGCGCCGCTTCGCGCGCCCGCGCCGCATCCACCGCCTTGTTGATGATCTTCCGCGCGACGGTCGAATTCTGCTCGAAGAACGCGCCCAGCCGCTCGTTCACGAACGCCGTCACAATTCCGGCGATATCGGAATTCAGCTTGCCCTTGGTCTGCCCTTCAAACTGCGGCTGCGGCAGCTTCACGCTGATCACCGCCACCAGGCCTTCGCGCACATCGTCGCCGGTCAGATTCTCTTTGACGTCCTTGAACAATCCCAGCTGCTGTCCCGCGTAGTTGATGGTGCGGGTCAGCGCGGTGCGGAAGCCGGACAGGTGCGAGCCGCCATCCACCGTGTTGATATTGTTGGCGAAGCTGAACAGCGACTCCGAATATCCGTCGTTATACTGCAGCCCGATCTCCATCGTCACGCCGCTGCGCTCGGCTTCCATGTAGATCGGCTTGTCGTGCAACACCTGTTTGCCGCGATTGAGATGCTTGATGAACTCCGCGATGCCGCCGTTGTATTTGAACTCGGTGTGCTTGGCTTCGCCGGTCTTGGCATCGGTCGTACGCTCATCCGTGAGCGTGATCTGCAGTCCCTTGTTCAGGAAGGCGAGTTCGCGCAACCGCTGCGCCAGCGTGTCGTAGTTGTAGTCGGTGGTGGTGAAGATGCTGCGGTCCGGAAGAAAATGCACCTTCGTTCCGGTCTTCACTTTCGCGACCCCGGTCTTCTTCAGCTTGCTGGTCGGCTCGCCCTTGGAATACGTCTGTTGCCAGGTCGCGCCGTCGCGCCAGATTTCGAGTTCGAGTTCTTCGCTCAGCGCGTTCACGCACGACACGCCCACGCCGTGCAACCCGCCGGAAACCTTGTAGGACGACGTATCGAACTTGCCGCCCGCATGCAGCTTGGTCATCACCACCTGCGCCGCGGAAACTTTCTCGCCGTCAATCTCCATGTCGTCCACCGGAATGCCGCGCCCGTCGTCAATCACGGTGATGGAGTTGTCGAGATGAATCGTGGCTTCAATCTTGCTGGCGTAGCCGGCCAGCGCCTCGTCCACGGAATTGTCGACCACTTCGTAGACCAGATGGTGCAGCCCCAACTCGCCCGTCGATCCGATGTACATCGCCGGACGCTTGCGCACCGCTTCCATGCCGCCCAGCACTTTGATGGACTCAGCCGTGTAGCCCCCATTGCTCGTGACGGGGGTAGAGTCAGCGGGCGTGCCGGGTGCTGAAATCCCTCCGTTGATCGAAGTCACTTTTCCGTTTTTTGTTTTGCTCTCTGCGATGGGAGTATTGATCTCTTTGGTGGCCATTTCGCTCCGCGAAAATGTCCCGATTTTCTCTCTGAACCCGGTCTTGCTCAGCTCTGGAAACTAGCTGGAAATTTCGTCCCGATCCGGCCCGCGTCGAAGTCGCTCAACTCGACTTCAAGTCATTGAAATTCCAAATACTTACGACCGTTTCGGACTGGTTAAATTATAGCACAAAACGAGCCACTTGGGACCCCCTGTCCAGCGCCGAATCGAGACAGTAACAGGCAGATTTTGCAGGAATTAGGACGCCTTGGGGGAATGGCCAGGGAGCCGCTACGCGGGTTCTTTCCGGTTGCCGTAGCGCTCTTGCATTTCTTTGAGTAAGATAGATTCCCTTCGCAAGATAATCCGCTCGTCCATTTGAGGAGGTCTCTATGGCGCAGCAGACTCCGTCCGGTATTGTGCGCTCGGCTTCGACATGGTCCATCGTGTGGGGCGTTTCGCTCATCATCTTGGGCATGCTGGCGGTGGGATCGCCGTTTCTCGCCGCTGTCGCGGTCAACGCGGTACTTGCCTGGCTCATCGTTTTGGCAGGTGTGGTTCACTTGACCGTCGCTTTTCACACACGCGAAGCAGGCAGTCTGATCTGGAGACTGCTGGTAGGGCTGGCATATATCTGCTTTGGTGTGTACCTGATTGCGCGTCCAGCACTGGGTGTGGTGTCGCTCACTTTGGTACTGGCATCGCTTTTTCTGGTGGAGGGCATCCTGAACATTGTTTTGTTTTTCAGGATACGGTCAATCCGAGGATCCGGTTGGGTTTTGCTTGACGGGATCATTACTCTGTTGTTGGGGCTGATGATCTACACACAATGGCCGTCGAGTTCGGCCTGGGCGATAGGCACGCTGGTCGGCGTGAGCATGATCATCAGCGGCGTTACACGGGTGATGGTCTCTTTCGCGGTCCGGAAGGCAGCGGACACGATCGAGTCGAAATTGGCTGCTTAGTGGGTCGGGGCAACATTTGGGAAAGCTCGCTCTAGCGACGCGAGGCAGGATGCGGCGCTTCGGGGTAGTTGTGTCCGCTGAAACCTGGCGTTGACCGAAAACTGAACGGAGGAATACGGCATGGGAGGCTTGATTCCGTTAGGCGATGCCTCGCGGCGCCCGGCACGCGTCCCCCTGGTTACCGCCCTCATCATCGTGGTGAATGCCGTTGTTTTTGTGCTTGAGCTGATGCGCGGCGAATCATTCGTGATGCAGTGGTCAGCGGTGCCCGCGCAAATTGTTTCCGGCCATCACTGGATCACGATTCTGACCGCCATGTTCATGCACGGCAGTTGGTCGCACATCATCGGCAACATGATTTTCTTATGGGCCTTTGCCCCCGAAATCGAAGATGCCATGGGCCGGGGTCGATATCTTGTCTTCTACCTGCTTGGCGGGCTCGTGGCCATGCTTGCCCAGGTTCTGGCCGACCCGCATTCCACGGTGCCCAACCTCGGCGCCAGCGGAGCAATCGCAGCGGTGATGGGCGCGTTTCTGGTGACCTATCCTACTGATCAGATTCGCACGCTTCTGTTCATATTCGTGTTCGCGCGAATCAGGTTCATCCCGGCAGCCCTCTTAATTGGTTTTTGGTTTCTGACTCAGCTCTTCCAGGCAGGCACTGTGGCACACGTGCAGACCGGCGGCGTGGCATACCTGGCGCACATTGGTGGCTTTATCTTTGGAGTTGCCACTGCCCGTCTGTTCGAGGGCTCGCGTCGAATCGCGTGAAATAATCGCTTCTTCTATCCGAGAGCCGAGCGGGCGTCGACCAGCCGGCTCCCTATCAGCAGTAAAAAGGGCGGCCGCAAGGCCGCCCCAAACTGGCAACTAATTACTGCAACTGCTCTTACGCCGTCGCCGGCCGCTCACCGGCCTTTGGAGCCCGTCCCGGCTGCAGGTCTGGCTTGATCACATGTTGCACGCCGTCTTCCGGCTTCGACGGCGGCGCCTGCACCGGAGGCAGTTCCTGGCCATCGACCAGGAGCTTGATCTCGTGCGCGTCGAGCACTTCCCGTTCAATCAGCGCCCGGGCAATCTTTTCGAGCGTGTCGCGATTATCCGACAGGATCTGCTTGGCGGTGTTGTAGCCGTTATTGACCAGCTTGCGCACTTCCTGGTCAATCTTGATCGCCGTGTCTTCGCTGTAATCGCGATGCTGTGCGATTTCGCGTCCGAGAAAGATCTGCTCTTCCTTCTTGCCGAAGGTCAGCGGACCCAGATCGCTCATGCCCCACTCGCAGACCATCTTGCGCGCCAGGTCCGTGGCCCGTTCGATGTCGTTGCCGGCGCCCGTGCTCATGCAGTTCAGGAACAGCTCTTCCGCGATGCGCCCGCCCATCAGAATGGCGATCTCGGTCTCCAGATAGTTCTTGTAATAGTTGTGCCGGTCATCAATGGGCAGCTGCATGGTGACGCCGAGCGCCATGCCGCGCGGAATGATCGTGACCTTGTGCAGCGGATCGGAATTCGGCATTTTCGCCGCCACCAGCGCATGCCCGGCCTCATGGTAGGCCGTATTCCGCTTCTCCGCGTCCGAAAGCAGCAGCGACTTGCGCTCCACGCCCATCAGGACTTTATCTTTGGCCAGCTCGAAGTCATACATCAGAACCGCTTTACGGTTCTGCCGTGCCGCCGCAAGGGCCGCCTCGTTGACCATGTTCTCGATATCCGCCCCGGAGAATCCCGGAGTGCCGCGTGCCAGCACGGAAAGATCAACGTCCTCGGCCAGCGGCTTCTTGCGGGTATGCACGCGCAGGATTTCCTCGCGTCCGCGCACATCCGGACGGCTCACCACCACCCGCCGGTCAAACCGCCCCGGCCGCAGCAGGGCCGGATCGAGCACGTCTGGACGGTTGGTCGCGGCCATCAGAATCACGCCTTCGTTCGACTCGAACCCGTCCATTTCGACCAACAGTTGATTCAGCGTCTGCTCGCGCTCATCGTGCCCGCCGCCCAGGCCGGCGCCGCGATGCCGCCCCACCGCGTCAATTTCGTCAATGAAAATAATGCAGGGAGCGTTTTTCTTGCCCTGCTCAAACAGATCGCGCACCCGGCTGGCCCCGACGCCGACAAACATCTCCACAAAATCCGAACCGGAAATCGAGAAAAACGGCACGTTCGCTTCGCCAGCAACCGCCCGCGCCAGCAGTGTTTTGCCCGTTCCCGGAGGCCCTACCAGCAGCACGCCTTTCGGAATGCGCCCGCCCAGCTTCTGGAATTTTTGTGCCTCGCGCAGGAATTCGATGATCTCGCGCAGCTCTTCTTTGGCCTCATCCACGCCCGCCACATCTTTGAACGTGACTTTTTTCTGCTGCATGGAGAGCAGCCGCGCCCGGCTCTTGCCGAACGACAATGCCTTGTTCCCGCCCGTCTGCATCTGGCGCAGCATGAACAGCCACACGGCTCCAATCAGTACAAACGGAATCACCTGGATCAGCCACGCCCAGTTTCCGCCATTGATGTCGCGGAAAGTGATGCTGACGCCTTTGCTCTGCAACGTCTTCAACATCTCCGGAGTGAAGTAATTTGCGGGCGCAGTGGTGTGGAAGGCGGAACCATCGGTGTGCTTTCCGCGCACTTCCATCCCGTTGACCGTGAGCTCGTGGACTTTGCCCTGGTCGATGTCACTCATGAACTGCGTGACGTTGAGTTCTACGTCCTTTTGCCCGTCGCGGGCGCTCTTCAGCAGTTGGTACAGCAGCAGTCCTGAGACTACGATCAGCACCCAGAAGAGCACGGTCTTTACAGTTGAGTTCACCTAGAAGACTCCTCGAACAGGGGTCACTGCCTACACCTACTCCTGCAGCTATATTAGATGCCCATGGCCAACTTTTGATTGGCCAAATCCCTGGTCCTATTCTACCTTTTCTGCACAAAAAAGAAGTGAACCAGCGAATATGACTTAAGTCACGGGGCCACTTAGACTTGCCGCCGCTACATAGGGCAGGTTGCGGCTCGTCTGCTCGACCGCGCCCAGGCCGTATCCCACCAGAAAAGTCTCATCCACCAGGAAGCCGAAGTAGTCGGGCTGCAGCGACACCCGGCGCGCCGCCTGCCGGTCGAGCAGCGTCACCAGCTTCACCGACGCCGCCCCTCGCGCCCGCAGGTCGGCCATCAGGAACTCACTGGTTACCCCCGAGTGCACTAGCCCCTCAACCAGCAGAATGTGTTGACCGCGAATGTCGGGTTCGTGGCTGAAGAAGATCTCCATCACCTCGTTGGCCGATCCGTCCTTCGTCCGGCGATACTTCGGCTTGATGAACTGGCAAACGATCGGGACTTCCAGCACCCGCACCAGGTCGGCCAGAAACATGAACGCATTCTCCAGCACGGCCAGCACCTGAACCGCCTGATTTCCGGCGGTTTGCCCTTTGTAGTCGTCGGAGATCTGCCGCCCCAGTTCCTTCACCCGCTTCTGAATCTGCTCGGTCGTGATGACCTGCCGCAGGGGCTCAACTCTCGCGCCGCTCATCGAAGTTTGGTTTCTCCCGCCCTGCCGCTCAATTCTACGCCGTCGGCGTCCCGGCGAGGGGCCGCTCTACGATCCGGATCGCCTCCCGCCCCGGCGCCGCCCGCAGCTTCGCCGGTGCCGGAAATCCCCGCACCCACACGATCTCATTTCCGCTCGCCGCCACCGGCCATGACCGGCGCTCCGGCTGCGCTACGTGCCGCTCCTGCAGCAATTCTTTAACTTTCTTGGGGGATTTGGTATGGGCCGGCCAGAACCGGTCTCCCGGACGCCAGTTCCTCACCGTTAACGGTCCGCGCAAGGATGCCGCATCCAGAACTTCCTCAGGATTATACGCTGCCACCGCATCGGCGGGAATGTGCAGCACTTCGATTTGCGTGCCGGTTTCGTTGACCACGATTGTTCCTGGAATCGGCAACTCGTATTCGTAGTCCTGCGACGCGAGCGGCTGGCGCAGGTCGGGAGTCAGGAAGACGATCTCCTCGGCATCACGCCTCGCCTTCCATCCCAGTGGCAGCGACAACTCCCTGCCCGCGCCGGCGTCTTCAGCGGCAAAGCGCAGAATCTCTTCCACGTGCTTGAACTCCAGCGGAATTCCCGCGTGTGCGCCAACCGCTTTGATCACCCTGCGTTGCACGGCAACCGGCTCGCCCAACAACCACAGCCGGCTGACGGATGCATTCATGACCAGCCAGGGAGCGTTGGCGATTCTTGACCGCAGATCCGCATCCGACGTCACGTGGAAGAGCGGCCCTTTAGGGCCGCGTACAGACGAATCTTCTGGAGCGAGGGGCTTTAGCCCCTGAGGTTCGCTGCCGCCCGCCGATGCAATCTGCACCAAGCTCGCCTGAGAACCCGCGTCCCGCGCCCACTCGGGCTCAGACCAGTGCACCGTCGTGCCCATCCAGCCCGCCACTTCATTTTCCCAATAATCTTCTTCGCCCCGCGCAATCTCAGCCAGCTCCGCCAGACTCTCCGCCACCGCCGGATTGAATTCCTTTTCCAGCAGCGGCACCACCAGCTTGCGCACGCGGTTGCGGGTCAGCGCAGCGTCAGTATTGCTCGAATCTTCGCGCCAGCTTTGCCCAATGTCGTTGAGATACTGCTCCAGCTCACGCCGCCGAATCGCCAGCAGCGGCCGCACAATCTCGCCGCAAATCTCTCCCTCATCGTCTTCCACCGGAATTCGCGGATAAATCCCTCCCAGCCCCCGCATGCCCGCCCCGCGAATCATCCGCATCAGGACGGTCTCGGCCTGATCGTCGAGCGTGTGCCCGGTAACGATCTTGTCCAGATGGGGAAGCTGGGTGCCCCACCCTTCTGGCAGGTTGCCCCACCCTTGTCCCTGGCGGGTGCCCCACCCTTGTCCCCGCGCTTTTTGCGGGGACAGGGTGGGGATTTTGACTTGAGCGGCCTGGACGTGTTTTGAAAGGGCGCGGCTTCCAGCCGCGCCGTCAGGATGGGCACCGGAAACCGGGAGGGGCACGGCTTCAGCGGTGTCGCGTGCGGGAAGCTCCCTGCTCCGACCATCACCGTGGAAGAGCGGCCCTTCAGGGCCGCGTCCCGGGGCAACTTCTGAAACAGAGGGCTTTAGCCCCTGGGATTTGCTTTGGGGTGGCGCAGCGCTTCCAGCGCTGCGATCAGTGCCGCCCTCAAGGATCTGGGCTTTAGCCCCTGAGGGACTTTCCCCTAACAAAAGCCGGAAGAATCCATACCTCAACTCCCGCGCCGCCGCTTCTACGCTGACGCCTTCCTCGCGTGCATGCTCCGCCACATCGTCGCCATCAACAGGAAACTCCAGATCATGCTCGCGAGCCAATTCCGCGACGAACTTCTCGTCCGCGTCCGATTCCGCCCCGCGCAGCTTGTGATTGAAATGAACAACCGAAAGGACAATCCCCAATTCGCCCCGCAACTCCAGCAGCAACCGCAAAAGCGCAACCGAATCGATCCCGCCGGAAACGGCCACGCCAACGCGATCCCCGGCCCTCAGCAGCTCCTGCCGCCGGATATGGCCAAGCACGCGCTCCGCGAGTGAATGCATCAAGGCATCTTACAACTCCGCGCACATACAGTTGGAGGGGCGGACGCCCTCGTCCGCCCAGACAGCAGCGGTGACTTTCAAGGGACGAGCATAAAGCGCTGCTCCCCGGACGCGGCGTCCGGGGCTCCACGGAGAACCCGGCGCCTACACTCCCGCGCTCTTCTCCGCGATCAGCTTTCTGATCTTCTCCACGAACTCCGCCGCCGGCATGTCCTCGGTCTTCTCTTTCCCCCGCGAGCGGACGTTCACCTTTCCCGCCTCCGCCTCTTTATCCCCGACGACGAGTAAAAACGGCACCTTCTGCATGGCGTGCTCGCGAATCTTGGCGTTCATCTTCTCGTTGCGCGCATCCACTTCCACGCGCACGCCGATCGCCTTCAGCTGCGCCGCGACTTTATTCGCATACTCCGCGTGCCGCTCGCTGATCGGGATCATCACCGCCTGCACCGGCGACAGCCACACCGGAAACGCGCCCGCGTAGTGTTCGATCAGCACGCCGAAGAAGCGTTCCACCGACCCGTACAGCGCGCGATGCACCATGACCGGCTGCTTGCGCGATCCATCTTCGGCGACGTATTCGAGTCCGAAGCGCTGCGGCAGGTTGAAGTCGAATTGCACCGTCGAGAGCTGCCAGAGCCGCCCGATCGCATCCACCAGCTTGATGTCAATTTTCGGCCCATAGAACGCGGCCTCGCCGGGCATCGTCTTGTAGTCAATCTTCTTCTCCTTCAGCACTTTTTCGAGCGACTCGGTGGCGTGGTTCCACTGATCTTCGCTGCCCACAAAATTCTTACGGTCCTCCGGATTCCACGTCGAAAGCTCGGTCTGGAACTGGTCGAAACCGAAATCCTTCAGCACATCCAGGGCAAAATCAAGGCACAGCGCGATCTCGCCTTCGATCTGCTCCGGCGTGCAGAAAATGTGCGCGTCGTCCTGGGTGAATCCGCGCACGCGCATCAGGCCGTGCATCACTCCCGAACGCTCGTAGCGATACACCGTGCCCAGTTCGCCCAGCCGCACCGGCAGATCGCGATACGACTTCAGCGAATCCCGGTAAATCAGAATGTGGCCGGGGCAGTTCATCGGCTTCAGCCGATATTCGGCGTCGTCGAGCTCCATGGCGTCGAACATGTTTTGCGAGTAATAGCCCTCGTGCCCCGAGGTATAAAACAGCTGCCGCCGCGCCACATGCGGCGTGCACACCAGCGCGTAGCCGCGCTTGAGGTACTCGGAGCGCATCCAGTCTTCCATCTCCTTGCGGATGATCCCGCCCTTGGGATGCCAGAAAATCAGCCCCGGCCCGGCCAGTTCCTGTATGGAAAACAGGTCGAGCTGCTTGCCCAGCACGCGATGGTCGCGCTTCTTCGCCTCTTCGACCTGCTTCAGATAATTGTCGAGGTCCTTCTTCGAGAAAAACGACGTACCGTAGATCCGCTGCAGCTGCGGGTTTTTCTCATCTCCCAGCCAGTACGCGCCTGCAATGTTGAGCAGCTTGAACGCCTTGATCCTGCCCGTCGACGGGACATGCGGCCCGCGGCAGAAGTCGGTGAACTTGCCGGTGCGGTAAATCGAAATCTTTTCATCGGGCTTGGTGAATTGCTCGATGAAATGGCACTTCATGAAGTCGCCGTCTTTCTTGAATTCGGCCAGCCCCTGGTCGCGGGGCAGAAACTCGCGCGCATAGGGAATGTTCTGCTCCACCAGTTCCTGCATCTTCTTCTCGATCTTTTCCAGGTCTTCCGGGGTAAACGCGGTCGGGCGGTAGAAGTCGTAGAAGAATCCGCTCTCGGTCGCGGGCCCATGGCCCAGCTTGGTCTCCGGGAAAAGCTCGAGCACGGCCGCCGCCAGCAAGTGTGCCGACGAATGCCGGTAAATTTCCAGCGCCTCCGGATCCTTTTCGGTCAGGATGCGAAGGTCGATGTCTTTTTCGAGCGGGCGGGTCAAGTCGATCAGGGTGGGGCGGGCGCCCTCGCCCGCCTGTTCGGCGTTGGAAGATATCTTGGCCGCCAGCGCCGCCTCGGCCAGACGCGGGCTGATGGACTTCGCAATCTCGAGCGCGGTCGTGCCTTTGGGAACTTCCTTGACGCTCCCGTCCGGGAGCTTCACATGAATGCTGTCTGCCATAGTGTGGGAACCTGCAAGTGAACTGAATCCTTCAGTCTAAAGAACGGCGTGGGGAGGGTCAAACCCAGTACCAAGTGCTTGCACAAATTAGTCCACCAGCGGGAATGTGTCTTAGAATTGCGAAGGCCATCGCGACCACCCTTGGGAGGAATCATGCCAAACGCGCTTAGAATCCTCATCTGCGCCGTCATCTTTGCGCCCTTTCAATTTATCCATGCCCAAACCATCCTTTGGAAGGGTCACGACTGGAAGGTCACAGATGGTGGCATGGCTGGCGTCGCACGGGGTAACCCGGCAAACGTCAACGTCGACAAGAACGGATACCTGCACCTGTCGATCGTGAACCGGGGTGGCAAGTGGACTGCCGCGGAACTGTTTACCACGGACAATTTCGGCTACGGCACATACCAGTGGGTAGTCGAAGGCGATGTCTACGCCATGGACAAGTCCACGGTGCTCGGACTGTTTACGTACGGGGCGGTGCACAAAATCGGCGTCGACGCCGAGAACGAAATTGACATCGAATTCTCGCAGTGGAACAGGACCTGCAACGGTTGCAATGCCGACTTTACCGTCTATCCTTCGACTGGGAACCGCAAGCCCAAGGGTGTGTCGGCCTGGGAGGACAACTTCCAAGTTACGGGTGGAAGCCTGACCACCGCCAGGATGGAATGGGCTTCCGGGCGAATTACTTTCACGCTCATGAAAGGCATTCAGCCGATCGGCACGACTGCGGAGGTGATTAAAACCGAAGTCTACAGCTCAAATGCAACCAACATCCCCCAGGAGGCTTCTCCCGTGGGCATCAACTTGTGGTGCTTCCGGGAAACACCCGCAGCCAGCCAATCCGTGATTATTCGTGACTTTCAATTCGCGGCTCAATAGCTCTGGCGAGCACGTTTCCGCGCCGCTGCAGTAAAACCTTGGCCGCGTATTGGCACGGATTTGGATCTATGAACTTTCAGAATTTGAATCCGTGAAGATCCGTGTGAATCCGTGGCCGATGGTTTTCTCAGTACGATTTCCAGAAGAAGTAGACCGTCATCCCCGTACCGACCAGCACCACAAATGTACGCACCCAGGCCTGCGGAAGTTTCTGCGCGTAGTGCGCGCCCAGGTAGCCGCCCGCGATGCCGCCAATGATCATCACAATCCCTTGCTTCCAATACACGGCCCGCGCCACGATAAACGTGACCACTGCGACTCCGTTGATCACAAATCCCATCACGCTTTTTAGCGCATTCATGGCGTGAATGTCGGCCATGCCCAACGTGGCCAGCATGGCCAGCATCACGATGCCCATGCCGCCGCCGAAATAGCCTCCGTAAACGGCGACAAACAGTTGAAACGCCGTGGCACCGGCCAGGGCCCCGGTCGTGGCCTCGCGCCCCAGCGCCGACTGGCGTCCTCCCGTGAGGCGCTTGCCAAAGACAAACAGCAGCGTCGCTCCCAGGATTAACCATGGCAGCACGCGCATGAAAGTCTGTGCCGGCGTATTCAGAAGCAGAACCGCGCCTGCCAATCCGCCAGCCACGCTGGCAGTCAGCAACGGAACAAGCACACGCCGCGGCACGTCCAGCCGCTTGCGATATGCTCCGCCGCTGGCCGCCGCCCCCGTCCACAGCGCGATCGTGTTGGTGGCATTGGCCGGAATCGGCGGCACGCCCATAAACAGCAGCGCCGGAAACGAAATGAAGCTGCCGCCGCCGGCCACCGAGTTCAGCGCCCCGCCGAGCGCCGCGGCGAAAGTAAGAAAGAGGATGGTTCCCAGGTTCAAGCAGTAAGGTGTACCAGAAACCGCGCCTTACCGCCAACCGCTGCGCGCGGAGCCGCAGCTCAGTCCGAGCCCGATCGGAGGATTGAGGCTGCGCGAGGCGCAGGCGGATATAATGTGTGTAGATGAAAACCCTGGGGACAGGAGCGTTGATCAGGATTGCCGCATTTACGGTGCTGGCTCTCGTAGCCAGTGCGGCCGCGCAGTCTGCGCCCGCTCCGTCTCAACCGGCTGCGCCCGCCGCGCCAGAGCCACAAGCGCAGACTGCGAATCCTCCGGCTGCGACCACTTCTTCCCCCGCTACCCCGGCGGCACAACCCGCCCCGGCCCCCGAGCAGCCGGCCCAACCTGCCGCTGCGAACCCCAGCGACGACCGCGTCCTGACCATCAAGGTGCCCTCCAACGAAGTCAACGTCGTGTTCGTGGTGACCGACAAGCACGGCAGGCGCATCACCGACCTGAAGCAAGCCGATTTCCGCGTGGTGGATGACAACCGGCCTCCGGATGAGATTCGCAGCTTCAACGCCGAGACCAACCTGCCCCTGCAGGTGGGGCTGCTCATTGACGCCAGCAACTCGGTGCGCGACCGGTTCAAATTCGAGCAGGAATCCGCCGTCGAGTTTCTGAACCAAACGGTGCGCCGCAGCTACGATCAAGCCTTTGTGGTGGGTTTTGACGTGACTCCCGAGGTTACGCAGGATTTTACCGACGACACGGAAGCGCTGGCGCACGGCGTGCACGAATTGCGTCCCGGCGGCGGCACGGCGCTCTACGACGCGCTCTATTACGCCTGCCGCGACAAATTGCTGAAAGCGCCCAAGGCCACGCCGGTGCGGCGCGCCATCATTCTGCTCAGCGATGGCGAGGATAACCAAAGCCACGTCACCCGCGAAGAAGCCATCGAGATGGCACAGCGCGCCGAATCGATTGTCTACACCATCAGCACCAACGTGAGCGGCACCAAAGGGCCCGGCGACAAGATCCTGGAGCGCATTGCCGACGCGACCGGCGGGCGCGCCTTCTTCCCCTTCCAGATTCGCGACGTATCCGACGCGTTTGCCGAAATTCAGGACGAGCTGCGCAGCCAGTACGCCATTGCCTACAAGCCGGCCGACTTCAGGGCTGACGGGCATTACCGCACCATTGAAATCGTCGCCAACAACCGGAAAGATCTGCGGGTGCGGTCGCGGCGCGGATACTACGCCCCGGCAGCGTCAGCTTCTCTTCCTGGGACCGCCGTCATCCGTTAGGGACCGTTCAACTGCATGCCCGGATATTCAGGCACACCACTTCCGAAAAAGCTGGGGATCAAGGACGGATTCCGCGTGCAGTTCGTCCAAGCACCGTCTGAAGTGCTCGGCGAATTGAAAGCCGCGCTCACCGCCTGCGCAGCGGTTCGCGATGGACGAACTCCGCTCGACTTCGCCATGGTGTTCACCCGCTCGAAAACCGAATTGACGAAAGAATTCAAACCGATCGCGCGGCAGCTTGCTCCCGCCGGAATGCTCTGGGTGAGCTGGCCTAAGAAAAGTTCCGGGGTGGCAACGGATCTCGACGAAAACGTCGTGCGCGCAATCGGGCTGGCGGCAGGCCTGGTGGACGTGAAAGTCTGTGCCGTCACTGAAGTCTGGTCGGGGCTGAAATTCGTGCGCCGCCTGAAGGACCGGTAAGCTCTCGTTTTCCTCTGTGGTCTCTGTGCCCTCTGTGGTTTAAGCTTTTCTCGCGTTTGAATTCTTGTCTTGGCAGTCGGAGAAAAAATCAACCATGATTCGAGTGGGTCTGATCGGATTTGGTCTGGCGGGACAGGCGTTTCATGCGCCCGTG
Organism: Candidatus Sulfotelmatobacter kueseliae; assembly: GCA_900290255.1. Lineage (GTDB taxonomy): Bacteria > Acidobacteriota > Terriglobia > Terriglobales > Acidobacteriaceae > Sulfotelmatobacter > Sulfotelmatobacter kueseliae. The sequence continues at coordinate 95,636 of OMOD01000046.1, forward strand.
ATTCTGGGCGTTCCGGGGATGGAGCTGGCGTGCATTCTCGAGCGGCACGGCTCGCGGGCCAAGGAAAGATATCCCAAGGTCCGCGTGGCGCGCACCCTGGATGAAATGCTCTCCGACAAGACCATCGGCCTGTGCGCGGTCGCCACGCCCAACGATTCCCATTTTTCCTATACCAAGGCCTGTCTCGAAGCCGGGCGAGACGTGGTCGTGGACAAGCCTTTCACGCCCACGATGGCCGAAGCCGAGCAACTGGTGCATCTGGCCGCCGAGCGCGGGCGTTCGCTCACCGTCTATCAGGACCGCCGCTGGGATGGCGTTTTTCGAACCGTGAAGAAGCTCCTGGCCGCGGGCGAGTTGGGCGAAATCGCCGAGTTTGAAGCGCGCTTCGACCGCTTCCGCCTTGAGGCCAAGCCCAACGCCTGGCGGGAGCGCGCCGATTTTCCCGCGGCCGGCGTGCTCTGGGACCTCGGCCCGCACCTGATTGATCAGGCGCTGGTGCTGTTCGGCGAGCCGGAGACAATTTCCGCCTCGGCCTTCCGCCAGCGCGCAACTTCCGCCATCGACGACGCCTTTGACGTGAGCATGGAATATCCGCGCCTGCGGGCCGAGCTGCGGGCGCGGATCATCGCCTATGCTCCCGGCCCGCACGTGCTCATTCACGGAACCCGGGGATCGTTCGTGAAGTACGGCATGGATCCGCAGGAGGAAATTCTGCGCAGCCCGGCTTGTCCCGACGGCGATCAGTGGGGCCCGGATTGGGGCCTGGAGCCGGAAGAACGCTGGGGCACGCTGAGCCTGGTGAGCGGCGAGACTCGAAAAGTGAAGACCGAACGCGGAGATTATCGCGGCTTCTATGCCAATGTCCGCGACGCGATCGATAAGCGGGCGCCGCTCGATGTGTCGCCGCAGCACGCACTGCGGGTGATGCGCGCGCTTCTGCTCGCACACAAGAGCAGCCGCGAAGGCCGAACCGTGCCTTGGACCGAAACGGTGGAGTAAAGACGGCGGAAGACGCCGCCGTGTCACGTTTGCAGCCCCCTGAAATGCCCATGTGGGGACAGCCGCCCCCGGCTGTCCAGCGGCCCGGGCGTGTCGGGCCGCTGCGTGTCCTTCAGGGTAAGGAAACTCAGGCCGTCGAATGCGATGGTAAAAAGCCTGCGGAAAATACCGATCCTCCGGTTCAGCGAGCCGTTTTGCCCAACGCAGCAACGGCATGAGCAGGAGCGAGGCGTACCGCAAACCTGTCGTCCTGTCCACAGCTGATTACTGTCACCTGGTTGGGATATTCCCTGACCCAGATAACCCGTTCGGGGTTCACAAAGACTTCCAGGCCGTCCACATCTTCAAACATTACAAACTCCACCGTGCCTCCTTTTGGCAATCGCTAGGCGCCATTTTAGGAATGTCGCAATCACCCAGTGTTCGGTCGATTGTACAGATGTCGAAGCCTAATAAACCGGGAGGGAGGCTGATCTGATAAAAAGTCGCGATCAGACGCATTGGCCCGGCGCCCGGGTACTCATGGCTCTCACGCGGCATTTCCGGGCGCGGCCACTTTCCCCGGCGTAAGCCGGATACGCTCGAATCCGGATCAGTCTTTGCTGACGCCGGCGTAGTACCCGGCGCGGGCCTGGATCTTGTAGTTTTCCTTGTTCTTGACTTCCAGCTTGCGGTAGCTGCCGTCGAGTTTGGTATTGATGGGAGTGTAGCCGATGTTGTACTGGCTGCGCAGTTCGGCGGCGATCTGGTCGAAAGCTTCTCTGAGCTTGTCGAACTTGTTGCCCACATTGATGACGCGCCCGCCGGTTTGCTGGGTGAGTTTGTCCATGTCGTATTCGCCGGAATAACCGCCCCCGAATCCACCATAGAATCCCCGGTCGGCACAGAGCAGGACGTAGACAATGGCATCGGCTTTTTGTGCCGCTTCAATCGCGTCTTTGATCTTGAGCTGGCTGCCTTCATCCTGGCCATCGGTGAGCAGAATCATGGCCTTGCGCCCGATTTCTTTGGCCAGCATGTCGTGGGCCGAGAGATATACAGCGTCGAACAGAACCGTGCCGCGCTGGGTGCTGGGTGAGGTGGGTACGGGGTTGCCTGCGCCGGGCACTGGGTTCACGTAGCCCGCGTTGATTTTGACTTTGTTGAGAGCGGCTTGCAGACGGTGAACGTCGCGGGTGTAGTCCTGCAGAAGACTGGCGTCGATGTTGAAATCGATGACGTACGCCAAATCCTTATCCGTGAGGATCTGTTTCAGAAAAGCCCCACCGACTTCCTTTTCCATGTCGAGCACTCGCAGTTGGCTGCCCGAGGAGTCGATGAGGATGCCGAGCGTGAGCGGCAGATTGGATTCGGCGGTGAAGTACTTGATAGTCTGGGGCTTACCGTCCTCAAAGACCTGGAAATCATCCTTGGTGAGGTTGGGGATGAGGGCTCCGTGCTTGTCTTTGACGTTGAAGAACAGGTTCACCACGTTGACGTTCACTTTGAGCGTCTCGGTAGGTTCCTGAGACTGGTCGGTGGCCTGGCCGGCAGAGTTCTGGCCTGCCGAAGACGGCTGCTGCTGGCCTGATGCGGACTGCTGGGCAAAAGTCAACCAGGCCGTGGCCGACAAGGCAACCAGGGCCAGAAGCGATAAAATTCTGGAGCAGGAAACGGAAAACTTGGGCATGCAGGATTCTCTCACGATTCTTTGTTAGTCTAATCCTGTAACTTAGATGCACCAAATGGGCTGGATCGGGCATCCCAAGAAGGGAAGTTTTTCCCGGTTGCGGGAGGAAGGCCTCGAGGAAGACTATGACGGCGCTAAAGCGGAGTGACGTTCGTCAGAGAGGCGCGGGAAAGGCCGTGCTGGCTCTGGCCTTTGGCCTGGCGGTAGTGGCCCTGCCGGTACCGGTGCTGTGGGCGCAGTCAGCCAGCCCGACGCAGTCGCAAACGCCCCCGCAACCGCCCTCAAATGCTCAGCCGGCTCAGAATCTCCCGGATGCGCCGTCAACAGTGCAGCCGCCGCCTGCCAAGCCCACATTCCCGGACGTACCGCCTGGCGCGGCCCCCAGGCCACAACCGGCTCCGAATGGCAATTCGCAGACGCCGGAACAGAAGCCAGCTCCGCCCCCGATGCCTCCCATCGAGACCCTTCCTCCGGGGACCGGTCCGCGGAACCAGCTCAACGCCAAAGACGAGCTCTACAAGATTTCCGTGTCCACCAACTTCGTTCAGGTTCCTGTCATGGTGAAGGACTCGAGCGGGCGCCGCGTGGATGGTCTGATTCCCAAAGATTTTACGGTGCTCGAGAATGGCAAGAAACAGACGCTGACCTTTTTCTCCAGCGATCCGCTGGAACTTTCGGTGGCGATCGTGCTCGACATCGGAATGCCCGACGTGGACGTGCAGAAGGTGAACCAGACTTACTCGGCGCTGGTCGGAGCCCTCAGTCCCTACGATGAAGCGGCAATTTATACCTACAGCAGCACGGTGAGCCAGGTTACCGACTTTACCCGCCATCCCGAGAAGCTGACGGCGGCGCTGAACGAATTGAAAGATGTGCGAGGCCGCAACAATGGCCCTGCGGTCCTGAGTGGGCCGCTGGCGGCCGGTCCGCCGACCGTCAACGGAGCTCCGGTGGGCGGGCCGATGATCCAACCAGTAAATACTCCGCCCAGAGAGGCGCATGTACTGAATGACGCCATTCTGCGGGCCGCAGTCGACCTGAGCAAGCGCGAGCGCACCCGCCGCAAAGTCATCTTCGTTATCAGCGATGGGCGCGAGTTGGGCAGCCGGGCCAGCTACCGAGATGTGCTGCGTGTGCTCCAGAGCCGCGACATCCAGGTCAAGGCAGTTGTAGTGGGGGGTGGGTCCTTACCTGTTTTTCGCCAGGTTGGGAAAGTTCATCTGCCAGAGCAAGGTTACTCCGACATTCTTCCGAGATACTCGTCCGCGACCGGCGGTGGGGAGGTGCAGCACGAACTTTCCCGCAATGCGATCGAAGATGCCTACGCGGCGATCACCTCTGAGGCCCGGAACCAGTACACGCTGGGTTACGCGCCCCAGGCCATAACCGGCAGCTCGGCCTACCGCGATATCAACGTGCTGGTTGACCGCAAAGGGCTGAAGGTCTACGCCAAGGGCGGATACTACTCGACGCCCTCAGCTCGGTAACGATTTCTCTGTGTATTAACCAAGGCTTGCGGGGACCGAGCCAGACAGGGGTCACCTGAGTAACCTGCCTGGGATACCCCTGGTGTGATATAAAAGCCGCGAGCCCCCTAAAAGGACATTGGTGTGCGTGGCCCGGCCTTATCGTGGTCGCGCACCGTAAGGAAAGCCTTTGAGTTTCATCAACTTCGCAGCCCGCGAGATTAACTGCAAGATCGTGTACTATGGCGCCGGTCTGGGCGGCAAGACCACGAACCTGCAGATGATCTACCAGAAGACTGCGGACCAGCAGAAGGGCAAGATGATCTCGCTGGCCACGGAGACGGAGCGTACGCTGTTCTTCGACTTTCTGCCCCTCGATCTCGGCTCGGTGCGCGGCTTCAAGACGCGCATCCACCTCTATACCGTTCCCGGCCAGGTTTTCTACGACGCCAGCCGCAAGCTGATTCTGCGGGGCGTGGACGGCATTGTGTTCGTGGCCGACTCCCAGGAACAGCGCATGGACGCCAACGTCGAAGCGCTCGACAACCTCATGTCGAACCTGAAAGAGCACGGCTACGACTTCAACAAGATTCCCTACGTCCTGCAGCTCAACAAACGCGACCTGCCCAATATTCTTCCTGTGGAAATGCTGACCACCGAACTGCGGCGCAAGAACGAGCCGGTCGTCGAGGCGGTTGCCTTTCAGGGCATCGGCGTCTTCGAAACTCTGAAGGAAATCGCCAAGCAGGTACTGACGGAACTCAAGGCCGGCGGATAAGGTCAGCCGTCAGCTACCAGCCTTCAGCCGTCAGCTTCTTCCCGTTACCAGCGTAAGTACACAATTCTGTTTTCTGCTGCAACTTCGCTGCTTCATTCGCTAGCCTGAGTAGGGGACGCGGTGTGTCCGGCGCGTCCCGGGATTCCGTCGTGACTCTACTTGCTTTCATCATTCGCTCCAACGACCCCACGTCACTGTTGATCTGGTGCGTCGTCGGTTTCTGCGCCGGCATCGGCCTGTTCATCCACGGATTTCGCTTGCTGCTGCGCCGCCGCCTGATTCTCGACACGCCGTTCTCGAAAATTCGCAGCGCTCCCATGGGCATGGTGGAAATCAACGGCCTGGCTCTTGGTCCGTACACGATGGTCGCGCCCATCACGGCGCGCCCCTGCTATTACTACCGAACCCTGGTCTGGGAGCTGAAACAGCAGGGCAAGAACAAATCGTGGGTCAAGGTCGCCGGCGAGTGCATGCACCTGCCGTTCTTCGTGGACGACAACACCGGCCGCCTGCTGGTGGACCCGCGCGGCGCCGATCTCGACCTGCATCGCGATTTCGAGCAGGAATTCTGCAATTCCTTCTTTACCACCAAAGAGCCGGCGCCTCCCAATGTGGTTGCATTTCTGGGCCGCCACGGGGTCGCGACCAGGAACAAAATCAAGGTGCAGGAGTACTGCATCAAGCCCAAGAACGCTCTGTTCATTCTGGGCACGTTGGCGGAGAATCCTGGATTTGAGGTTACGCCGCAGCCGATCGTAAACAACGAACCCATCAGCTCCACTTCTTCGCACGTTTCCATATCGGTCAATTCGTTTTCCATCAACCTGGGGTCGCCGGGCGGCAGCGGGGATGCGGCTTTGGAACAGCGGTTCGCAGAACGGTTCAACGTTCCGCCGCAGCAGATTCAAATGTCTCCGGGAGTCACTGCCAGCGCGCGGACAGTGAATCCGGCGCCGAGCGAAAAAGTCGCTGACGCATTGTCGAAGGCGGGAATCTCGAACCCGGCGGCCTGGGCCGCAGCGGGATTGACCCCAACGGGCGCAGGCACCGCAGTGCAGGTAGCCAGGGACCCGTCCGCTTCGGCCAACGCCCTCAGCAACCCCTCCAACACCGAGAGCGATTCGGCCGCGAACGGCTTCGACCCGCATCCGCGGGTCGTGCTGATGAAGGGCGCCAACAACAAGACTTTTCTGATTTCCTGGCGCAGCCAGAAAGAAGTCGCGCGCAATTTGGCATGGAAAAGCACCCTGATGATCTGGGGAGGGCCCGTGCTGGCGCTGGTCAGCCTCTACGTCTTTCTGAGCATCGAAAAGCTGCTCTAACCGCGCTTCGTGACGATCACGCCCGTACCCACACTGCTAACACCCTGTCCCGCAGTTTTGCCCGTCTTGTCGCCGGTCCCGGCCCATGCCCTCTAGTACAATCAAATGCGTGAGCGACGCCGTACGCATCGGAATCCTGGGCGATTTCAACGCCGAATTTCGCTCGCATCACGCCACCAACGACTCCCTGCAGCATGCCGCCCGCAAGCTGGGCATAAAAGTGGAATCGGAATGGATTCCTACACCGTCCCTCTCCGATCCAGGCGGAGAAGAAAAGCTCGCTGCGTTCGACGGCCTATGGGCTTCTCCCGGGAGCCCCTATAAGAGCTTCGAGGGCATGCTCAAAGGCATTGAGTTCGCGCGGCGGCGGGACTGGCCGTTTCTCGGCACCTGCGGCGGATTCCAGTACGCCTTCATCGAATTCATCCGCAATGTGCTTAACATCAAAGACGCTGACAGCGCCGAGAACAACTCCGGATCGAAGAATATTGTCATCTATCCGGTAGCCTGCGCCGTGCCCGGCCACAAGGACAGCGCTCCCAAGCTCTCCGGCGCGGTGCCGGAAATTCGCCTACGGCCCGGCTCTTACCTGCAGTCGTTCTACGGTAAAGGGAAAGAAACTGTAACTGAAGAATTTTTCTGCAACTTCGAGATCAACCCGGATTTTGAATGGGCCGCCATGGAAGCCGGATTCCCGGTCGTGGCGCGCGGTCCGCAAGGCGAGATTCGCGCCATTGAATCGCCCACCCACCGCTTCTTTCTGGCCACGCTGTTCCAGCCGCAGCTGTCTTCCACCGAAAAGAAGCCGCATCCGCTGGTGCTGGCGTTCGTCCAGGCCGCGGCCGATTGGAGCAAGAAAAAGCTCGACGACTGCGTGCTGGAATAGAGCAAGGTTTCAAAGTCTCCGAGTTTCAAGGTTTCAAAGACATTGAAACTTTGCAACCTTGAGACTTTGAAACTTGCTGTTACGTTACCAAAGTCCAAGCACTACCCCGGTCATCGTCCCATCACCATGTGCATCTGGAGGCCGGGTCAGCCTCCCGCTAGACTCATACCGATCGGTCGCCCTCCCCAAAACCCCCGCGTCCGCCGGAGTAATGCGCGCCATGCATATGCAGTTGGTCAACTCGTTCCGCATTCCTTTTACTACGCTGATCAGCTACATCCCCATTATTGCCACCATCGTGACCTGTCTTTTCAGCGTGGTGCTGGCCCGCGCCACGCTGCGCTACGTGGAGGCGACCGACAAGGGCCTGGCTCTGGCCCGCGAAGAATTCGAGCGCGAGTGGTCTCCCGACCTGCACATTAAGATGGAGCGGGTCTCCGCCACCGAGGCGAAAGTAATTGTGACCAACCTGGCGAAAACCTCGGTCCTGCTGCAGTTGCTTCAGTTGCGCAAACTTTCCCATGCCATGCCCTTCGAGCGCTGCCGGTTAAATGATCCCCTGGTCGGCGGCATGACCTGGACGCAGGAAATGGGCAAGCGCATCATCGCCTGCACCGGGCACGAATTCGAGGGTCCGATCGCGGCCTGCATCACCTTTTATGCCTCCGGCCGCATGTACCGCACCGACTGGTTTCGCTCGCAGGTCCAGGTCAGGGAAGGCCGCATCGTCAGCCTGGAGCCCAGCACTATGCCCACCCGCCGCGTGCGCGTGCTCGACCGCAAAGGCCCGGAACGTCGCCGCGAGTTCGTCCAGGACGTCACCGCCGACGTGGCCCCGAACAAAGTTGAGAGCAAGCCCGACGAAAGCTACTTCGTAACCGGAGCGTGAAGGAAACGCCTTTTGGCATGGGATCCACCGGGGCCGAAGGAAGCGGAACAACGCAAAAGTGCCTTTGGGTGGCGGTGGCCTTTCAGGGCCTGCGAGGGAGATCTCGTAAACATTGGGCTTTAGCACAGAGGCACCTCGGCGGCTGAACAGGCTGCGGAAAAAGTTGCGAATGCGTGCGCCACCGTGGAAGAGCGGCGCTTCAGCGGCCGCGTAAGCGGTTTGAAATCAACGCGGGCTTCAGCCCCGGTGGTCATTCTCCTATCGACAACGGACTTTTCCAGCATCCTCTGAAGCCGCTCGAATCGATCTGCTTGAATCGCAGCGCTTGAAGTGCCGCGCCCGCTCCGGCCTTCTCCGCGCATGGCCACCACGCCAGGCGGTTCTCGTCCTGATTTCGTAACGCTGTGATCCATCTCCTTTGCGTTTTCGTTCGAAGAGCGGATAATTTAGCTGCCTCTTTCTTCCTTTCCCCAGGAGGTTTATGCCGTTTCTTATGCGCACCCTGCGAAGCACGGTTGCGCCTGCACCCGCAGTCTCAGCCGTTTTCACAGTGCTTGTGGTGGCCGCGTTTCTAGCCGGAAACGCCCAGGCCCAAAACGCCGCCCCCGGGCCCAATTCTGATCCGAACTACCAGGCGCTGCGCAACCTGACGCTCAGCGGCGAGGGCGTGAGCGTCACCAACTTCGAACTCAAACGCGATGCCGGAACCTTTCATCTGCACTCGGGTACGGTTTGCTTTACCGCGCCGGTCAACGGGAAGGTGACGGGCGCCGTGTTCGCGGGAGATGGAAACTTTATCCTCAATCCGCCCACCGAGACCGAGAGAAAGTCGCTCAAACTGCTGACCAAGGAAGACGAGTTCAGCGAGAACTTCAGCCAGATGGTGTTGCGCTTCACCGACTCGACTTACGAGGAAATCAAGAAAGGCGGCAGCGGGAGCGCATCCGGATGCGACGCGGGGCCGCTGAAAGACAGCCAGCACATCACTCGCCACAAGCTCAAGGACAACCTGGAAGTGCGCCTTCTGGAAGATGTGCTGAGTCCGGAGCCGGGCGGACTGTTTATCGCCTTCATCCACGGCAAACACTACGACGGGCAGGAACGTTACACCATTGATCCGCACGAGGGGCGATATGAACAAGTCGAGTTCATGACCTACGACGAGAACAAGTTTGGTCAGTGGGCTGCCTTCCCGATGTCCGGCGAGCACAAAAGGGGAGCGGTTGGGCGGCCGATCCATGTTGAGCATGAGCAACTGGAAACCACGCTGGAAAAGAACGCCAATCTCATCGGCAAAGCCACGACTACCTTCACCGCGCAACTGAACGGCCTGAAGGTTGCGCCCTTTGATCTGTTTCGCAGCCTGCGGGTGAAGAGCGTCCACGCCGAGGACGGCACGGCGCTGTCGTTCATTCAGGAAGACAAGAACGATGATCCGCAGTTCGCAGTAATTCTGCCGAAAGTTTTGGCGGCCGGAGACAAGTACACGATTACGACGGAATACGAAGGCAAAGATGCGGTCACCAACGAAGGCGGCGGGAACTACTTTCCCGTGGCGCGGATGGATTGGTATCCGAACAATCCGGAAAGCGGCCTCGGCGAATATGCCAGCTACGACATGACGTTCCGCATTCCGAAGGGGATGCAGATTGCGGCGACCGGAGTGCGGGTCAGCGACTCGAACGAGGGCGGCCAGAACGTGACCGTCTGGAAGAGTGAAACGCCGCAGACCGTGGCTGGCTTCAGCCTCGGGCGGTTCAAGGTGGAGGAGGCCAAGCTCGACAAGCCTGAGTACTTCATTCAGTCGTTCGCCAATCAGGAGTCGCCTGATTGGGTGAATGCGCTGCAACATGCAGCGAGCGGCGGCGAAATGCCCCAGCCGGGTGGACCGGGGGCCTCCGGTGCGCCCGAAGTGGCACTGGGCACGATGAGCACCACCGGGCTGAACAAGAAAGCGCTGGCCGAGGGTGAGCTTGCCGTCCAGCTCTACACCGACTATTTCGGCCCTTCCTTGTTCAAGCACTTGCAGCTCACGCAGCAGACGGCCTGCAACTTTGGTCAATCCTGGCCGGAATTGGTGTGGATTCCGATCTGCTACTACTTCGACACCACCGTGCGCCACCAACTCGGCATGGACTGGGGCGACCGCGGATATTGGAAGGTGGTCACGCCGCACGAAGTGGCGCACCAGTGGTGGGGACACACCGTGGGATTCAACTCGTACCGCGACCAGTGGATGAGCGAGGGATTTGCCGACATGTCGGCTTCCTTGTACCTCTCCTTCATCGAAAAGAACCCCAAGAAGTACCTTACCTTCTGGAACGACGAGCGGGAGTTGTTGCTGGAGCGCGACCCGCGAGGATTCCGCGCCATTGATGCCGGTCCGCTGACCATGGGGTACCGCACCAGCAATACCCGCACCGGATTCGATACCTCCCGTCGCCTCATCTATCCCAAAGGCGCATACGTTCTGCATATGATCCGCATGATGATGCACGACCGGCAAACCGGCGATCAGCGTTTCAAAGAGACGATGCAGGACTTCGTCAAGACCTACTCCGGAAAATCGGCCACGACCGAAGACTTCAAGGCCATGATCGAGAAGCACATGACCCCGGAGATGGACCTCGAAGGCAACCACCGGATGGACTGGTTCTTCAACGAGTACGTGTACGGAACGGCGCTGCCCACCTACAAATCAGACTCCACCTTTGATATTGGAGCGGATGGAGACGTCGTGCTGAATATGAAACTCACGCAGTCGGGCGTGGACGATAAATTCCGCATGCTTCTGCCCGTTTACCTGGAGCTGGCGGATGGAAATATAGCCTTTCTGGGGCGGGCGCGGATGACGGGAAATAATACGGTCGAGCAGAAAGTTCCCCTGAAGGGGTTGAAGACGAAACCGCACCGCGTGGCTCTCAACTATTACGACGATGTGCTGGCGTCGCCCTAGGGGCGCCACCGCTTACAGCCGCGAGAGACGGCGGCGCTGCGACGTGGCTTTACCGTATCGAGAACAAAGGGGAGCACTGAGAGGCTCCCCTTTCTGTTGGTCACGAGCGCGGCTATTTTGCTGATCCGGCCTGCATGCCGTCGCTCGACTCACCGATTGCCAGAGCGAACTTCTTGCCTTCGAAACGGGCGCCGCTCAGGGTCCTGGTTCCGTCACCGTTGTTTGTGACCACGGCAGCAGTATTGGCCGAGGGAGTGCTCAGGTCCACTAATTTCGCCGGAACCTTGGCAACGACGGTCTTGCCCTGAATGATACTGACTTCGACGCTGGGGCCGGTGCCATCCCACAGCAGCTTGTAGTCTCCCGGCTTAAGAGTGGTGCCGTTCACCGTCACCGGACCGGACAGGCTCAGGTTGGCTTTGGTGGCTGCAAACGCGCTCGAGGCCAGCAGCAATGCCAACCCCACAACCAGAATCTTCGAAACTGTCGCGAACTTCATGACTGCTCCTTTTTCTTTCCCGAAGTTACGTCGGGAAGCGGTTGGGGCGGCCCGGCTCGCGACCAGCTCGAGAAAACACTTGTGTTTCCCCACCAATCGCCTACAATGCTGCCGCCGGGGTTGAACAGCCAAGCTCAGCCGACAGGCCGACCGCTTGCGCTGCCGCTAAAGGGGGTTTTCTCACCTGGGCCGCCAAACCGAGCGTGAGAGAATCCCCTGACCCCGCAAACCACTTCAACGTCAAATCTGGCCAGAGCCGCCTTGGCACTGGCCATGGGTCTTCGCTATTCAATACGCATTCACCGCGCCCGAAGTTCCGCTCGCTTCCTCGGGGTGTACATTTCTTGGACGTGGTATGCGTCTTTCCGATAGCAAGAAAGTCTGCCGCGTTCGTTCCTTTCAGTAAGCACACGCTGGCAGTGTTTTGTGATCGGGCTGAACTCCCCCGAACCCAGGTCAAGTCCGCTCAAATTTCAGGGAACAGAAGACACATTCTTCACGTATCGTGAGGTGTCAGTACTCATATAGTGCCTTTGTAGCTGCGTTTCTGTGCTGAGGAACTGCGCTGTCCGGCGTCTGGCCGGCGCGATTCCGCATTTCCGGGAGGCGCTTCCACGCGTAAAAACCAGTGATTGAATTTGTTCACCTTCGCAAAGAATTCGACAACGTGCTGGCGGTTGAGGATCTAAGCCTCGCCATTCCGCCGGGAGAAATCTTCGGGCTGATCGGCCCCAACGGCGCGGGCAAAACCACCACCATCCGCATGGCCTGCGGCCTGCTCGCTCCCACGCTGGGGCGCGCGCTCATCGCCGGCGTGGACGTGGCCGAGGAGCCGGAACGGGCGCAGCAAAACATCGGATATCTCTCGGACTTTTTCGCGGTCTACGAAGACCTGAAAGTCTGGGAGTATCTCGATTTCTTCGCGCACGCCTACAAGATGCCGGGAGCGGAGATTCCCGCCCGCATCACCGAAGTGATCGCGCAGGTGAATCTGGAGGTCAAGCGCGACGCCATGATTGGCGGCCTGTCGCGTGGCATGAAGCAGCGGCTGGGCATTGCGCGGGCGATCATTCACCGTCCGAAAGTGATGCTGCTCGACGAGCCGGCCTCCGGGCTCGATCCCAAGGCGCGGCTGGAGTTGCGCAACCTGCTGCGCGGGCTGCGCGACCAGGGAGCGACCATCCTGATTTCATCGCACATTCTCACCGAGCTGGAGGGCTTCTGCACTTCCATCGGCATCATGGAAAAAGGCCGCATGGTGCGCAGCGGGAGCATTGAAGAAGTGACTGCCGCGGCCGCTTCCCAGCGGCGGGTGCGGTTGAGTTGGGCGGGAAATTCCCAGGCCGTGGTCGAGGAGAAGCTGCAACGCGATCCTCGCGTGTCGGAGGTAAGTCTGGCCGCGGGCGCGGGAACGTTTCGCTTCAGTGGATCCGAGGAAGACCTGGCGCCGGTGCTGGCGGGTCTGGTAGCGGCGAACGTGCCGGTGACCTCTTTTGGCGAAGTGAAGCAGACGGTCGAACAACTCTACATGAAGCTTTCGACCCACGAGGTGATGTGATGCTGCGATTCTGGAATAACCCTGAATTTGTGCGGCACCGGCGGGCGGAACTGCGTCCGGCGCGGGCCATTACCGTAGCCGCCGTGGTGGTGCTGATGTGCGTGTTGCTGGGAATAGCGTGCTGGAGCTTCGAGCAGGCCCAGCTGGACCGCGGTCAGCGTGCCGAGCAGGGTTTCGCGCGGGACACGTGGCTGCTCCTCTACTACTGGCTGATGGGGCTGCAGGGCGTCGCGCTGACTTTCTGGACGTTGTCTTCGTGCGCGCAATCGGTCTCGGGCGAGCGCGACCGCAAGACGTGGGAATTTCAGCGCACGACGGGACTGACCGCGGCGGAACTTCTGGTCGGAAAACTCATGGGCGAGCCGATCCTGGTGTACTTCGCGGTGGCGTGCGCGGCGCCCATCACCTTGATCGCCGGGCGGGCGGGCTTTCGATGGGCACCGTGGTTTCAGTTTTCCTGCTCCTCGCGGTGACATCCGCGTTTCTCGGTCTGGGCGGAATGTGGTTTTCAACCCTGCTGGAAAGCCGCACCCGCGGCGTCGGGATGATGGGGGCCCTGGTGCTGTACGGCATCACGCTAGGCATGTTCGGCATGAGCGAGAGCGGACTGCCGGGGCTGGCGGCAATCAGTCCGGTGACGCACATGATTCAGCTGCTGGGGGATCAGAACGCGAAATTGCGTGCTCCTGTCTTGTTTGGCCACGAGATTTCCTGGTTGCTGATGGGCGTGCTGCTGTGCGGTTCGTTCAGCGCGTGGCTGACGCTCATGCTGGTTCGCAACCTGAAGCGGGATTATCCCGAAATTCGGCCGCTGTCGCGCTGGCAGGCAGTGGGGTGCGCGGCATTTCTGAACTTTCTGATCTACGCACTGATGAGACCTGGCGATTCGTTTGGCGGCGGGGGACGAGTGGGATGGTTCCCTGACTCCGCGACCGTTGCGCTGTTCGTGGTCGCGATGAACGGCCTGATTCTGTTTCTGATGGGGATGGCCACGCTGACTCCGCAGGAGCGTCTGAAGGTCTGGCGGCGCAAACGCGCGACCGGAGAATCGGCCTTGTTTGCCGACGACGGGCTGCCCTGGCCGTGGCTGGGAATTTCCGCCGTCGTGGCTTATGGGCTGATGGTGTGGGGGCTGCTGGCGTGGAAACACACTCTTCCTTTGGAGATGGGCACGCTGCAGGGCGCGGCGATCCGGCTGCTGCTGGTGCTGGTGTTCGTGACCCGCGATGTGCTGTTCCTGCAGTGGTGCATGCTGACGCGGCTGCGGCAACCGATCGTGAAGGGCGTGTTGTTCCTGGGCCTGTACTACACGGCGGCAGGCGTTTTGACCGGTCTGGCGGCAGTTTCCTCAGAGGCAGCGGCGCGCTGGATGATGGCATTGCTCACGCCAGTAATGGTGTTCGACACTGAAGTGAAAGGCCTGGCGTTCCCGGCCGCGACCTATGCCGGACTCGTGTTGCAGATGGGAGTGATTGGCGCGATGCTGGTGGCGATCGGCAGCCGCCTGCAGCGGCCGATGCAGGCGGGCGCCGCGGCGTAACGTTTGCGGCAGTTCATGTGGCGCAGACACTCCCTTCGACTTCGCTCAGGGCAGGCTCTGCCCGCGCTTGAGCGGTCTGCTGAAAGCGCCGTGACTCGTATCCGGGCATCGCTTTAAGGCTGCGTGTCCCGCCGCAGAAACGCACTGGGGATTACGGCCGCTCGATCGCCGCTAGAAATTCCCGCAGTTCCTCCGGCAACCGGCTCGTGAGCGCGATCCGTTTGCCCGTGCGGGGATGCGCCAGTCCCAACTCGGCCGCATGCAGGAAATTTCGCGGCAGGGAAAGCGTTCCCGCGGTTGCCCCATCCTTCTCGCGTTCTTTGCGAGAGGGTGGGGTATTTGATCTCCGTAGATTCGCTGCGGTTGCCCCATCCTTCGTGCTTTTTGCGAAGGGTGGGGATTTCTGCAGTTCTGCCGGCGCTCCATAAAGCTTGTCCCCGACCACAGGATGCCCCACCGACGCCATGTGCACGCGAATCTGATGAGTCCGGCCGGTGTCAATCTTCACTTCGATCAGGGTGAATTTTCCGAAGGGCGTATCGAGTCGCCGCACCACGCGGTAGTGTGAAACCGCTTCGCGCCCGCCCGCAAGGAGCGTGGTCATGCGGGTGCGGTGCACCCGGTCGCGGCTGATGCTGGCCGCGATCGTTCCCTGATCTTTCTTCACCCATCCACACACCAGCGCGATATAGGTTTTCTTCACTTCGCGCCCGGCAAATTGCGCGGCCAGCTTGCGATGCGCTTCGTCATTCTTGGCGACAACGATCAGCCCGCTGGTTTCCTTGTCGAGCCGGTGCACGATGCCCGGCCGCACCTCGCCGCCAATCGCTGACAGGCTGGCGAAATGATGGAGCAGCGCGTTCACCAGCGTTCCCCGATTGCGCCGGTCTTCCGTCGCGCCCGCGCCCGCATGCACCATCATGCCGGCAGGCTTGTTGATGATGGCGAGATCGTCGTCTTCGTAGAGGATATCGAGGGGAATCTCTTCCGCAACGGCACGCAGTGGAGGCCGCTCGGCGGGACCGAGCATGGTGATGCTCTCTCCGCCGCGCAGTTTCACCGATGCCTTGGCCGGCGCGCCGTCCAGCAAAACCTTTTCTGCGCGTATGAGTTCCTGCACCCGCGCCCGGCTGACGTTGAGCTGCGCGACGAGGAACTGATCGAGGCGCTGCCCTGCGGCGTCATTGGAAACAGAAATCGTGATGGGACCGGACTCGGTCAAAGGCACGGGAGGAATTCTACCGTGCCGCGCTCGCCGTCTGCGCCGGAACCGCCTTCGCCCCGGGTCGCAGCCACCAGATGAAGCCTCCGCCAAGCACCAATCCGATGGCGATCAACTGCGTGCCGGTCATGGCGCCGCCGAACACCGAGCCGCGGCCGGGATCGCCGCGCAGATACTCCAGGAAGAATCGGGCAAAGCCGTACAGGAACATGAACGCTCCGATGATCTGGCCATCAAACTTGCGCCGCTTCAGCAGCCACGTGAGGAAGATGAAGTTCGCCAGCTCGACCGCCGACTCGAACAGCTGCGTAGGCTCGAGCGGCACATGCAGCGGCGTCTGGGTGATGGAAAACGCCAGCGGGTTGGTGAAGGTCACACCCCACCAGTGATGCGTCTCTTTCCCGTAGCAGCATCCGGCGGCGAAGCAGCCGATGCGGCCGATGGCGTGCCCCATGGCGAGGCCGGGGGCGAAGGCATCGCAAGTGCCCAGAGCCGGCAAGTGATTCCTCCACACAAACCACGCTGCCGCCACAAACGCCGCCAGCAAGCCTCCGGAAAAGACACCGCCCGCCTGCAGCGTATCGAGGCTGAAAATCCGGCCGAGATTATCTTTGTAAACGTCCCAGTCGTTGATGACGTAAAGCACTTTCGCGCCGAGGATGCCGCAAAGCACGACCAGAATTCCCAGGTTCCATGCCTTTTCCCCGTTAATCCCCATGCGCTCGGCGTTGCGCACGCTGATCCACAAACCGATCAGAACGCCGGTCGAAACCAGAAATCCGTAGGTGGGAAGAAAGAACCGTCCGATATGAAAGAGTTGCGGGAACATGGTTCTTAGATGCGGGAATTCGCGGAATTACTCAGACCAAGGTTTCAGAGTTTCAAGGTTTCAAGGTGTCAAAGACAAACACCTTGAAACTTTGAAACCATGAAACTTTGAAACCTCTGCAATTCAAGCCGACCCGCTGTGCCGTGTGGTGGGCCGAGAATGAACCCGTCGTAAGACGTTGGGAACCCGCCGAGACCCTTTAGGCATCTCCGCTTGGCGGAGCATCGCTCACCGGATCCTAGTTCGAGTCAGGCCCCCGTTCATTCAGTGTTGGTTCAAAAATCGGTTACCACCATCACCAACCTGGCAGGCCGGCTTTCAGATTGGATGCTAGGCAAATTGCGGCGGATTGGCAAGAGTCGGGGCGCAAAAAGATGGCAGGTGATTTGCAACTAAAGTAATGCGGCATTCACAGGAACAGCTTGCCAGAGGGCGCGCCCGAAAAGGAGCATGGAGCAGTGTCCTCAAACCCCGCGGCGGCACCGACCATGGAAGTACTTGATTTGGTTGGAGCGCCGTGAGTATATACTTTGGAGACGAATACCGAGCCTCCCCCAACAAGCGCGCCGCGCCGGCCCCTTTGGGTATTGCTGCGCTGTGACATTGGAGAAGCTGAGTGAAGTTCAAACCCCGCACGACCGCGCTGGCGGCGGCGTTCGTTCTCATGGGTGTCCGTGTGGCCGTGCTGATATTGTGGTACGGCACGGACACCGCGTCCCTGCGGGGCGACTGGATTGACACTGCGGCCCCGTTGACCGCCGCCGTGGTCTGCTGGATGGTCGCACGCCAGGCGGAAGGCTTCGGCCGCCGCGTGTGGCGTCTGGCCTGCATTTCCTTCCTGCTCGCTTCCGTGGGCCAGGGCCTCTATACCTACAACTACGACTATCTTCACGCCCCGCTGGCAACGATATGGCCCAGCGACGTTCTGGTCTTTTTCTGGATCGTGCCGGCCATGATGACGCTGTTCCTGAGTCCCCGGGACCCGGACAGTGGATTTCGCTGGTTGCGCGTCTGCGATTTCGTGCAGGTCTGCACCCTGGTCCTGGCCGTGGAGCTGTCGCAGATCTACGTGCCCTCTCGCTGGCAGGCGGCGGGCCCGGCGATGCAGTTGCGCGCGGTGCACGCAGGCATCTTGTTCTTTGGCGCAATCGCCGTGAGCTTCCTCGTGCGAGGATGGCTCTGTCAGAATCGAAGCGCAAGATCTTTCTTTCTGCGCATGGGCGCGTTCCTGGTCGTCTCCGCGACTGTTCTCAATGCCACGCTCTACTATCAGGCTTCCGGCCATTACCAGCAGGGGACCTGGACCGACCTGCCATGGACCTTCAGCTTCTGTTTGGCGATTGTGCTGGCGGGCACGTGGAACGAACGCGAAGATTCTTCCGCAGCCGCGCCGCTTTCCCGCAGCCTGCAACTGCTGGCGCAATTCTCTCCTCTGTTGATTCCCGCGGTCGTCTTCCCCCTGGTGCTGCGGATTGCGCAGGAACAATTTGTCTGGTCGGTACTGTTGGTCACGCTATCGTTCGCGGCCGCCAGCGGACGCCTGTTCGTGCTGCAGAACCAGTTGCTGGTCAGCTCGCGCGAACTCGAGAATAATCTTGCCTTGCTGCGGGGAATCACCGAAGGCACGCCGGACGCGGTATTCGTCAAAGGTCTGGAAGGCCGCTATCTGATGATCAACTCCGCCGGCGCCCGCTTCCTGGGCCTTACTCCGCCGGAGGTCGTGGGTAAGACCGACGCCGAAGTGTTCGTTCCAGAAGTTGGCCGCGCCATTTGGGAACGCGACTGTAGGGTGCTGCAATCGGGCCAGACCAATACCTACGAGGAATTCGGCACCGCCGCGGGAGTGACCCGTCTGTACCTCGCCACCAAGGGCCCCCTGCGCGATCCGGGCGGCAAAGTGATCGGTTTGCTGGGCATCTGCCACGACATCACCGACCGCAAACGCGCCGAGGAGGCGATCCGGCAGTCGCAGGAGAAACTGCGCATGCACATCGAGAGCACTCCGCTGGCCGTGGTGGAGTGGGATCTCGAATTCCGCGTCGCCGCCTGGAATCGCTCGGCGGAACGCATCTTCGGATATAGCCGGGACGAAGCCATGGGACGGCATGCTGACTTTATTGTTCCGCCCCAATTGCGTCAGCATGTGAACCAGGTCTGGCGCGAGTTACTGGTGCGCCAGGGCGGCAGCCGCAACACCAACGACAACCTCACCAAAGACGGCCGCATCATTACCTGCGATTGGCACAACACTCCGCTGGTAGACGAGGCCGGCCGCGTGCTGGGAGTTGCTTCCTTCGTCGAGGACGTTACCGAACGCGTCGCCCTGGAAGAGAGGTTCCGTCAGTCGCAGAAGATGGAGGCCATTGGGCGCCTGGCAGGAGGCGTGGCCCACGATTTCAACAACCTGCTGACCGTAATCCTCGGATATGCGCAGGTTTTGGCGGACAAGCTTCCTGCCGGCCGCCTGGCCGACAGCACGGTCCAGATCAAATCCGCAGCCGAACGCGCTGCCGGCATCACGCAACAGTTGCTGGCTTTCAGCCGGAAACAGGTGCGCTCGCCGCGCATCATTGACCTCAACGACATTGTGCTCAACTTGGACTCCCTGTTGCGCCGCCTCATTGGCGAAGACATCGAGGTTCTCACCGTGCCGGCCCGCGACCTGGGCTCAGTCAAAGCGGATCCGGGACAGATCGAACAGGTCATCATGAACCTGGCGCTCAATGCCCGCGACGCCATGCCCCACGGCGGAACACTCACTCTGGAAACCGCCAATGCGGAACTTGACGAGGCTTATGCCCACGATCATCAGCCCCTCGAACCCGGCAGCTATGTGATGCTGGCGGTCAGTGACACCGGCGTGGGCATGACACCGGAAGTTCAGGCACGCATTTTCGAACCGTTCTTTACCACCAAAGAGGTGGGCAAAGGAACGGGGCTTGGCCTTTCCACGGTGTACGGAATCGTCAAGCAGAGCGGCGGCTACATCTGGGTCTACAGCGAGCCGGACCGGGGCACAGCCTTCAAGATTTATTTTCCACGGGTGGAACAGCCGGCCCAAACACCGGGGGTTGAGAAGCACCCCTCCGGAGCGCAGCATGGTACCGAGACCATCTTGCTGGTCGAAGACGATCCGCAACTGCGCGAGCTGACCTCTTCCGCCCTCACCCAGTGCGGCTACAAAGTGCTGGTGGCGGGTAACCCCGAAGAAGGGCTGGACAAGGCCAAAGCCGCCCACCGGGATATCCGCCTCTTAGTTACCGATGTGGTCATGCCGCGCATGAACGGCCGCCAACTCGCAGAGCAGATCCAGCGCATCGCCCCGGACGTTCGCGTGCTTTATATTTCCGGGTACACCAACAACGCCATCGTCCATTACGGTATGGTCGACGACGGACTCTGGTTCCTGCCCAAGCCCTTTACCCTGGCCGCCCTGGTCAATAAGGTCCGGGAAGTTCTCGATGCCAGCCCGGATGCGGCGCAAAGCGCCCGCCAAAAGTAAGCCAAGCCACTAGTACATTTTCCGAGTTGCTGTGGCGTGCAAACCACGAACGGGAGGGGCACGGCTTTACAGGCTGCGGAAAAAGTCACGAATGCGTGCGCCGCTGTGGAAGAACGGCGCTTCAGCGCCGCGTAAGCGGTTTGAAATCAATGCGGGCTTCAGCCCCGGTGGTCTTTCTCCGATCGACGACGGACTTTTTTCCGCATCCTCTTTAGCTGCTGAAGGCAGGCACTCTACACCATCAGGAGAACTGCTTCAGTTGCTGCCTTCCGCCCAATAACTGCTTCGCGCCAGCACCGTGGCATCGCTGGCATCTTTCAGGCGCACCCGAATCTGGTGCAGCCCGGGTTGCGGGTTCTTGGGCGCAAAGCTCAGCAGATAACGGCTATGCAAATGATTGGTGAAATCTACTCCGTTTCCACCTCATCCCCGAACCGCTTATTCAGGGCAGCCGCGTGCCTGATTGCAAAACTTCGGTAACCCACGTAGGGGCTGGGAATGGATTCCACAACATCTCTGCCCATTATGATTCACCCTAGCTGCTTAACCTGGCCTTGTACCGAGGTGCGCCATCAGCGATGGAGGATCAGTGCTTGCCGAACTGACCACTGGGCGTACGTCCGTTCGACTCTTTGCGTCAGGCTGGCATCGGAGGAGGAGCGAGTGACCGAGCATGTTGTCGTGGGCAGTGCCTGGGCCTTTTGGGTCGCCGTAGTCTCTCTCATCGGCCTTTTGCTGACCGCGGACAACAAACGCAAACGAGAGCGCTATCCCTGGATTTACATTTTATTTTTCTTCTCCGGCTTCTCGGCGTTGCTTTACCAAATCGTATGGCAGCGCGCTTTGTTTGATATCTACGGCGTCAACATTGAATCAGTCACGGTGGTTGTGACCGCGTTCATGCTGGGACTCGGGCTCGGCAGCTTGCTGGGCGGACAGCTATCCCGGCAGATGCGTCTGCCGCTGCTTGCCCTGTTTGGGACTCTCGAACTGGCAATTGCTGTTTTTGGCGTCTTTTCCCTTAGGTTATTTCACTGGGTTGCGTCGTTCACCGCAGGCGCATCTTTACTCACCACAAGCCTGGTCGCATTCGTGGTGGTTCTGATTCCGACGCTGCTCATGGGCAGTACGCTGCCTTTGCTCGTCACCCAGATGGTGAAGGTAACGGAAAATGTTGGTCGATCGGTCGGCAAATTGTACTTTGTGAATACGCTGGGTTCTGCGGTGGCCTGTTTTTTCGCGGTAGTGGCGATGCCTGCGCTGGGCCAGTCAGGTTCTGTCTTGCTGGCGGCGGCGATCAACACTTGCGTCGGCGGGTCGGTTATCGTTTTTTCCCTCTCTTCTTCTCGCTCCCGATTGAAGGCCGGCATTGAATTGACAACCGGGCAACCGGCAGAACCAAGTGGCGCCGTCCCCGTGCCCTTTCCTCTGGCAGCCGCAATAGCGGCGCTTGCTGGCCTTATTGCGCTGGGCTATGAAATTCTCTGGTACCGAATTTTTTCCTTTGTAACCGGCGGGATGGCGAGGAGCTTTGCCGAACTGCTGGGTTCTTACCTCGCAGGCATTGCCCTTGGATCCTTGGCCGTGGAAGCAATCTGCCGCAATTGTTCCCGCCGCAACTCGCGAAAGTGGCTTGGCTT
>OMOD01000046.1:117397-140561 GCA_900290255.1 Candidatus Sulfotelmatobacter kueseliae
CCCGCCGCAACTCGCGAAAGTGGCTTGGCTTGGTCGGACAATTCGTGATCGCGGCGAATGTCATCGGGTTCTTTGTAATTCCTTTTCTCTCCTGGACCAGCCGATGGCTGGCCTACCAGTACAGTCTGCCTCTGGTCGTAATAGCGGCCGCTGCTCTCGGTGCGGCCTTCCCTCTGATCGCGCACGCAGCCATTCCTCCCGATTCCCGTTCCGGAGCACGTCTCAGCTATCTTTACCTCAGTAACATCCTGGGCTCTGCCGCAGGCAGCTTCATCGTCGGATTCATTCTGATGGATCACTGGACTCTTCGGCAGATCGCACTGGCACTGGCTCTTGCGGGCGTGGCTACGGGAGCTGCGCTGCTCGCGCGAGCGTTCGTGGGCCGGAAACTGGTTCCTGCAATGGCGGGTTGTGCGGGACTCGCGTTGATGCTCATATTCCTAACCAATCCGCTATTCGACCGCACTTACGAGAAACTCTATTTCAAGTCGACGTGGAAGCCTCCTGACGGATGGTCGACGCAGCACTTTCACGACGTTATCGAGACCAGGAGTGGCGTTGTCGCCGTTTCGGACGGCGGGCGGCAGGGCAGCAACCTCGTACTCGGCGACGGATCGTTGGAGGCTCGGCTGACGACCGACCTAAGAATCGGGGGCGCACAAAATTTCCTGATCCCTCCCTATGCCATCAGCGCGCTGCATCCAAGCCCTAAGCAAATCCTGATGATCGGTCTGGGATGCGGCTCCTGGGCCCAGGTGATAGCCAACAATCCTCAAGTGGAGAAGGTCACCATCGTCGAAATCAATCCCGGCTACCTGCAATTAATTTCCCGGTATCCGGAGGTCGCCAGCCTGTTGAGCAATCCCAAGATTGAAATCATCATCAACGATGGGCGGCGATGGCTGATCCATAACGAGCACAAGAGGTTCGACTTTGTGGTCATGAACGCTCCAATGCATGATCGCAACCATGTCAGCGCTCTGCTGTCAGTCGAGTTCGACCAATTGGTGAGAAGGGTTCTGAAGCCCGGGGGAGTCTTCCTGTACAATTCGACTTTTTCTTCCCGGGCTCTGCTCACCGGTGCCACCGTCTTTCCTTATGCGGTCCGGCTGAGAAACTGTCTAGCTGGCAGCGACTCACCAATCGTGGTGGACAAGGACCGCTGGAGGCAGATCCTGCTTTCCTACAGAATGAACGGTCAACCGCTCTTCAACGCCGCATCCTCCCAGGATCGCGCCCGTTTGGAGCAACTTCTTTCTCTGGCTGACAGCGTCGGTTCGACCGACAGATGGGACGCGATGGAGAAGGCAGAAAGTCTCCGGCAGCGGTTCTCCGGGCTGAGACTGATCACCGACGACAATATGGGAGATGAATGGGGTGGAAGCGAATGGTTTTAGCCAGGCGATGAATGCCAGCTTGCTTTAACGCTATCTCTCCGTGACTTGTTCGGAAAGATCCGGCATTGACTTACTTCGCCCCTTCCGCCCAATAACTGCTTCGCGCCAGCACCGTGGCATCGCCGGCATCTTTCAGGCGCACCCGAATCTGGTGCAGCCCGGGATGCGGGTTCTTGGGCGCAAAGCTCAGCAGATAACGACTATGCAAATGATTGGTGAAGTCGGTCATCCGCACTTCGAATTTCTTCCGGGTGGCGAACAGTTCGTATTCGCCGCCGGTCATGGAGGCAACCGCGCTGGGAATGTTCTTTCGCATGGCCTGCGCAACCCGGTACGCGAGATCGAGGAAGTTGATGCCTTCATCCATCTCGTTCTTGTTCGTGCCCCGGCCGGTGTCGAGAATGTTGGAAAGTGCCGGGGAAAAAGCCAGTGCGTACATCAGCGCATTGGTTTGACCGATCGCGGCCACTACGTTCTCGGTCTTCGCCACGCTGCCGTGGTCGCGGGTTTCGCTGATCAGCAGCAGCACTCGCTGCCGCTCCTCAGGTTCCTGCTGCAGCAGACCCACCGATAAGGCGATGGCATCCAGGGTCGCGGCCCCTTCATCTCCGGGCTGCAGATTCTTCAGATCGGCGGTAATCAGGCTTGCGTCTTTCGTGAAATTTCGCGTGAGTTCCACCTTGCTGTCGAACTCCACCAGCGCCACGCGAGCCGTTCCCTGGCTGAACAGAGGGTCCAGCATGGAGTTCAGGCCCTGCATGCGCGGGAACTCGTAATATGCCCTGCGCCCCTTCTGAATAGCGACGACCAGCGAAACCGGCTGGCCCTCAGGCGCTTCATCAAGCCGCACCGCTTGCTCAACTCCGTCGTCTTGGACGATGAAGTCCTTGGCTTCGAGCCCGTACACGATTCCGCCCCGCTGGTCTTTCACCAGTGCCGGAATCAGCACCACGTTGGCTTGGGAACGGAGAACGGTTTCTTGAGAGGGAGCGCTGGGAAGCAGCGCCAGGAACACCAAAAAAGATGCCGCGCGCCGCAGACTAGCCCGCCTTGCGGTTGTCGCCCAGTACTTCATCCAGCGCATCTGCTAATAGATGCGCCCGCTTCTGGTAGTCGGTTGCCCCGCCGTCGAGCTTTTTGCGGGCCAGATGATATTCATCGGCGATATTCAGGGCGGCCAGGACCGCCAGCCGCGCCGTGTCGATCGTGTTGGTGGCCTCGGCTACAGCCCGCATCTTGCCGTCCACGTATTCGGCCAGTTTCAGAATGTACGCCGGGTCCGACCCACGCAGGTTGTAGGCTTGATCGAAAATCTCTACCCGCACGGCCGCCGGCGGCGCCTCATTCAGCGCCGGATCTTTCGTCGCTGTAGCCATGGTTCATCTCCGCAGAGACGCAGTTGCTGCGTCTCTCCCCGCGCAACCCGCGACCTAGCTCGCTTCGGCGATCGACTCGATCTGCACCAGCATCTTTTCGACGCGGCCGCGGATCTCCTCGCGCTCTTTCTTCAATTGCACCGCCTCGCGCCGCAGCGTGGCCAACTCTTCGTTGCGTTCGTCGAGTTGCTGGCGCAGTCGCTGCGCGTCGCGCTCGGCCGCCGCCTGCGCTTCGCGCGCCGCCTTGTATCTCTCTATGGTGCGATAAATCTTCTCTTCCAGCGCCTGAAAATCGTCCGCCGGAACCTGCTCCGCCACTCGTTCCACTGCATTCAACGCCATAAGCGCGCTTTCCCCATCCCGAAAGTCTGATCTGCTTGGCAGTATACTCCAGGGCGTTGTGGAGAAAGCAGGCCGGTTCCCAAAGGGACAGGCATTGCGGATACGCACTTTGCGGTAAAGAGGCGGCTTTACAGGTTGCGGAAAAAGTCGAGAATGCGTGCGTCACCGTGGAAGAGCGGCGCTTCAGCGCCGCGTTAGCGGTTTCAAATCAATGCGGGCTTCAGCCCGGGTGGTCATTCTCCGACCGACGACGGACTTTTTCCGCTTTATCGCAGGCCTGAAGGCCTGCGCCACCCAAAGCCCAGGAATCTTCAGCCTAGGAATCCCGCAGCCATCCAACACCGATATCACTTCTTGATCTGTATCCCCAACTCCTTTAGCTGCCGCTCGGGAACCGGTGTGGGTGCGTCCACCATCAAGTCCACCGCGCGGGCGGTCTTGGGGAACGGGATCACTTCACGCAGGCTCTCGGCGCCGGCCAGAATCATGACGATGCGATCGAGGCCCAACGCGATGCCGCCGTGCGGTGGCGTGCCGTACTCCAGCGCTTCCAGAAAGAATCCAAAGCGCGATTTGGCCTCTTCCTCGGTCATGCCCAGCGCCCGGAAAATCTTGCGCTGGATATCCTGCCGGTGAATACGGATCGAGCCCGATCCCAGTTCCGTGCCGTTCAGCACCACGTCATAAGCCAGCGCCCGCACCGCGCTCAGCGGCGACTGCGGATCGTTCACCGACTCCACACCGGCCTCGAGCAGGCCCATGTCTTCTTCATGCGGCGAGGTAAAGGGATGGTGCGCCGCCATCCACTGCTTCTCGCTCTCGTCCCATTCGAACATGGGGAAGTTCGTCACCCACAGGAAACGGAAATCGCCGCGCTGAAAACATTTGTGCCGTTCGGCATACTTCTGCGCCAGGGCCAGGCGCAACAACCCGGCTGAGGCGCAAATAGCCAGTTCGGCGGGCGTGACCTTGCGGTGCGCCGGCATCGCCGTCTGCGGTCCGGCCTGCGCCGATCCCGCCACCAACACGATCAGATCGCCTTCCTCCATTCCGGTCTTCTTGGCGATTGCGGCCGCAGCGTCCGGATATTTGTTCCCGATGCGCTTGAAGTCTTCGAAAATCTTCGCGCCGCCCTTGGAGTGGAACATCGGCTTGATGTCGTCGCGCTCCTTGCGCGAGAGTTCGCCGACTTTGGGCGTGCGGATGGCGATCACCGGCAGATTGGCGTTAATCGCCAGCTCTTCGAGATTCTGGGCCGTGAAGCAGTCGCGCACGTCGGTAAAGGCAGGCAGGCGCAGGTCCGGCTTGTCGATGCCATACAGCCGGATCGCTTCGTCATAATCCATGCGCGGAAACGGCGTCTTGATCTCAAATCCCGCCGCCTTGAAGGCCGCGTGCAGGAACCCCTCGACCACCTCCCACACCCGCTCCGGCTGCGGATAGGAAATCTCCAGATCGATCTGGGTAAATTCCGGCTGGCGGTCGGCGCGCAGGTCTTCATCGCGGAAGCAGCGCACGATCTGAAAATATTTGTCGAACCCCGAGATCATCAAAATCTGCTTGAACAATTGTGGCGACTGCGGCAGGGCATAGAACGTCCCGGGCTGGACGCGGCTGGGCACGAGATAATCGCGCGCGCCTTCAGGCGTCGACCGGGTCATGAACGGAGTTTCGATTTCGAAAAATCCAAGGGACGAAAGGTAGTCGCGGATCGCCTTGGCCACCTTGTGCCGGGTCTCGATGTTGAACTGCATCACGTCGCGGCGCAGGTCAATGTAGCGGTACTTCAGCCGCGTCTCTTCGTTGCTCAGAGCCGTATCCGAAGGCAGGAACGGCGGCAGCTTCGACTCGTTCAGAATCCGAATCTCGTCCGCGACCAGCTCCACCTCGCCGGTAGGAATGTTCTTGTTGATGGTGTCGGCGTCGCGCAGCTTGAGCGTACCGATCGCGGCAATGACGTACTCGTTGCGCAGCGTGGCGGCGCGGTCGTGCACGGCGGCATTGCGTTCGCGGTTGAACACCACCTGCGCCACACCGGTGCGGTCGCGCAAGTCGATGAAAATGATGCTGCCCAGGTCGCGGCGCCGGTTCACCCATCCCATAAGCACGGCTTTCTTGCCGGCGCCGGAGGCGCGCAGCGTCCCGCACATCTGGGTCCGTCGTAGATCGCCTAAGAAATCGAGCAAGCTGTGTCCTTACAGTGAAAATGCGGCGAAGCGCCGAATTCCAGATTATAAACGGTCCTTCGTGGAGGTGCGGTTAGGAGAGGCCTTTGCCCGTGCCCTAATTCACCTTTTTCACCACGGAGTCACGGAGAAAACCTCGAATCCTGTAAGAACCAGAAGCAGAAGGGCTTGCCAAGCAGTTGGATTCCTCTGTGTCTCTATGACTCTGTGGTGAAAGAACTAAGTTGGGACATTCTAGTAGCGTCTTAACTCAGTACCGTTAAGACAGTCTCCCAGACCTTCGTTGCGAGCACTATTTCTTCACCGCTTTCCCTTCCATAAACGTCATCCACTCCGCGCCATCCATCGAGAGTTCGAACTTCAGGTTGTAGCTCGAGGGCGAGAGGATCTGCATCGTCATCTTCTGCTGCACTGGCTTGCCACTCTGGATGGATTCGCTGGTCCACAGCCAGGTGTCATCAACCAGCGTTCCCTTCGAAACCTGGTGCAGGCCCTGGCTGCTGAAGGCGTCGAAACTGTAGACGCGGCGGTTGGTGTCGTAGCCCATGATGAAGATTTCTTTCCCGTCGCCGCCGAGTTCGGCCGGCATCTGGAAGTCCCAGTGCCCGATCACGAAGAAGTTGCCGGTCATCCATTCCGTACTTTCCGTCCAGCTGAATTCCCCGCCGGCTCCCCACGGCCCGGCCAGAATTGTTCCTTTCGTGGTCCACTTGCCCACAAAGTAGCCGAGTTTCACCACTTCCGGCGCCGGCGTCGCTGCCGCTGGCGTCCGGTCCGTTTTGGGCTTGTCCTTCGTGATTCCCGATTTCCGAGGCACAGGGCATCCTCCTTTGCGGCTGGCATCGAACCGGCGGCCCGCGACGACCCTACTTCTTCGTCGCTTTTCCTTCCATGAACGTGTTCCAGGTGGTGCCGTCCATGGAAACCTCGAACTTCATGCTGAAGCTGGTGGGCGAAAGTATTTTCATAGTCGACCTTTGCTTAACATCCTGCCCGTCGTAGTTGGCCTCGCTGGTCCAGGTCCAGGTATCTCCGCTTACTGTCCCCTTCGACGATTCGTGATGTCCCTGGCTGTTGAATCCCTCATAGATATACACGTTCTGCTGCGTGTCATAGCCCATGATGGACATTTCTTTGCCGTCTCCCCCAAGCTCCGGCGGCATTTTGAAATCCGAATGGCTCACCACGAAGAAATTGCCATCCATCCATTCTGAGGTCTCGGTCGAGCTGAATTTTCCGCCCACGCCCCAGGGACCTTGCGCGATGGTTGCGTCGGTTGTCCAGGTACCGACGAAATAGTCCAGCTTCTTCACTTCCGGGCCGGGCTTGGGAGCTCCCTGGGCCCAGGCCCCAAGCGAAAACAAAACTATGCCCGCGAGAAAAATTACCTTGCGATTCATGGACATTCTCCTGCCGTCGTCGACGGCGAAAGGATGATAACAGGTCACCCAGAGCTACGACCGGTGCGCTCCCGGCCCGGGCCGTCTAGCGCTGGGTAGGCGGCGATTTCTTTGCCTCACTGGAGGCTGACGCCTTTTTCTCTTCGGGGGCCACAGACCAGAAGCCGGGATCGCCCGCCGCGAATGCCTTGGCCACGTGAGACATCTCGGGGCTGATCATGTAGAGATTGCTTTCCCGGCTGACGATGGCCGCTTGCGCTTTTTCCGATACCTCGGGCGCGCGCGCCGCGTCAGCCTCCTCCAGCGTGTGCATCGGCTCCAGAATGATGAGGGTCGGCTCCGAGGTTCCGGCATCAACCTGATAGACGAGGCTGGGCGCCTGGCTGCTCGTGTCACTGAAGTCGGCTTCGCGCCCGGGGCGAAGATGAATCACGGTCACGCGCATGAACCGCGCCTTGGATTCGTCGGCTTCGGCAGCGCGCGGGCTGAGATCGTCGCGCAGGATCGCGATGACCGTTTTGGTGCCGGCAATAAGTTCGTCGATGGACTGCTGGATGTGGTTCACTTCCGGATGGGCGGCATACAGGCTGCCCAGAGTCTTGACCGCCTTTTCGATGTCCGCGTAGGAATCGAAAGGATCCAGGGCCAGGGAGTCTTCCGTGCCGGTGAGCCCTTCCATCACAGCAAAGTGAACCGGAACCTCAAGCCGGTCGAAGGCCCGGGCAGAGGAGATTTCCAGCTGCCGCCGTTCCGCAGCCTTGCCGGACTTGACCTCCTGGTGCGCGAGAACCAGCATGCGGGGAGGCGTCCAGGCCGGGGGTTGGTTTTCCTGAGTGTCCTGGGCGTTTGCGGCAGCAGGCAACGCCAACCAGAGCAGGGCGGCAGCGGCTGAAGCGGTGCGGATTTTCATTGGACCCTCCGATATATTCGATTTTTGTTCGCCTATGTGAGATACTCCACGGGAGGGGCGAGTGTCAAGAGGCGGCGGTCGGTCAGTTTGAGTCCCTGAGTTGAGCAGGAGCCGTTAAGAAGAAAACGGCTTCGCGATCTTGGCGCCTTCCTTTGCGATCTTCGCGGTCAAGAGCTCTTAACCGCAAAGGCCGCAAAGTTCGCAAAGAGGCCATCTACCAGGAATTCCGGCCATGGCGCGACGGTTCTTGGCGAGCGCCAGACTGCGCGACGGCAGTCCCCATGCATTTCGCCCTCCGAAAAAATTTCATTGGACGGACGTTTTCCGCAGGGCTGCACGAATTTCACAAGCCCGGAAACGCTAGTATGACTCGCACAGCAGCAAAATGAATTCAGATAACACCGCGACAGGCTCGGGTGATCGAGCCTGATTCCGGCGGGGCGTGAACGAACTTGGCCACTTCCGACTACACGATCAGCACTCTTCCGGCCAGCGTCGAGGCCGAGCGCTCGATTCTGGGCGCCATCCTGCTCGACAACTTCGCCTACAACCAGGCCGCCGAGCATCTCCGAACCGAAGACTTCTCCCTCGACTCGCACCGGCGCATTTATTCCCGCATGGTGGATCTGGCGGAGTCGTCGCGGCCGATCGACATGATCACGCTGATCGAGGAACTCAGCCGGCACAAAGACCTCGAGGCCATCGGCGACGTAGCTTACGTGTCGAGCCTGGTCGAGGGCGTGCCCGAGCGCCCCAGCATCGAGCACTACGTCAAAATTGTGCGCGACAAGGCGCTGTTGCGCGGACTGATTTCGGCCGCCAATACAGCGATCGCGCGGGCCAGCGATCAATCCGACCTGGCTGAAGACGTGCTCAGCGACGCCGAGGCCGCCATCTTCCAGCTCTCGGAAAAGCGCATTGGCCGCGGCTTCATGGGCGTGCAGGAGATCGTCCGCGAATCGTTCGGCTCGGTCGACGCTCTCCTGCAGCGCGGGCAGCGCATTACCGGGTTGGCCACGCACTACACCGATCTCGACGATTTGACCAGCGGCCTGCAACGCTCCGATCTGGTGATTATCGCGGCACGGCCCTCCATGGGAAAGACCGCATTCGCCATGAACATCGCCGAGAATGCTGCCATTGACGATCAGCAGGTGGTAGGAGTCTTTTCGCTGGAAATGTCGCGCGAGGCGCTGTTGCTGCGCTTGCTCTGTTCCCAGGCGCGCGTGGACGCCCACAAGATGCGCACCGGCTCGCTCTGGCAGGACGATACCAAGAAAGTCGTCC
The DNA here is from genome assembly GCA_900290255.1 of Candidatus Sulfotelmatobacter kueseliae. Lineage (GTDB taxonomy): Bacteria > Acidobacteriota > Terriglobia > Terriglobales > Acidobacteriaceae > Sulfotelmatobacter > Sulfotelmatobacter kueseliae. The sequence goes on from OMOD01000046.1 coordinate 126,296, forward strand.
GCGCCATGGAGCAGCTGGCGCACGCCAAGCTGTTCATCGACGATACGCCTGGCATTTCGGTGAGCGAAATGCGCGCCAAGGCGCGGCGGTTGAAACAATCGCAAGGCGGCAGGCTGGATTTACTGATTGTGGACTATATGCAGCTGATGTCGGGCGGAGGCAAGCGCTTCGAGAATCGTACCCAGGAAGTCTCCGCCATTTCCCGCGGCCTGAAAGCTCTGGCCAAGGAACTCGCGGTGCCGGTGGTGGCGCTCTCGCAGTTGAGCCGCGCGCCCGAGAGCCGTGGCGGCGATCATCGTCCGCAACTCTCCGATCTGCGCGAGTCGGGATCGATCGAGCAGGATGCCGATCTGGTCATGTTCATCTTCCGCGAGGAAGTCTACAAACAGGACGATCCCGAACTCCAGGGTAAGGCCGAGATCATCATTGCCAAACAGCGCAACGGTCCGACCGGGAAGCTCCGCCTGGCGTTCTTGAAGCCCTGCACCCGCTTCGAAACCATGGCGGAAGGTGATCTGGGGCCGGAGGAGTGAGCCTTCGCCCTGCACGAAAGACTGTAGGGCGGGCGGGGTAACTCTCTTACGGAATTAGGCTTGCGCCGCCGCTCGGCGCATGCGGACTGCCTGTGGAAAACATTGTGGAACTGAAACCCGGGTTCAGAATTTCCCTCGGCTCACGACCGCTCGGTCTGTGATGAAGTGCCTTCCGATCACCCTTAAGTCCATGAGTAGTAACCAGTTATGCAATTCATCGGAGAGTAACACGGGCCCCGCCGTGCGCCCCAGGCGCCGCTTCCTATTTTGAGATTTGCACATTTCACGGTCTAGCACTTCCGTGTGACGGTCGTCCCCTGGCATCAGGGACCGCGCCCGTAGGCGCGCAGCCCGGGCTCTTCCGGTCTGTTTACCAGACAGTAAGCAGGGCCTTCGACCGGCGGATTTCCTCGTCCGCCGTGGCCAGCGGAATCCCCTCCACCAGCGACGTCGCGCGTAGTCTGCGATGCGGATGTCCGCTCGGACAGGTGAGAGTTTCTAGCTGTCCTCCCCGACTTTCAGCACCGCCAGAAACGCCTCCTGCGGAATGTCGACCCGCCCGATCCGTTTCATGCGCTTCTTGCCTTCTTTCTGCTTTTCCAGCAGCTTGCGCTTGCGCGTGATGTCGCCGCCGTAGCATTTGGCGAGCACATTCTTGCGGATGGCGTGGACCGTTTCCCGAGCTATGATCTTGGCACCGATCGAAGCCTGGATCGCCACCTCGAACATCTGGCGGGGAATGAGTTCCCTCATTTTGGAAACCAGAGCCTTGCCCCGTTCGTAGGCGAATTCGCGGTGCACGATGATGGAAAGCGCGTCCACGGGATCGCCGGCGACCAGAATGTCGAGCTTCACCATGGGCGATTCCCAGTAGCCGGCAAGGTGATAGTCGAGCGAAGCGTAGCCGCGCGACACCGATTTCAGCCGATCGTAGAAGTCGAGCACGATCTCGTTCAGCGGTAACTCATAGTGCAACATCACGCGGTTAGCGGCGACGTATTCGAACGTCTTCTGCTTGCCGCGCTTTTCTTCCACCAGCTTCAGAATTCCGCCGACATATTCTTCGTTGGTCAGAATCGTGGCCAGAATCACCGGCTCTTCCACCTTCGCGATCTCGCTCGGATTGGGCCAGCGCGAAGGATTATCCAGTTCAATCAAAGTTCCGTCGGTCAATGTGATCTTGTAGCGCACGCCGGGCGCGGTGGTGATGAGTTCGAGCGCGAACTCTCGTTCCAGGCGTTCCTGGATGATTTCCATGTGGAGCAGGCCCAGAAAGCCGCAGCGGAAACCGAAACCGAGCGCGACCGAGCTTTCCGGCTCGAAGAAAAATGAGGAATCGTTGAGCCGCAGCTTTTCCAGCGCTTCGCGCAGCCGGGTGTGCTCATGCGCGTCCACGGTATAGAGCCCGGCGAAGACCATCGGCTTGATCTCTTCAAAGCCGGGCAGGGGCTCGATGGCAGGATGGGTGTCGTCGGTGATGGTGTCGCCAATTTTCGTGTCGGCGACGTTCTTGATGTTGGCGATGAGAAAGCCGACTTCCCCCGCCTTCAGTTCGCCGATTTCCACCGGCTTGGGGTTCTGGACGCCGAGAGTTTCCGCGTCGAACGTGGTCCCATTCGACCAGAGGCGGATCCGCTGGCCCTTGCGCAATGTCCCCTGAAAAACGCGCGTCAGAATGACCACGCCGCGGTAGGCGTCGAACCAGGAGTCGAAAATCAGCGCCTGCAGCCGGTTTTCCGGAGATCCTTTGGGCGGCGGAACCCGCTTCACAATCGCTTCCAGCACCTCGGGCACGCCCTGGCCGGTCTTGGCGCTGATCAGCACTGCGTCGGAGGCGTCCAGGCCGACCGCGCCCTCGATCATTTCCTTGGTGCGCGGGATGTCGGCGCTCTGCAGATCAATCTTGTTGATGACGGGAATGATTTCCAGCCCGTGATTGATGGCGAGGTAGGAATTCGCCAGCGTTTGCGCTTCCACGCCCTGCGACGCATCCACCACCAGCAGCGCGCCTTCACACGACGCCAGCGACCGCGAGACTTCGTAGGAGAAATCCACGTGGCCGGGCGTGTCAATCAGATTGAGCTGGTAAACCTCGCCGTCATGCGCCGTATAAGCCATGCGGACGGCGTGCGCCTTGATGGTGATGCCGCGCTCGCGCTCCAGGTCCATGGAATCGAGCACCTGCGCCTGCATCTCGCGCGCGGTGAGCGACCCGGTCAGCTCCAGCAGCCGGTCGGCCAGCGTGGACTTGCCGTGGTCAATGTGCGCGATGATCGCGAAATTTCGGATGTGCTGGGAATCCATGATGAGCGCGGCGTAAGCCTAATTCTAGCAGGCATGGATCACTGAATGGACCGAGGCGGGGGCCTCCCGCGCGGTAGATGGCACACAGGATCGGTCAAAAGTAATTTGACTCGGGCTCCATGGCAGGTGCATCCTGATCTCGTCGCGGGGTGCTGTTGTTCACCACGGTTTTGGAGGCCTCGAATCTTCGAGGCCTTTTTCATTTTGTGCAGGCCTCGGCAGAAGCATCTATCCAAGGTCCCCGGTTACAATCAGAATCGCATGCTCGTCCTCGCTTCCGCCTCGCCGCGCCGCCAGGAACTTTTGCGCAACGCGGGCATTTCGTTCACCGTGCAGCCGGCCGACGTTGACGAGACTCCGCATGCGGGCGAATCTCCACGCGACTGCGCCGAGCGGCTGGCACGCGAGAAAGCGCTGGCCGTCTGGCAGACCCGGCCGCACGATCGGGTATTAGGGGCGGACACGATCGTCGTGGTGAATGAGACCATCCTCGGAAAACCCACCGGCAATGAAGATGCCGCCCGCATGCTGCGCTTGCTCTCCGGGCGCGCGCATGAGGTGATCACAGGAGTTTGCCTGATAACCCCAGTTGCCAGCCGTCAGTTGCCAGTTGTCAGTTACCCCAGCAGCAGCGATCCTCTGGCAACTGGCAACCGGCAACTGGCAACTGCCTCCGAATCCACGCTGGTCACGATGTGCGAGCTCTCCGACGACGAAATTCGCGCCTACGTCGCAACCGGCGAGCCCATGGACAAGGCCGGAGCGTACGCCATTCAGGGAATCGCTTCGCGCTGGATTCCGCGCATCGAAGGCGATTACTGCAACGTGGTGGGACTGCCGGTGGCGCTGGTGTATCGCATGTTGCGAGACTTGCGTACCGGTTAACGTGACTTCAAAACGCTCCGGAGAGATAATTGACTCGTGCCCAAGGGAGCATTACTTATGCAAAGCGATAATCGGAAGAACGTGCGCCTATTCGCGGTTCTGATTCTCTCCGTGCTCGCGGTCATTGTTCCGGCGGGAACCGTATCCGCAAAGAAGCAGCCCAAAACTTATCCCGAGGAAGGCAAAGTCATCGCCAAGGGCCTCCATGAATACGCCGTCGAGAGGTATAGCCATACCTATACGGTCGTGACCGATGCGAGAGTCTACCTGCTGGATTGTCAGGAGGAGCCCGGGCTGCTCGAGTCCACGGGGCCCGACTGTGGAGGGGACAAAAAGATCCAGATCGGCGACGTCATCCACTTCCGGGTTGATAAGGGATGGGCTGTTATAGCTGTGACTGGAATCGACCACCCGGGCGGTGAACGACAAGATTTCGAACAAAAATTGCGGATTCTGAAAGAGGAACTGAACACGGACCCGAAAGCTGCGAACGCTCCAGCAGTCCAGCCACAAACGACCGACACCAAACCACCGGAGCCGAAGCAGTAGAGGCGAAACAATTCCTCAGAGTAGGGGCGAACGGCGGATTAGGATTTCTTCTCCTCGGCCTTTTCCTCTTTCTTCTCTTCCCCTTCTTTTACGGCCGATTTGAAGTTGCGGATGCCCTCGCCCAGGCTCTTGCCCAGCGAGGCGAACTTGGACGGGCCGAACAGGAGCAGGGCGATGGCAATAACCAGCAACCAGTGGAACGGCGAGAACTCACCCATAACTTCTCCTTTGGCCCGAACTTACACTACGCAGGCAGCCTTCTTGCGGCTCTAACAAAATTCTAGGCCACTCCCGTCGGCGAGTCAAAACGGCAACCCTGCGGTCCGAAGTGACCCGTGGCTGGCTTCACGGCAGGACACCAACTTCTTCCACCACCGACCAGGTCGTGCGCGCCATGTCGGCGAACTCGGGAAGGTCGGCATCTGAAGCTGCACCTTCTGCACTCTCCCACGCCGCTTCCATCGCCGCCCTATCGTCGAAATAAAGTTCCACGATGGCATCCCATCCCGGCGACTCGCGGCTGGAGTCTGCGCCGACGTAATTCTGCACGTACCTTCTCAGCCCGGGAAGCTTCTTCGCCAGCGGTCCGTGGACTTGCTCGAAATGCCGTCGAAATTGTTCCGGAGTTAAATCCGCCCTCCGGTAAACCACCACCATGAATTTCAGCACGCGATTCGTCCCCAGCTTTCGCGTATGAACAGCTTCTACCGATCAGCGTTGGAACGATCAGAAAGGCCAGGTTATCCGACGCTCTCGATCATGCCCGCCAGAAGCAGCGCCCGGCGCGGCAATTCCGAGATCACGACATGCTCGTGCGCAGCATGCGCTCCCAGGCCTACCGCTCCCAGGCCATCGAGCGTGGGCACGCCCATGCCGGCGGTGAAATTTCCGTCGGAGCCTCCACCGACGGCTGCTTCTTCCAGTTTCCAGTCAATCTGCCGGGCGATGGCCTGAGCTTTCTTGTACAGCGCCGCGACGCCCGCGTTCCGCTCCATGGGCATGCGGTTGATGCCGCCCGCGACGCTAAGCTTGCAGCGTTTGTCAAGAGGCCTGAGCGAGCGCAGCCTGCGATCGACCATGGCCGCCTGCCTGGCCAGCTTGATGCGCACATCAATATCGGCCGTGGCCTCGGCCGCAATCACGTTGCTGCGGGTTCCGCCGCGAATCACACCCGCGTTCACCGAGATTCCGCGGCGAAGATCGTTCAGCCCCGAAAGCGCGGTGATTTGCCGCGCCAGCTCCACGATCGCGCTGTGTCCCTTGCCCGGATCGAGCCCGGCATGCGCCGCCACTCCGGAAACTGTGAGCCGGTATTCGCCCACGCCCTTGCGCGCGGTCTTGACCGCGCCGCGTAGCCCGGCTGCCGGTTCGAGCACCAGCACCGCGGCCGATTCTCTGGCCAGCGACTCGGTAACCTCGCGTGAGGAACTGCTGCCGACTTCTTCATCCGAAACCAGAAACACCGTGACCGGCCGCGGCAATCCCCCGTGCCACGCTCCGAGCGCCTCAATGACGTAGAGCATCAGCGCGATGCCCGCTTTCATGTCGAGCGCGCCGGGCCCGTATAACCTTCCGTCGGCCACGCGGCAAGGCATCGTCTCGAGCGTCCCCGACGGATAAACGGTGTCGAAGTGTCCCAGCAGCAGAACCGGCTTGACCTTTTCGCGCCCGGGAAAATCGACTTGCAGGTTGTCGCCGAACTCCTCGGCATGGTGCAAACGCGCCCGCCCGCCGATCGCTTCGAACATCCCGGCCAGAAACCCGCCCATGCGGTCGGCGGCAGCTTTGTTATCGCTGGGAGACTCGATCTCGACCAATTGCCTGATGGTTGCGACCAGCGCATCCTGCCGGGCTGCGAAGTATCGCAGCCGTTCCGGCCAGATATTGTCGGGCGGCTTGGCTTTCACGGGTAGAGCTCTTTTGGCTGGCATCGGTTTGGGCGGTTCACTCCGGTTTGGAAGGTAGGCTAGTGGTGCAATTTGGATTCTGAATGTTGCGTCATCCTGAGCGTAGCCGTTCTTCAGGCGGAGCGAAGGATCTCGCGTGGACGCAACGTGTGCATATGCTGCACGCGAGATCCCTCGCCCCGCTGATGAAAACGCGGGGCGTCGGGATGACGCCTCTAAAGTGGCCCTTAATACCCAAACTGCACCACTACCGAAGGTAATGCAACCACTTCGAGGCAGCCTGTACAGTATAATCTTCACGCTGATTGAGATGAATCCATGACTGACAGTAGTCCCGTGGCACAGGCTTCATCCACCGGGACGAAAACTATGCTCGATATTCACGAAATTCTGAAGATTCTGCCGCACCGCTATCCCTTGCTGCTGATCGACCGGGTGCTGGAGCTGAAGCGGAAAGAGCGCATTGTCGCGATCAAGAATGTCACCATCAACGAGCCCTTCTTCAACGGGCACTTTCCTGGCCTGCCCATCATGCCCGGCGTGCTGATCATCGAGGCCATCGCGCAGGCCGGCGGAGCGCTGCTGCTGACTGAGGTGGAGAACCACCACGATAAGGTCATGGTTTTCACCGGCATTGAGCGCGCCAAGTTCCGCAAGCCCGTCGGCCCCGGCGACCAGTTGCGGCTGGAAGTGGAAGTCAAAGCCTGGCGCGCCGTGCCCGGTCTGACCGCGGCCAGGATGCAGGGTTACGCCTACGTGGGCGAGAAGCGGGTGGCCGAGGCGATTGTATCGTGCCAGCTGATCGATGCGGCCCGCGGACGCGGATCGAGCCGAGGACCGAACAACGACAGCTTCAACAGCGACGCGGGATAGTCCCGCGGCGGCTCGATCGTCTTCGAGCGTGTCTTCGAATAGTTCCATGATTCCTTCATGAACCTACATCCCACCGCCATCATTGATCCGCGCGCTCAGGTTCCGGCTTCGTGCCGCATCGGCCCGTATTGCGCGATCGGCCCCGAAGTCGAGTTGGGCGAAAATTGCCGCTTGCTCTCGCACGTCACCATCGAGGGACCAGCCAAAATCGGCTCGGATAATGCATTTTTTCCTTTTTGCGCCATCGGCATGGCGCCGCAGGATGTGACCTACAGAGGCGAGCCCACCCGCCTGGAAATCGGCCATCACAACGAAATTCGAGAGTACGTGACCATCAATCGCGGCACGGTCAAGGGCGGCGGTGTCACCCGCGTGGGCAGCCATATCCTGATCATGGCCTACACCCACATCGGCCACGACTGCCTGATTGAAGACCATGCCATGCTGATCAATGGCGCGACCATCGCCGGACACGTGACCGTCGAAGAATGGGCCGTGGTCGGAGCGCTCTGCCCGGTGCACCAGTTCGTGCGCATCGGCGCCCATTCCTACATCGGCGGAGGCACCACCATCACCCAGGATGTGCTGCCGTTTTCCATGACCTCGGCCGCCCGCGACACGCACGCCTACGGCATCAACAAGGTAGGCCTCGAGCGCCGCGGTTTTTCGAGCGAGCGCATAGCCCGCATTCATCACGCCTACAAGATTCTGCTGGCCTCAAGGATGAACACGTCGCAGGCGCTGGCGAAACTGAAGTCGGAAGCCGATCGCGGCGAAGACGTGGACATGCTGATCCGCTTCATCGAGGCCTCGGAGCGGGGGATTATCAAGTGAGCAGCCTGCCGAACCAGGTCAATGAGTGATATTGGCGATGTCTCGCCAACAATCCTCCTGCGCCACCGCCAACCCCACGGCGTTCGTTGACTTGCCCGGTTTCATCGAAGTAAGATTTGCCCCTCATGCTCGGCCAGACCATCTCGCACTACAGCATCGTCGAGAAACTCGGCGGTGGCGGCATGGGTGTCGTCTACAAGGCCGAGGACGTAAAGCTGCACCGCTTTGTCGCCTTGAAGTTCCTTCCGGACGAAATTTCCAAAGATGCGCAGGCTTTGGCCCGCTTCCAGCGTGAGGCGCAGGCCGCTTCCGCCCTGAACCATCCAAACATTTGCACAATTTACGAGATTGACGACCGGCACGGGCAAACCTTCATCGCCATGGAATTTCTGGACGGCCTGACGCTGAAGCACCGCATTGCGGGCAGACCGATGGAAACCGAGATGATTCTCTCGCTCGCCATCGAGATTGCGGACGCGCTCGACGCCGCGCACGCTGCCGGCATCATTCACCGCGACGTCAAACCTGCGAACATTTTCGTCACCAAGCGCGGTCATGCCAAGGTGCTGGACTTCGGGCTGGCCAAGGTCGCTCTCAAGCCCGAAGGTGTTGCCATGAGCGTCCAGACCATAGATTCGGAGGAGCATCTCACCAGTCCCGGTTCCGCGCTCGGCACTGTCGCCTACATGTCGCCGGAGCAGGTGCGGGCCAGGGAGCTCGACGGACGCACCGACTTGTTCTCCTTCGGTGTTGTCTTGTACGAGATGGCGACGGGCACGCTGCCATTCCGTGGCGAAACCTCGGGAGTCATCTTTAAGGCCATTCTCGACGCGGCTCCCACGCCTGCCATGCGGCTGAATCCCGACGTGCCGCCCAGACTGGAAGACATCGTGAACAAGGCTCTGGAAAAAGACCGCGACCTGCGCTATCAGAGCGCGGCAGAAATGTTGGCCGACCTGAAGCGGCTCAAGCGGGACACGGATTCGGACCGCATTTCGTCATCGGGCAGGCGTGCGGTTCAGGATCTACCTGTAGAAGCTGCCACTCGCCCAGTCGCGGCGGCTCCGCAGTCAACGGGGCTTTCACAGAAGCGGTACATGGGTTTGGCCGTTGGCTGCGCAGTACTGGCTCCAGCCCTTGCGGCGTATCACTTTTGGCCCCGCTCGAACCCTCCGAGCGGCCCCGCGAAAATTACGCAAATCAGCCAATGGAATAAACCGATGCTCGACGCAAAGCTTGCTCCCGATGGCCATGCCGTGGCGTTTGTCTCACCGATCGGCGGCATCATGCAAGTGTTCCTCATGCTTACCTCAGGTGGCGAGCCCCTTCAGCTCACGAATGACGAAGGCGACAAATTTGTGAGCAATTTCTCGCCCGATGGGAGAGAAATCTATTACTCGCGGGTCGTCGGACAGGACGAGGTCTGGGCGGTGCCTGCGCTCGGTGGGGTTCCCCGGCGCGTGGTGTCCGGCTGGCTTGCGGTTCCCTCTTCGGATGGCTCATTCATATACTATGCCAGGTCTGAGGGCCCAGGAATTTTTCGTGTCGGGAAATCCGGACTGAACGAAGAAACAGTGTACGACTCCAAAGGCAGCAGACTGTACTTCATCCCACTTCTGCTATTTCCCGGCGACAACGACCTGCTCGCTGCTGCTGTTCCAGCAGATATCGGGCCCAAATTCCATTTTTACAGAATAAACCTGACCAGCCATGAAGCGATTGATTTAGGCGAGGTGTCCGGGAATCTGTATGACGTGGTGTGGGCTGAACCAGGGAAGACGGTCCTATTCAGCCGTGTAGCAACCGGGCTGACGAATATTTGGAAGTACAGCTTGAAGGACCACAGCCTGGCCCAGATTAGCTTCGGTACGGGACCGGACTTCTCGCCCATGCCAGACCCCGAAGGAAAAGGGATTTACTATGTGAATGGCAAAACCTCCGGGTTCCTGACCGCGTATCACGTTCAATCAAAAGAATCTACGGACATTGTGTCGGAGGACGCATCTCAGCCCATTATCTCGCCCGATGGAAAGCGCGTAATGTACATCGCGCTCCTCTCACCCCAGGGGCGCGAACTATGGGTATCGGACATCGGCGGGGGCAACAAAGTGAAAATCGCCACCGGAGAGGGCCTGACTACAGGTTTTTGGGCGCCGGATAATTTCCACCTTTCTTTTGCCGAGGCGGAGACAGGCACGGGATCCGGCAAAGCCTACATTGTCGGGGCTGATGGCAGCGGCCTTCGTCAACTCCCTCCCCTGGGAGGTGTGCCCAGCAATCCGGTATGGAGCCCTGACCAGAAATCCATATACCTGACTATCCAAGAGAAGATGGGCACGATATACAGCATCTGGAAATGGAGTGTGGACAGTTCGACCGCGGAGAAGTTCATGGACGAATGTGGCTCCCCTTGGGATGCTGACTCGGGCGGGCGGTTCCTGCTTGGCAACATTGGGGAAGGAGAAAAGACCGGAATCTATGAAGTGTCCACCTCTGATAAGAAATGCATCCCGTTGCTTCCCGGCGTAGTAACGGACTCTGCAGTGTATGCTCCCGATAGCAAGTCGTTCTTGTACGCAGTGGTTGCCCGCGGTGAAGCCACGATTTACCGTCAGGCTTGGAGGGACGGTAAGACCATCGGTGCGCCCCAGATCGCGTTGAAGGTCCCTTTTGCTTTTCCTCTGGCTTACAACGGGAACGGCTATGATTTTTCCCGGGACCTTTCCACCATCGTCTATGCGCGTCCCGGTGGCCACGCAGATCTCTATCTTCTGAGCCAGAAATGATTCCCAGTCTCCAGCCAGAGGGTGCGCTTGCTCAAGCCCTGGCCTCGCGGGGCATTCTTTCTGAAGGCTGAGTGCTAGACTGACTTCGCGTCGGTCTGTTGACGCCTTACTCGATGCCTTTCCAGAACGAAAAGCTCGGTCTCATCGCCGGTAACGGCAAGTTTCCCTTTCTCGTGCTCGATGCGGCGCGGGCGCACGGATACGAAGTCGTGGTCGCCGCCATCAAGGAAGAAACTTTCCCGGAAATCGACTCCGCCGGCGCAGCCGCGGTTCACTGGTTTTCGCTCGGTGAGCTTTCCCGCCTGATCGAGACTTTTCAGCGCGCTGGCGTGCGCCGCGCCATCATGGCCGGACAAGTCCGGCACAAGCAGATTTTTTCCAGCATCCGTCCGGACTGGCGCCTGGCCAAGCTCCTCGTCTCACTCACCACCCGCAACACGGACTCGCTGCTCGGCGCCGTCGCCAAGGTCCTGGCCGACGAAGGCATCACGCTGGAAAAATCCACCTGGCTGCTCGAACCTCTGCTGGTCAGGCCCGGCGTGCTCACCAAACGCGCGCCCACCGAACCGGAGCAGAAGAATATTGACTATGGCCGCGCCGTCGCCCGTGAGCTGGCGCAGCACGACATTGGACAGACGGTGGTGATCGCCGAATCCGCCTGCGTCGCGGTCGAAGCCATGGAAGGCACCGATGCCACGATCGAGCGCGCCGGCCAGATCATGCGCTCGCTTCACGGCGATGCCTCCACCCTCAGCCGCGCCTTGACAGTGGTCAAGATCGCCAAGCCGAATCAGGACATGCGCTTCGATGTTCCCGTGATCGGCGTAAAGACGATCGAAGTGATGCACGCGGCCGGCGCCACGTGCCTCGCGGTGGATGCCGGCAAATGCCTGCTCCTGGATGGTGAGAAAATTATCGACGCCGCCAACGCCGCAGGAATCGCGATTACGGCAGAACCTTCCTAGTCGGCACCGACGGCGCCGCGGGTCCTGCCAGCGACGGCTTTCACAGGCCGCTTTCTCATTTCGCGTCTGGCTCGCGTCAGGTCGTGGGCGGTTTGCAGATTCATCCAGAACTCGGCCGAGTTGCCGAAATACGCCGCCAGCAGCAGCGCCGTTGCCGGAGTAACTCCGCGCTTTCCCCGAATCAATTCGTTCACGCGATTCGTCGGAATCTTCAGAGCCCGCGCCAGATCAGCCTGGCTCAGTCGCATGGGTTGGAGAAACTCTTCACGAAGTATTTCTCCCGGATGGGTCGCTATGCGGTTATTCGGCAGCATGGTTTTCCCTCAGTGGTAATCTGTACAGCGAACATCCGAGCAAGTCGCGCCCGAAAACCGGAACACGATGCGATATTGATCATTTACACGAATGCTGTAAAGGCCGGCTAGGTCTCCCGGAGCTTTTCCAGGCGGTTCGCCGGCATAACGGCGATATCTTCTAGGCGCGAGGCTGCATTCAGGAGGTCGAGCTTCATTTGAATCCTGCTCCACAGCACGTTGGGGATACGACGCGCTGGCTTCGTGTTTCGTCCGTGGTAGATGTCCTCCGTCGTGGCATCAGCAAACGAGACGATCACTCAGACATCATACACGACACACCGGTATTCATGGATACACGAGGGTTTGGAAAATGATACGAGCCTCTCACGACAACGAGCCCCTCCGCATCGCCGACCAGCTCCGCCGCGCCTTTGACGGCAGCGCCTGGCATGGGCCTGCTCTGCTCGAATTGCTGGACGATGTAGACGCCGCCACCGCCGCGGCTAAGCCATTGCCCAACGTTCACAGCATTTGGGAACTGGTTCTCCACATTGCCGCCTGGGATGGGGCCGTGCTCCGCCGCTTGGGCGGCAAAAAAGCGCAACTCAAAGCCGCCCAAAATTTCCCGCCCGTCCCCGAGCCCACGAAAGCCGCGTGGCGCGAGGCCCTGGAACAGACGAAGCGCACGCACCATGCTCTGGTCAAAACCGTCGCCGCTTTGCCGGACCAACGCCTGCGCGACCGCGTTCCCGGCAAACGATATGACTTCTGTCACATGCTTCACGGACTCGTGCAGCATGAGCTTTACCACGCCGGGCAAATCGCCATCCTGAAGAAGGCTATGTAGGGACAGCCGCCCTCGAAAGCCTGCCCTGAGCGAGCGCAGCGAGTCGAATGGGTCCGGTCGAGCGCAGCTCGACGATCCCAGTCCCGAGGGCATCCGACGTCAAACGCCTAGGTCTTAGGCCCGAGGTCTGAGGTCTGAGGTCTGACGTCCGAGGTCTGACGTCCGAGGTCTGAGGTCTGACGTCCGAGGTCTGACGTCCGAGGTCTGATGTCCGCCCGCCACGTAATTCCAGCGCAGCGGCGCCCGTTTCCGTTTACAATTTCTTTCCGGCAACTGGCCGGCGAGAATCTCTTCTGCCACGTCAAGATGCAGTCTACGTTGCCGTCGTCGGCGTGGGCGTTTTCGGACGCAATCACGCCCGCGTTTACAAAGAGCTGGAACAGCAGGGCGAACCCGTTCACCTTCTGGGAGTCGTCGATCCCGACGTGAACCGGGCGGACACCGTAGCCCGCGAGTTCGGCTGCAAGGCTTTCGGCTCGGTCCAGCAGTTGCTCACCACCCACAGCGAGGTGCAGGCCGCTTCGGTCGCGGTTCCTACGGTGCACCATCTCGCCGTGGCCCGCGATTTGATGAATGCCCGAGTAGACGTGCTGATCGAAAAACCGCTGGCCACCTCGCTCGCCGAGGCCGACGAACTGGTTGAGCTGGCCGCCGCGCGCCGGCGGATCGCCCAGACCGGGCATCTCGAGCGCTTCAATCCCGCCGTACGCGCCACCCTCCCGCTGCTGACCCAGCCCATGTTTTTCGAAGTGCACAGGCTGAGCGTGTTCACTCCGCGCTCACTCGATGTCGACGTCGTGCTCGATCTGATGATCCACGATCTCGACATCGTCCTCACCTTCGCCAAATCGCCGGTCAAGGAAGTTCGCGCCGTCGGCCTGCCTATTCTGTCGGGCAAAGTGGATATTGCAAATGTCCGTCTGGAGCTCGCCTCCGGCTGCATCGCGAACTTCACCGCCAGCCGCGTTTCCACCGAGCGCGTCCGCAAACTGCGCTTCTTTCAGCCCCGGCAGTACATTTCGCTCGACTACGCCCGTCAGGAAACCCTGGTCTTCACCGTCGGACAGGACGGCGCAGCGACCGGGATGCCTTCCCCAAATCCTCAGATCGGAGTCACCAAGGTTCCGGTCGCTTCCGAAGAACCTCTGCGTGCCGAACTCAAGTCTTTCCTGCACGCCGTGCGCGAGCGCTCTACCCCCGTCGTTTCCTTGGAAGACGGACGCCGGGCGCTGGCATTGGCGCTCGAAATCGTGGCTGCAATCCGCGATCACAGCAAGAGAGTGAATCTATCGGGAATCGCGAAAGCGCGGCCCTGACTTCACTCAGGGATCTCCCCGGTTTCCGTGATCAAGAGCCGCCTCCAGCTTTCAGGCAACCACGATTCAATCATTGACCCCGTGACCGGGGGTTCTAAGTGTAAACGCCTTCCATGAGAAGGCCGGTCAAAGTCAAGTGGGTTCTTTTGTTTTTTCGTTGGACAAGGTTTT
>OMOD01000091.1 GCA_900290255.1 Candidatus Sulfotelmatobacter kueseliae
GGAGCTCGAGACCTCAACCACAACCGATTGGGGGTTGCTGAAGCAACCGGATAATCAGAAGTCAGCTAAAATCACCCCCCAAGGGCCGTTCTGGATAACAGGGCGGAAGAGCTCGCGTATTCCTACCATATAAACGGCAACTGTTAGGCCGGTTTTTATCCCATCGCGGCCTCGAGCGAGGCGGAGGCGAACGCGGTCGTCCAAGGGTGGAGGGGAAGGGAAGTCACAGTGTGCTACTTTCCCCTGGAGTGTTCAGTTTCGATCATGCAGCCGTAGTCTCTAGAACTGACTGATTTCAAGAGTACTCTGGGGGACTGAAGAAGCGACCCCCTCAGGGGCTGAAGCCGTCCCTATCCAAAGCCCGCCGGTATGCTCAAAGTCGCGCACATGAACTCGGGAGCCGACTCAGAGGAGAACTTGATCTCGCTCTGCGCGGCTTGCCACGCCAGAGTGCATGACCGCTAAGGTTCACTATGCAAACCCAACAGTCCTGTTACCATCACACCTTGCGGGGAGGGGCTGTTTGGAGAATCACTCTTGCCAACGGGCCTGCGCCATATCGGCAAAAAACCTTCACAACCTGCACTTCCTACACAACTTCTTCTATTTGTGTCAGTCGCACTTTGTGACAGTGACCGCAAGCAGGTACTCCAGAACTGTCTCGCAGCACCTCGTTGGCATAGCCCAGTTCGTGGGCCCGAGCCTGCGTAGTCTTGTCAAGCACGAGTCCCCTTCCGGCATTGCCTAGGCGGCGGGTGTACAGCCCAAGGTTTTTCAGCACATGTCCCACAAGCTCGCTGCTAATTTTCAGCGATTCTCCCTCTTCGCTGTAGATCCGGTTGACGGTAGCCGCAATTTCACGAACAAACAGTTGCTGCTGGTCGGGTTGGTGGCAGTGCCACAGAACCGACCTCAGCACTACTCCGTTCTGTCCACTGGAGCGATCGACCCGCGACTGCTCATCGCGTTCTTTCAGCAATTCAATAAAGCCACTCTGCAATTCGGGATCATCGACGATGGACGCACCAAGTACCTGGGCCATTACACAGACTTCCGGTCGAAATCCAGCGACTCGAAATTTCGAAGCTGCCACCTTGTCGTGACCCAAAAAGCGATATGAAAAAAGTCGGCTTTAAGTTTGGACTTTTGATGATGGATGTGGTGCGGTTCGAGAACCATGGCTCAAGCAACATTATCTGCCCGGAAGCCTCCAGTGCGGAGGGCCAGTTGTTCGCAGTGGATGGAGCGATGCCTACATCTCGCGCCAGATCAGCCTTATTCAAAATGAGCAGGCCTCCGGCGCTCACATTTCCGCTGACAGTAGCCCTAAAGGAATCGGCCCGGCCATCGACTCGGAGACACTCTTCATCAGCGTGAACTTCTGGCCCGAAGTGTGTTAAAGCACGGTTACTTGCCACTGGAAGGTGCGAAACTCGGCGAGCCTGCTGAAGTCTCGTTCGTTGGTTGTGATCACTCTGATGCCTAGTCGCCCGGCGCTCATCGCGATCAGTGCGTCATTGGTCAGGCGTCCCTGTCCGATCTGTTCGTAATGATACTTGGCAGCCAAGCGACCAAGCACTCTGCCGGCTTGAGTCCAGTCGCTCAGATTTGGCACCAGGATTCGTTTTGCCCTATCAAAATCTCGTTCCAGACGTTCCACAACCTGACGATCCCGGTCGCCTGCGCCGGCATAGAGTTCTTCGAGCACCACGGCACTGAGCCAAAGGGGTGCATCGGTGGTGAACCGGCGCAGCGTCAGGGCCGCATCATCTCCTCGCCGCAATGCAGTAATATAAATAGAAGAGTCGAACAGGGCAGGCTGCACCTAATCACCCAGCGTGCCGTACGCGTCCTTGATATCAATGCCACTCTTGACGAAACGCTCAGTGGCTTCGAGAACCAATTGGTTCCTCTCGTGTTCGGCAATCGCCAAGTCCAACGCACGCTCGATGGCCTCAGTCTCGGTCTTCGCTCGCAAAGCTTTTTGAGCGCGCTTGATTTTCGCGGAATCCAACTGAAAGTGCTTGTGTGACCGATTCCTTGCCGTTCGCATGAAAGTGCCCCGCTTTCCTCTCGCTAGGGTACCATCGAATGTACACAGATTCCATCTTTATGTACATGCGTGGAGCCCCATAAGGCAGACACTGGCCCCTCGGGACTGGAACCCCTAGTGGTCAAATTTTGAGGGAATCTCAGGAGATCGGGCTTTGTCCTGCAAGTCCCTCTGCTGGGTTCTTGCCCTGGTTTTAGTCCACCTACCCTTTCCCGTCTGAGTCATGAGTCTTTGACCCTGGCCTTCTGCTTGGCGACTTCTGATTATCCGGTTGCTTCAGCAACCCCCAATCGGTTGTGGTTGAGGTCTCGAGCTC
>OMOD01000036.1 GCA_900290255.1 Candidatus Sulfotelmatobacter kueseliae
ATCGATTGTCATCCTGAGCGCAGCGAAGGATCTGGTTTCTTGTCAGTGCACAAGACGGCAGGTCCTTCGCTGCGCTCTGGATGACAAAACTTATTCGTCCGCAGGCAAATCAAAGTTGACCAGGTCTCCTCGGAAGCCACGCGTCTTCCAGGCGCCAAAAGCGATGCCTGCAGCCATCCAGATGGTGCCGGCGATCTTGGCCGGAGTGCTGAGGCTCAACCAGAGCAACAAGCAGATCACGAACCCGAGGACAGGGGGCGCGATAAACGACAACGTTCTCTTGTGATCGCGTACCACATAGCGCACAAAAGCGGCCGCGTTCACGCCCATGAAGGCGATGAGCGCGCCGAAATTGAGCATCTCGGCGCCGAGTCCGTAACTCATCACGAACGCGCCAATCAGCGCGATTGCGCCCACGAACAACACGTTATTACGCGGCACTCGATGCTTCGCGTCCACCATCCCGAAAAACGATTTCGGCAGCGCGTTGCTTCGTCCCATGCCGTAAAGGAGGCGCGCGGCGCCGATCTGCGAGCCCATGCCCGATCCGAAGTTGGCGACCAGCAGGGTGAATCCGATGATGCCAAACATCGGGAGCCAGGCGCGGCCGGCGACGTGAACGAAGGCGGTATCGACATCCGGAAAAGGTTGCGATGCGGGCCAAATCAACTGCGCGGCGTAGACCTCAACGGCAGACAGAATGCCAATCACCAGGCAAGTCAGCACCGTTGCCAGCAGAATGTTGCGGCGCGGGTTCTCCGCTTCTTCCGAGAGCGTGGAGATGCCGTCGAAACCGATGTAGGTGAGCACCGCGATCGATGTTCCGCCAAGGACAGCCTTTGTGTTCCACAGCGTCGGGTCATAGAAAGGGCGGGTGTAGAAGCCCGCGCCGCCGTGTGGGTGCCCGAAAATGTAGCGTGCCGCGACCACAAAGAAAATTGCAATCACCACGCCCATCCCCGCAGCCAGCGCCGAGTTCACCCGCGCCGAGGTTTTTACTCCCTGAATATTCAGGAGCGTAAACACCAGCGCAAAGAACACCGCCCAAGCCCAGTAGGGCACGCCGGGAGCAAACACGTGCGCCTGCTGGCTGCACCAGATGGTACAGATGATCGGATTGAGCATGTAGTCCATCACCATGCTCCAGCCGGTGACGTAACCGAGCGCGGGATTGATTTCCTGGCCAACGTAAGTGAAGGCCGAGCCGGCGCTCGGATAAGCGCGCGCCATGCGGCCATAGCTGATGGCGGTAAAAAGCATCGCCACCATAGCGATCAGGATCGTCGTCACCACATGCCCACGCCCGCGATCGCTGAGCACCCCGAACACCGACATGGGCGCGACCGGCTGGATCACGATGACGCCGTACAGAATCAGGTCCCAGAGCGTGAGCGAGCGCCTCAGGCGGGGAACGCTAGCGGGCGGGTTGGCGGTAGAACTCATTCAGTTTCTAAAAACAGAACCCCATTATCCTGCGGAGATAACGGGGCTCGGGGAAGGGTCCCTCGTGGCTCGCGGGGTGGCCAATAGCGCTACCCTGCCGCAGTTCCACAAAAGTCCTCTCGAATTCTATACGGAAGAGATATTCTGTTCAATGGAAAAACGTCTGTATTAAAACGATTCTCGCCGAGCCTGGGTGAAGGCGGGGCCTTCGCAGAAATTCGACGGAATCAAGGGCGCGAATCCTTGGCCGGGACCCCAGAATGTGTCGGCCACCACCAAAAGCCGCCTGCGGTTGCAAAGCCTCAAATCGTCAATTAAGCTGGTCTTCTCTTCGGTTGACGCATTAGACGCGCACTATGCCGGGATGGCGGAACTGGCAGACGCAGCGGACTCAAAATCCGCCGGACTTCGGTCCTTGGGGGTTCGATTCCCCCTCCCGGCACCAATCAAATCGCACATTACGGCAATACGGAGAAACTAACTACCTGATTGCTCAAAACGGGCTCCCAATGGGAGGAGTATATTGTCTCCGCCGGGGAAGCACCTCTTCCCTGAGTTGATGAAAGCCGCTACTCTAACGTCGCCTCAAGAAATTCGGAAGGGGCCTCTTCGGATCGGCCAAGTCCCGAGGCCGGAACCGAAGCCCGGTCAAGTTCTGGTGCGGGTGCGTGTCTGTGGCGTCTGCCGCACTGATTTGCATATCGTCGAAGGCGACTTGCCAGCTTGTCGCCCTGGAGTAATCCCGGGACATCAGATTGTCGGCGAAGTCGTAGCCGGGAATGCGGCCGGAAATGCCGCCGCAGCCACACAGGAACTTCCGCTCGGCACGCGCGTGGGCGTTTCCTGGCTTGGCGGAACCGACGGCACCTGCCGGTATTGTCGCCTCGGTCTGGAGAATCTCTGCGATTCACCCACCTTCACTGGCTACACCGTGGACGGCGGCTATGCCGAATATGCGGTGGTTCGCTCCGATTTCACTTTTCCTCTTCCCGATCGACTGGGCGATTTGCACGCTGCCCCGCTGTTGTGCGCAGGCATTATTGGTTTTCGCAGCCTGCGCGTGGCTGGCGTCAAGCCGGGCGACCGTGTCGGACTGTTCGGCTTCGGCGCTTCGGCCCATCTGGCCATCGCCGTCTTGCGCTTCTGGAATTGCGAGGTGTACGTCTCCACGCGAGGAGCGACTCATCGGCAGTTAGCAGCTTCGCTTGGGGCGGCGTGGGTGGGAAGTGAGACCGACCGGCCGCCCGCGGAACTCGATTGTGCAGTGACTTTCGCTCCCAGTGGCGATGTCGTAGTCGCAGCTCTCGCCAGCCTGCGAAAGGGAGGAGTGGTCGCCATCAACGCCATTCACCTGGACCGGATTCCCCAGTTTGACTACGATCGCCTGCTGTGGGGCGAGCGCCAGCTTCGCAGTGTCGCGAACATGACGCGTGCCGACGCTCGGGATTTTCTCCAGATTGCAAGCGAGATCGGTCTGAGGCCGAAAGTAACTGCCTTCCCACTCGATCAGGCCAACGAAGCTTTGCTTGCGGTCAAAGAGGATTCCATCGACGGAGCTGCCGCCATCGTCTTGTGAGGGGGTCGCCTGTACTGCCCCGACTGTGCGCGAACTGTAAGTGACAGGTCTCTGCCAGACCTCACCGCGCCGGTTATTCGTTGGATCGCATTCGCCACCGCACCCACGCTGTCCACTCACAAAGAATGTGACTGTAATCACTGACACATAGGGCAGCGGTGGACTAACCTAGAAGGCGCTTTGGCTAGCCGCCACATCGGGGTGGGGGCGCGCGATGGTGGATGATCACAGAAGCGACCAGGAACTAAGCTCGCCCATGAAGGTGCGCGAGCTCATCGCTCTTCTGAAGAATGTCGATCCCGATTATCTGATCGCGGTTGGCGCTGGACAAACCCTGATCGTCGTGGACCCGAGGCCAGGGTTCTGCAATCCCAAAGACGCGGCCCACGAAGACCCGCCTCAAGACGGCGAGTTAGAGTTTAGCGAGCCCGACCGAAAGTTTCTCCGCAGGCTGCATATCAAGTAGGTTTCCACGGCTTTCGATTACCACCTCAATTTCTTATTTCACCAATCCCACAATCAGATCGCTAGGCCCGGGCAGGTTGACCCGGTTGACCTCGGCGAACCCCGCAGCCTTCATCCAGCGCATGTATTCGACCTCGCTGTAACTGGCGCCAGCGTCGGTATTGACGAGCATGTTCAGCGAGAACAGTGCCGCCTGTTGCGGCCCGGCTTTGTCGGGATTGAGGATGAAGTCTTGCACGACCAGGCGGCCCTTCGGCGCGAGTGCCAGAGTTGCGCGGCGGAAGATATCCTGATTCTGCTCCTCGGAAAACATGTGGCAGATCGCGTTCAGCATGATGATGTCGTAGCCGGAGCCAAAGTCGTCCTGCAGCATGTCTCCTGGGCGAAGTCTGACTTGCGCTGAGACGCCGGCCTGGCTGACGTATTCGGCGGTGAGCGGTACGACCTCCGGGAGGTCAAGGATCTCGCACTGCACGTCGGGACAAGCTTTGGCGAACGCGATGGAGTATGCGCCGGAGCCGCCGCCAAGATCGAGGATACGTCGAACCCCGGCTGTGCCCAGCGCCTTCACGACCAGCGGGGCGCGATCTTTGGCGTGGCGTTGCATGCCGGCAATAAAGTTGCGCGTCCACGCGGAGGTGTCGTCGCGGGCATCCTTGCGAAGATCGATCGGGATGCGCGTACCGCTGCGGACGGCGTCGGTCAGAGTGCTCCAGCGATGCCAGATGTTGGCGGTGTGCAGCAGACCCTCGCGGTGGTTGTCCTTGGAACCCTGAACAAAGAAGCGTGCCGACTCGGACGTGTTCTTGTAATCGTCGCCGCTTTTCGCGAGCAATCCCAGGGCGACCAGCGCATTGAGCAGCATGCCTGCGGCGCGCGCATTTGCGTGGACTTTGGTTCCGACCTGTTCGGCAGTGGCTCCGTCCCCGACGGCGGTAAAGATGTCGAGCTCAAGCGCCGTCAGCAGGCAGCGGCTCGGCCAGTAGCCGCGGATCATCTGATCGAGGCGATCGGGCAGCACCCCTGCTTTCTCGCGGGCAGCCATTGCCGCACGGAACTTTTCGCCATGTTCGACCGACATGGCCTTCATCGCAGCGGCATCGGTCCAACCCAGACGATCGACGGGCTTGCCCCCGCGCAGATGCGTATCGACGATTTCGGACACATCCGAAGGTTGCACGCGCCGGTACCACACCCCTGCCGGATAGGCGACCATCACTGGACCTTCATCGCATAGCCCCATGCATCCGCAGGTAGTGAGTTGCACATCAGGGTCGAGGCCGCGCACCTCTATCTCGCGATCGAGCGCGCCGAGCACAGCGAACGACCCGCTGGCCGGGCAGGACGGGACGCCTTCTGGTTTTTGCTGCGTGCAGACGAAAAGATGAAAGCGGAACGGTTCCATCGCGGTCTCCGATCATAGTCCGAATAAGTCCGAATCGCAGATCGATGGTAACGCTTTATTGCGACCGACGCCGAACCAGTTCTGAGGAACTTTCGGTAAGTTCGGGTTTTTTGTAGAGGCTGCGCCGGTCTCGGGCCTGTCAACAGGTGACACATCACAGGGCGGGCATTACACTCTAAACGATGGCGAAACCGGTTCCAATCGGCGCACGGAGAAGTAGAAGAACGGCAATGCCTGCCCGTCACATGTCGGTGTGACATTGCTCACAGACTGAGGGAACAATCGGAGCCAACTTGAATGTTGAACACCGAATCCCGGGCTATGAACCTGTGAAGGCCAGCCCTCTTTCCACCGCGAAGGGCGGCGGCATTGGTTCGCCCAAGAGGTGTGCCACGCTGCTGGCTCCCGCCGGCAATCTCGAGGCGGCCAAGCAGGCGTTTCAGGCGGGCGCGGACGCGGTGTACGTGGGATTGAGGGGTTGGAGCCGTGGCGGCGCGCGAGGCGAGTTTGACCGTGAGCAGTTGCGAAGGTGCATCGAGCTCGCTCATACCCTCGGGAAAAAGGTACACCTCGCGGCAAACATCATCCCCAAGCCGCAGGAGCGCCAGTCGCTGCTGCAGCAACTGGCCGAATTGGCGGACTGGGGACTGCATGCTGTGATCCTGAACGACGTCGGGTTTCTGCGCGAGGTCAGGCAGAAGCTGCCGGGATTGGCCATCACCGCCAGCATCGGCTGCGGTGCGCTGAACACGAGCGACGCCCTCTTCTACCAGGACCTGGGCGCGACTGCGGTGGTGCTGCCGGGGTATGTTGAGCCGCAGGAAATTGCGGCGGTGAAGGCGAAGGCCTCGATCCAGATCGAGGTCATGCTGCACATGGTGCAGGAGTTCATTCAGCTCGGAAAGTGTTGGATGCCCAGCTATTTGAACTTCGCCGCGGCGGAGCAGGGCTACCGGTCAACACGTTTAGGTGGCAGCGTCAAACGCGGCGGAGTGGGCAGTTGTTTCCGTATCTGCGAGCAGCCGTGGACGTTGTTGAAAGATGGCGTGGAGGCTGACCAGCGGTTGTTTCCCAGTTGGCAGATCAGCCAGGTGGCAGAACTCGGGGCGTTCCTCGATGCGGGCGTGGACGTGATCAAGATCCAAGGCCGCAGCCTTCCGGCGGAGATGGTGGGTGCTATCATTGGGGCGTACCGTGTGGCTGCGGACGCCTGGAAATGCGGTCAGAAGAGCGATCGGAAGACCGATCTGAAGGCCGATCAGAAGGCCGATCAGAAGACCAATGGGAACCGGGCTGCGCTGCCCGTGATGTGGACTGTACAAGGACGTTGAATGGGCCCCTTTGAACTTAATACGACGATCTCCAACCTGCGAAACCTCCGCGAATCGGACCTAAGTGCTTATGATGCGGTTTATCTGGGCAACATTTACTGCCGCATCTACGAGGACAACTTTCTGGAGCGCCTGGACGACCTCGAGGAAGGCATCGCGCTGGTAAAGGGCCAGGGCCTGCGTGCCTACGTGACCTCGTATGCGGCGCCGCGCAATGACGTGCTGCCCAAGGTGCAGAAGGCGTTGGAGACGGCAGCCGCGGCCGGCGCCGATGCGGTCGAAGTCCATAACCTCGGCGTGCTCCGCATGGTGCATGAGCAGTTTCCCGGCATGCCGGCGCACGTCGGCGGATTTGCCAACGTTTACACCGACGCGGGCGCCGAGGTGTTGAAGGAGTACGGTGCGGTCCGCTTTACGCCGAACTACGAGATCAGCCTCGACGAAGTGGGAGCTATCACGAGCAGCGTCGGTATTCCGGCAGAACTGGTGGTTCACGGCAAAATGCCACTGGGCGTTTCCGATTACTGCTTCTTACTGGAATACGAGCAGAAATGGCCGGAGAAATGCCCGACGCTGTGCCAGAAAAATTTATTCCTCAAGCAGGGCGACTGGGCTATGCGGTCGGTGGGAAAGGGCGTGCTGAGCGGCAAAGACGTGTGCATGCTCGAGCATTTGCCAGCACTCATCGCGGCGGGGCACAATGTGTTCCGGATCGAGGCGGCCTATGAGACTCCTGAATACCGTCTGAAGATTGCCAAGATTTATCGTGCGGCGCTGGAGCGGGCCATGGCCGGGGATGGCACCGAGGACGAGTCCGCGTGGATTATGATTGGCGAGCACACGGCTGTGGGTTTGTGCAACGGTTTTTATTTCGGCCGCACCGGCGCCGAGTATGTCGGCAAACGCACGCAACCGGCTGTGGCCTGCTGAGCGATTTGTTTTTCTCTTTTTGAAGGGTTCGAGGTGAGCGATGGTTGAGCTATTAGCGCCTGCAGGAAACCTGGAAATGGCAAAGGCGGCCGTGGAAAACGGCGCCAATGCAATCTACGTGGGAGCGCGCGGCTGGAGCCGGCGGCGTGACGCCTACGAACTTTCCGACGAGAAAGTGCATGAAGCCACAGAGATCGTCCACTCCGGGGGAGCCAAGATTCGCGTTGCCATCAACACCAATATGCAGTCGTCGGAAATCCCCGCTCTGCTGAAGAAGATGGAGAAGTTCGTCGGTTGGGGCATCGACGGAGCGATCATGACCGACGTGGGCGCGATCGCGCAGGTGCACCGCCGTTTCCCCGAGCTCGTTCTGCACGCCAGCATCGGCGCCAACATCCTGAACAACGAAGACGTGATGTTCTATCGCTCGATCGGGATTTCACAAGTAGTGGCCGACACCAAGCTCACGCTGGGGGAACTGACTTCGCGTGAGGCGAATATCGATGTGGGCATCGAAATCCTGATTCATGCCAACAAGTGCTACACCTACCTGGGCAAGTGCTGGATGTCGCCGTATATCCGGTTGGAGCGGACAGCCGACGATTTCGGCAAAGACGTGTTCCGCGGCAGCCCCAACCGCGGCGGCTTGGATTACCGCGTCTGCCTGGAACAGTGGGAACTGCTCGATGGCAAGGAGCTGCTCGAGCCCGCGATCACGCTCAAGAATGACGCCTTCTTTTACCTGAACGATATCCCGCCGCTCATTGACCTGGG
>OMOD01000034.1:0-6729 GCA_900290255.1 Candidatus Sulfotelmatobacter kueseliae
GAGCTCGAGACCTCAACCACAACCGATTGGGGGTTGCTGAAGCAACCGGATAATCAGAAGCCGACTAACCGGAAGCTGTCTGGCCAACGGCAGATTGACTCTTCGGCCGCTGGTCTGCCTATCCAACTGAGTCATTGGTTCGGTCTGATCTTGGTAAGGGCGGAGGTGAAGACAATAAGAGCTGGCGGTGACTGAAATCTACTTGAATCACCGTGAACTCCTGGAGAACGTCTTCCCCTAGGATCCCATCAATTTTCTGGCCTACGGAATCGGAAATGTCGGGGAGATCATCCATCGCCAGAAACTGGTGTTCACGCCACACGGTGTTCCCGACTTTGACGGTGGCCTTGATCCAGTTGGCATTACCGACCCATCCCGAGCCCTTGCTGGCGTTCGGGGCGTGTTCTGAAACCAAGGATTGGGCCCCGAACAGTTTTGTACTCAGGATGGTGTGACTGCTGCCCGTGTCGATGACGAGTGTTGCCGGCCGGCCACTGTGTGGCCGAAGACGATTGTGCCAACCCTGACGCGTGGAACAAGGCCAGGACAACGCAAACGAGATAGCGTTGGCGAAAATTCAATGCGTGACTCCCCCGGGCATGTATCGATTCCGAGACTGCACCCGATGGGGGGAACTTCAAGACACCTGCCGCTTACGGGGAGGTGGACTTTTTCTTCCCGTGCAGGGGGGCGCGTATCAAATTCATGCGCCTTAACAATGCTTTCCCTTCCTATCTTTGGCTTCGAAGCCATATGGGTGTTCTTGCAAGCATAAGTTCAGCATTCGGGGCGGCCTTCAGGTACACCGCCTTGGTTCGGGGCAGTGTGACGCGACGCAAAACCAGCATGGCCCGCCTCCCTGGCTCTATTTCCTCCAACTGATCTCGTGGTTTTCAAAGTCAAAACCGATTTCTTCTAGGTGCAGACTTCGTACACTCAGCAGGCCATCAAAGTCGCGTGCATCATTTCTTTGGTCTGCCACAACAAAGCCTGTTAACGGGCCAAGCGCATGTCTCCCCAGGCGTGTATCCGGGATGAGCATCGGCTGGAGTCGATAGTCTTCTCCGCCGCCGTCAGTTGCTGTAGCGGTCGTTCCCGCGAGCCGGGGGATTGGCCTCTTAAGGTGGCTTTGGAAGAGCACCAAAGCAGGAGTTCCGGTGTCGACCATCAGGCGTACTGGGTTGTCGCCGAGCTGCGCTTCGACTATGACAAAAGGGGTGCCGGTCTCAAACGACACTGAGGACCGCGTTCGTCTCACTGGCCCGAACCGCAGGCGTTTCGTTCTGTAATCGATGCTGAAGCTACTGGTGCTCAGCACGTCCAGACCAACGACGGCGTCGATTCTCCGGGCCAGTGTTTTCCCGATAGAGGAAAGATCCTGCACCCGGACTCGAACATCTTCGACCCGGACGGGACCAACCGCGACAAGTGGGAGAGTGGCAAGTTTAGTCCGAACACTGCGGTTGGCCATCGCTACCTCGCCATCCCTCTCCTTGAGACCGAGGGCAATTGCGACTTTTTGATCGATCACGCTCGGGTAGGCTCCCGTATCGACAATGAAGGTCAACTTTTCCAGATTCCCGATCGATCCCTCTACGGTCACAAGGTAACCCCGGTAAAGCTGAATGGGAAGCTCGATAGCATCGCCGTGGCCAAGCTTCGTCCCTGACGCGTCCCGGCGGCAATCGGGAGTCTGGCTGCCGAGCAACTGGGTTTGCGCTGCGCAGGTGGCAAAGAGAACAAAGACTAGAAAACTGGTCTTCACGGTGGTCACCTCTCTAGTGCCACCGAATTGGGCCTCTTTCCCTCTGCTACCTCAATTCCGGTAAAGTCCGATTTAGGCAGATCTGAGTCATTGCTTAAGTGTTTGATAATTAAAGGAGGTAGCAGCAGATTCCCAAGTTAGATTCGAACCGTCGCGCCAGGGAAAGCCATGCTAAACTTGCGCCGCACAGAGTGGTGGGGGTATGGCAGAGCCCGGCGAGATTCTCGGCTCGATCCGCTTCGGCCGCTTCGACTTGTCGGTCGAGACCGGAGAGCTGCGCAAAGATGGTGTGCGGCTGAAGCTGTCCGGTCAGGCGGTTGAGGTACTACTGCTATTAATCGCTTGCCCGGGGAAGTTGGTAGCACGCGAGGAGCTCCAGCAGAAGCTTTGGCCAGGAGCCAGCTATGGTGACCCGGAGCATGGTCTAAACGCGGCTGTAAATCGCTTACGCGAAACGCTCGGCGATTCCGCCACCGAACCCAAATACATTGAGACCGTGCCGGGGCGCGGCTATCGTTTCATCGCCAGGCTTGATCATCCCGTCGTTCCGCCTGAACTGGAACCTCGAGAACCGGAGCCCACATCCGAACCTCCTAAGCCACGCTGGTGGAAGCGCAAGGTGGCAATTGCAGTTGCGGCTTGCCTAGGTGTTGCTGGTTTGCTCTACCCTCGGATTGCGCCGCAGATCGAGAGGTTGTGGAGGCTGAACGAGCTGCAGCACCTGACCAGCGTGCCCCTCACGGCATTGCCAGGAAACGTGGTGTCACCGACCTTCTCTCCAGATGGCAGTCAGGTTGCGTTCGGATGGGACGGAGAATCCAATGGCCAAGGCTATGATCTCTACGTCAAAGTCATCGGCTCGGATAAACCGCTGCGCCTTACATATCATCCGGCGGACTGGCTTTCCGCCGCCTGGTCACCTGACGGTCGCAGCATTGCGATATCACGAGTAGCGGGAGAAGGGGATTCGGGCATCTACCTGGTCCCGCCGACGGGTGGACCCGAAAGGAAGCTCGCTGCCCGAGGCGTGGGAACCAATTACGGAAACGAAATCAGTTGGTCTCCCGACGGAAAATTTCTGGCCTATATCGACGCTGCGGAGACTCTAAAGCTGTTCTTGCTATCGCTGGATACTCTCGAACGAACCCAGATTCAACCCAACTGTGGTCACGCGGCGACCCCCACGTTTTCGCCGCGCGGAACTTTTCTCGCGTGGAGCTGTCGGGATACTGAGTCCAGGTCTTCCCTAATGCTGTTACGGCTGAAAGATGGCCGTCAAACTCATTTACTAAGTCGGCCCGACGAGATACTTGGTCTGGCGTGGTCAAGCGATGAACGCCGGATCGTCTTCAGTTTCCAATCCGCCCTTTGGGAAACTTCCCTGGCTCGGCCTGACGACCTCGAAATACTGCCGATTGGACACGACGCTTCGGACCTCGCCGCCAGACCCTCCGGCCAGGGACTCGCCTACGTGCAAGGGTCTACAAACGTAAACATCTGGCGTTTGGACTTGCTCGCGTCGCCACCGCAAGCTCGGAAGCTGGCGGCCTCATCTCGCGAACAAAGCTCACCCGACATCTCACCCGATGGGAGCAAGATTGCTTTTGAGTCCACCCAAAGCGGCGTAAGGGAGATATGGGTTGCCAACGCCGATGGCTCGAACGCTCAACAAATAACCGACTTTCGCAACCCGATGACCGGAACCCCCCGCTGGTCTTCCGATGGCAAGCTCATCGCCTTCGACTCGCGGGTCGGTGGCGAAGCCAATCTTTACGTGGTCGATCCTAACGGCGGCGTTCCCCACAAATTGAGCATCGACCGACGCGACAATGAAATGCCCAGCTGGTCGAAGGATGGAGCCTGGATCTATTTTATTGATGCCCGCCATTCCACCGTTTGGAAAGTACCGACGAACGGCGGCCACGCCGTACAGATCGCCGGGAGGGCCGCATCTGTCGCCATTGAGTCCCCCGATGGAGAGTACGTTTACTTGGTTCGCGACAAGAAGCTTTGGCGGGCCAAAACTGACGGATCGCCGGAGGAACCAGTGGCAGGCATGCCAGAAATCAACCCCCTGGGCGGTGAATGGTTCCCGGCCCAGGCGGGTATCTACTTCCTCTCCCACGCAAAGGGTAAAACGATGATCAACCTGTTTGATCTCCAGAGCAGACAAATCCATCCGATCTTCACGCTGGAGAAGCCTACACCTCAATGGATCGGCGGAATGCCGGTTTCAAAGGATGGCAAGTTTATGCTCTACCCGCAAGTGGATTCCGCTTCCAGCGACCTCATGATGATCGGGAACTGGCGGTAAGTGCCTAGACCCGTCACACACTCCAACCCGGCTTCTCCTCAATCACCTTTATGGGGTCTGAGGTAGAGGGCGCGGTAAGTGCTGCAAACAGACGATTTTGCTGGTCCTCTGGGTCGTTGGCGTTAAATCCCCATTACACGCATTGACCCCGTGTTGGTGGAACGATGGGCTGCTCCCGCAACCCGCGTTTAGCCTCAGCCCCGTCAATCGTGTGACCCCACGCACTGACATCTCCACGTAGCTGTGTTCCATTCCTCCGGGGGTAACGAGCAGGTTAGGCATGGAGAGATTATGGAGGTCAGCCATGAAGAAAGTCACCGCATTCATTGGAGCTGGCCGCAAGAAGAGCACACATAATGCCCTCCGCCAGTTCCTGGATAACCTGTAGTCGCTTTGGTGACAGTCGAGTATGAGACCTATCTACCACTCGAATCGAGCGGCGACGGCCTGAACCGCGCACGGCAATTGCGTGTGCTATCCCAGCTTATTTAACAGCTGGCCCAAGAAGTGATGCGTGTGGAGGATGACATGGAGACAAGAGGATTCGTTCGTATGCTGGGGGCCGCAGTCTGCGTGCTCCTCAGCCATATCGCCGTTTGCTACGCTCAGGAGGCGGCTAAATCCGCCTTCTATCAAGCTTACGTCGTTGCGCCCTCGTATGAGTACGAACTGTCCGGCCGAAAAGACAGGATCAAGGGCTATGTCGTTAGGCTCGATACGCCAGAGCGGCTGACCTCGCCGGGATTGGTGATTCTCGTCAGTGGCCTCGCGCCCGGGGAGGGTTATGCGACCGTCAACGGTCACAAGTACGATCTTCCCGGCCAGATGGGAGAGACGGCTGGACCGGCGCGGGACACTGGGAAGAATCAGCCCGGCAAAGAAGGTTGGTATTCCTTTACGAGTGGAGACGACATTACAGGTAAGATCGTGATACCTCTCAGTCCTGCCCACCTGCAAGCCGGTATGAATGAAATCGAGTTCTTCAAGAACCCCGATGCTGGTGGGTACGAGGTGATCGACCTGCGCTTGGAATCCGTACCCCAGACTGTCCCCACGCTGATCGGCCAGACCTATCACCTTCTGGGCAGAGGAAGGTCCGCCACGATTCGCGACTTCGACTTTGTTTTCAACTACAGAAGTGAAAAGAAGCGTTCGCTCGAAGACATCCCGGCATGGGCGCGCCGCGGAAAGGTAAATTTCTATCGGGCGGGAATCGATTCGGGCCATCTTGACCGCATGTTCGAGATGTTCAAGGAAGCGCACATTAACCTGGTCGCGACCCACGTCCCCAGCGACACCTCGAGCGAAGAATATCGTCGCGTGAAGGCCTTCATCGACCGCTGCCACGCCGACAATATCCGCGTGACGGCGTTCAATTCCCTGGGAGGTCTGGGCGTTCGCGATGTGCTGATGCACCCCGAAAAACGAAGCTGGATCAGCCGGGATGAATACGGCAACCTGCGATGGCGCGCGCCGGATAACAGCTTCTCCGCCGATTTGCAGAATGAGGACTACCGGCGCAACGCGTTGCAACAAGCCGCGGTCGCAATAGACGCCGGTGTCGATGAACTCTATTACGACTGGTCCATCGGGGGGACCGGCGACGTCATTCACTTCCTAGACGAAGTGCGTCAACTTGCTGCAAGCAAGGGAAAGAATATCTCGATCTTTGGCAACTGCAAAGGCAACATCCTGGTGGATGAGGTTGCGGACCTGATCAAGAGCGAAGGTACTAGTGAAGCAGGAGTCTGGGACGGCAAATGGGTACACAACATCGCCCAGGCCAGGTTCTATTACGCCTCCGGTTACGGTGTGAAGTCATACGAGAGCAAATACGAGGGGGCCGACCCAGGTGTTCCCAATCCCGGCGCACACGATGTGCGCGATGGGATGAAGGTCGGGTGGAGAAAGCCGATCGCCGAGGCGTCGGCGTTTCAGTCCCATTTCGCAATCGCCGAGGCCGGCGAGAGAATGCTTCACGGCTGGATCATGCAGGATAACCCGATCGCGGTGCAGACATGGGCAGACATCAGCCGTTACTTCAGCTTCCTGTCAGACCACCAGGATCTCTACACGGACGTCGCTTGCGTCAGCAAAGTTGCGGTGGTCTCCCCGCCGCACATTCCGAGCTTCGAGGTTTCGCTGAAACGCGACAATCTCTACAACGCGCTGGCTGAGACGAACGTGATGTACGACGTTGTGCTCCTGCACCGCTTAACGCCCGAACTGCTTTCGCCTTACAAGGCGATTGTCATTCCCAACATCCCGTATATGGATACCGACCAGATCGCGGCTATCCGTGCATACAAGAAGAACGGTGGGAAGATCTACACCATCGGAAGCAGTCGGGAACTGCGGGAACTGGCTGATGTGCAATCACCGGCATCGATGCTGGACGAAACACAGAATGAGCCAGGCCGACAGGAACTGCTGGCCAAAATCAACGAACTGTCCGGCGAGCAGGTGATTACGATTCCCGGAACCAATTACGTTGCCGCCAACGTGGTCAAGAAAACGAATAGTGAGCGGGTCATATTGCATTTCGTCAATTACCACACTCCGATCAAGAATGTCCGGGTGAGTGTGAACCTGGACGGGGTGGTCAGGCAGATCGACAGCAAGCGGATTCAGCTTTTCTCGCCGGACGGGG
>OMOD01000034.1:6739-7226 GCA_900290255.1 Candidatus Sulfotelmatobacter kueseliae
CTCCGTGCACGGAACCCGTGTCGAGTTCGTTCTGCCGGAACTGGATGTGTACGACGTGGTCGCCATCAACTGATCGGGTAAGGACGTGTAGTAGTCAGACTTTGTCCTGCCGCCTCGGGCACATGCGGGCCCTCTTTGGCGGGCGTCATTTGGAGCCCGCATCTGGGTCGTTAGCGTAACATCGCGATGGCATTGACCCAGATCGGCCAATTTTCAATGAGTGAACTCTTTGCAACAATCCGTTTGCTGACCCATGTCGTTTTTCGTGCCAGTGGACTGCGGCGGACAACGGACGGCGACTTCCGCTTGGGCCTCGGGAGAGGACTCGCCCATGGCGAACCTTACGGCGCTACTCCGAGTTGCCAGAACAGAAAGCTCAACTGGTCTACCGAGTCGCCGATGTCCTGCGTCAATGATCTGCCGCCCGAGTGTCCTGCTTTCAGTTCGTAGCGCAGCAGGATCGGCCGGTCCGAGCCGGTATCGGCTT
>OMOD01000119.1 GCA_900290255.1 Candidatus Sulfotelmatobacter kueseliae
CCTTGCCGAACCCTTTGGTCTCGATGTTTGCCTCGGGAACGCCTTGTTCAACCAGGAAGCTCTTGACGCGGTTGACGCGACGCTCGGAGAGTGCCTGATTGTATTCCACGGAGCCACGCACATCAGCGTGACCTCCGAGAATCAAGTGCGCGTCCGGCTTGGCTTCAAGATACTTCTTGAAGTCGGCAGCCAGCGCGATCAACGTCTTCTGTTGACTGGCCAGCAGACCGCCCTTGAGATCCGTGGGCCGGGGCTGGTCAACCACAAAGTAAATGCTGTGCAACGCGAGCCGGGCTTCCAGTCGTACGACCTCGGGATTCACCGGCGGTGGCGGGGGGTTTTCTATCCCGACTTGGGTCGTGGCTTGTCCAGTCAATCCACGCGAATCAGTGCATGTCGCGGTCACCGTTACCGTTCCAGCCGGAACTCCGGCGGTGTTCAGAGTGGCCGAAGTACCGCTGCCGGAAACCGTACCCGCCGTAGACGTCCAGTTGGCAACCGAAACCGGAACGCTGTCCGGGCTGGTGCAAGAGGCCATCACATTCACGCTTCCGCCAGTGACCACGCTGGCCGGGCTGGCTGACAGGGAAACGGTCGGTGGATTCTTCGGAGGTAACGGCTTCACGGTATAGCTCGCCGAGCAGCTCGCTTCGTTGTTCTTGTTCGCTTTGGGATCGGTCACGTGCGCCGTAACCGTATAGTTGCCGGGCGCGGCGTTGTTGGTGTCAATGCTGGCGGTGGTATCTTTTCCCGTTACCTGTCCGCCGTTGCCGCTCCAGGCGTAAGTCACGCTGTGCTTGGGATTGAAATTGCCGGCTGTGACCGTAGCCGTAATCGGCTCGCCCACCATGACTTCGGTCGGCTGCACCGAACAAGACGCCGTCGGGACTAGCGGCGGCGCCCCACCCCAGCTGAACACCAGGCCGGTGCGCAGCCGGACACCCTCGAGCGAAGGCCGCCGTAGGGACGGAAACTCCGGAGAAGCATAATCGGCGAAGTTGTGATGTGCCCAAACGTAGTCCGCTTCAAACAGACGGAGGGCGATGGATTTGGTGATCGGCAAGTCCATTCCGCCGCCCAGGATCGTTCCCACGCCGTTGTTCCCGTTCAACCCATTCACCGCGAGCCGGTTAAAGCTGACCAAAGTATGCAGAAAGTAATTCGCCGCGTCGGTGCGCCAGATGAATCGAGGCCCAATCGAAACCGTCGTCTCATAATTGCTGCTGCCCCAGTTGTGGCCGAAGTCGAATTCGCCCCCCCAATGGGGATCGAAGTTGTAAGTCAAGGCCGAACCGAACCCGGCTGCCATGTCCGGCACCTGGTACGCGGTGGGATTGTTGGGGTCGCCAAAAGCGGCCGGGACGGTCGCACCTGGATGCAAATACTGGTAGCCAACAAACAGGTCCCACTTGGGGGTGGAATCACTCTGCGCAAAGGCATTAGAAGAAATCAAAACCAAGGCCAGAATCACAAGAAAACCGGTCACGAACAAACCGGACTTGCGGGCGTAGGCAACTAACATAAATCCTCCAATGTGTACTCATTCGCCGGCCCATACCAGCACACGGCTATTTGGCAAGGATGTGGCAGCACTGATGGATCGAAACTTTACCCTGGGAAGTGAAATTCTATCGCACTGAAGCTTAAAGCGAAAGCGCGAAACCCCGCATATTGCCGATCTGCACTACGGCTTGCTGCTTCCACTGCAACTTGAAATTGAAACCTAGGCCATGTCCGCCTCGGGGCCCCTCGGGACCTTGCCGGGCAACAAGCTGGCCGCGTATCGTGGAGATTGCGTTCAGGCTGCGGAGGCCAACTATTGCAGGCCTTCTGCGGCCGCCGCCAGGCAACAGGAAAGTCTGAGCCCACCAATGAATCAGGAAAAGGTGTTGATCGTCGAGGACGAGGAAAACGAACGCACGGGTTTAGCAGAACTGGTCTCTTCCTGGGGCTACCGTGTGGAGACCGCCCGCGACGGGGCCGACGGACTGCAGAAGGCAACCCACTGGTCCCCTTCGATTGTCATCACCGATCTCAAGATG
This sequence comes from Candidatus Sulfotelmatobacter kueseliae, assembly GCA_900290255.1. GTDB lineage: Bacteria > Acidobacteriota > Terriglobia > Terriglobales > Acidobacteriaceae > Sulfotelmatobacter > Sulfotelmatobacter kueseliae. The sequence goes on from OMOD01000119.1 coordinate 2,043, forward strand.
CCGCGCATGGGCGGAATCGAACTGCTGGGGCATTTGGGCCAGCTCGCCGAAAACGCTCAGACCATTGCCGTTATCCTGGTCACTGCTCAGGGAACGATTGACAGCGCGGTGCAGGCCATGCGCATGGGCGCCTACGACTACATCACTAAGCCCATTGACACGAACCGCCTGCGCACCATTCTTGCCAACGCTTCTGCTCTGCTGGGTACGCGCGCAGAACTCGAGGCCACCCGGCGCAGACTGCGGGACGCAGGATCCCTCGGGCGGCTGACCGGCTCCTCTCGCAAAATGCAGGAAATATTCCGGCTGATCGAAATGGTCGCGCCCAGCACGGCGTCTGTACTGATCACCGGCGCCAGCGGCACAGGAAAAGAACTGGTGGCTCGTACCATTCACGAGCTCAGCCCGCGGAAGGATCGGACCTTCGTCGCCATCAACTGTGCGGCGATTCCCGAGACGCTGATGGAGAGTGAAATCTTCGGCCACGAGAAAGGCGCGTTCACGGGGGCTCTGGAGCGCCGTACCGGTTGCTTCGAACTCGCCGAAGGAGGCACCCTCCTGCTGGACGAAATCGGCGAGATGCCGGTCGGAACCCAAGCCAAGCTGTTGCGCGTGCTGGAAGACCGCAAAGTTCGCCGCCTCGGAAGCAAGGTCGAAACTGCGGTGGACGTGCGCGTGCTCGCCTCCACCAACAAGGTTCCGGATGAAGCCGTCGCTCGCGGTGAACTCCGCAGCGATCTTTATTACCGGCTCAACGTCTTCAACATCCACATGCCGCCGCTGCGCGAGCACAAGGAGGATATCCCCGGCCTGGTGGAACTGCTGCTGGCCGAGATGAGCAACAAACATTCTCGCCGGGTCGGCGCCGTCAGCGAAGCAGTGTTAAACCAGTTCAACAGCTATTGCTGGCCGGGAAACGTACGGGAGTTGCGCAACACCATCGAGCGCGCAATCATCGTCTGTGAAGCCGGCGTGATTGAGACCAAGCATCTGCCTCCGGGCTTCGGACAGGCCCCGCTCCGTACCGCCGCGAGCGATCCCGATGCGGTTCGCCTGGGCGTGGGCACAACCGTGGAAGAGGCCGAAAAAATGTTGATCCTGAAGACTCTGGAGGCCACCAGCAACAACAAGACCAGGGCCGCGGAAATCCTCGGCATCAGCTTGAAGACGCTGCATAACAAACTGAAAGAGTACGGCAGCGTGGCCGCGGACACGACACCGGTAAAGGAGGACGCCTAGGCTGCTCAATCCTCGATTGCCGATTTTCGATTTCCGATTGATCTCGGATTGCTGACTACCGGACCCGAAGGAATCTTCAATCGGCAATCGAAACTCGGAAATCGCCAATCTCTTCCATGCTGCGCCGAAAAACCATCATCGTCTTGACCATCACCTTCATGGTGACGCTGATGGTGTCGGCGTTTTCCTATCTCTACATCTCCCAGATTCTGCGGCTGCGCATCGAGAACGCTCACGAGACCGCCAGACAACTCGCCCACCAGTTGGCTTATGCCGTGGAAAGCGAATCGCCCGATTTCAGCAGCACAAACATTGACACCAGCAACCCGGTCGCAGTCCGGCGCGCCCTGATCGAGTACTTGCAGACCGATCCTGATCTGAACAACATGCTGCAATACGCCCGGGGCAGTTGGGTTTTTGTCATGGATGCTGCCATTGTTGGGGCCGACGGCAAGGCTCTGTCGCACACCGACGACAGCCTGGTTGGCAAGGCCGTTCCGCCACGGCCGGATTTCCAGCAAGTGCAGAGTGCGCGTTTCCGCGACCAGCTTCGTCTGGTTTACGGTCCGCCCGCGGTCTATGACGTCAATTATGACGTGCGGCTGAACGGCGAGCCTTTTGTCAGCATCCGCATTGGCGTATCGCCGGTCTTTCTGAAGCGCGAGATCAACGTAAAGCTGATGCATGCTCTCTATTTCTCGATCGTTGCCATCTTCCTCTCCCTGCTGCTTTCCGCCGGCATCTCCAATCTCGCCTTCGGCCCCTTGAAAGAAATCAACCGCAATCTCGACAGCGTGGTTGCGGGCGACACCGGCGAACTCGACTCCACTTCTTCCGGCCACGATGAATACGGCCTGGTCACCTTGAAGATTGCCAATCTGGGCCGGCAAATTCGCGATAGCAAAGAAATCTTCTCCGCCCTCAAGGACAACGTGGATCAGCTTATGGCCAAACTGCAGGATGGCCTCATGCTTTTTGCCCGCGATTCCCGCGTGGTCCTGGTCAGCGCTCCGGTGGAGACTTTTCTCGGCCGCCCTCGCGCCGAACTGCTTGGGCATACGGTTCAGGAAATATTTGACCGGTATTCGCGCCTCGGGGCGGCGCTGCTCGACGCTTTCGAGCGCCGCCGGCCGCTCACGGAACGCGAGTTCGAGGCAGCTGACGGAAAGCGCGTGCGGGTATCGCTCGACTTCGTGCAGGAGAAGAACTCCCAGATCGGCGCTCTGCTGATCATGCGCGACACCGAATCGGTCGAGCGTATCGGCGACGAGATCGAAATGTCGCGCCGCCTCTCCGCCAGCGGACGCCTCACCCGCGGCGTCGCCCACGAAGTCAAGAATCCCATCAACGCCATCGTGCTGCACCTGCAACTGCTGCGCAACAAGCTGGCCGAGCAGGAGCCCGACACACAGCGCCACATGGACATTATTGACAGCGAGATTCGACGGCTGGATCGCGTGGTGCAGACTCTGGTGGATTTCACCCGGCCGCGCGACCTTCACCTGGAAGAGACCGACATGCGTCGCCTTCTGGAAGACGCGGCACAGCTCGCTGCTCCGGATGCCGAGCAGCACGGGGTCATCATCGAGCGGCACATGCCCGACGAACGGCTGCCGGTCAAGGTGGACCTCGATCTGATGAAGCAGGCCATTCTCAATGTGGTGATCAACGGAGTTCAGGCCATGCCCCACGGCGGGCCGCTAGTCATCTCCGCCCGCCGGGAGAACAACGTGATCGTCGCCGAGGTTCGCGACCAGGGCAGCGGCATCCCGCAAGACATGCGGGATAAGATTTTCGAACTTTATTTCACGACAAAAAAGGACGGCAGCGGCATCGGCCTGGCTCAGACTTATCAGATTCTGCAGTGGCACTACGGCTCGGTGGATTTCGAATCGGCAGACGGGGCGGGCACGACGTTCCGCTTCCATATTCCCGCTGCCGGACCGGCAGCGGTATCAGGCCAGGAACATACGGCAGGCGCGGCGACATTCGAACGCGGAGATTGAACCGCAATCCAAAAACAATGGCGACTGGTCTTCTCGAGCACTCGTGCCTGAAGGCGTAAAATCAATGTTTGGGCTGCCTGCCGTTCCGGACCCCGGTATGACTCTGGCCGTAATCCTCGTCAGCATTTCCCTAACAGCATCAGCGTCGGTTTCAGCGTCGCCGGCGGCGGCTATCCGGCAGGACGCACCGCAGGCTGCGCCAGCCCAGCCAGCTGCAACCACCAGCAACCCGCAGGATCAAGGAAGCACGTCGCAGAACCAGACTTCCTCAGTTGAGTCCAAACCGGCGTCGCCAAAGCAGGGCTCCGCGCAGGCTCCCTCCGGACACAACCCCTCCGTCGCAAAGCACCCGCCGAAAAAAAAGAAGGTAAGTCCACCCAATTGCAACCCTGCCCCGGCCGCCACTGGTTCGGGCTCAGCTCCCTCCAGTTCGGGACCGAGCACGGTGTCTGCCGGCGCAAGTACGAGTGCCGCCCGTGCTGCAGCCAATTGCCCTCCTTCGAAGGTAATTGTGCGGCAGGGGGGAGCTTCAGAACCGGCCATTCAACTGGCGGGTGGACCGGCCGGCGACCAGGCCACTCAGCAACGGAACTCCGCCAATCAGATGCTGGCCGCTGCCGACGAGAACCTCAAGAAAATGGCCGGCCGCCAACTCACTGCTAACCAACAGGACATGGTCAAGCAAGTCCGCCAGTTCATGGAACAGTCCAAGGCTGCCACGGCAGCCGGAGACCTCGACCGCGCCCGGACCCTGGCGTGGAAGGCTCAACTGCTTTCCGAAGAACTGACGGGTGCGGAGAAGAAGTAACTTCGATCCCGCGAAGGCAGGAGTAAGTCGTTACGCCATCATCGGCGCAACGCGGTACTCATTTTCCCTTGGCCCGCGTGCCGTTAACCTTATTCAGCAGATCTTGCGACATGGCCTGCAATGGCCCCGGAATCTTCACCGCCTCAGTGAGGACCTCCCGCGCCTCGGCCAGTCGATTCTCTTTAGCGCACGCGAAACCCAGACCATACAGCGCCCGGGCATATTGCTGATCGTCCTGCCCTTTGAGCAGGGTTGCGGCAGCTTTCAGTTCGGGAATTGCGGCTCCACTCTTTTCCTGCTTCAGGTAGGCCCAACCTATCGTGTCGTGGGCCACTCCAGCTGAAACCTTCCGCCCCTTGTCGGCGTCGGGGGCGTCGGCATTCGCGACTTCAATGGCTTTCTGCGAGTAAGTAATCGCCTTGGCCGCGCTGCCCGGTTTTGTGTCCTCGGAGTAGAAGTTGGCCATCAGCAGCAGCGCCGGCAGCGATTTGGGATTTGCCGCCAGAGTCTTCTCTCCGTATGCCACTAACCGCGCATTGTCCTTCATCTCGCTCAGCGCATCGAGGGCCAGACTGCCGATGGTTTCCTGGTACTTGGAGTCCGGAAACGCTGCATTAAACCGCTCAATGTACGCCATGCGCGTCTTGGCATCGTTTTCGCTGGAGATGACGTTCAGGGCCGACGTTTCCAGGAAGTCGCAGCTGCTCTTGCTGGACTCCTTGTCCTCGGCCAGCTTCCGGGCGAAGTCTTCGTCGCTCATCCCCTCGGGCTTCGGCTCCTTGGCGATCGAGGCGCAGATCTCGCCTCCCTTTGCGGCGTAGTCCATCAGCTTGGCGTTGTTCTTGGCCTGCTGCGCTACGTTCGCTTGCGATACCACGATGTCGAGGTTATGTGGAGATCCCGCCAGCGCCTTGTCACCGTAGTCGAGCGCCTTTTGCAAGTCGCCCGCGGTCTGGTATGCCTGCGAAATCTGCCAGTTTCCATAGGCCACCGCGGCTGGGTTCGAAGAGAACTTCTGCACAAAATCCTCATACATGGCCAGCCTCTTTTGCGGGTCTTGCTCATTGGAGATGGCTTGCAGCGCATGGTCTTCATCGGTACCCGCTGCAATCACGATGTGATCAACCTGAGCCCATGCCTGAGGAATGAAAACCGCCGGGATGAGAATTGCAAAAGAGATTAGGACAAACAGCAGGAATGAACTGTAACCGCGTTTCATAGTCCGCCTCCGGTGCACGCGAGAATAGGACTTCAATTTCGAGTAGCAGGCGAATCGTAGCTCTGAATTCCGCTCCGCGCAAGGGCGGGAATCACAACGCAGTGATCGGGATACTCCCGGGTGGAACCCGAAATTGTCGATTTGCAATTTTCAATTGCCGATTGAAAATCTGACCTTCGGGTGATGATCCAATCGCAAATCGGCAATCGGCAATCGAAAAGGGAAACTCTGCACCTCCGTGGCAGATTCGCCCGCCGGTCGGCTAAAGTAGAACCATGCGTGAAATCCTCGGCCGGCGCCCCCTGCGCTTCGTCTTTGCCGCCAACATGATTTCCATGTTCGGCAGCGGGATGAACTCCGCCGCCGTGGCCTGGCACATCCTGCAGGCTACGCACAACGAGATGGCTCTGGGACTGCTCGTCGTTCTGCAGACCGTTCCCGCCATGCTGCTGCTGCCATTCTCTGGAGTCGTCATTGACCGCGAGGATCGCCGGCTCCTGGTAATGTGGCTCGACGCGCTGCGTGGCCTGATCATTCTTACCGTGGCCATCCTGGCCTTCCAGCATCGTGTGCACGTCTGGCAGCTCTACATGATGAGCATCCTGGTCGCCGCCGGCTTCTGGATGTTCTGGCCGACCGTCACCGCGCTCATTCAGGAACTCACGCCCGAGGGCCAGTTTGTGCATTCCAATACTTTCCTGCTCGCGGGCGTGCAGGGTGGCTGGCTGATCGCCGGCTCGGTCGTCGGCTTCATGTACAACCACATCGGACTCGGGGGCGTGCTGCTGATCGACGTCTCGACCTATGTCGTTTCGTTCCTCTGCTACTTCGCCGTGCGCAAAGGACGCCATGTCGTGCTGCGCCCCGAGGAACTGCACGCCGACCTGGTAGCCGCGGAAAACCAATTGCAACGCTTCTGGCGCGACATGCGCGAAGCCGTGCGCTTTCTGCATGGCCAGCGCGCGGTCGTGCTGCTGGGAGCGAGTTGGGCGCTATTCCTGGGAGCCATGATGACGGGTGGAATCCTGAGTCCATCACTGAGCGACCGCGTCTTTCATGCCGGAGCCCAGGGTTACGGCTGGCTCAGCGCCGGATGGGGCACGGGAGCATTCCTCAGCGCCTTGTACGTCGCTCCCGCCATCGCGCTCCTCGGCGGCCGCCGCGCCATTGCGTTCTCCATGGCGCTGCTCTCGGTTTGTATGGCCCTCGCGCCGGTTTCAAGATTCCTCTTCATAGCCATTGCAACTTATTTCGTCATGGGCTCGGCGCGGGGCGTGGGCGGCGTGGCGATGAATTCCAGCCTCATGGAGATGGTCCCGAAACATCTCATGGGACGGGTGCAGACCACCATCAACTTCACGGGAATCTCCCTGCAGTTCGTCCTCGCCCTCTGCGTCGGCTGGGTGGCACACAACCTGAGCCTGGTCGCCGCCTACGCTCTCGTCGCCTGCGTGTACGGACTTTCCTTCGTGGCGGCAAGCTGGCCGGTGGAGAGCAAATCGGCTGCGGAAGAAATCGCGGCGGAGTAGACCTATTTCCGATTTTCGACTGCCAATTGCCGATTGAGAAACAGCTGCATTCAATCGCAAATCGGCAATCGGCAATTGAAAATTAAGGTCGTCCGCCCTCGAATAGTAAAGATCACGCCACTGCTGTTATTCTTTTCCATTCCCCAAGGAGCAATCATGTCCTACGACTTGCAGGGGCGAAACGCGGTCGTTTTCGGAGTCGCCAACAAGCGCTCGATCGCGTGGTCTATCGCCCAGGGATTGCATGCCGCCGGCATGAAGCTGGCCATCACCTATCAGAACGAGCGCCTGGAGCAGGAAGCCAAGGACCTTATCCTTTCGCTGCCGGGCGCCGAAGGCTACATGTGCGATGTCTCGAAGGACGAAGAAATCGCCCGCCTCTTCGCCACGCTGAAAGAACGCTACGGCAAGCTGCACGTTTTGGTGCATTCGGTCGCCTACGCCCCCGCCGACGAACTGAAGGGCGATTTTGTCAATACGTCGCGGGAAGGCTTCCGCATCGCGCTCGACGTCAGCGTTTACTCGCTGGTTGCGGTCGCGCGCGCCGCCGCCCCGCTCATGGAAGACGGCGGCTCGATCATCACCATGACTTACTACGCTGCCGACAAAGTTGTGCCCCGCTACAACGTGATGGCCGTGGCCAAGGCCGGTCTGGAATGCTCGGTGCGCTATCTCGCTTACGAACTGGGGAAGAAGAAGATTCGAGTCAACGCCATTTCCGCCGGACCGATCAAAACCCTCGCCGCTCGCGGCATCTCCGGCCTCAGCGACATGCTCAAGGGACACGAGGAGCGCGCCCCGCTCGGCCGCAACGTGGATGTAGCAGAAGTCGGCTCGACCGGAGTCTTCCTCGCCTCTGACGCGTCAAGCGGCATCACCGGCGAAGTGATCTATGTGGACTGCGGTTACAACATCATGGGATTCTAACCATCTTGTGGGAAATGAAGAGCTATCCAGAATCGCGGACACGATGGGGCTCGTCGGCCGTAGCGGTTTTGGCACTTCTGCTGTCGGTCCTCTCACCATCACTCGAAGCTCAGCAACCTGCCTGGACGACACTTGAGGGTTTCTGGCTTTCTGATGGCTACGGCTTGTTGGTCGAGATCCGGGGAAAAACGCTTAGCACTTTTGAGCTGACCGCAATCAGTTGCATTCTGTCCCGAACCCTGACTCACCAGCCCGAGCTCTCCGCCGGAGGTGAAGTCACCTTTCACGAGGGTGCAACGGTTGTGCGGATCGCTCCGGTGGGCCGCGACTCTGCGCGCCTGCACTACGATGGGAACGCATCCGACATCGTCTTGCACCGCAGCGCTTCCAGGCCGGAACCATGCGCTCAGCTTCCTCCGAATACTCCCGAGGAGAACTATGCCATCTTCTGGCAGACCTTCGCTGAGAACTATGCCTTCTTCGGCTTGCGGCATTTGGACTGGCAGGCCGTCGGCCGGAAATTTCGCCCGCAGGCAACGGCGTCCACGAAGCCCGAGGATTTGTTTCAAGTTTTCCGGAGCATGGTCGAGCCACTTCAAGACGCGCACACAGAAATTGATGCTGGAGACATTCGCCAGGAATTCGAAGGCTGGAGGCCTGACCCGAATCATCTGGAAGATGCGGACTGGGAGAAGGCGCACGCCCTCGTCAACTCACGATATGTTCAAGGCGGCTTGCGGTCCTTTTGCAATGGTCACGTCGAGTTTGGCATTCTCCCCCACAACATAGGCTATCTGAGGATCACGACTTTTTACGGCTACTCCGATCAGGAAGGCTACAGCGCTGCCCTTATCGCGCTCGACCAAGCGCTCGATTCCATTTTTCAGAGTGCAGAGTCGCTGACCGGGCTGATCATCGATGTTCGCTTGAACAAGGGCGGTGACGATCCTCTCGGCATCGAAATCGCTTCGCGCCTGACCACGGCGAGGTACCTGGCATATTCAAAGATAGCCCGCAATGATGCGGGCTCAGGATTACATTTCAGTTCGGCGCAGAAGTGCTGGGTCATCCCATCGAAACGGTCACTCTACCGCGGCAATGTTGTGCTGTTGACCGGACCGGATACGGTCAGTGCGGGCGAAACGTTTGCGATGGCTTTGATGGGCCGTGAGCCAGCGGTCACGAGAATCGGCGAAGACACGCAGGGAGTGTTCTCTGATGTGTTGATTCGGAGTCTTCCCAACGGCTGGCACTTCGGCTTGCCGAATGAAATTTATCTGACGCGGGATGGGAGATCATTCGACGGGGAGGGGGTTCCTCCTGACATTCGTGTTCCCCGCTATTCTTCCGATGATCTTTCCCGGGGGCGCGACGCAGCTCTGGATCGAGCCATTGCCTTCTTGTCACCGCCAAGCTGACGGTTCAACGGACAATCATTCGCTTACTCGGATCCTCCGATCGCTCTCCCCCACCCGCTCCAGCACAATCTCCACATCCCGCTCGCGCACCAGCCGCGGAAATTTCTCTCCCCACTCGATCAGCAGAACGCTGTCGTCGGAACGCAGATCATCCAGCCCGAGCGTTTCCAGTTCGCGCGGTGTGTCCACGCGGTAAAGATCAATGTGATACAGATTGGCCCGCGGCCCCCGATATTCGTGCACCAGCGTGAAGGTGGGGCTGGTAACGTCTTCCTCTGCGGCCGCGTCGAACGCCGCCGCGATTCCTTTGACCAGCGTCGTCTTGCCCGCCCCCAAATCGCCGCGCAGCAACACCAGTTTCGGCGGCACAAGCAACTCAGCGAGCGTACGGCCGAAGGCGATCGTCTCCTCCGCTGAGTGCGTGACGATCTCTCGGGTGACAGCGCGAGCTCCGGCCTGCCTGGTCACACGACCAGTATAGCGAGAGCTCTCTTCCTATCGCGGCGGCTGAACGGCGGCCCCGGCGAGCTGCACTCGCCCGGACAGCCGAGGGCGGCTGTCCCCACATACTCAACTAGTACGTGGAGAACGCGCTCGACTTCATGCCCAGCAAATTCCGCTCCACTACGTAATCGAGCGAGGTGCGCAGGCGGCGATGGTCGTCGTCCTCGAGCGCCACGAAGCGGAACGGCTGCAGTACGCTGTCGTCCAGCTTCCGCATGGGGCTGAGAACTTCGGCCATGCCGTGCACCGGGCCAGCCTGCGTCTGGAACGCAACTTCAACGAAGTCGCCCTGTCCCAGCGATTGGGCCAAACGCAGCAGGCCCCCGGTCACGGAAATGGTTTGGAGTTTGCCTTTGGTGCGCCGGCCGTCTTCCAGACGGATCGCAGCCAGGACTGAATCTCCTAGCTGGACCCGGGCCGCGCGCCGCGACGGATGCGGTTGGGGGAAATGGGTCATAAGCCAAGTGCACTATGGCACTATCCCCTGTTGCGTAATAGATTACTGAAGCCCCTCGTCCGAATTCCGCACCGCAAGCCTGAACTGACGATACCGAGACCCTGCGCTATGAAGCACATAGCGTGGTGTTTACTGGTTGAATAATGTCCGATCGGACGGCACGGTGTGGAAGAGCGGCCCTCAGGGCCGCGTTAAGAACGGGGAAAAGTGATGGGCTTCAGCCCCTGTGGTGCGCCGCCCTTACCCTTCCCAGCACACGAACTTTTCCCGCACCGTTTGTCGAGCGCTCTCGAACGCGTCCGGCAGGCCCCGCAGCAGGTCGGTGGCGACCAGCGAATGCTCGCCCAAGATCTCGCGCATCTCGTCGCCCGCCCGACCGTGCAGATGAACCGCCGCCAGCACGGCCAGCAGCGCGTCCTTCGGATGCTGGGCAATCATGGCCGCTATCATGCCTGTCAGGATGTCGCCCGTACCTCCCGTCGCCATGCCAGGATTGCCCGTGGTGTTGGCCCAGGCCTCGCCATCCGGCTGCACCACAAGAGTGCGGTGCCCCTTGAGCACGACGATGACATCATGCTGGCGCGCGAATTTGCGCGCTACTCCCAGGCGATCTTTCTGCACATCAGCGATCGAACACGCCGCCAGCCGCGCCATTTCACCGGGATGCGGAGTAATCACCAGCAACCGCCCTTTGCCGTTCAGTTCGCCGGCGTGCCCTTCGAAGGCGTTGAGGCCATCAGCATCCAGAACGATGGGAAGCTCGTTTTTGCTGACCAGGGTTCGCACCAGCCCCGACGTAGTGGGGAAACGCGAGATCCCCGGCCCAATGGCGAGAACGGATTTCCCTTTTGCCAGTGCATCAAGCCGCTCGACTGCGGCTGCTGAAATCGTGCCCGCGTCGGTTTCCGGCAGCGACTCCGTCATCACTTCCGGATGGAATCCCGCCACCGTGGGCAGCACCGACTTCGGCGTGGCGACAGTCGCCAGCCCTGCGCCCGCCCGCAACGCGGACATCCCCGCCATCGCCGCCGCGCCCGCCTTGCCCACCGATCCACCGATCACCAGCACGTGCCCGTAGTTGCCCTTGTTCGATTCTGCCGGACGCGGATCGAGCAGCGGCGCGAAATCCCGCACCGTAATCACATTCAGCCGCAGCGACGAAACGATTGCCTCCTCTGGCGACCCGATGCCTGCCACATAAGTTGGCCCGTTGGTAAGAAGACTGAAAACGTGCGCCGGGCGCGCTGCCGTGAAGGTAACGATGGAATCCGCGCGCGCCACGATTCCCTTCTGCGGAGTCATCGCATCGGCGTCCGCGCCCGAAGGAATGTCCACCGCGATGACCGGCGCCCGCGCCGCGTTCAAAACCGCAATCGCGTCGGCATAAAGCCCGCTCACCGGCGGATTGAAGCCCGTGCCGAGAATCGCGTCAAGGTACAAGTCGGCCGGCAGGGAGAGGCGCACGCGATCGCTTTTCAACTCTTCGCTCGTGTGAACGATGATGGCAGCCACGGGAAGCTTGGCGTACATGGCAGCAGCGTCGCCTTTCAGTTCCGACGGGTCGGCCAGAAGAATGACCTGCACCGCCTTGCCTTTCTGATGCAGGCGCCGCGCTGCCACGAACCCATCGCCCCCGTTGTTGCCTTTGCCGCAGAAAATCACGATCCGCCGCGCGGCAGCGTGGTGCGTGAGAACGTGCTCGGCAACCGCCGTCCCGGCGTTTTCCATTAGCGTAAGCGAAGGCACGCCGAAGCGTTCGCTGGTGGCGCTGTCAACGGCCCGCATTTCTGCCGCGGTCACGATTTTCATTGGATTCCGATCTTCATGAAGAGGCAGCCATCTGTTCGAGTTGCCGCAATTGTGCCGGCTCGCCCATGGCGATGAGACAGTCGTCCGGTTCGATCCGCTCATCCGGCGCGGGATTGAAGCGCATGCCCTCGCGCCGTTTGATGGCCAGCACAATCACTCCGCGCTCCTGCCGGATGTGCGAATTCTCGATAGTCTTGCCGGCAAATACAGAATTCGGCATGATCTGAATCTCGCCGATCTCCAGATCCATGCCCAGGTGCGTGGTCGCGGTGTCAAGAAAACTGACCACGTGCGGCCGCAGCAGCGACTGCGCGATGCGCCGGCCGGCGAACGAATACGGCGAGACGACAGAATCTGCGCCCGCTGTCAGCAGATGTTTTTCTGCGTTGTCTTCGCTGACCCGCGCAATGATTGTCAAACGCGGATTCAATCCGCGCGCGGTGAGCACGATGTAGAGATTGGTGGCGTCGGTGGTCGTCGCGGCAATCAGGCCGCGGGCCCGTTCAATCTGCGCCTGCCGCAGCGTTTGCTCTTGGGTCGCGTCGCCTGCGATGGCCAGCCAGTTCTCTGAGGCGTAGCGCTGGCGCTTGGCCTCAGCATTCTCGATGATCACAAACGGCACCGGCTTCTGCGCCAGTTCCCGCGCCACGCTCCGTCCCACCCGCCCCATGCCGCAGATGATGTAGTGGCCGTCGAGACGGCCGATCTCGCGCTCCATGCGCCGCCTTCCGAAGAAGTTGTGCAGTTCGAATTCTAACAAAGCCTGGCTCAGCGACCCCACTCCCAGCAACAACAGCGACACTCCCGAAAGAATCACGAACACATTGAACACGCGGCCCGCGTGCGAGAGCGGATGCACTTCCTGGTAACCGATGGTGGTCAGCGTGGTCACCACCATGTAGAAGCCGTCAAACCACGGCCAGCCTTCGATGTAGTGATATCCGGCAGTGCCCACTGCCATGACCAGCAGCAGGAGCGCTCCGATCACTCGCAGATTGCGGAAGGCTTTCATGTAATGCAGTGGTCAGTGATCAGAGGCTAGTGGCCAGTAAATCCCGCGCTTAATGTCGGTGCCTTGCTGGCCACTGACCACTGGTCACTGACCACTCCTTCGACCCACGCGCGATCACGCCTTTGGCGGGTTGCCCGCAGCCAGCGCCTGCACCCGGCTGTGCCTCTGGCCGTATCCGAAGTACACGAACAATCCGATTACCAGCCAGATAATCAGGCGGGCCCAGTTGACCCATCCCAGCTTGTACATCATGTAGCCGTTGGAGATCACGCCGAGGATCGGCACGAGCGGTACCCACGGCGTCCGGAAGGGCCGCGGCTGGCTGGGATTGGTGCGACGTAGCACCATCACCGAAATCGACACGATCACAAACGCCAGGAGCGTCCCGATGTTCACCATCTTGCCGATGTCGTCGATCGGCGTCACGCTGCCCACAATCGCAGCCAGCAGGCCCACCAGGATCGTATTCTTCCACGGCGTGCGAAACTTGGGATGAACGGCGGCAAAAAATTTCTTCGGAAGGAGGCCGTCGTTCGCCATCGAGTAGAGCACTCGCGTTTGCCCCAGCAGCATGACCAGCATGACGCTGGTCAACCCCGCCAGAGCGCCGAGAGTGATGATGTGCGACGCGGTTGACAGGCCCCGGTCGAGAAACGCGCGCGCCACCGGCGCCTCGATATTGATCTGCTGCCAGTGCATCATGCCGGTCAGCACGCCGGCCACGGCGATATACAAGACCGTACAAATCGCCAGCGAAGCGATCATGCCGATGGGCAGGTCGCGTTGCGGATTCTTCGCTTCCTGGGCCGTGGTCGAGACCGCATCGAAACCAATGTAGGCGAAGAATATGTAGGCAGCACCCGCTCCGATTCCGGCGAAGCCGTGGGGCGCGTAGGAGTGCCAGTCGGTGCCCCAGTTGCCGGGGTTGATATAGCGGGCGCCGAGAGCGATCACGAAGAGCACGACTGAAACCTTGATGGTTACGATCGTCGCGTTGAAGCGCGCGCTTTCTTTGATGCCGATGACCAGAATCGTCGTGATCACCAGCGCAATGATGAAGGCGGGAAGATTCAAACCGATTTCCATTCCAAACAGATGCGGAGCTCCCAGCAATTCGTGCGCCCGTTGCAGGAGTTCAGGGGACTGCGCACTCGTAATCGCCATTACTTTGTCGAGAAACGCCTGCGTGCCCGGAACCAGGAATGAGTCCGAAGCCAACGCCATCTGCCGGCCGACAATATTCTCCGCCGTCTTCAGCGCCGTCCAATGATCGTAGGCCAGCCACAGCGGCATCTTGATGTGAAAGATGTTCAGTAGTTCGATGAAGTGATTTGACCACCCCGAAGACACAGTGCTGGCGCCCATGGCATATTCCAGTGTCAGGTCCCAGCCGATAATCCAGGCCAGCAACTCGCCCAGCGTGGCGTAGGCGTAAGTGTAGGCGCTGCCCGCCAGCGGAATCATGGCCGCGAACTCCGCATAGCAGAGGCCGGCAAACGCGCATCCCAAACCAGAGAGAACAAACGAGAGCGTGAGTCCCGGACCGGCATACTGCGCTCCCAGCCCCACCATGACAAAGATGCCCGCGCCGATGATTGCGCCCACGCCCAGCGCCGTGAGCTGGAACACTCCCAACGTCCGTCTGAGACTATGTTCGCCCGTCTCGCGGGCCTCTTCCATGAGCAGGTTCAGTGGTTTGGTTGCCAGCAGATTTGCCATCCCTTTGCTTTCTCCTTAGCAGTTACGCGGATGCCCTGCCCTTATTCTGGCGCGCACTCCGCGACCACGCATAGTAAACCGGAATCCCCAGCAGCACCACAATCAGCCCCGGCCACGTATATTGCGGCTTGTAGCGCAATAGTACGGCATCAATGAACAAAGCCATCACAATATAAATCGCTGGCAGTACCGGATAGCCTACCGCCCGATACGGCCGCTCGGCATCCGGATGCGTCCGCCGCAGCACAAACAAGCCGACAATCGTCAGAATGTAAAACACCAGCACGGCAAAAATGATGTAGTCGAGCAGTTGCCCGTAACTGCCCGAGATGCACAGTACGCAGGTCCACACCATCTGCACCATCAGCGAAACGACCGGCGTTTTGTACTTGGGATGCAATCGGGCGACGCTGCCGAAGAACAAGCCGTCTTTCGCCATGGCGTAATAGACGCGCGCCCCGGAGAGAATCAGCCCGTTATTGCAGCCGAAAGCGGAGATCATAACCGCCGCTGCCATCAGATAGCCGCCTACGGAGCCAAACATCTGCGTCATGACGGCCGTTCCCACGCGATCTTCCGCGGCGTGCTTGATTCCACGCGCCAGAGTTGTAATACCACCCTCGACGCCATCCAGCGGCAACGCGCTCAGATAAATGAAGTTGCAGGCGATGTAAAGCGCGATGACCACGCCCGTTCCCAGCGCCAGCGATAGCGGCAGGTTGCGGCTGGGATTCTTCACTTCGCCGGCGGTGAAAGTTACGTTATTCCAGGCATCGGCCGAAAACAACGATCCAACTTGAGCCACCGCCAGGATGGTCAGCGTCCCCACCATGACGATAGGCCCGCCCACTCCCACCTGCACCGCATGTCTTGTCGCCAAACCCGCGTTGTGCCAAAAGTTTGTCCCGAAGTTCGCGGCCAGAGCCTGCGGACTGCGCCCCAGCGCCAATCCGAAAACGGCGAGTCCGAGCAGAGCCGAGACTTTCGCCGCGGTGAAGACGTTCTGAATCGCCGCCCCCGTCTTCACGCCGAAGATGTTCACCACCGACAGAAAAATCACCAGCAGAATCGCCGCCAGGTTCTGCGTGTTGATGCCCACATCCATATTCCCCAGGACCATGGGGCCGATCGGAATCGGCGGCACTTTCCACAGGTGCAGAATCCAGTGTGTGGAAGAAACTGACGGGAAAAACACGCCCAGAAACTTGCCGAATGCCACGCCCACGGCGGCGATGGTCCCGGTCTGAATCACCAGGAACAGCGTCCAGCCGTAAAGAAAGCCCCACAGCGGCCCCAGGGCCTCGCGCAAGTAAACATACTGCCCGCCCGCTCGCGGCATCATCGCCGCCAGTTCGCCATAGCTGAGCGCGGCCACAATGGTCATGAATCCGGCCACAGCCCATGCGCCGATCAGCAGCGCGGGCGAGTCGACTTCACGGGCAATTTCGGCTGACACAATAAAGATGCCGGAGCCGATCATCGAACCCATGACCAGCATGGTGGCGCTGGTCAGGCCCAGTCCCTTGACCAGTTCCTGATCCTGGTGAGTGTGAATCTCCCAGTCGCTGGTCGCTGTCG
Source organism: Candidatus Sulfotelmatobacter kueseliae (assembly GCA_900290255.1). Classification (GTDB taxonomy): domain Bacteria; phylum Acidobacteriota; class Terriglobia; order Terriglobales; family Acidobacteriaceae; genus Sulfotelmatobacter; species Sulfotelmatobacter kueseliae. The sequence continues at coordinate 18,268 of OMOD01000119.1, forward strand.
AAGTTACCGGTATGCTCAGAGCTTCCTCCGGTGTAAATCAGAAGGCAGAAGTCAGAAGGCAGAAGTTAAGTCAAGATCTACTTCTGCCTTCTGACTTCTTCATTCTGCATTCGTACCCGTAGCGCCGAGGTCCCGCCGTCGCCTTCGGGCTTCCCGACTTTACCGCAACACGCGGAAAAATTCCTCTGCTGATTTCCGCGGATCCCGTAACAAGTCAGATATCATCGCGACAGAGTCCGCCCCCGCCTCGATCACCGACCGAACATTCGCGCGCGTAATTCCGCCAATCGCGACCAGCGGCTTGTGGGTCAAAGCCCGCGCCCGGCGCACGCCATCAAGGCCCACAACGGGGTCTGGCCTCTCCTTGCTGGAAGTCGGAAATACCGGCCCGATGGCGAGATAATCCGCCGAAGTCTGGTCGGCCTCTCGTATCTGCTCCGGATTATGCGTTGAGACCCCCAGCCAGCGATCCGGCCCGATGATCTTTCGCACCGACTCCGGCGACAAGTCCTCCTGCCCGACGTGCACGCCGTCGAAGTCAGCGGCGAGGCAGAGATCGGACCGGTCATTCATGATCAGGCGAACGAATTGTGGGGCCCCGGACGCCCTCGTCCGGGGAACGCTCTCGGATGAAACCGGCGGACGAGGGCGTCCGCCGCTCCACAATCCAAGACGTTTCTTGAGTTCCCGCGCCTGCTTGAGCATCACGCGCGCATTCCCGGACTTATTGCGGTATTGCAGCAGCGTGCAGCCGCCACCCGCAAGTTCCTCGGCCGCGGCGAACAGGGCTTGAGTATTCGGAAAGCAACCGGCATCGAGGATGGCGTAGAGGCGGGGAAGCGAAATCATGTGCTGGCCAGTCTATCGGTTTTCGGGGAGCACCGTCAGCAGCAAGACAAGTGGAGCCCCGGACGCCCTCGTCCGGAAAAGGCTCCTGCAGAGTGGTTGGCGCAAACGCTGTTAATCAGAAAGCAAAAAGCTTACGATTGGCGAATGATTGTTCGCGTCACAATGCGCCTTGCTGCAGCGGCTGTCGGCACGTCTCTGACCTTACCGATGGCGGCAGGCCACGCTCAGGTCGCCGCACCCCTTCCCCGCCCGTTACCAAGCAACTAGTGACGAAGAAGACTCGCTCATGGCGCTGTCTGTACCTGTGGAAGTGTTCCACATCGTAGTTTCCCAATTGATGGGGAATGCGGCCATTCCAACAACCACTTACTTCCCGTTCTTCGCCAAGAATCTCTCAATAAACCCCGTATCAATCTTTCCTGCCCGGAAATCCGGGTCCGCCAGGATCTTCCGGTGCAGCGGAATGGTCGTGTACACGCCCTCGACAATGAACATCTCCAGCGCCCGCGCCATGCGCGAAATCGCCTCGTTGCGGTCCTTGGCGCGCACGATCAGCTTGGCGATCAGGGAATCGTAATACGGAGGGATCACTCCCTCAGCGTACGCCGCCGTATCCACGCGCACGCCCGTCCCTCCCGGGGGATGAAAGGCAGTAATCTTCCCCGCCGACGGCGTGAACTTCTCCGGATGCTCGGCGTTGATGCGGCATTCGATTGAATGCCCACGGTGCACGACCGGGCCGAGCAGCACTTCGCTCATGTTCGCCCCGGCGGCGATCATGATCTGGCTCTTGACCAGGTCCACGTCGGTCACCATCTCCGTTACCGGATGCTCCACCTGAATGCGCGTATTCATCTCGATGAAATGCAGGCGCCGCTCCTGGTCCATCAGGAACTCGACCGTCCCCGCGTTGGTGTAGCCAATTGCCCCGAGCGCCTGGCACAGCGCCGACCCGATCTGCTCGCGCAATTCCGGCGTCACCTGCGTCGAAGGCGATTCCTCCAGGAGCTTCTGGTGCCGCCGCTGGATGGAACATTCGCGCTCGCCCAAGCTCACCACGTTGCCATGCTCGTCGGCCAGGACCTGAAACTCAATGTGCCGGGGATGCTCCACGTACTTTTCCATGTAGAGATCGCCGTTGCCGAAGGCTCCCGCCGCCTCCGCCTGCGCCGCCTTGAACAGTCCGGGCAGTTCCTCTTCGTTACGGACGATGCGCATGCCCCGCCCGCCGCCGCCCGCCGAGGCCTTCACGATCACCGGAAACCCAACTTGCCGCGCCCACTCCAGCGCTTCGCCGTCTGAGGCTACAATCCCTTCCGATCCCGGCAGAATCGGCACGCCAGCCTCTTTCATTGCCGTGCGCGCCTTTTCCTTTTCCCCCATCAAGCGGATCACTTCCGGACGGGGCCCAATGAACTTGAGGCCGCTGGTCTCACACACCTCGGCGAAGTTGGCGTTTTCCGAAAGCAGTCCGTAGCCGGGATGCACCGCATCCACGTTAGCGATCTCGGCCGCGCTGATCACCGCGGGAATATTGAGGTAACTTTGCGCCAGTTGCGGCGGCCCAATGCAGATAGCCTCGTCGGCAAAGCGCACGTGCAGCGAGTTGCGGTCAGCCTCGCTGTAGATGGCGACCGTGCGGATGCCCAGTTCCTTGCACGCGCAAATGACGCGCAAGGCAATCTCCCCCCGATTGGCGACTAGAATCTTATTGAGCATGAAATCCAGCCTCCAGCCGTCAAAAAAATGTTGATTGATGATTGATGATTGTTGAATGAGAACCACAGTCGATGCGGACTTTCATTCAATAATCAAAAATCAACAATCAACAATTGAGAGGGCACCCGTAAATCTCGCTCTCACTTCCTCGGCCTTATGGCAAACAATTCCTGGCCGTATTCAATCGGCTGGCCGTTCGTGGTCAGCTTCTTGACAATTTCGCCGGCCACGTCCGACTCAATCTCGTTGAGCAGCTTCATGGCCTCCACAATGCAAAGCACCTGACCGACTTCGACCGAGTCCCCAACCTTCACGAAGGGTGGCGCCCCCGGCGAAGGTGCTTCGTAAAACGTCCCCACGATCGGGGACTTCACCATGTGCAGCCCTTCCTCGGGAGCCGGTTCGGCCGCTGCCGCCGGAGGCACAACCGGTACCGCACCCAGTTCCGGAGCGGCTGGCGGGGCGGCGGGCACCGAGAAAAACCGCGGCTCGCTGTGGGCATGGAAGGCATGCTCTCCGCCCCGCTTGATGCGCACCTTCACATCGCCGCGTTCCAGTTCGAACTCGGCAATGTCCTTTTCAATTAAGAACTCAATCAGTTCCTTCAGCTCTTTTTGATTCATTCGTTTACGGTGGGACCGTTTTTCACTCCCGCTACGCTCGAAACCCGCGCGCGAAAAAGCCGGGCATGGATCCTGCCCTGCTGAACGTTAAAACGTTAAGAAGACTGGACTGCCAGAAAATCTTTGCTCGTTGGCGTCAGCACTTCGCAGCCTGCGGCCGTGACCGCCACCATATCCTCGATCCTCACGCCCCATTTGCCGGGGAAGTATACTCCCGGTTCGATCGTGATGACCATCTCCGCTTGCAGCCTTTCCTGCTGCCCGGCGGCGACGCGTGGCGCTTCGTGGATCTCCAACCCCACGCCGTGGCCTGTCGAGTGGGTAAAATAGCGCCCTAAACCAGCCTTACGCAATACTTTGCGGGCTGCCGCGTCAACTTCGCCGACGGCAATGCCCGGCCGCACGGCATCCACGGCCGCCTGCTGCGCCTCCCGCACCGCCTCGTAGGCGCGGCGGGCTTCGTCTGACACCGAGCCCACCCATACAGTGCGGGTCTGATCGGAACAATAACCTGCGAGTATAACACCGAAGTCGCAGACGACGAATCCTCCCGGCTCGATGGGCCGGTTCGAAGCCCGGCCGTGCGGCAGCGCCGACCTCGCACCTGAAGCCACGATGGTGGGGAATGACATCTCGTCCGCCCCGGCCCGCCGTGCCGCATACTCCATTTCCGCCGCTACCTCGACCTCCTTCACGCCTGGACGCATCACCTCCACCGCCCGGTCGAACAACTTGGCCCCCAGGTTGACCGCGTCTCGGATTCGCCGTAACTCATCGGCGTCCTTCACCATGCGCGCTCGCTCGACCACCGACGGTCCGGCCTGCAGCCGCGTGCCGGAAGGCAGCAGATCCTTCAACCGTTTCTTGTCGGCCAGGGTAAAATGCTCGGCCTCGACGCCGAACGTCCATCCCCGTGCCCGCTTTCGCCGCCCGCTCAACCACTCCCCGACACATTGAAGCACCGACTTGCGGGCCACTACAACCTTTGCCGCTTTGACCTCGTCGTGCGCCTGCGTGTCGTAGCGCACGTCGGTGAAGAACACGCCTCCCGATTCCTCCATCAGCAGAAACCCGGCGCTTCCGGTAAAGCCGCAAAGGTATCGGATGTTGGGCAGATGGCTGATGAGCAGCCCATCAAACCTTGTCGTGGCGAGATGCTCGCGGAGTTTCGTCTGGCGCGCAACGAAGTCCATTACTGGAAGTTTAACAGTAGAGACGGGCAGTGCTGAGCATTCAGTACTCAGTACCCAGTACTCAGTACTCAGCAAAAATCAGGCGACCGAGTTTGAAATCCGAGGAGTGAGCCCCGGATGCGTGGCCGGGTTCCGCTGCAAAGTACTGAGTACCGGGTGCTGAGTACTGACCTCTGGCGATTCAGATTCACGCTATAGACTTCGTGGAAGCAATCAGTCCGTTCAGGATTCGACCGAGCTCCGCCGCTCTGGCCAGCAAAGGATCGGCCGTTTCGGATGGCAAATAGGCTAGCGCCGCTGCTATGGCAACTTGAGTTTCAATTTCCGCCAGCGAACCTCGCGCATTAGCCAGAAACCGGTGAAACTCACGATGCGAATAGCGCGCTTGTCCTTCGGCAATGTTGCTCGGGACCGAAACCGCCGCCCTGCGCAGTTGGCTCGTCAAACCATACATCTCATCGCGTGGGAAGGTCCGCGTAGCATGATAAATCTCAGTCACAAACTCCATCGCCTTCCGCCAGGCAATTAACTGCTTATACGATTGTGCCATGCAATGCTCCTCAGCAACATCTTCGCATTGCACTCTTTTCAAGTCTGTGATGAACGAACATAAAACAACTTGAATTCCACTTCGGGAATCAATGCCTTTAACGACTGAGTACTGGGTACTGAGTACTAGCTACTGGGCACCAAGAAACAAAACCGCCGACCTGACAGGTTCTTCAGGCCGGCGGCTCAATCTTCGACCGCGCTGCTATGTCTGACGCTGTTACGTCTGAATGATTCGCGGCGTGATGAAGAAAATCAGCTCCTGGTTGGAGGTCTGCACCTGCGTATGTTTGAACAGGTTGCCGAGATAAGGAATGTTGCCGAGCACGGGCACCTGCGAGATGTTGATCGAGTTCTGCGTCTGGATGACGCCGCCGATCACCACCGTGCCGCCATCGGTTACCAGGACTTGCGTGGTGGCCTGCTGCGTGATCAATTCCGGGTTGCCCTGCACTTCCTGACCGAAGTTCGGCGTGGTGTTTTCCACGTCCACGTTCAGGAAGATCGTGTTCTCGGATGTGATCTGCGGAGTCACGGTCAGCCGCAGGAAGGCGTCCACGTATGTCACCGTCGGAGGACCGCCCAACTGCGCCTGGGTCACGATCGGCACGCGCACGCCCTGCTTTACCAGAGCCTGGATGTTGTTCTGGGTCACCACTCGCGGCCGCGAGAGCACTTTCAGCAAGCCCCGCGACTCCGCCAGGGAGAGGATGGCATCAATCCGCACGTTATTGCTGGCGTTGACGAACTGCAAACCGCTCGAGGGCGACGTGGATCCCAGATTCGAGAACAGCGGAATGGTGAATCCCGTGGTGGAACCTGTTCCCGGCGTCACAATGTAATTCGGGGTGAGGCCGCCGACCGTCGTCGGAGTTGCGCCGACGGCCTGGTTTCCGCCCACCGCGGTGTGGCCGTTGCCCCAGCCAAAACCGAGCTGCGTGCCAATGTCGCGGGCAAACTGCCGCGTCGCTGCTACCACGCGCGCTTCGATTTCGACTTCCTGCGTCTTGCGGTCGAGCTGCGTCAGCAGCCGGTCGATGGTCGGGATCACCTTGGGAATGTCATTGACGATCACGGCGTTGGTACGGTCATCGGCCACGACATCGCCACGCTGCGAGAGGAACTTCTTGACGGTGATGATAACGTCTTTCGCCTTGGCATAGCTCAGGAAGCGCGTCACCGAGACCTTCTCCACCGCCAGCGCTTCCGATTCGATCTGCGCCCGGCGGCCATCGGCTTCGTGCTTCAGAGTTTCCACGGTGGCGATGCGCAGAACGTTACCTTCCAGTTCGCGCGCCAGATCGTTGTTCTTGAGCACGATGTCGAGCGCCTGATCCCACGGCACGTCATCCAGAACCACGGTCAGTGTGCCGTGCACATTCGGATCCAGCACAACGTTCAGACCGCTGATTTCATGAATGAGGCGGAAGAAATCCTTCAGATCAACATCCTTCAGGTTGACCGAGATCGGCTCGCCCGTGTACTTGGGCCCGGTGGAAGCAGGCTGTTGTCCAGCCTGGGCTTTCTGCTCGGCCGCCAGATTCACTGCCGGCTGCATCTGCGTGCCGGCCGGATTCTGAGCCTGAGCTGCATTCTCGCTCAGCGCAAGCAGTTCCGCCGCAGTCTTGTCGGCAAACCGCGCCGCCGCTTCCTGGGCGCGAGCCTTTGGCTCATCCACCGTTTGACTCTTTGCCTCATAGGCCGGTTCGACCATTACGAACTCGTTGGCCGAAGCCGAATCCTGGGCAACGGGCTTGCTCTCAGCCTTCGGCTGGGGTGCAGCCTGCATGTCCATGACTCGCGGCGAGAACGGCGACATGGGATGGCTGGCCGGCTCATTCGTCGCCACCGGCTTCGCCTCGGTGTCCGGAATCGCTGGAGCCGCCTTGGCCACTGCGTTCCCGTGCAGCGTCAGCACCAGCTTGCCGGCCGGGCCGGGCGTCAATTCATAGCTGCACGCCTGGTCGAGGTCGACGACGATGCGAGTGGTCGGAGGCGTTTGTCGATCCATGCCGATGCGCACGCCCTTCACCCCGGCGGCGCCCACCGCGATGTGACTCTGCCCGGTCGCCATCACTGTCGCCGGCAGATCCACCACCACGCGGGCGGGCGAGTCCAGACTGCTGAGCTTCGGCGCCACTGCGCCGTGCGAGCTGATCTCGACCCGGATGTCGTCCGTGCTCCGGACTACCTTGACTCGATCGAGCTGGCTCGGTGTCTGGGCAGCCGCAGCCATCGCCGCGATTACTAAGACCAGCAACGATCCGAAAAGTGCCAGTTGTTGCTTTCGCATTTCGCCTCTCCCCAACCCGCGGGCCGGGCCCGCGTGTCCTTCTTTCGAACTTGATTTCGGCAGCCCCGTTTCCGGTCGCCGCCGTCTTGCCTAAACTGCCGGCGTGAAGATCCGCTTGACCACTTCCCGCGTGAACGGTTTGCCCAGCTTGTCTTCCACCGTCTCCTGAAACACCACCGAATCACCCGTGATCTTCACCACATAGCCGTTGAATACCGGATCGTTCTCCCGCAGGAAATAAGCCTTGTTCAGGCTGTTGGTCACCACCGCGATAAAGCCGCTGTCCGACTTCACCACACCCCGCAGATTGATGTTGCCGATCTCCAGGCATTTCTTCCCCGTCGAGCAGCCGGAACCACCGGGCTGCTGTACGACCGGGCTAAAGAACGGATCGCGCTTCCCCGTCATTGCCCACTTCTTGTCTTCCGGCTTGGGCTGCGCCTTGGCAGCATCTGCGCTCTTGGTCGCGTCCGCAGGTGCAGGTGCCAGAGCCGTAGCGGCGGCCTTGGTGTCCTTTGCCGCGGGCTGCTTCTCTGCCGGCTTAGCAGGCGCGTTCGCGGTAACCGCTGGCTTGGCCGGAGCCCCGGCGTTCGACGCAACCGGTGCCTTGGCCGCCGGCGGAGTCGTCTTCGCTACCAGTTGGATATCGGGCACCTTCGCCGGAGCCGGGCTGCTCTTCGCTACCACCGGGGCGGTTTGCGCTTTGGCTGCCGGGGCAGGCTGCGCTTTGGCCGCCGCTGGGGCGGTCTTGGCCACCGTCTGCGGTTGGGCCGCCGGCGCCGCGGTCTTCGCTGTCGCCGGAGCCGGAGTCGGACTGCTCTTCGCTACCGCCTGCCCATGCACGGTCAGCACCAGTTTGTCCGATGGACCGGGCGTCAACTCAAAGGCCAATGCCTTCTCCAGATCGACCACCACGCTTGTCGTCGGAGGCGTCTGTCCATCCATGCCGATGCGCACTTCCTTGACCCCGCCACTGCCCACCGCAATGTGATTCTTGGGCGTAACGTCGGTCGTTTCCGGCAGCGCCACCAGGATGCGGGCCGGCGAGTCCAGTTTGGTCACCCGGGGCGTCACCGCTCCACTGGAGCTGATCTCGATCCGGATGCTGTCCGTCCCCTGCACCACGTTCACCCGCTGGAGCTGGTTGTGCTGGCCGCTCGCCGGAGCTGGCTTGGCCGCTGGAGCCGGTCTCGACGCCGGTGCCGCTGCCACCGCTTTGCTCCCCGGAATGACCGCCGGCTTGACTGCCGGCGCCGGAGCCCCGGGAGTTGGCTTGGCGGCGGATCCCGCCGTGTTCGGCGCCGCGTTGCTATCGTTGGCTTGCTTCTGCTGCAGCGATTTGGCGATGCTGCGCGCGTTATCGATGGCGTCCGGATTCTGCGCCACAGCTCTCGCAGAGAAAGCCGCGCCCGCCGTCATCGTGATTGCCATTGCCAGAATGCCTGTCGTCAGCTTCATAGCCATCCCTACTTCGCCGCCGGCGTTCCGGGCTTTGCCCCGGTGCTGGCCGCTGAAGGTTGCGTGTCGTGACTGAAGTATGTGGTCGCCGTGAACGACGCCACCACACTCTCGTTGGGTGCGTATGTGTACGTGTGCTTGGCTTTCGCGCCGCCCGGGTTCTTGGTCGTCGAAACCAGCAGGTTGCTAATATTGACGATCCGTTCCAGTTTTCCCACCCGGTCGAAGAAGTTCAGCATCGAGTAGTACGGTCCGTCCAGGTCCATTTCGAAGGGAACTTCCGTGTAGTACTGCTGCGACTTGGTTTCCTTCGCCGTATAGCGCCGCACTTCTACGCCGGCCTTTTGGGCCTCGCCGCCCATCATGGTGATGAACTGGTCGATCTGCTTTTCATCGGGCACAATGCGGCCCTCGATTTCCAGTTGCTGTTTCAGCTCTGCCAGTTGCTGTTCGATCAGCTTCAGCTTGGGGCGGTAGGACTCGAGTTCGTTGTTCTCCCGAATCTTTTCGTCCAGGGCATGCTGCGCAGTGGCGTTCTTCTCGGTTTGGGTCTTGAACACCGTGAAGTACAGCGCCCCTGTCACCAGCGCTCCCCCGAGGATGACCGCTCCCCACTGCTTGATGCCCGACAGTTCACTAAAATTCATCGCCATAGTTCCACCTTTACGACTTCGTTTTATCGCAGGTCAGGGTGAACTGGAATGCCTGCATGTCTTTGAAGCTATCGTCCTGCCACGTCTCCTTGATCTCCACACTCTTGAAGAACCCGGTCTTCTGCAGGTTGGCGATCAGGGTCGCGACCGCATCGGTCGACAACGCCGTGCCTTCCAGATTCACGCTCGTCCCGGTGTCGTCCATCTTGCTCAGCCATACCGCTTCGGTGTTGTTCACCGTCTCGCCCAACATGGCCAGCAGGTTCACCGGGCTGGTCTGGCTGTTGCGCAGTCCGTCAATGACGTCCACCCGGCGCTTGTAGGCGTTGGCCTGGTTCTGGCGTTCGAGGAACCGCGCCTTCACATCCGCCAGTTCGCGATTCTTCTGCTCCGCCACCTTCATCTTCGCCGCCAGATCTTTCGACACGTGGTCCAGCCGGTACCAGTAGCCCAGGTTGAACAACCCCGCCAGCACCAGCACCACCAGAACCTTCAGCTTGGGCGATCCCATATCGCCCATTTCCATCGTGGGAAGCGACGGGCCGCTGCCTGCGCGCTTGCCCTTGCTTTTGGCTGTTTCGAGCAGATTGATTCTGATCATAGGGATTCAAAGCTCCTCAGGGCCAAGCCCACCGCCACCGCCATCTGGCCGGGGTTTTGTTCCACCAGTTCCGCCCCCAGCCCTTCCGCCGGCGGCGTCACCCGCTGGAACGGATTCAATAGCTCCACCGGCATGGAAAACTCCTGCCGCAACGCTTCTACCAGCCCCGGCACCTTCGACGAGCCCCCCGCCAGGTAAATCTTCTCGATGTGCTCGCCGGCGGCGCTGGCGCGGAAGAAGTCAAACGTCTTCTGAATTTCCAGCACGATGATCTCGGTCACCTGCTGCAGAATCGGCTGCTTGGCGTCCTCGCTCACCGTACCCACCTTGCGCCCCAGCTTCAGCGCCTCGGCGTCATCGAAGCTCAGGTCCAGTTCCTTCTGCAGCGAGTCGGTGTACTGGTGGCCGCCCACGCTGACGTCGCGCGGGAACAGCGGAGTCGTGCCCTTCACAATATTGATGTTCATCACGCTCGCGCCCAGGTTCAGCAGCGCTACCACCTGCCCGGGCGACGGCTGGTAGTTGTACTCGTAGCAGTTCTGCAGGGCCAGCGCGTCAATGTCCACAATAGCCGGGGTGCGTCCCGCCATCGAGAGTACGTTGGTGTAGTTCAGAATCTTGTCCTTCTTCACCGCCACCAGAAGAACATCCATCTGCGGACTGCCTACTTCGTCGGAGAGAATCTGGTAGTCCAGGCTCACGTCGGCCAGATCGAAGGGGATGTGTTGCGCCGCTTCTTTCTCGATGGTCTCGGCCAGTTCCTGGTCGCTCATGGAGGGCAGCGAGATCTTTTTCACGATCACCGAGTGCCCGCTCACCGCCGTGGCTACCGCCTTGGTCTTGATCTGGTTGTCGAGGAACAGCTTGGAAATCGCGCTCGAAACTGTGCCCGAGTCCACGATCATCGAATCCACCACGATGTCGGAAGACAGCGGTTCCAGCCCCAGGTGCGCCACTTCAATCTGCCCGCCTTTTTTTCTCAGCTCCACCGCCTTGATGCTCGAGGAGCCTACATCGAGGCCTACTATGGACTTTGATCCCATTCCAAACATGTGCCCACCTTTTTGTGTGGCGCGGGCATTGCTGCCCGCGACGTTTTTCCTAAACTTGCCCGGCTGCTTTCCCCGCTGCCTTGGGTTTGCGCTTGGCCGACGGTTCCATCTGACTCGACTTCTCTTCCATCCACTGGTCCAGCTTCGATTTCTTGAAGCGCCAGCGATTGCCCAGCTTGAACGCGGGAATCCTTTGTTCGCCCACGTACTTGTAAAGCGTGTCCGGACTCACGCCCAGATATTGCGACGCCTGGCGAATATTCATTACTTCTCGCGAGTCGGCCATAGTTCCTTTGCCATTCCCCAGATCCTTCGCCCGCTCCGGATTCTCCGGCACGCACGGCTTGCTAATGGGAGACTGCCTCGCCCTCTAATATCGGCTCCGAGGGCTTTCGGTGTCCTGAGCATATATCAGCCCGGAAAAGCCCCGGCTCGAAGTGAATCTCCCGGTTTCTTGGGGTTTTTTGCCTGTTTTCTGGAATCGAAGAAAACGGCCTTTAGGGTCGGCAACTATATATTGTGGTCTGGCAAATCTTGAACACAATCAGATGTAGTGCCTGTGCAGCCGACGACTGGTCACCCGCAGAACGGTAACTGAAGTACTAGAGACGGTACGGAGGTACTATGTCGGCGGGTCAAGCCCCTGGACAACGAGCACTCACTGGCTGGAGCCAGCAGCTTCTGTCGGGCAAGCCGTGGCTTTCGCGGCTGGGCCGCTTGCAGACTTACTGGCTCTTGGCCGTGTCTCCCACTTTGGCCGGCGCGCTGCCCGTATAGTTCGCCGTTGCCGAGTCTGCATCCACTTCGGTGATCGTCGCCGTTCCCATCTGGTTGGTGATGGTCTTGATGACCTTGCCCGTCGCTGGATCTTTCACCGTCCGCACCGGACGGCTGATCGCGACCGCGTCGCCCACTTGCACTCCGGAATTGCGGCCAATGTTGAGAATGAGACTATTACCGCTGACGTCGGCCACCAGTCCGGAAAACTCTGCCTTGCGCGTGGGCAGGGCCTCGGCTTTCTCGTCCAGTTGGGTCGCCATTTGCGTCACCGCCTGGTGAACGGCTTCTCCCAGAATCGTATCGCCAAAGTTCTTGCTGGTCATGTCATAACCGCCGCCGGCCGCGTTCCCGCCTCCTCCGCCGGCGCCCACCAGCGAGGTTCCCTTGCGCGTCGACTCTCCCGTCCCGGTGACCGCGGCTAGAATCTCTCCCGTCGTCGTATCCACCATGCGCGCCGTAATCCCCACCACCGCCTTGGCCTCGCGCTTCTGCACACCACCGACCCCAAACTTCTGCGTGAGGCCGCCGACCGCGCCCCCACCGTATGTCTTGTTCTGATCATCCCGTCCAAACTGCGTGATGCTGCCCATGATGACCGCGTCCACGCCCAGGATCTTGCCGATCTTGGCGGCGGTCGATGAATCCACCCGGTCGCTGTTGGCGAAGTTCTGCTCGTTCAGAATCTTGTCGATGGCATTGCGCTCGATCAGGGAATACTTGGCATCGGTCACCAACTGCTGCACCAACAGGTCAGAGATGCCCTTGCCCACGTCAACATTGGTTCCAAAAATTGCCGACGCCGACGACTGCACCGTGGCGTAATCGAAATTCAGCACAGCCACACGTTTCTTGTGCTGGGCCAGGCCAGCCGGAATAGCGAGCGAGAACAGCACTCCTGTGAGGAGAAGTCGCAACCAGAGTTGTTTACGCATGCCAGGCTCCATCCGCGAACGGTGAAGGATTTTTTCTCGAACTCTAGAGGTAGGTGCCGCGCCGAAAGACTATCGCTCGCCCGCAGCCAGGTCAAGCGTTTTCCGGGCCGGACGGGGTCTAACTCAGAAGAGCGCAAGCGAGCACAGCAAGTCTGCCTTGCGACCGGGTAATGTCCTAATTTAGTTTTCTTGCCACGGAGTCACAGAGACACAGAGACACAGAGAAACCCAAACTGCTTGGCAAAGTCCTCCGCTTCTGGCTTTTACAGGTTTTCGAGGTCTTCTCTGTGACTCCGCGCCTCCGTGGTGAAGAAAGGCGAATTAGGACGCTACCTGCGACCGCACCCCCTTTCGGTGTTTCCCTGCCTTGCGGTACCCTATTGGACACGGAGGAATCCTTGCGCTACCTCGACCGGTTTCAACCGCTCGCTCTGCTCCTCATGCGTCTGGCCCTGGGCGCGATCATGGTCGCCCACGGCTATCAGAAGGTTCTCAACTTGAACCAGACCGCCAACTTTATGGCGGGCTTAGGCATACCGCACTGGCTGGCTTACGTCGCCTCCTTTACCGAGTTCCTCGGCGGCCTCCTCATCTTGGCAGGATTCTTTACGCGCCCCGCGGCCTTCGCCATCTGCATCGACCTCTCGGTTGCTATCTGGAAAGCGCACTGGCACAACGGACTTCGAGGTTCTCCTGCCGGACCGGGTTACGAGTTTCCGCTTGCGGCCGCTGCCCTAGCCTTTGCTCTTATCTTTTTCGGTGCGGGCCCTATCTCCCTCGATCACATCCTGCGCGGCGGTGGTGGCTCCAAGCGCCCGTGAATGGCCCGCCACCCGGAGCCTGCAAGAACGTGGCGAAAAGTGTTCCCTGAGGGCAACTTATCGCGTGGCCACGGGTTGTGGTGAGTCAGTAGATAGTTTCGTCCAGGTTTAGGAACTGACGCATGCGGTGCTTTGCATGAAGAACAGCAGCGCGACCCTCTTGCTGCTGAGAGGCAGTGTTGTCTCCTGGAGATCCTCGAGGCCAGGCAGTTTGAATCTGCGCCTTGCGCGAATTATCATAAGTTCTTCGCCCATGCGCCTGCATCCAACATCCGGGCGGAGGCATCTTAACTGCGAGAAACGAAACGTACAGGAGGTTCCACTTGAGAAAGTTTGCCGGTTTCGCGACCCTCTTTGCAATTGCGCTTTTGGCTAGCCTGGCTTCCGCCCAGCAGGGGGACGTTGCCCTCGGGTTCGGCACGGTCATGGCGCCTGGATCCGCTGCCTGCAACCTCGTAACTGGCTGCCCCGAAAAAGGAGGCCTCTACCCCGCCGTGAGCGCCGATGTGATTTTTCATCGCCGCATCGGCTTTGGTTACGAGGTTACGTGGCGGGGCGGCGTAGGTGCTTACGGCGGATCGGGCGGTCAGCCGTACCGCCCTATCATTAACGATTTCAACGCGGTATATCAGCCGCGCCTGGGCAAGAAGGTTGGCGCTGACCTCCTCGGGGGCATCGGCTTTCAAGACACTCGCTATTACCAGTACCAAAACACCGCCAACTGCGTCTATTTCGGCGCCTGTTTCAGCAGTTCACACCACTTCCTGGTAGACGTCGGCGGCGGGCTTCGCTACTACTTCTGGCACCACGTCTTTGTGCGCCCCGAAGCGCACTACTACTGGATCCGCAACAATACTGTTGACTTCAACAGCAATAATATTCTCCGCGTAGGTGCCTCGATCGGATACACGATCGGTGGCCCAGAATAACCATCGGCTCGGCGGGCAGGAGCGGGACCACCGTATCAAATGGTCGCGGCGGATGCGCTAACATAGATCCATTCGGGCGGCCCGTTCGCCTGTAACTCGCCTGTCCGCCGTAGACCGGGCCGCGTGCTCAAAGAACAATCAGGTTTCGAAGGAGGTGTATTGAGAAAGCTCGGATTGCTCGTCTTGGGATGTGCGGCCGTAGCACTGGCCAGCTTCGCCCGTGCCCAGGAAATTGACATTATGGCCGGCGGCGGCACGCTGTTCTCTTCCAAGTCCACCAGTTCCTCTCAGGCGTACATACCCCCGCCGGAAAAAGGAGGAACTTACCCCAGCGTCGGCGCCGAGGCCATTTTCAAGAATCATTTTGGCCTGAACGCCGAAGTGGCATTCCGCTACCACGAGGCCTTCTACAACGGCTATCAGCACTTCCGCCCCGTCTTGTCCGATGTCAATGGCGTGTTCGCACCGCGCATTGGCCCCAAGACCAGCATCGATTTTATGACCGGTTTCGGAGTGCAGAATCTGTCTTTCTACAACCAATTCGCCACCTGCAGCGGAGTATGCCCCACCTTCATCAGCACCCATCATTTCCTGCTGCACGCCGGGGCAGGCGTGCGTTACTACTTCTGGCGACACTTCTTCGTCCGCCCCGAGGCGCATTATTACTATATCGTTGGCAATACCGATCAGTTCCACTCCGGCAACATTTTGCGACTCGGGGCCTCGATCGGATACAGCTTCGGCCGCAAGTAGCTTCTCGCGCTGATCGGGAAAGTTACCCTGAAAGAAAAAAGGCAGCGTCACTTTGACGCTGCCTTCCGTTCTCTCTGTATCCCTCTGGCTACGGCTCCTGTTCACAGATCTCGGCTTTATGGATCGCTCCATTGAGGTGGTCGAGGGGTTTTTGGCGGTGCCAGTCAGTTCTCCCGCCGGCTTCGCCACCACAAAAACGCCGCCACCACCAGCACTACGATCGCGACCCCGAGGTCAAGCCGCTTTACTCCGCGCTGCAACCTTTCCCAGTGCTCGCCGAACAGATAGCCCACCCCGGAAATCGCCGTCACCCACACGATCGCACCCAGGAAGTTGAAGGCCAGGAATTTCCGCCAGGGCATGCGCAACACGCCGGCCAACGGCCCCGCGATGATCCGCATGCCGAAAATGAAGCGCGCAAAAAACACCGTCACCGCGCCAAACCGCTCGAACAGGCCTTCACCCCGCTCCAGAGTCCTCCGTTGAATGCGAAACACAGACTGGTAGCGATTCATGAGCGGCCGTCCGCCGTAGTAGCCGAGGGCAAAGCCCAGATTGTCCCCCAGCGTAGCGGCGATCGTTCCCACCGCAATGATCCAGCCCAGTTGCAGTTCGTGCTCGGCATAGGCCAGAAAGCTCGCCAACAGAAGAACTGTCTCCCCCGGCACCGGCGCGCCGGCGTTCTCCACCAGGAGGGCCACGGCCACAGCCCAGTAGCCGTAGTGCACTAGCGCGGTCCGTAATATGTCGAGGATGGAGTGGCTCATGTTGCTCGTGTGGGGACAGCCGCCTCGGCCTGACCAGCCGGCGGCAGCCGGCAGTTTAGCCGAAGTACAGCATACAGAAACTTCAGACCAAACCTGTCCGGCTCGTCAGGAACTCAATCAGCGCCCGGTTGAACTCTTCCTGACACTCTTCATACGGAAGGTGCCCAACCCCGGGGAAAACGACCGTCTGCACCTTCGCAAAGTGCCGCGCCAGCGGCTCCATGGACGAAGCGTACACTGCCGGGTCTTTGCTTCCCCACATCAGCAGCGTGGGAATTTGCGCCAGCTTCGGCAGCAATGCCTCCAATTCCCGCAAATCAGCAGTCCAGGTCCTGACGATCGAGAGCGCGTGCTCAAACAATCCAGGTCTGGCCAGAGGCGCCTTGTAACCCTCCAGGCTTCCCGGAGGAATCTTGCTGCGGTCCCCGAACATGCGCCCGTGCCAGTAAGGATAAAGCGCTGGCACGCGCTTGAGCACCACGCGGACCACTGCGGCTCCGGCACGAGTCCCGGCCAACGGCGCCAGCCAGCGCCCGTGCGGCGAGTACGGATTGACCGGGCAAACCAGCACCAGCCGCCGCACACGCAATTTGCCGCCGTCCACGCACTCGGCAGCCGCCGCCATCGCTACCGGCCCTCCCCGCGACGTTCCAAGCAAGTCAAACGACTCGAGGCCGAGATTCCGGGCAAACCGCAGCACGCGCAGCGCGGTCCCGCGCATGGAGTGATCGATCCCCTTCGGACGGTCGGAAAATCCCGCGCCCAGCATGTCCGGCGCATAAACCGTGCGGTAGGGAGCCAGCGCCGGCATGGCATAGCGCCACGAGTAGGAATACCCCAGCAGCCCGTGCAGCAAGATCAACGCCGGCCCCGACCCCGTGCGCAGATATCGCATCCGCGCGCCGTCGATGTCCATCCAGCATTCTTCCACTCCCTGGCCAACCGCGTTCGCCACGCCCGCCCCGATTCCCTGCGCTTCGTTCATCTCAGCCTGATTCATCTTGACTTCAGTCATCCGGTCATCCGGACTTCATTCCGGCGAAGAAAATCTTCCCGCCCAGGGACAACTTTTTTCTCTCGGCAGGATTCTATCTAAGTGAAACAACGCCTCTGTCACTTCACTTTGGGGAGCTTCGGCTCCCCGCTTTTTTGGAATCAGTGGTCAGTAGCCAGCGATCAGCCGGGTGCCCCATTTCTCGCGTTCTCTGCGAGAAGTGGGTGCGGGTGCCCCATCCTTGTCTCGCCGTTTTTTTGGCGAGATAGGGTGGGGATTTTGCTGGGTGCCCCATCCTTTCGCGTTCTGTGCGAAAGGGTGGGGATTTTTGACCTCGGCAAACCTTTACGCCGCCGCTCTCCGTTTCTTTCCCAACAGCTTCTTCAACACGCGAATCCCTTTGTCCACATGCTTTTCCTCCAGCAGAAACGGCGGCAGGAACCGCACCACCGTGTCCTGCGTGCTGTTGAACAACACGCCCTCAGCCAGGCCCGCATCCACAATCGGACGCGCCGGAATCTCCAGCTGAATGCCCTGAATGAATCCCCGCCCGCGCACTTCCTTCGCCGCTGGACATTTTTTCACTAACCCCTCCAGCTCCTGTCGCAGATACCCGCCGACGCGATTCACGTTTTCCAGCAGCTTCTCTTCTTCCACAATCGCCAGAAACTCCAGCGCGATGCGGCACGTCAGCGGCCCACCGCCAAACGTCGTGCCATGCTGTCCCGGCCCAATCGCCGACGCAAATTCTTCCTTCGCCAGGAAGGCTCCCAGCGGCAGCCCCGCCGCCAGCGGCTTGGCAATCGCCACCATGTCGGGGGTCACCCCGAAATTCTGAAACGCAAAAATCGTTCCCGTCCGGCCCAGCCCGCACTGAATCTCGTCAAAGATCAGCGCCGCCCGGTGCCGGTCGGCCAGCGCCCTGCATTCCCCGAGAAACTCGCCCGAGCACTCATAGATTCCGCCTTCGCCGAAAATCGGCTCCAGCACGATGGCGCAGGTGTTGTCATTCACCGCCGCCCGCAGGCCTTCGACATCGTTCTGCTTCACGAAAGTGACATCTTCAAGCAGCGGTTCGAATCCCTTGCGATGCTTATCCTGCCCGGTCAGCGACAATGCGCCAAACGTCCGCCCATGATAGGAACCCTCGAGCGCCACCAGCCGGCATTTCGCCGCCCCGCCCGCGCGATGTCCAGCCAGCCGCGCCAGCTTGATCGAGCCCTCGATCGCCTCCGTCCCGCTGTTGGAGAAGAACACCCGCGACATTCCAGAAGAGCCGCCGGAAAGCTGGCACAACTTTTCCGCCAGCCGCCCCTGATACTCGTGATAGTAGAGATTCGAAACGTGCAGCAGCTTCGCCGCCTGCTCGCGAATCGCCTTCACGATCCGCGGATGCGCGTGCCCCAGCGCATTCACGCCCAATCCCGAAACAAAGTCGAGATAGCGCTTGCCCTCGATGTCATACACGAACACTCCCTTGCCGCGCGCCAGCACGACCGGATAGCGGTTATAAGTCTGCAGCAAAAACTGCTGTTCCCGTTCTGCGATTTCTTCAAAGGTAGCCATAAGAATTCGATTTTACCGGAAGGCAAGGTGCAAGCGGACTGCAGGGCCGAAGGAAAGGTCACCGAGCGCTATCGCAATTATCAACAGTCAGCGGGAACAGAGGTGTACGATTCTGTTGACTAATCAATTGACATGCTCTACGACCTCAGCGTATGGCTTGCAGGTTTGATCCTGTTGACGCCGATTCTGGTATTCGGATTGGCGTGGGCGAGAATCAGTCGCTACTACCACGGCAGACAGGTTCATCGGCGGCAGAAAATCTCTTACATGGCTGCTTTGGTGGCAGGTTCAGTAAGCACGCTGGCCTACCTAGGCTATTGGAGTTGGCGAGTCTGCCAGATGTACCACGCCACCCTTCCCCTTATTGGCCTGCTGACTCTCGATCGTCTGATCTATGTATCGAGAGCGCTCTCCATGGCTACAATCGCATGCCTGCTGTTCGGACGAGGGCCATATCGCATGCCACTGGCGCTGGCGACTCTCTGGGTGACGTTTCAGCTTTGGGTGCATGGTGACATCATCCACTGGGCCTGACAGCGGCCTTGATTCTCAATAACTGGCTGGAACAGGGGATTTAGGGTAACTACCCGGAGCCCGTCTGGGCCCCCTACTGCTGCTCTTCCGCCTCGGCGATGGCCTGCACCTGCACGCTTTTCCGGTCGCCCTCATTCACGTGCAGCGTGCTTCCCTGCCCCTCGCAGCTTTTCAGAAATTCCGGATCGTAATAAGGCGCGCCGTCCACGCTCTCCCACCCCAGCAGCGTGTAGTCGCCCGGAGGAATTCCGTGCAAGGTGAATCGTCCGCTCTGATCGCTGACCGCCTTACGATAATGGTCCAGTCGCCCGCGCAGCCGCGCCTCGGGCACAGCCACGATCACGGCATTCGCGATCGTCTCGCCTTTCCGGTCAGTGGCCAGGCCCTCAACCACGGCTCCATTCGCGCTTACCACCAGATCGAGCACCACCGCGCCGCCATTCACGCTGAAGCCGGCTTCGTCTGCAGCGCGACCGCCGACCAACTCCGACTTCACAAACCAGTCATGGTTCGCGCCGGTCTCTCCGGCTAATTGCACGTAATAGTTCCCCGGAGGAACGTCTTTCCATTCAAAACTCCCGTCGGGCGCGAGTTGCGCCAGATTCGAAAACCCTTGCCCGAGTGTGAACACGCCGGCATCGTCCTCCGGCTCGCCGGATTGGAGCGCGAGAAAAATCTGGCTGGGATCGAACCGGTTCACGTTGCCTTTCGCTTCCAGACGCAGCCGCCCGCGAACCACCGCTCCCGGCTGCGGCGCCAGGCGCAGGCCCTCCACGCTGTTCCCGGCCACCTGCAGCGATTGCCGCGCCATCATCGGCGCGGTCGCATTTTCCACCGTCGCCATGATCGTGTAGGCCCCGGGCGCCACATCGCGAATCACGAAGCTGCCATCCCGATGCATTTCAGCCCCATTCAGCACCAGGCCGAAATCATGCGACTGCAGCAGAATCGAAGCCGAAGAGTGCGGCGGCAGATTCACCACCGATCCACGAATACTCAGGCCGGGACTGGGCGCGAGCGACAGGTTCACCGGGAATTCGTCTCCCGCCCGCAACTGGATCGCCGCCGCCTCCCGCCCGCAACTGGATCGCCGCCGCCTGGCTGCGATCGGTCGTGCCGGGATAATACGTCGCCTGGTAGCTCGTCGCAGGCTTCTCTGCCACGCTCGCCCCGCCCGCCTCCGCTCGCCCACTCCTCGCCTCTTCGATCAGTCTCTTGAAATCCGGCGGCGGGGTCACTGATATGTAGTAGTTCCCGGCTGGCAGGCTGGCGATGCGGTATTCGCCCAGATCGTTGCTGCGTTCTGAACCAGCCTGTTCCCAGCGGCTGTGTCCCGAGGCAAATGTCTGCCGCAGCACCGAGACGGTCGCGTTGGGCAACGCTTCCCCATCTTCATCTGTAATCCGGCCGCGCACCACGGCCGCGGCTTGCATGCGGATTTGCAGATCCTTGAGTTCCTGCCCGGATGCCAGAGTCAGTACCCGCCCGTCGCTGCGCGCGTGATGTTTATCCGCTTCCAGAAGCCCGGTCCGCTCGGCAAACAAACGATAGCGTCCGGGAACGATGCCCTCAATCCGGAAGACTCCGTCTGCGCCGGTCACGGCGGTGTAGTTCCCGCCTCCGGTCTGGCTCTCGGCAATCAGCTCGATCACCGCTTTCTTGACCGGCTCGCTGCCCGGCTCTTTGGTGACGATTCCACCGATCACGGCGGTGCTCGCGGGTCTTGCGGCATTGGATGGAATCTGGGCCGCCGCACTGGCGCCGACGAGAACAATCGCGAGACATGCAAGAACCGGTTTCATGGGCTCGGTTCGAAAGGCTGGGAGGTCAACTGCGGCCGTGGGGACCGACCGCACAGTCCTTATTTTATCTTGAATTTGCCCCCCGCCCAAGCACAGTTTCAGCCCGCTTTCGGCATGTTTGAAGCACGCTTTGCACCCCCGATTGACCACGGGCTGAGGAGATTCCAGGGGCTTGACAAACAATAAGCTGCGGGCTACAGTTCGATCATTATCTAATTATATGAATATCTAATTATGGCCCCTTCTTCCAACAAGGCCTTCAAGGCTCTGGCTGATCCCACCCGTCGCGAGATTCTGAACTTGCTTCGGAGGGGTGAGATGACGGCCGGCGACCTGGCCGAGCGCTTTGACATGACCAAGCCCACCATGTCCCACCACTTCGCTGTCTTGAAAGAAGCCGACCTGCTCACCAGTCGACGCGACGGCCAGCAGATCTGGTACGGGTTGAACACCACCGTCGTGCAGGACTTGCTGGCCTGGGCCATCGATCTGATTCGAGGCCAGTCTGAAAAGGCGACCGGCGCCAGGCCCTCGCCGGAAAGCAAGCCACCAGGGGACGAACAGTCATGACGCGCGCGTACTACATCATTGCAGCCGGCCTCATCGCAGCCGTGCTGGCGGCCACGTTGGTCACTTACCCGCACCTGCCCGCCACCATTCCCACTCACTGGGATGCGCATGGCAACGTCAACGGCTGGAGCGCCAGGTGGACTCTGTTCGTGATTGACCCCGGCATCATGGCCGCGCTTCTCGCGATGTTCGCGGTGCTGCCCTGGCTTTCGCCGAAGCATTTTGAAGTAGATTCGTTCCGCTCCACGTATCTCTACATCATGGTCGCCATCCTGGCCATGCTGGCCTACATGCACGGGTTGATTCTCGCGGCAGGATTGTCGTGGGCCATTGACATGAGCCGCGCCGTCGAGGGCGGAGTCTGCCTGCTGATTGCGCTGCTGGGAAACGTCATGGGCAAGGTGCGGCGTAACTTCTATGTGGGCATTCGCACTCCCTGGACCATCGCCAATGAGCAGGTCTGGAACGCGACCCACCGCTTCGCCGCCAAGACTATGTTTGCCGGCGGAGTTCTGGGTCTGATAGCCGCGATTCTGGGAGCCCCATTCTGGCTCCCGATTGCAGTCGTCATGACCGCCTCGCTGGTTCCGGCAGTTTATTCTCTGGTGCTCTACAAGAAGATGGAAAGTCGCGGTGAATTGTAGCTGTGATTTCTGATTTTGGGCCCCTAGAAGAAAGCTCGCCCAAGGAGGGCGAACCGCATGAAACGCATTCTGGTTTTCATAGTGTTGCCAGCCTTCTTGTTGGCCGGGGTGAGCTTGGCGCGAGCGCAAGACATCGCCGGCGACTGGCAAGGAACGATCAACGCGGACGGCGCAGAACTTCGCCTTGTTCTTCACATCAGCAAAGCGCCCGACGGCAGCCTCAAGGCTACGCTCGACAGTATTGACCAGCCGGGCGGCAACGGTATTCCGGTCAACTCCGTCACCCTCAAGGATTCCAAACTCAGTCTCGAGGTGACCGCCGTCCAGGGCACTTACGAAGGCAAGGTCGCAGCCGACGGCAACACCATTTCGGGCACGTGGACGCAGGGCCAGTCGTTGCCGCTCGACTTCAAGCGCGGGACAGCGCCAGTCAAGACCGAACACAAGCCCGCCAAACCTTCCGACATTGACGGCACCTGGATGGGTTCGCTCGATACCGGCGCGGTCAAGCTGCGCGTCGTCTTCCACCTCGTCAACACCGAAGACGGCCTCATCGCTACCATGGACAGCCCCGACCAGGGCGCCAAAGGCTTGCCGACAACCTCGGTGACCCGCGATGGCGCTTCGCTGAAAATCGAGGCCAAAGGGATCGGCGGTGTTTTTGAAGGCAAGATCGCCGCTGATCTCTCTTCCATCGACGGTAAATGGACCCAGATGGGCAACACCATGCCGCTCGTGCTGAAGCGAGTCAAAGACCAGGCGGAACTGGAACTGAAGCGGCCGCAGAATCCAGTGAAGCCGTATCCGTATCGCGAAGACGAAATCACTTACGACAACAAAATCCAGAACGTCATGCTGGCCGCGACGTTCACCATTCCGCAGGGAACCGGCCCGTTCCCTGCGGTTTTGCTGATCACCGGTTCAGGCCCGCAGGACCGCAACGAGAGCCTGTTGGGGCACAAGCCGTTCCTGGTTTTGTCAGACTATCTCACCCGCCACGGCATCGCCGTGCTGCGCGCCGACGACCGCGGCGTGGGCAAGTCCACCGGAGTCTTCGCCCAGGCCACGACCGCCGACTTCGCGACGGATACCGAGGCCGGCGTTGCCTATCTCAAGACACGAGCGGAAGTGAATCCGCACAAGATTGGACTGATCGGGCACAGCGAAGGCGCAGTGATCGCGCCCATGGTCGCGGCTCGCAACCAAGATGTCGCCTTCATCGTGATGATGGCGGGAACGGGTGTGCCGGGAGATCAGGTTCTGGTGGCGCAGGGCGAGGCGATTCAGATCGCCAGCGGAAAGAATCCAGAAGAAGCCGCGAAAAATGCGGCGAAGGAACGTCAGATCCTCACGCTGGTCGAGACCGAAAAAGATCAGGCAGTGCTGGAAAAAGAATTGAAAGAGAAGATGGCGGGCGAGGTTCCGGAAGCGCAGATCGGACTGCAGATCAGCGAGATCACCTCGCCCTGGCTCCGCTACTTTCTGACCTACGATCCGGCGACGGCGCTGCGCAAAGTGACCTGCCCGGTGCTGGTGCTCAACGGAGAAAAAGACAAGCAGGTGCTGCCCAGCCAGAATCTGCCGGCGATCCGCAAAGCGCTCGAAGAAGCTGGCAACCAGCATTTTGAAATTGACGAACTGCCCGGCCTGAATCATTTGTTCCAGACGGCGAAGACCGGCGCTCCCGCGGAGTACGCCGAGATCGAAGAAACCATGTCGCCGCTCGCGCTGGAAAAAATGGCGAGCTGGATTGGAAAGCAGTAGCTTGATTTTGTGGGGACAGCCGCCCAAGCCTGCCCTGAGCGAAGTCGAAGGGGCTGTCCGTCGGGCGAAGCCCGATGGCGCCACCGTCGCGCCTGTGTACTAATTCAAGAAATACTGCCGATACAACGTATCCCGCTGCGCCGGACGGAATCCCGCATCACGAATAATCCTCCGCAGCTCTTCTTCCGTCGTGTAATTGGTCACGCCCGCGGCCCGCACGACGTTTTCCTCGAGCATCACCGAGCCCACGTCGTTCCCTCCAAAGCGCAAGCCCATCTGGCAGACCTTCAATCCCTGCGTCACCCAGCTCGATTGCACGTTGAGGAAGTTGGAAAGATACAAGCGCGAAATGGCGAGGACTTTCAAGTACTCGACCGCCGTAGCTTCATCCCAATGCCGCCCGCCCAGCGCCGTATTTGCCGGCTGAAACGTCCACGGGATGAACGCCGTGAACCCGCCGGTTTCTTCCTGCAAATCGTAAAGGCGCTGGAAGTGGTTGATGCGGTTTTCGTAGCTCTCGCCGACGCCGAACATCATGGTCGCGGTGGTGCGCATGCCGATCTGGTGGGCGGTGCGGTGCACGTTGATCCAATCCTCGGTCAGGCATTTCAGGCGGGCGATCTTGTAGCGCACTTCGTCGTCCAAAATTTCGGCCCCGCCGCCGGGAATCGAATCCAGCCCCGCGTCGCGCAGGTGCAGAATCGTGTCGCGGATGGAGAGTCCGCTATACTCCGCAATGGCAATAATCTCCGACGCCGAATAGCAATGCAGATGAACCTGCGGAAAGCGCTGCTTGATGCCGCGCAGCATCTTCTCGTGCCAGTCAATCTTGAGGTCGGGATGCAGCCCGCCCTGCATGAGCACGCCCGTGCCGCCCAGTTCGACCGTCTCGCGAATCTTGTCGTAAATCGTGTCCAAGTCGAGAATGTAGCCTTCTTGCATTCGCGCCGCAGGCCCTTTCAGCGGACGATAAAACGCGCAGAAGGTGCAGTACTCGGTGCAGAAGTTGGTGTAGTTGATGTTGCGGTCAATGATGTAGGTGACGGTGCCCTCGGGATGAAGCGTGCGGCGCACCGCGTCGGCCTCCATCCCGATGCCGATCAGGTCATCGGAGCGAAACATCTCCAGGGCTTGGGCCTTGGTCAGGGACATGAGGGATCCACAGAACCTATTAGTCTAGCGGAGCGGACGCTATCACGTCCAAATGCCCCTCGGATCGGAACCGATAGCCTTCGGGCCACTCGCGGCGGTGTTCGTCCATCCGTCGAAAGTCCATGCCAATCCAAGCGATTCGTGAGATTAGAGCACCGCATGCAGTTCCAAGTATAAAAACGCCGACCATCAGCGAAGTCATATCACTCCTATTCCTTCCTTCACCCTCCAATACTCTGCCGCTCGCCTATTAACGTATGTTTCCCCGCTCCTCTGTTTCACAGGCTGGTTCCTCGTTACAAAATCCGAACAAAATGGCGGGCCACTCGGCTCGGGCTTTCGCACAACGAATCGCGCGCATCGGTAACTTGGGAGCCCGCGGCATCCCGTCCGAGACCGTTCTCCTCATCATGCATCCCTTCTGCCCGTTTGACACCGCTATCGCAGCTTCCCTATCCTGCCTATGTAGAGGTTCTGCGAGGTCAATTCATGGGCTGGCTGCAAAACAAGTTCGAAAAGAATTTCATGATCTCGACGGTGGATTACGTCTTCAACTGGGCGCGCAAGTCGGCTTTGTGGCCGATGACGTTTGGCCTGGCCTGCTGCGCCATCGAGATGATCGCGGCTTCCACTTCGCGCTTTGACATTGCACGCTTCGGCGCGGAGGTGTTCCGTCCCAGCCCGCGGCAAAGTGACCTGATGATTGTTTCCGGGACGGTCACGCTGAAGATGGCGCCGGTGGTGCAGCGCATCTACGAACAGATGCCTGATCCCAAGTGGGTAATCTCGATGGGCGCGTGCTCTTCGGTGGGCGGGCCGTTCAATACCTATGCGGTGCTGCAGGGCGTGGACAAGATCGTCCCGGTCGATGTTTATGTGACCGGATGCCCGCCGCGCCCCGAGAACCTTTTCTACGCCCTGCTCAAGCTACAGGACAAGATCGACACCATGACCATCGCCAGGAAGCCCACCGCCGTGCGGCTGGAGCCGAACATGGTGGAGAATTTCAAGCGCCAGGTGATGATCGCGCAGACGCTGCAGCCGAAGTGACCGCGCTCAGCGGGCGTGAGCGAAGCGGGAGCCCGCTGCGGTCATCCTGAGCGAAGCGAAGGATCTCCAGCTATCAGCCGTCAGCTAGACAACTCATGTGGGGACAGCCGCCCACGGCTGTCCGGCCGAGCAAAGCTCGGCAGCTTCTCTCCAGGACACAACACGCATGTCGAGCTTCATCAAACTCACCACGCAATCCGAACTTCCCGCCGCAGACGAGGCTAAAGAATTCCTCTGCGGCGACAAGACCATCTGCGTCGCCAATGTGAACGGCGCCTACAGTGCTATGGACAACGTCTGCCTGCATCGCGGCGGCCCGCTCGGCGAGGGAGTGATTCTCAATGGCAAAGTCGTCTGCCCGTGGCACGGCTGGGAATGGGACCCGCAGACGGGCGTGCACGATGCGCACGCGAAGGTCGCCGTCTATCCTCTGAAGATTGAAAACGGTGACGTGCTGATAGAAATCTAGACTGACAGGAGACGGCCCGGCTGAGTCCAGACGAGTCCCGGAGGGACTCCTGATAATAGCCCGCCAGTTCACTGGCGGGGCCCCGTGCAATAAGAATCAATTCCGTGCCGGAGGCACGGCTGAACCATGATGGCGGTTTGCGAATGTTTCAGGCGTCCCTCCAGGACGCGCGGCTACGACGACTTGCCGTTCCCCGGCGTTGAAACGCCGGGCTACTGTCAGAGGTCCCTTCGGGACCACGGCCGAGGGGATCACGACCCAGAATTTCCCAAGAGGCACTCCTTCACCCCAGGAACCGCAGAAATTTCCCCGGCTGATTGTCGTAACCAGGAAACACTTCCGCCAGATTCTTGTTTCCCATGTGGCGGGCCACCGCTTCACCGATCACCTGGCGGAAGTCGGTGGTCAAGGCGAGGTCGCGGCCTTCGTAGAGTTGTGACTGATCGAGGCCCGGCCAGCGGCCGTAAACCCTGCCGCCCTTCACCGGCCCGCCCAGCACGAACATGACGTTGGCGTGGCCGTGATCGGTGCCGCGGTTGCCGTTCTCCCGGGCGGTGCGGCCAAACTCCGACATGGTGATGACAACCGTGTCCTCACCGAGATCGCCAAGATCGGTCCAGAACGCGGCCAGCGACTGCGAAAAATCGGTTAGCACGTTTGCCAGCTGGCCCTCGGTCGCGCCTTCGTTGACGTGGTGATCCCAGCCGCCGATATCGGCGAACGCGACCTGCACGCCCAAGTTAGCTTTGATCAGTTGCGCGAGCTGGCGCAGGCTGTCGCTGAAACGTCCCTTGGGATAGTTCGCGTCCGGGGCGGGAGTGTATTTCGCCGGATCGGTGGCTTTCAGCATCTTCACTGCGTCGAAGGTTTCCTCGCCGGTGGTATGAAGCACGCTGTCGGACGAGTGGTCGTACATGGCCTCAAACGCGGAGGCGACGGGAGAGGCCTTCGGATTTTTCCCGCCCACCGAGAAGTCGTTGATATTGTTCATGGCGACGGCAGGCTCGGATCCGCTCAGGATGCGGGGCAGCGACGGGCCCAGCGCAATCGCGCGGAAAGCCGAGGCCTGCGCTTCCGACGGCAGGCTGCGGAGAGAGCGGTTCAGCCATCCGTCCTCGGTGGCTTTCACGCCGGGAGTTCCGGTTTCCATGAAGTCCTGCGCGTCGAAGTGCGAACGGGTTGTGTCCGGCGATCCGGCTGCGTGAACGATGGCCAGGTGGCGCTGCTGCCAGAGCGGCTGAAACGCGCTCAGCGATGGATGCAGGCCGAAGAAACCATTCAGATCGAGCACCGCATTGCGCGGAATGTTGATGCTGGGCCGCATAGCGTAGTACTGCGGCTCGGCGCGAGGCACGACGATGTTCAGACCATCGGCTGCGCCCCGCTGGAAGATGACGACAAGACGCTTGTTGCGCCCGTTCGTTTCCGCCACGCCAAAGGCAGCACGAGTCAGGAAGCTCGGCACGGCCGCCGTGCCGACGACGGCGAGTGCGCTGTTGCGAAGAAAAATGCGGCGGGTGATCGACATGGTGAACCCCAGTTCGTCTGATTGTCAGTCGTCACTTCTCAGCAAAGCAATCTAGCCTTAGCTACGAGCCAGGAGCGATCGGAGCAAGATTGCTGATGATTCACAGCTCGTGACTCATAGCTCGCAGCTATCTCCTCTGAAACTCCGGCGAGCCCAGCAGCAGGCCCGCGATCATGCTCGCGTCCGGCGGCCGAGCGGTGTCTGCCGGCCTGCGCTGAGCTTTCTGATCGTTATTCAGCTGCGCAGGTACAGCGTTCCTGGCCGAAGCGTCAATCTGCGTTGTGATCGAGTCATGTGTCTGCTTCGAAACGTCGGCCGCGAGCAGCTTGGCCTCCAGGACAGAAAGCGTCATGGCTGGGTCCGGCGGGGGCGGGCCTCCTGCAAGTTGCACCGCATCCACTTTCACCCCGCGGACCTTGCCACCGGTTAGCCCCAGCGCGAAGTTCATGCGGTTGAGCAGCGCGGACGAACTCACCCAGGTTTCGGCCTTCATCGAATAGCCCGTGGGCGGCTGCGCACCATAGAGCGGCATGCCCATGTTGTTCAGCTGGCGCGCCAGCGGCATGGCGTCTTCCACGTCGGCGCCAGTTGCGCGCACGGCCGACGCCACAAATTCCAGTGGTGTCTTCACCTTGGCCCGGTACGCGCTTTCGTCCCAGAATTCCGGCGAATGGAAGAGCGCGCTCAGCACCTCGCGGATGTCGCCTTTCTTCTTCAGGAACGTCTTCGCCATGCGGTCGACCAGAGCCGGCGGCGGATCGTCCGCCACAAAACGCTGTGCCAGTTTCAGAGAAATGAAATGTGCCGTCTGCGGACTAGTCGCCAGCATGTGCAGCACTTCCCTGCCTTCGTCTTCGCCCTTGGGCTTGATGCGATGCCCGAGGACAAACTTCGGTCCCGGTTCATGGCGCCGCGGATCGTAGCGGAAGTCTCCGCCTTCGTTGGGCTTGTCGATGGTCCAGCCGGTAAACACTTTGGCGACCTCGGTGACGTCGCGTTGCGAGTAGCCCCCGTTCACGCTGAGGGTGTGCAGTTCGAGCAGTTCGCGACCGTAGTTTTCGTTCAGGCCACTGTTCTGCTTGGGTTTTGCATTCGGATTCCGCCGCGGATAGCCATAAGGCCCGTTGAAGCCGGGACGTCCTGGAATGCCCAGCGCCTGCATGGAATCCGGGCCCATGCTCATCCAGTTATCCAGATAGAACAGCATGGCCGGACTCCTAGCCGTGGCCAGGAGAAGGTCTTCAAACTTGCCGACCGCGTGCGGGCGGATTACGTCCTGCTCGTAGCTGGTGACGAGAACGCGGTCGGCGCCTTTGCCGATGAAGACGTTGAAATGGTTGAACCAGAAATCGGTCATCACTTCTTCCAGTTGGCGCTCGCTGTACGTGGCCCGCAGAAGCTTGGCCTGCACGAGTTCGTCGGTGATGACGCTCTGCGGGTTGTTCATCGCCTGCAGAGTTTCTTTCTGCTTGGGATCGAGCCCGGCGAGAAACTCCTGCCCCTTGCCGCCGCGCAGCGTTTCGGCGAAAGCCACTTGCTGGTCGGACGACATGGAGAGCACCTTCTTGTAGCGCTGGTCGGGAGGAAGATCGAGCAGCGTCTGCACTTCCAGATCGGCGTAAAGTCGCTCTTCCCGGCGGCGAGCTTCGAAATCGTCCATCGGCGCCGACTGTGCCGCAACCGGGGCGGCTGAAGCGCTTTCGGCCGGCGGGGCCATGGACGTCTCACCGCCCTGCGCGTTGTTTGAGGTCGCTTCGGAGTTCCCGGTGCTCATCGCGTTCATCGCATTGCCACCCGCCGGAGTGGCCGGCATGGCGTCAGGACTGGCCGCTGCCGCCGCGGCGAGTTCTTCCTGGGTCTTGGCACTGTCGGCCGCGCCGCCAGTGGTGTTGGCTGCGGCGGCAAGCTCTTCGGCAGTTTTCGCGGTGTCAGCCGCAGGGGGTGGAGCGGAAGCAGTCGCAGTGTCCGCCTTGCGCTCTTCCCGCGCCTCTTTCTTTTCCAGCATGCGCGCGATCTGCACTTGATAGATTGCGCGCTTTGCCGGATCCGAGGGCATCGGCCGTTTGCCGTCCATCACCTGTTTGAGCATCGGGTTGTCGGGAAAGTTCTCGACCATTTCCCGCGAACTCATGCGCAGGGTGCGGAAGGGTGCAAGGCGGGATTCCATCGCGGCATTGGGGATTTTTTCCGGGTGAAGCTGCAGATCAATCCACTGGTCAACGCCCATAGCCATGACTTGCTGGACATCGCCGGGGCGCGGGCCAAAGGTCAGGCGATTGAGCGCGTGCAGCGCGCGTTTCTGTTCGTCCAGGCCGGAATCTGCGACTTTTTCCTTCTTCTTGGCGAGCAATTGCGGAGCCGCGCAGGCGAGGCTCAGGGTGACAGCCAACAGCACAAGCTTGATGACGCCGGATCTCATGCAGGCTCCCGGAAGGACAAAGGCTCTCCAGATTATGAACCCTGGAGGCAGAAAAAGTTGCTGGCAAACGTGGTTCCCGAAAACCGTGAAAGTGGTTGCTGGACAATGACTTCGGAGCTGCCCAACGAGCCCGAAGCCAAGAACGGGTTAGCTAGAAGCCAGAAGCTAGAGGCTGGTTTTACGTCGAAAACGCCTTTCCGCGCGAGACTTTGTGCTGGAGAGTGGCGGCGAGCTGATCAATGTCGGCGGCGGCAATGTTGACGGGCAAGCCGTCGAGCAGCGGAGTCCGGCTGCTTCCCACCACGTCGCGGCGTACTTGAATCAAAAGGGCCTGAACGACGTTGGGGTCGAGTTTTTGAGGAGCAATTCGCACCAGGTCGCTGAGGGCGCTGCCCACCGAAAGCGGACCGCGATAGGGGCGCACACTCGTCATGGCATCGAAGGAATCGGCTACGCCGACAATGCGCACCGCCATGGGCAGGTCGTCCAGGCCGAGCCGGTCGGGATAGCCGGAGCCGTCGCTGCGCTCGTGGTGCCAGCGCACCGCTTCGGGAATCCTGGGCCAGGGAAACTGCACGCTGCTGACGATCTGGTGGCCGACCACAGTGTGGTCCGCCATTTCGCGGAATTCCTCGGGATCGAGCGCGCTGGGCTTACCGAACAGACGGCGGTCGACGGCAACTTTTCCGATGTCGTGCAGGTAACCCGCGCTGCGCAGGGCCGCAACCTCGCTCGGCTCCATGCCCATGGCCTCGCCAATGGCGGCGGCGTAGCGTCCGACGCGCAACGAGTGTCCGTGAATAGCTACGTGCTTCACGTCAATCGCGGTGGCGAAAGCTTCAAGGGCGTTGTCATAGAAACCATGTAGAGAGGCCATGAGCCGCAGATTTTCGGAGACACGCTGCGCGATGGTTTGGGTCAGCGCGTGGTTCTGGACGGCCAGCGCCACATAGCTGCACAGCATTTCCAGCGCGTCGAGTTCGCTGTCTTCATAGAGGGCGTCGCCGGGACGCCGGCCCAGCGCGATGACGCCAGCCAGACGACCGGCCGTCCGGAGCGGAGCGATGCACTTGAACAGCTCGGGAGCAACGTTGCCGTTGGAGCTGAGGAACACCGAGTAGGTAGATGAGTTCAGAACAATCGGACCGCGCGCCGCGGTGAGCGCATGGACGTGCTTGGGAAGGAGAGGAATAAAGCCGGGATCGGGCATCAGGGCGAATCCCTGCGCCGCCGCGGAGGTCAGCATGGCGGGCTTGTCGTTGAACAGGAACAGCACGCCTTCGCGGGCGCCCGCCGCGTCCAGAACAGCAGCCAGCATGCGGCGCGCCGTCTCGGAGAACTCATGCTCCGCCGCCAGCGCGGGACCGAGTTCCGACAGCGCTTCTACCGTATGCAACAGCCTACGGAAATTGTTGGTCTGAATCGCCACTGACGAAGTGGGAGCCAGATCGCCGAGCAGGATGAGGGTAACACGCGGGAAATGCCGGGCGCGAGGCCACTGTGTTGGTTAGTTTGATGCGGTCGTGGGCCCGGCGGAGAGCATCTTGACCAGGATGATTCCTGGCTGGAACGGCTCTAGAAGTGCTCACGCAGTTCGGCGAAACGACCGACGATAAGAAGTTTCTGCTCAGGAGGAGCTGGGTTCAGTTCTTCATGCTCCAGGATCCAGGTGTCGCCGTGCGGCACAAAGACCGCATGCAGGCCCGCAGCCAGGGCGGGGTTAATGTCGGATTTCGGGCTGTTGCCGACCATCCACGTAGTATCGGGATTCAAGCTGAATTTCTCTACCACACGCGTATAGGTAGCGGCGTTCTTCTCGGCCACGATCTCGACCTCGGCAAAATATTGTCTCAGTCCAGAGCGCTCGATTTTTCCCGTTTGTTCGGCAATTGCCCCCTTGGTCATCAGGATCAGGTGATGGCGTTCAGACAGGTAGGCGAGGGTCTCGGGCACTTCAGAAAGAAATTCGACCGGATGATCCTCGATGGAGTGAGCAAAGCTGTTGATCTGGGCGTGCAGCTCCGGCGTGACCGGCGAGACGCTCAGGCGCTCGAAGGTGTCCACCAGGGCGTGGGCGAAGCTGTGCAGGCCATAGCCGTGCTTCACAATGCATTCGCGTTCTACTTCGTTCAGCACCTCGCGCACCTGCTCGGGCGAGAACTCGTGATGATTCAGAAACGAGATGAAGCGTGCAATGGCACGTTCAAAGTAGACGTTGTTCTCCCAGAGCGTGTCGTCGGCGTCGATGAGGAGGGTTTGGGAAGGCAAGCTGCTAGCTCCTGGCTACTAAGCTAAACACAAACTGGGAAATGCGTACCTGGTGTCCTCACGGCATGGCATGAGTTCAATGAAAAGGACTGCTTCACTGAGGTTTTCGCTAGAAGCTAGTAGCTAGAAGCTAGAAGCTTCCTCACCCCACCCACTCCACCTTTGCTTCCGGGCCGATGATCCCCGCCTTGTGGCCCATGTCGAGCAGGCGGCGGACGGCTTCGCGGCCGTCGGGGCCGTAGTCGAGCGTGCGCTCATTCACGTACATGCCGACGAACTTGTCCGCCGACTGTGCGTCGAGATCGCGCGCAAACTGCATGGCATAGGAGAGCGCTTCTTCGCGGTGGTCGAGTCCGTACTGGATGCTTTCGCGTAGCGCGGCGGTCACCGTGGGCATGAGTTGCGGTCCGAGAGCGCGGCGAATCGCGTTGCCGCCGAGCGGCAGTGGCAGACCGGTGACTTTCCGCCACCACTTGCCGAGATCCACGACGCGGTGCAGGCCGGATTTGTCGTAGGTCAGCTGCCCCTCGTGGATGATGAGTCCAGCTTCGAACTTACCCTCGAGCACCTGGGGGATGATCTGATCGAAGGGGACAACTTCGGTTTCCACTCCGGGGGCAAAAAGCTGCAGCGCAAGATAGGCGGTGGTCAGCGTACCCGGAACGGCAATGCGCTTGGTCTTGATTTCACTTTGCGTGAAGGAGCGGGGCGACACGATCATGGGGCCGTAGCCCTCGCCCACGCTGCCGCCGCACGTCATCAGCGCGTATTGGTCCTGCACGTAGGGATAGGCGTGGAACGAAATTGCGGTAACGTCATAGACAGCTTCGCGAGCCTTCTGGTTCAAAGTCTCGATGTCGCAGAGAGTATGCGTGAAGCGCAGGCCTGGCGTGCGCACTTTGTTCGTGGCCAAGCCATAGAACATGAAGGCATCGTCGGAATCCGGGCTGTGGGCTACGGCGATTTCGCGCGCCTGGCTTGATGAATTGCTGCTGGCGGATTTCACTGTTTCTGGTACTGCAGTCATCGTCTTGTGAACTCCAGGAATTCTACTGCCATGCCGCTGTTTCATTGCGGCTGCGGCGCCAGCGCGAAGCAATGGCGGCGGCGAACATTACTTTGATGACTTCCGCAGCCAGAAACCAGTAAAGACCCAAATAAGCTGCTTTCGCGAGGGAATGGGTGAACAGATAGAGCCAGGCCAGTCCACCAACAAAAAGTGAAATCTCAGCCAGGATACCCGCGATCGCGGCACGGGCGAAACTCTTTATCCCGCGCTCAAAGATGTAGCCGGCAAGGAAGGCAACGAAGGGGTAGATCATCAGAAATCCGCCGGTCGGCCCGAGCAACTGCGCGATTCCGCCGGGACCAGTAGGATTGAACACAGGCAATCCGGCTGCGCCTTCGATCAAGTACAGCATCAAGGCAGCGAATCCGCGGCGGCTCCCGAGCAGCAAACCCGCCAGCAGCACGCCGAAGTTCTGCATGGTCAGTGGGACGAGTGTGAGCGGCATCAACGGAATGGTGACACGCGCACAGAGCGCGACCAACAAGCTCGCGCCTGCCACGAGCGCGACTTGTCGCCCGGTCTCGATCGCCCGCTCCTGCGGTGTGGCTAGAACTGCCGCCTTGGCCATGTTGATCCCCCAGTTGTAACCAATGACATTCAGCGTTCGATGCGGTCGGTCTGGCGCACCGCCTCAGTCAGAGTCTCTTCCTGAGAGGGGTGAGAACGTTGCAGGCTGCGCCGCAAGTGGATATACAGAGCAATCGCCACGCACACGACCACCAGCGTACTGACACCCAGGATCAGGAACCACCAGATCATCCGCACAACCGATTAGGATAACAGAAGCGAAGCTCCTAGCTCCTAGCTACCAGCCAAAGCGAGGTAGCGCGTTGGGAAAGCTTTCAGGAGTCTCGTAACGCGCACTGAGGGGAGGGGCCCCCGTATCTCGAAGCCTTGGGGTTGTGAGCTAGAAGCTAAGAGCCAGAAGCTAGGAGCTGCCTTTCATCTTCTGCCGCATAACCTCGACCCGCTTGATCATGAACTGCAGGCGGTTCCTGCCCCACTTCGTGCGCGTCACGGCCTTTTCCAGATTGAGAAATGCTTCCGGGTCGCCAAGCTTTTCGCGCAGTTCTTTGACGAAGGGATGAATCTTCGCGTAGATCAGGAACAACTCGCCACTAAATCCTGGTTGCAGGAAGAGCTCCTCGTTCAGCACGTCGGCCAATACGAACGATGTAACCATGCCCCAATAGCCGCCCACCTGCCGCAGCCAGGCATTTTCTTGCGTACCCATGGCCGAGGACACCTTGAGGAAGTCGTCGGCGTTCCGCGGGAAAAATTCCATCACCCACCAGTTGCGGGCTTTGCGCATCTCCGGTTCGCGGCGCAGGTCGTAGAGTTCGAGGATCAGGTGAGCATCGGCTGTGGTCGGTTTCTTGGCCATGGGTCAGATCACGCTCCAGTGGGTAATTGAGCAATTTTGTAATTGAGTAATTGTGTAATTGGGTCCCTAATGCGCTTCGGCGTCCTCAAATTACCCAATTACCAAATTACACAATTACTCAATTTACTACGCTGTGGTCGCCGCCGCTTCCGGCGGAGGCGCCGGCCGCTCGTAATTGCATTCCTTGTTCGGGCAGGCGATCACCGGTCCCGTCTTCAGATTTTTCTCGACCAGATACTCGCTGCCGCAGCTCGGACATTTTTCGGCGATGGGCCTGTACGCCGAAGTAAACTTGCACTTCGGATAATTCCCGCAACCGTAAAAAGTGTTGCCCTTGCGCGCGCGCTTTTCGACCAGATCGCCTTCCTTGCACTCCGGGCACTTCACGCCGATGAAATTCTGTTTGACGTATTTGCATTCGGGATAGCCGCTGCAGGACGTAAATTCGCCAAAACGGCCATGGCGGATCATCATGTTCCGCCCGCACTTTGGACAAAGCTCGTCGAGCGGGATATCAGGAACTCTCTTACCTTGATCCAGACGTCGCGTGGTCTTGCAGTCCGGATATCCTGTGCACGCCATGAACTGGCCGAAGCGCCCGCGCTTGAGCACCATCACCCGGCCGCAGTTTTCGCAGTATTCTTCCTGCGTAGTCTCCTGCATGTCGGCCGAGTCAAGGTCGGGAAGGTTAATCGGGTTCTCCTTGGTGAACTTGCAGGTGTTGGGATCGTCTTTGTCATACGTGCTGCAGGCATAGAAGGACCCGTGCTTGCCCCACTTGATCACCAGCGGCGAGCCACAGAGTTCGCACTTTTCGTCTGTGGGCTTCTCCATCCGCTTGATGTTCTCCATATGCTTGGCGGCATATTTGAGATCCTTCTGGAACTTCTTGTAGAACTCGGCGAGCGCATCGGTCCACTTTTCCTTGCCCTCTTCAATCTCATCGAGTTCTTCTTCCAGACGCGCCGTGTATTGCACATCGAAAATGTCGCGGAAGTTTTCCACCAGCAGATCGGTGACGACCAACCCGATTTCGGTGGGAACGAACTTCCCGCCGAGTTTCTGGACGTACTGCCGCTCCTGGATGGTCGAAAGAATTGCCGAGTAGGTTGAGGGCCGGCCAATGCCGCGCTCCTCCAGTTCCTTCACCAGCGAAGCTTCGTTGTAGCGCGGCGGCGGCTCGGTGAAATGCTGCTCCGGCTTCAGTTGCTTGAGGGTGAGCTTCTGTCCGGCTTCGAGCGCGGGCAGTTTGTGCTTCAGTTCCTCGTCTTCCTCGTCCTTGCCTTCTTTCGCTTCCTCGTAGATCTTCAAGAAACCGTCGAACTTGAGAACCGAGCCGGTCACGCGGAACCAGAAAACGTCATCGCGGGTCCTGGCGTCGATATCCACTGTAGTCTGATCGAAGACCGCGGGGTTCATCTGCGATGCGACGAAGCGCTGCCAGATCAGCTTGTAGACCTTGAATTCGTCTTCCTTCAAATACTGCTTGATCTCGTCGGGATGGCGCATCGCCGAAGTTGGGCGAATCGCCTCGTGAGCAGCCTGCGCTTCTTTTTTCTCTTTGTAGGCGTTCGGCGACTCTGGCAGATAGACAGCGCCGTATTCTTTGTCCACGTATTCCCGAACTTCCTGAATCGCCTCGGGCGCAACCCGCACGGAATCCGTACGCATATAGGTGATGAGGCCGACGGATCCTTCTTCTCCGAGTTCCACGCCTTCATACAGGCGCTGCGCGATCATCATGGTCCGCTTCACGCTGAAGCGCAGTTTGCGTGAGGCGTCCTGCTGCAGCTTACTGGTCGTGAACGGAGCAGCGGCGTTACGGCGGCGTTCTTTCTTGTCGACGGCCCGAACGACCCAGTCGGATTTCTCCAGGGCAGCGCGAATTTTCTCGGCTTCTTCCCCGTTGGGAATTTCTATTTTTGCCTCGCCCTTGCCCAGGAATCGCGCGTCGAACGCCGGAGGTTTCGCGGCGGCGAGATGGGCATCGATCGTCCAGTATTCCTTCTTTTCGAATGCCTTGATTTCGCGTTCGCGCTCGACGATCAGGCGCAGCGCGACTGTCTGCACGCGGCCGGCCGACAAGCCCCGGCGAACCTTATCCCAGAGCAAGGGAGAAACCTGATATCCCACGAGCCGGTCAAGCACGCGGCGCGCCTGCTGCGCGTCCACCAGGTTCTGATCGATCGTGCGCGGATGCTCGAAGGCAGCCTGCACCGCGCGCTTGGTGATTTCGTTGAAGGTGACGCGCTGAATGCGCGGCGGAGGTTCCGGCTCGCCCTTCTTTGTTTTTGCCTTCTTGGCTTTCTTTCCCTTGCCGTTCCCGTCGAGTTCATCGGCGAGATGGGCTGCGATCGCTTCCCCTTCGCGATCCGGATCAGGTGCCAGATAGATCGCGTCCGCCGAGGCCGCCAACTTCTTCAGCCTGGCCACAACTTTTTCTTTGCCGGGGATGACAACGTAGTCGGTCTCGAAATCGTTGCTGGTGTCCACGCCCAGGATGCTCTTGGGCAAGTCCTTCACGTGGCCGAGCGAAGCCTCGACCGTGAAGCCCTTGCCCAGATACTTCTGGATGGTCTTCGCCTTGGCTGGCGATTCGACAATGACTAAACCTTTTGACAATTGACCCTCATGACGTTGGTATTCGTTTTTCGAAGCTAGCACGAATGGGCAGAAAGCAACAAGTTACGGGAAGAAAGCTGCTAGCTTCTAGTACTAGCTTCTAGCCAAAACCGCGGCTCCGAGACACTGAGTGAGTGAGGCTAGCATCCGCTGAATTTCGAGGACCTTTGCGTCCAAGTCTTCGAACTCCCCGACCGACAGAAGCTGGAGGTCTCGTGCGAGCAACAGGTGATATTCCAATTCGCTTGCCGAGCCCCGCGCTATCTGAACGAACCGTTACATCTCCGGATCCGACCTGCGCCCGCAGCCTTCGGCGATGTTCGCTCCGATGGAGGCAGCAGCGCGCCGTATCTGACTGGTCAATCCGTAGATCTCCTCTTTCGGAAATTGGCAAGTGCTTTGATAAATAGCCAATGTCAATTCATGAGCCTTAACCCAAACCTTCAAGTTCTTAAAGTCTTCCATCTTGAACCTAACCTTTCCGGTTCTGGCTAGAAGCTAGGAGCTAGCAGCTAGAAGCTTTTCACAAAATTTTTCCCCGGCATTTGCCGAATCTTGCCCGCCAACTCCAGTTCGAACAGCGCGGCGAAGATTTCCGAAGACGACATCTCCGTTTCGAGGCGCTCGACCAGTTCGTCAATGTGGGTGGTTTCGTCGGCTTTCAGCAGGCTCAGGATTCGCTTTTCGTGAGGAGGGAGGCCTTCGTCCGGGAATAGAGATGCAGAGGAGGCGCCCGGGGATTCAGGCGAGGTGGCGGGAGTCAATGCAAGTCGTACTTCTGGCGGGAGTTCCTCCCACACGTCTTCCCAGGTCGCGACCAGCTTGGCGCCCTGTTTGATCAATGTGTTCGGCCCCCAGGAATTCTTGTTGGTGACGTTGCCGGGCACGGCGAAAACGTCGCGATTCTGCTCCAGCGCGCAGCGTGCGGTAATGCGCGTGCCCGAATATTCCGCGGCTTCGACCACCAGCACTCCCACCGACATGCCGCTGAGAATGCGGTTGCGGATGGGAAAATTCTGCGGCGCGGCGAACGTTCCCAGAGGAAATTCCGAGATGTGCGCGCCACCGAGCGCCAGAATCTGTTCCGACAGACGTGAGTTTTCCTTCGGATAGATCACGTCGACGCCCGTGCCAAACACCGCAAGAGTTTTGCCTTTGGCGGCAATTGCCCCGCGATGGCTGGCAGTATCGACGCCGCGCGCCATGCCGCTGATGATGACCAGTCCGTGTGTCGCGAGATCGCAAGCCAACCGTTCGGCCATGCCCGAACCGTAGGGCGTGGGATGTCTCGTTCCCACCATGGCAAGGCCGGGCTTGGTGAGCACTTCCAGACTGCCGCGAACATAGAGTGTAAGGGGCGGATCGTAGATTTCCTTCAGACGAGGCGGATACGCGGGGTCGTCCATGGAGATCACGGTCACGCCGGCAGCGGCGGCGCGTGCCAGTTCTTCGCGCGCTAACTCGGCTGACTTCCCTGTGGCCAGGGATTGTGCCGAAACAGCCTGAATCCCGGTCGCTTCAAGTTCGGTAAGCGAAGCGCGGAAGACGGCCTCGGGAGTCCCAAAATGCTCGACCAGTTTCCGGGATTTCGTGGGCCCGAGGCCCGGCGTCAAGGCCAGGGCCAGCCAGTCCAGAAGATAAGTGGCGCCGGGCGATGCGGCGACGGTGGGCAAAGTTGTACTCCGAGCGGACTGTACTTAGCGGCAAAGCGCTGAGTCAAGGTCATCCGTCACAATGGTTTGTTAATATTGTGGATATCGAGCAAAGAATGAGACTTTTGCGCATTTCCGCGATTTCCTACCTCAATACGGCCCCGCTGATGTGGGACTTCGAGCACGCCAAGGCAGGCACCCAGTTCGAGATTTCCTACACTCTGCCTTCGGCCTGCGCCCGCGCGCTGGCGGAGGGAACGGCGGACATAGGAATCATCCCGGCTGCGGCGTATGCCCAGATCCCCGGACTCCAGGTGCTGCCTGAGATTGCGATCGCCTCGCGCCGCGCCGTACAGTCCATCTTGCTGGTGAGCAAAGTGCCGATCACTCAGGTTCACACCGTCGCGCTCGACACCTCTTCGATGACTTCGGCGGCACTGACAAGAATTCTCTTCGAGAAGTGGCTGGGAGGGGGACGAGGTTTCTTCCCGATGGAGCCAAACGTCGAGAAGATGCTGGCCGAGCACGACGCCGGCCTGCTGATTGGCGATCCAGCGCTAAGAATTGATCGCTCGCGGTATCAGACGCTCGATTTGGCCGAAGAATGGATCCGCTACACGGGTAAGCCTTTCGTTTTCGCTTTCTGGGCGATACGCGGAGCGGCGCTGCGAGAGGCCGATCCGTTGCTGGACGTAGCGGCGATATTTCGTGATTCCCGCGATCATGGGCTCGAACCCTCGAGCGTCAACCAGATTGCACGCGAATGGGCGCCGCGCGTCGGTCTCAGTGAGCCTGATGTCCGTGCCTATTTGACCGAAAACATTTACTACCAACTGGATGCGGACTGCCTGGAGGGCTTACAACTCTTTTACCGTTACGCAGCGGAAACCGGTGCTCTGCCCGCAGCGCCGGAGTTGCGCTTCGTTGAGGCAACCCGGGAAGTCGTCTTCAGGCGCTAGTCCGTTCGACACCCGCGACCCCTCCCTATGAGTTAAGCTGAAGCGTGCGCCCCTTGGCGCCGTGGCGACTGTGAGCCTGTTTCAGCCCATTCCGAACGCCGGCAGCGCCGCCGATAAGACGCGACCGCTGGCGGACCGCATGCGTCCGCGCACACTCGACGAGTTCGTCGGGCAGGAGCAGTTGATCAATCCCGGCAAGCCGCTGCGCACGCAAATTGAGCGTGACGACATGGGCTCTCTCATTTTCTGGGGACCTCCGGGCACAGGCAAAACGACGCTCGCCAAGATCATCGCCAACATGACCAAGGCGGACTTCATTGAATTCTCCGCTGTGCTCGCGGGCATCAAAGAAATCAAGCAGGTCATGGCTGACGCCGAGCGCGCCCGCCAGTACGGCACGCGGACGATCGTGTTCATCGACGAAATCCACCGTTTCAACAAGGCGCAGCAGGACGCCTTCTTACCCCACGTCGAGAAGGGCAATATTCGACTGATCGGCGCGACGACCGAGAATCCATCGTTCGAGATCAACTCAGCGTTGCTTTCGCGCACTCGCGTTTACGTGTTGCAACCGCTTACCGAAGACCAAATTGTGCTGCTGCTGAGGCGCGCTCTCAGCGACGGCAAACGTGGTCTGGGCGAAATGAATCTGAGCGCCTCGGACGACGTGCTCAAGAAGATTGCCAGCTATTCCAGCGGCGATGCTCGCAACGCTTACAACGTGCTCGAAGTAGCCGCCGGGCTGGCCAAATCCCCACCCTCTCGCAAAGAGCGCGAGAAGGATGGGGCAACCGCGGAATCCCCACTTCTCGCGAAAGACGCGAGAAATGGGGCACCCGTCGCGGCAGAAATCACCGACGACATTGTCCGCGATGCCCTGCAGAAGAAAATTCTGCTTTACGACAAAACCGGCGAAGAGCACTACAACCTGATTTCGGCCCTGCACAAATCAGTGCGCAATAGCGATCCCGACGCCGCACTCTACTGGCTCGGACGCATGCTCGAAGCCGGGGAAGATCCGCTTTACATTGCCCGCCGGGTGGTGCGAATGGCGGTCGAAGACATTGGCCTGGCCGACCCCAATGCGCTCTCGCTGTGCATGGCGGCACGTGATGCCGTGGACTTCATCGGCATGCCCGAAGGCAATCTGGCGCTGGCGCAAGCCGTGGTCTATCTCTCAGCCGCGCCCAAGTCGAATGCTCTGTACACCGCCTACGGCGAAGTCAAGCAGGACGTCGAGCAAACGTCCGCCGACCCGGTTCCGCTGCACCTGCGTAACGCGCCCACAGCTTTGATGAAGGGCTTAGGCTATGGCCGCGGGTATCAGTACGCGCACGACTTGGAAGAAAAGGTTGCGGACATGCAATGCCTGCCCGACAACCTGCGTGGCCGCGTGTACTACCATCCCACGAATGAGGGGATTGAGAAGCGCATTCGTGAGCGGCTGGAAGAGATCAAAAAGCAACGCTCACAAGCAGCCAAGCAAGGAGCAGCACCTCCAGCGCGAGAGGGGAGTGAATGAGTGTAATCGCGATTTTTCGCCAAACCACCCCCTAATTTCCATCAGGGCATTTGCAGGGAGTCGAAGGTGGCGGTGGCGGTGGTGGTGGTGGTAACTGGAAGAGTGACCAATTCATTTGCGCCCGTGGAATTTCGTAGAGAACGCCCACCCTCAACCAGCAATACAACGCGAGCGCAGCCACCGGAATGCCGATCAGCAACGAGACTGCA
>OMOD01000012.1 GCA_900290255.1 Candidatus Sulfotelmatobacter kueseliae
CTACAGCTACGGCGGATACATGACCAACTGGCTCATCACCCAGACCACGCGCTTCAAAGCCGCAGTCACCGGCGCGGGCGCGGTCGAGCACATCGGCAACTGGGGTAACGACGACACCACCTACGACGACGCCTACTTTCTCGGCGGACGTCCATGGGAAGCCACCCAGCGCTATCACGACGAGGCCGCCATCTTTCAGATCGACAAAGTGCGCACGCCCACCCACATGGTCGCCGGCGCCGATGACATCCGCGTCGCCGTGCTCGAAGACTACCTGCTTGAACGTGCCCTGTATTCGCTGGGCATCCCGAACGCCTTGCTGATCTTTCCCGGCGAAGGGCACTCGCTGGCCAAGAATCCCTGGCACGGCAAAATCAAGGTGCGGGAAGAACTGAAGTGGCTGGAGAAGTACGGCGGAGTCCCCGCTGGGAACTAACACGACTCATGGAAGGGGGAGTCCCCGCTGGGAACTAACACGACTCATGGAAGGGCGGACGCCTCGTCCGCCCGCCGCGATAAGTGAACGTGCGGCGGCTGGCCGACGTGAGCCCTGCACGCACTCCCACGAGTTCGGCTGCCCCACGCTTCGCGGTGTTCGAAGCGTGGGCACCACGGACCTCAATTCCGGACAAGGCGGCTTCACTGCGAAGCGGGAACGGAAGCCTTGAGACCTGGCATCTGGCTGCTGGCAGCGGGTAACTGCTTGACCGCCACTTTCACGCCGCGCGAACTGGCGGCATAGCGCGCGATCCCCTTGTACAGCGCTTCGGCGATCTGTTCACGGTAGCCGTCCGAGCGCAGTTTCTGCTCGTCGGTGGGACTGGAGACGAACGAAACTTCCGCCAGAATTCCGGGCATGGCGCTTTCGGTCAGCACCACGAATCCGGCTTCCTTGATGCCGCGATCGCGCAGGCCAGGATTCTGAACCGACAGCGTCCCATAGAGCGAGCGCTGCACGCTCATCGCCAGCTGCCGCGATTGCTCGATGCGCTCATGCAGCTCCGCGGGTGAAAGCGAGGGCGTCGCCGCGCTCTTCGCTCCGTTGCCGCTGGCATTTGCACTGGCATCTTTTACAGACGTTGGTTGCAGAGTGGCGTTCGACCCGGTTTCTTTCGCACCCGGCGCCGAGAACGAGTTCGTGTAGTAAGTCTCTACCCCGCGTGCCGAGGCCAGGTCGCTGTAGTTGGCGTGCACCGAGACGAACAGATCGGCCTGCGCCTGATTGGCAATCTCGGCCCGGTCGTCGAGCGGGATGTAATTGTCGTCGTTGCGGGTGAGGATTACGTCGGCGCCCAGGCGGCTCTCGAGCAGCTTGCCCAGGCGCTGCGAGATTTCGAGGACCAGATCTTTTTCGAGCAGGCCGCGACGCCCGACCGTGCCTAGGTCCCATCCACCGTGGCCCGCATCCACTACGATGCGCAGCTTGGGTAGGCGCGTGCGCAGTTGCAGATCTTGTCTGGTGGGAGGCGGCACCACAATCGCCAGCTTGTTCTTTTCCGCCTCGGTGTTCGGGAACAGGTTCACCGCGCCCTTGGGCGTGGCCCCGATTTTGCGAACTTCGACCACCAGGCGGTAGGGATTCGGCTCCAGGCTCACTGAGAAATTCGAGTCCGACTTGATCTCGAGCACGACCCGAGTCACGCCCGGCACGGGTTGCGCAACCCGGATGCGGGCCAGCAGCGCGTCCCCCACTTCGATGGATTTCCCGGCAAGGTCCGGCGCCAGCTGCGTATCGTGCAGATCGAAATAGATGCGGTCGGGCGAGGCCAGGCGGTGCGCCTCATATTGCACCTGCTCTTCCAGGTCGAGGACGACCGTGCTGGAATCCGCCGACGACCAACGCCGAATTCCCGTCACGTGGGGGAACTTCGCCAGTTCCTCCGGAGTAGCAGGGGTCAGGACGGGTTCGCCTGCATCGGCGGTGGTTTGCGGACTGGCGCTCGCGCCAGCCGCGGGATTTGCGGTTGCAGCCGGAGGCGTTTCGGGAGCAGCAGCTGCGTCATGCGGCTGGGCCGCGGACGGCTTGGTCGTGCTCCTCCCGGTGACCATTTCGTTGCCCAACTGCAGGGAGTTCCATTTCCACCAGACTCCTGCGGCAATCGCCGCCGCGACGACAATGCACAACAGCAGAACAACCATGCCGGGACGGTGAGACGCCGGCTCCAGTTGGCCGAAAGTGAGGGCAGGCTCAGGGGCGGTTTCGGCGGCGACGGTCTCTTTGGTCTTGGTCTCAGGCGCCTTCTTCGCTTCGCCTGCCGGCTCGTCCGAGATCGCTGGTGCGGGTGCAGAAGCGGTCTCGGCTGCGGCTGCCTTTGCAGGGAGAAGCGTGATGGGAGCGGCCGGCTCAACCCGGACAGGCTTCGGTAGAGCGACTGCCGCGGGTGCAACCGCCGGAGGCCGAGGCGCTTCGAGCTGGGTGGCCGCGGCCTGCGCCGATTGAACGAAGCGGTCTTCATCTTCGGGCTTGAGCGCGCCGACGACCAGTTCGGCCAGCAGGGTCAGGTTGCGGATGTCGCTGTCGTTAAAA
The DNA here is from genome assembly GCA_900290255.1 of Candidatus Sulfotelmatobacter kueseliae. Lineage (GTDB taxonomy): Bacteria > Acidobacteriota > Terriglobia > Terriglobales > Acidobacteriaceae > Sulfotelmatobacter > Sulfotelmatobacter kueseliae. Next base: position 2,528 of record OMOD01000012.1, read on the forward strand.
CCGAAAGGCCAGGCGAAGAAGGCCTCCAGAACGCCAATCACGCGCCGCCGCCCACACAGCGGCACCGCGATCATGGAGCGCGCACCCAGGCGCCGGCAGGTCTGCAGGTTCACGCGCGTGTCGGTCTCGGTGTCGTCGCAACTTACCACCTGCGCCTGGCGAAAGCAGGCCCCGGAGAAAGCGGAATCGCGATCAATCCGTGCGCCAACGTCCGGCCGGACGGTGCCGGCAGACGCGCGCAAAACGATTTCATTGTTTTCCGCCAGCGCAATCGCCAGCCCGTCTGCGCCGGTGATTGCCACGGCACGCTCGGCGACAAGCTGAAGCACTTCGTCGAGGACGAAGAGTTCGTCCGGTTCGAACTCCGGGACGGGAGCGGCGGCATCAAATCCGTTGAGTTTGGCCGCCAGGCCTTTTCTGCGGCGCACTTGCTCGTGCAGCGCGGAGAACGCCAGCAAAGCCTGAAGCGCGTCGCGTTGAGATGGCTTTTGCCCGGGCTGATCGGGTCCGGAATGATCTTGAGGCGGAGAGCCCTGGTGAGAACGACCGGTACTAGAAGGGGCACTCTGCCCCTGTGGCCAGGCGGACAAACTCGCGGCGGCAAGCGGAGTTGTCGCTTCGACGTCATGCTTGGTGGGGATCGTCGCCATTCAGACGCAGTTCACTTGTAAATTATCGGGCTTTCGGACGAGTTGCAATTACCTGGGGGTGACCCCTCGGACGTGTACTTTAGTAAGCCGTCTTGGTCCCGATGGGGGAGTAGCTTTCAGAAATTCTACCTCGAATTGTGCGCGGCTGCAGCAAGACTGGCTTGTCTGGCCCTGATCGCGTCATATACTGATCTACTGATCTTCCAGGAAATCGGGGCATAAGGCGGCATGATTCCGCGGTTTCTGCAGCCGCGGAAGGTGCGGGTCCCGTCCGTTACCGAGGTAAGGGAGTAGCCAATGATGCGCAGTTTTGTCCTGCTGTTGGCATTCATCTGTCTGGGCTTGCTGGCTGCGACGATCATCAGCTGCGGCTCAACCTCCGGCGGCAAGAACTGCACTGGAGGTCCGTATAACGTTGCAGGCAACTGGCAGATCACGGTCAATCCCGATGGAGTCGGCTCTGTATCGGGGTGGGGTGCGATCGACCCCTCGGGCCTGGCTGTCTTCTTCGAGGCCACCGGAGATACGGTTGAACTGCCCACCATCACGGGCGCCTGCTATTTTTCCGGGAACATGACCGCATACGCCGAACCGGGGAGCGTGACGGCCGGCGGCACCACGGTGGTGACCGATCCTGCGGAGGGCAACGTGAACTCCTCCACTGCTATTACTGGTAAGTTCACGGGCAAGTCTCCTAACCCTTCCGGCAGCTTCTCAATCAGTTCGTTCTCTCCGTTGAGCCCTGCTGCTACGGCATTCACGGGCGCGATGACGGGCGTTTCGAAAGACCTGGCCGCGGCGGTGCTCCTGGAAGTCACCTTCGCCCAGATCGGAAGCGGAAGCAGCATGAGCTTCAGCAGTACCAACCTCTCGAGCTGCGCGGTTACCGGGACATTCACGCAGGCGGGAACCAGCAATGTTTTCGATGTCGCGATGAACTTCACCGGTTCCGGTCCCGGTTGCCCGGCTAGCGGCTCCGTGACCGGCATTGGTTTTGAGAGCAATACCGACTACCTCGGGCTGAGTAATGGCGCATCAGGCCCCCATCTGTATGCCGACCTGGTGCAGCCATCCAGCAGCGCGTTCGTCATCGAATTCCACCAGTAGGCTGCGGGTTGTCGAGCGCCCGGCCACTCTCAGCAGGTTACGCGCCCGTATCTGACCGCGGAAATGGATTGGAAAGGGCTGGGTTGCTACGACCGCGGCCATATCTTCGCGCCTCTCGTCAGATTGCTGGTGAACCAGCGCAGTCACTAAGTTATGGCCTGCACCGGAGATAACATCATTCAAATAGGGGCCTTCTGCCCGACCCGGGAATTTTCGGCGGTGCGCGTATGCAAGCAGGATTATCGCCAGCGCGACCAGCGCGAACTTGCCACAGGCACGAACTTCCCAACCTGATCCGCGTTACGCTTGACCAGACCAGCGGCGGCATCATCCGCAATCTCAGCCACGAAGGGATCGCGGTGCAGGCCGTAACGGCGGTTCGTCCCGGTCAGAAACTGCATGTGCGCTTCGAGCTGCCTCCGCGCCTGCGAGTTGAAGCCTGGAGCGAAGTGGTGTGGGCCGCCTCCGGCAACCAGTGTGGCATCCGCTTCCTCGACCTGGCGCCGCAGACGGCGCGGCGGGTGGATGAATGGATCTTCGGCGACCTGCTGGAAAGCGTTCCCCTGCATTTGCACCGGGGCGAGTCCATAACTTCGGGTTTGTTTGCTTCACGGCTGGCGCCGACGCCGCCGGTTGAGGATGCGGCCGAGGATGACGGGCTGATCGTTTCGCCGTCCCCGGTGAAGGTGATCGAGCTGCCTACGCGGCCCGATCCGGTGGCGCCGGATCGCCTGCACAACGATGCTGAGCCATCTCCGGCGGAGTCGGTCGATTTGGACTGGCTCTCGCAGCCACTTTCCCGCCGGGGCATAGCCTGGCTCGTTAACACGCTGACGGTGGTGGCAGGCCTGCTTTTGTTCGTCTTGGTTTTTCTCTCCGTTACGCGGGAAGTTCCGAAATGGCCGGCCGCAATGGCTGCAGGTGCGACAGTTGCAGTGGCTGTCCTCTACTGGGGGTTCTTCAAGCTGTTTGGTGGTTCCAGCCCGGGTGCGAGATTGGCTCGTCTCGCGGGATATGACCCGGGAGAGGATGAAGAGGCTGACAGCGCCCGCTTCCGGTGAGAAGAGCAGTTGCCCGTTGCCGGTATCTAGCCCGCTGTTAGTTTGCGAAATACTGCTGTGCCAGCCAGAGTTGCAGGGTGCGCTGCTGGCGCGGGGGAATCTTGACGAAGCGGATACCGAGATTCCCGCGCTGGTCGCGCCAGGCGACCTCGGCCTGTGCCTTCAACAGAGATCGGGCGCCCGGCAGTGTGAATGACACCTGCAGCGATTTGGCAGCTTCGACGTTAGCATCGGTGTGGATCTGCATTCCGCCCTGGCTCAGGTTGACCAGATGCGCCGCCGCCTGTCGGCGGCCCTTGCAGTTTACCGAGACCGGTACTTCCAGGCCTGCACGATGGTAGCGCAAGCGCCCGCCGAGAATCAGATTGCGGGCCGCGGAAAGGGTGTGGACCGCCTCTTCGACCGAAACCGGTTTCTCAAAGGCGAAGAGTGCTCCGGTCGCGTCCAGGCGATTGGCGCAGTCGGACCGGCCCATGATGACCAGAGGCGCGGTCGGCGCCCGCCGGTCGGCGCGCTGTAGTTCGTGCAGGAATTGCGGGCTGCCATTCAGATCGCAATCCACGATGAGGGCGTCAACCTTGGATCGGGTGAGCCGGGTCAGAGCCCGTTGAGGGTCGCCTTCGACGGTGACGTCCATGTGAAGGCTGCCTAGGATGCACTCCAGAACACTGACTTCCTGCCAGTCGCGCGAGACCACCATCGAGGAAAGTGTCATAGGTCTCCACTCTAGCGGTAATGGGGAATCCTGCCGTAGATAACCAACGTAATGAGGGACTTCGGACCTCAGACCTCAGGCGTCGGCCTCCAAGCTTCAAATTTCCTACCCGGCGAAGAATTGCGCTGGTGCGACGCGAACGCCAGACTGCAGCGAGTATCGGTTGAGATCCGAGGTCTGAAGTCTAGGGTCAGAGGTCCGAGGTCCGCTTCCGATACCACTCGACTGTGAGGCGCAGGCCTTCTTCGAATTCCACGGTGGGTTTGTAGCCTAGCCCGGCCGCGGCTTTAGAGATGTCGGCCAGGGAGTGCTTGATGTCGCCGTCGCGCTCTGGCCCATATTTGGGCGTACCTGAGTAGCCAGTAATACCCTGCAGCGACTTGAAGGTCTCATGGAGAGTGACCCTGCGCCCGGTGGCGACGTTAAAGACCTGTCCTGCGGCTTGAGCGGCAGGAGCTTTGCAGGCCAGTAAATTGGCTGCGACCGCGTTGTCAATAAAAGTGAAGTCGCGGCTCTGCTCGCCGTCTCCGAGAATCGTGGGCTGCTCGCCGCGCAGCATGGCGGTGCTGAACTTGGCCAGAACGCCCGAATAGGGCGAGGAAGGATCCTGGCGCGGCCCGAAGATGTTGAAGTAGCGTAACGACACGGTCTCCAGCTGATAGCAGCGGTAAAACGAGACCATGTAATGTTCGCTCGCCAGCTTGGCCACGGCATAGGGCGAAATCGGATCGGGATTCATGGCTTCGTGCTTGGGCAGTGTGGGTGTGTCCCCGTAGGCGGACGACGAAGCGGCATAGACCACACGCTTCACCTTGGCGTCGCGCGCGGCTAGCAGCACGTTGACCGTGCCGTCTACGTTGGCGCGGTTACTGCCCAGCGGATCGAGCACCGATTTCGGCACCGACGGAATGGCGGCCTGGTGCAGCACGTAATCGACTCCAGCGCATGAGTTGTGCATGGCATCGAGATCGAGAATGTCGGCCTCACGGAAATCAATGCGATCGAGAATCTCGACGATGTTCTCTCGTTTGCCGGTGGAGAAATTGTCCACGCCGCGAACCTGTTCTCCGCAGGAGAGCAACGCGCGGGCCAGGGACGATCCGATGAAGCCAGCAATGCCGGTGATGAGGTAGCAAGCCATATTCTATTCATGATAGCGAATAAGCGAATGCGTCGCTGGCGGGAATGGGAGCTCGCGGCAGAATTCGACCTGGCGCGCGCCGAGGAGAACCTGTTTATGGCGTCGTTTCGGGAGACTGGCTGCTGCGCAGAATTCTCAGGAAGTCGTCGCGCATGAGCATCTGGCGGCTTTCGAAAAACTCAAGCAACGCCCCAATTGCCGCCTGAGGATTTGAAACGCGCGGCACCGCTTCCAGCGGGCCGGTGGCGGGAAGCGCAGAGGCGATTCCCGGTCCTATGATTCCCGAGGGCTGCGAGATCGAGCCAAGCAGCTCTCGCAAGCGTGCGCGGTCCTCGTCGGACATGCCTGCAAACGCGATGCCCATGCCGAGGTAGGGGTAGTTCACGCGTACAGTCCCTTTGGTCTCGACTTTAAATCCGTTGGCTTCCAGTTTCATGTGTAGCGCGGTCCCGGCGGGATAAGTGGCTTGGGCTTCCACGTAGCATCCGTGCAGGCTGATGTCAGAAAAGGTGGCCCAGGTGCGCACGTCGCAGCCTTCCTCGCGTAATTCGACGCTGCCTTCACATTTGTAACGCGGGCTGCGCCGCTTTTCGGCGCCTGGGAGTTCCACCTGTGAGCCGGGGTTGCCCACGATCCCGCCCCAAACCATCTGTGGGCGTGAACTCGCCTCGGCCGCTGGTTTTTCCACTCCGGAGCCGTTTGCCCCCCCGGACTGTTTCAGGGCCCTCAGATACGCGACGCCTTCGTTGATCTCTTCCGCCATGGTGAACCGTTACCCGCGACAAGTCTTCGCTTCTATGGAAAGTCCGCGCCCGCCGCACGCCAGCATGGCAGACGCTCCGTCGGCGAAGGCTACTGTCTCTATCGGGAGAAGCTTGGGCAAAGATTAGGGAAGTCACGGCACATCGGTGCGTGAGAATCTTCTAATTGAGGGGTACTGAGGACGCTGAAGCTCCCGCCAGTTGCTGGGCTGCCTGCCGGATCTCGGTCCACAGTTCGTTACGTCCGGCACCGGTTTTAGCTGAGTAGGGAAGCAGGCGGGCGGCGGGATACTCCTCGGCCAGCACGCGGAGGGCGCTGTTCAGTTGATTGTTCGACAAGCGGTCGCTCTTGGTAGCGACCAGCAGAAAATCGCGTCTTGACGCGTTGAGGAAATGCAACAGCTGCCGGTCGCTGTGCTGCGGAGGTACGTTGACGTCTACCAGCGCCACGCACAAGGCCAGCGTAGGACGGTCATTGAGATAAGGCTCGATAAACTTTGGCCACTCCTGCGAGATTTCACGCGAAATCTTGGCGTACCCGTAGCCCGGCAGGTCGGCGAAAATCAGCTCGGGACGCGGTTTCCCCGGCCAGCGCACGGCAAAGAAATTGATGCTGCGGGTACGGCCGGGAGTGGAGCTGGTACGGGCGATCTTCGCGCCGACGAGCGAATTGATGACGCTGGATTTGCCGACGTTGGAGCGGCCGAGAAAAGCGATCTCCGGCAAGGTGGGAACAGGAAACTGCGCCGCATCGGTGGCCGCAGCCAGGAATTGTGCCAAGACCCTCATACTCAAGTTTGCCTGTGCAGGGAGTCGTTGGCAAGAGCAACGGTCGCGGCCCTGTATCATACTGCGGGAGTAATTTTTTCGTTGGACGAGGACTGATATGAATCATGCGAAACGTAATGACGCGCCGGGCATCGGTACGCGCGCGGTTTGGGCAGGGGAAAGGGGCGAACGCTGGGCTGGGGCGACCCAGGTTCCAGTTGCGCTGAGCGTCTCCTTCGGTTACGAGACGGTCGAGGAGTGGCTGCAGGTCGCGCAGGGCAAAAGACCCGGCCACATTTACGGGCGCAATACCAATCCCACCGTAGCGGCGTTTGAAGACAAAATCAGGGACCTGGAAGGCGCGGAGGCCGCGACCAGCTTCGCCAGCGGCATGGCCGCGATCAGCAACATACTGTTTACCCTACTCTCGCCCGGGGACCGCGTGGTTTCGATTAAAGACACTTACGGCGGGACCAACAAACTTTTTATTGAATTCCTGCCGCGCTTCCAGATTGAAGTAAAGCTCTGCGATACCACCGACCATAAGGCGATCGAGGCTGCCATTGCGCGCGGCTGCAACCTGCTCTATCTGGAGAGTCCAACGAACCCGACGGTCAAGATCGTGGATATCGCGAGGCTGGCTGCGGCCGGGCATCAGCAGGGAGCACTGGTCGTCGTGGATAACACGTTTGCCACGCCCATCAATCAGCAACCGCTCGAACTGGGCGCCGATCTGGCGGTGCACAGCGCGACGAAGTTCCTGGGTGGTCACGCGGATGCGCTGGGCGGCGTGGTGTGCGGGCCCAAGGAACTGGTGAGCCGCATTTATCATTTTCGGGAAATTAATGGCGCGTGCCTGGAACCGATGTCCGCATATCTTCTGCTGAGGGGAATGAAAACACTTCATTTGCGCGTGCGCCGGCAAAACGAAAATGCCCTGCAAATTGCCCGCTTCCTGGAGTCACACCCACGAGTGGCGAAGGTTTTCTATCCGGGGCTGGCGGCGCACGAGAATCACGAGATCGCACGCCGGCAGATGTCCGGCTTTGGCGGAGTGCTCAGCTTCGCGCTCCACGGCGGCTTCGATGCGGTGAAGTCGTTCCTGCCGCGGCTGCGCTACGTGAATCTGGCGGCGAATCTGGGTGCGGTGGAAACTGTGGCGGGCCCGCCCGCAACTACCAGTCATGTGGAATCCACGCCGGAAGAGCGCGCGGCCAGCGGTATCCCGGAAGCTCTCATTCGATATTCGGTCGGCATTGAAGACGCGGAGGACTTGATGGCCGACCTTCGCCAAGCGCTGGACAGTCTGGGCTAACTCAAGCCCAGGGGGCGCTTGTTTTCAACCTCATCCTCGCGAACTGGCCGGAACCTGTGCCAAAGATAAAGGGCGCCGGCTATCACCAGACCAAAGCCGACGCTAATCGCAAAGAACCAGCGGTACGCCGGGAGCCAGATCAGCGTTACTGCCACAATTACCGCTGCGGTCACCAGCGCCGCCGAGCCTCGAACCGGAATCTTGAACATACGGCACCTCGATAGCGCCCGGGGGATCACGTGAAATTGCCCGCCAGGGATCGTCCACGACGGCAAGTTTGCAACTCGACGCGGGGCGTTGGCAAGCAGCATCGGTTCAGGAGGAGGCCCGCTGCCCTTACTGATGTGCGGTTGGAGCTTCGGCGCTGCCGGTCGTCAGAGGCGGGGCGAGCGGCTGCGCGGTTTCTTCTACGCTGGCGGGAAGCGGAGCTTCCAGAGCGATCTGCAGCACCTGGTCCATCGTGTCCACGAAGTGCAGCTTCATGGCGGTGCGCAGATTCTCCGGCACCTCGGCCAGGTCTTTCTCGTTGTCCTTGGGCAGGATGACTTCGAAGACTCCGGCGCGATGAGCGGCCAGCAACTTTTCTTTCAATCCGCCGATGGCCAGCACTTTTCCGCGCAGCGTGATTTCACCTGTCATAGCTACATCGCGACGAACGGGAATCTTGCTCAGGGCGCTCGAAATCGCGGTCGCGATGGTGATGCCGGCCGACGGGCCGTCTTTCGGAATGGCGCCTTCGGGCACATGCACGTGCAAATCGAGATTGCGGTAGAAATCGCGGGTGAGGCCGAGCCGGTGCGCACGCGAACGGACGTAGGACATGGCAGCCTGAGCGGATTCCTGCATCACGTCGCCCAATTTGCCGGTCAGGGTGAGCTTGCCCTTGCCATCGACGACGGTCGCTTCCGTGCTCAGAATCGAACCGCCAACCTCGGTCCAGGCCAGGCCGGTGACCAATCCAACTTCGGATTTTTCGTGGGCCAGCGTGTCGCGGAACTTGATGACGCCCAGGAAGTCACCCACATTCTCGGCAGTCATGGTGACGGTATAGGCGTCGCCTTCCTTGACCACTTTGCGCGCGACTTTGCGGCAGACGTTGCCAATCTCGCGCTCCAGATTGCGCACGCCCGCCTCGCGCGTATAGGAACGAATCAAGCTCAGGATGGATTCTTCGCTGAACTTGAGATTCTTATCGGTCAGGCCGGCCGCAGTCATCTGCTTTTTCACCAGGAACTGCTTGGCGATTTCCACTTTCTCCTGCTCAGTGTAGCCGTGGAGCCGCAGCACTTCCATGCGGTCCTGCAGGGCGGGAGGGATGGTGTGCAGCACGTTGGCCGTGGCGATGAAAAAGACCTGCGACAGGTCGTATTCAACGTCGAGATAGTGGTCGATGAACATGTAGTTCTGTTCGGGATCCAGCACTTCGAGCAGGGCCGCGGAAGGATCGCCGCGGAAGTCCATGGACATCTTGTCCACTTCATCGAGCATGAAGACCGGATTCTTGGTGCCGGCCTTCTTCATCATCTGAATGATCTGGCCAGGCAAGGCGCCGATGTAGGTGCGGCGGTGACCGCGAATCTCGGCTTCATCGCGCACGCCGCCGAGCGACATGCGAATGAACTTGCGGCCAGTGGCCTTGGCGATCGACATGCCCAGAGAGGTTTTGCCCACGCCCGGAGGCCCGACGAAACAAAGGATGGAGCCCTTGGGATTCTTGACCAGTTGCCGCACGGCGAGAAATTCCAGGATGCGCTCCTTGATTTTCTCGAGACCATAATGGTCTTCGTTCAGAACTTTCTCGGCGCGGGAGATGTTGCGGATTTCCTTGGAACGTTTCTTCCAGGGCACAGCCAGCAGCCAGTCGAGATAGTTGCGCGAAACGGTGGACTCGGCCGACATGGGCGGCATGGCTTCGAGCTTTTTCAGTTCCTGCACGGCCTTGTCTTTGACGTCCTTGGGCATGCCGGCGGATTCGATTTTCTTTTTCAGTTCGTCGAACTCGCTCTTTTCGCCGCGGCCCAGTTCTTTCTGAATGGCCTTGATTTTCTCGTTGAGGTAGTACTCTTTCTGCGCCTTTTCCATCTGCCGCTTGACGCGCGATTGGATCGTGCGGTCGACGTTCAGTTTCTCAATCTCGATGTCGAGCACGTCGGCGATGCGGGTGAGGCGCTCGGCGGGATCAAAAATCTCAAGCAGTTCCTGTTTCTCTTCGATGGAAAGCTGCAGGTTGGCGGCGATCACGTCGGTGAGTTTAGCCGGATCTTCCATGCGCACGGCCGAGATCATGGTCTCGTAGTTCAGCGCCTGGCAGAGTTTCACGTACTGCTCGAACAGCGAGGTGACCCGCTGCATGGAGGCTTCGAGCGCGGGGCTGGGTTCAGTCGTGTAACGAGCAACACGCACCGTCGCCTGCATGTAGCCTTCGGTGTCAGTGACCTGGAGGATTTTGCCGCGTTCGATGCCTTCGACCAGGACCTTGATGTTGCCGTCAGGCAGCTTCAGGCTCTGCACGATGTTGACGATCGTGCCCACCTGGTAAATTTCGTTGGCCTTGGGTTCGTCGATGGAAGCGTCGTGCTGAGTGGCGAGGAAAATCTTCTTGTCGGCGGCCAGCGCCTCTTCGAGCGCGTGCACGCTCGATTCACGGCCCACCACGAACGGCGTCATCATGAACGGAAAGATGACCACGTCCCGAATGGGCATCATGGGCAGCTTCCTGGATTCGAACTTTTCCTTGGATGTGGTCACTCGGTCTCCCTGGGATGAAAGCCAACCGACAACTATCTTGATTCTACATTGCCCGGACACCTGGTGGCATGGCTCTTAGTGGCCATGTTCTAAGCCTGTACTCCTACCCGGCCTTTTCCATGATGGTGGCGAAGGAAGCGCTGCGCTTCTCCACCATTTCCCGCGTCACTTCGAACTCCTTTACTTTCTTCTGGCTGGGCAGGTTGAACATGAGATCGAGCATGAGTTCTTCGAGAATCATGCGCAGCCCGCGCGCGCCCACCTTGCGTGCCATGGCCTGGCGCGCGATGGCGCGGAGTGCGTCGTCGGCGAACTTCAAGCGCACGTTTTCGAACTCAAACAACCGCTGGTACTGCTTGACGATGGCATTCTTGGGCCGGGTCAGGATTTCGATCAGAGCAAACTCGTCGAGATCTTCCAGCATGCCGACGACCGGAAGGCGGCCGACAAATTCCGGGATCAGCCCAAACTTGATCAGATCCTCCGGCTGGATTTCGCTGAGCATTTCGTAATTTTGTTTGCGGGGTGCGGTAAGCTCTTCCTTCTCGGTCTCTTCGGAACTGCGGAAGCCGAGGGATTTCTTGCCCATTCTGCGGGAGATGATCTTCTCGAGCCCGACGAAGGCTCCGCCGCAGATGAACAGAATGTTGGTCGTGTCGACCGGCGTGAATTCCTGGTGCGGATGCTTGCGTCCGCCCTGCGGGGGCACGTTGGCGACGGTGCCCTCGAGAATCTTCAGCAGCGCCTGCTGCACGCCTTCGCCGGAAACATCGCGCGTGATGGACGGATTCTCATCCTTGCGTCCGATCTTGTCGACTTCGTCAATGTAGATGATGCCGGTCTGGGTGCGGCTGACATCGCCGTCGGCGGCCTGCAGCAGCTTGAGGATGATGTTCTCGACGTCCTCGCCAACGTAACCGGCCTCGGTGAGTGTGGTCGCGTCCACGATGGCGAAGGGCACGTCCAGCATGCGCGCCAGAGTCTGTGCCAGCAGCGTCTTGCCGGTTCCGGTCGGGCCGATCAGCAGGATGTTCGACTTGGTCAGTTCGATGCCGTCGCCGGTCTTCTGCCGGTTCATGAAGATGCGCTTGTAGTGGTTGTAAACGGCGACGGCCAGCTTCTTCTTGGTCTGTTCCTGCCCGATCACGTACTCATCCAGGAACGTCTTGACTTCCTGAGGCTTGGGCAGTTGGTTGGGGGTGCTGCTGGGGGGAGTTGCGGTACGGTCATCTTCGAGAATCGAATTGCAGACCGCAACACACTCGTCGCAAATATAGGCGCGGGGATAATCGCTGGGTGACGAGATCAGTTTGGCTACGGCGTCCTGCGACTTGTGGCAGAACGAACAACGGAGAATCTCGTCGGGCCCCGACTTGTTTTTCACTCGGCTTTGCTCCTTGACTGCTGGTCACGGCATGATCGGGGTCCCGCTGCCTTTCGCCCCATCTGCCGTGGGCTTTTCACCGCAGAGTTTCTCCGGCGCGAAGGCCGATCATACCGCTTTTGCCGTCTTGTAGATGATATCGTCTATGATTCCGTATTCCTTAGCCTGTTGCGCGTTCATAATGAAATCGCGCTCCACGTCCTTTTCCACTTTCTCCAGTTTCTGGCCGCTATGTTTCGAAAGTAACTGGTTGGTAATCTCCCGCATACGCAGGATTTCCCGGGCGTGGATGTCAATGTCGGTAGCTTGCCCCGACAACCCTCCCATAGAGGGCTGATGTATTAGAATCCGCGAATTGGGCAGTGCCAATCTCTTTTTGGGCTCGCCTGATGCCAAAAGTAACGCCGCCATAGATGCCGCCTGGCCGACGCAGAGCGTCATGACGTCGTTCTTGACGTACTGCATGGTGTCGTAAATGGCCATCCCAGCCGTGATGGAGCCGCCCGGAGAGTTAATGTAAAGCTGGATGTCTTTCTCCGGATCCTCCTGAGCCAAAAACAACATCTGGGCGATCACCAGGTTGGCGATGTTGTCGTCAATGGGAGTGCCGATGAAAATAATGTTGTCGCGGAGCAGCCGGGAATAGATATCGTAGGCGCGTTCGCCGCGTCCGGTCTGCTCGATGACCATGGGAACGAGCATCATTTGCGGGTCGTGCTTTTGCGAATCATTCGGGTTCACGTTCACCTGCCACACTCCGCCCCATCGCAACGTCTAGTCTGCCTGGGGAGGATCGAAAGTGGTCCGCGGTCGTTTTTCTGAACTAGGCGGACTGGTGATACAGAAAATCGAGGGTCTTCTCGCTGCGGATTCTGTTCCGGATTCTATCGAGGCCCCCATCCTGTGTCAAACGAGCGCGGACCGCCTCGGGAGTCTGTTTTGTCTGCTGGGCCAGCGCGGCAATCTCGTGCTGCACCGCCTCGTCGCCGACCTCAATTTTTTCCAGCTCCGCAATGCGTTCCAGTAACAACGACGATTTCACATCCTGCACCGCCTGATCCCGCTGGCCGGCCCGCAGCCGGGGCAGGTCCATCTTCTTCATGTCTTCCATCTTCATTCCCTGCGCCGCCAGCGCACGCAGGCCGCGTTCCAGGCGAACATCAATCTGCCGATCGACCAGCGACTCCGGCACTTCAAAATCATTGCGCTTCACTAACTCGGCAACCAGTTTGTCTTTAGCCTCGCGCTCGGCCGCGTGCCGGCGCTCGGCCAGCATGTTTTCGCGAATCTGCTTGCGCACCTGGTCGAGGCTGGTAAATTCTCCCAGTTCCTTGGCGAACTCGTCGTTGACCTCGGGCAAGTTCTTCTGCTTAATGGCGTGAATCTTCACCGTATAGATGAATGTCTTACCCGCCAATCGCTTGTCGGACGCGTCTGCGGGATAGCTGACTTCGAACTCACGAGTTTCTCCGGCATTGGCGCCGCGCAGGTTTGCGCTGAACTCAGGAATCGTATTCTTGCCGCCGATTTCAATCAGCACTTCGTCCATGTGAACGGGCTTGGTGTCAGCGTCTTCCTCTTTGGGTTTGCCATCCATCGAGGCCTGGGCGAAGTCGCCTTCGGCCAAGGGGCGTCCTTCGACCGACGTGAACGTGGCGTGTTGCTCGCGGACATTGTTCATGGCTTCTTCCACTTCTTCGTCTTTGACCGTGATCTCCGGCTTGTCCGTGCGCAGCTCCTTGTAGCCTTCGACCTTGATTTCGGGCATGATTTCGAAACTGGCCTTGAAGCGCAGCGGTTCGCCTTCGTGAATGTGCAAATCGGTAACGCGCGGCTGCGAGACCGGAATCATGCCCAACTTTTCGGTTTCTTTGCGAAAATAGCGCGGAACCAGCGCCTCGACCACGTCGCTTTTCAGATCTTCTTTGAAGCGCTGCCGGATGATGGACGCCGGGACGTGGCCGCGGCGAAAACCGGGCAAACGCGCCATCTTCTGATATTTCTGGACGATGGCTTCGGTTTCGTGGGCAACTTCTTCGGCGGGGATCTCGACCGAAATCTCGCGCTTGACGCCTTCTTTTTTCGCGTCGGTTGTTTCTGTGGGACTCACGTTTTCCTCTCGGTCAGCTCTTGCAACGTCCGGGTGCATGTGAAGGCCATGCGGGCAATAAAAAACCGGCCGGAATTCACATGCCGTTAATCTTGAGTGTAAAGACTCAGGGAGAGCAGCGTCAAACGAAGCAAGCCGTCGTTGGCGTTCGTCGGTGGTCGTTAGCCCAGAACCGGAATTCGTAGGGGTCCCTTGCAACGTCTAGAGGTACGCCGGTGGCGCCGACATAGACTTAGCCAGCTACGTCTCTATGATGAACGATGTGATCTAATAAACCGCTGGTCCAGCTAGCGACCAACGACCAACGAACGATGTCCTGGCTGACCATCCTCAACCGCGAAGTTGTTGCCTGCACCCGCTGCCCGCGGCTGGTGGCGTATCGCGAGCGAGTCGCACGCGAGAAGCGGCGGGCTTACCGCGATTGGGAATACTGGGGCAAGCCCGTGCCCGGATTCGGCGATCCCCAGGCGGGGGTGCTGATCATGGGGCTGGCCCCGGGCGCGCATGGCTCCAACCGCACCGGGCGTCCGTTTACCGGCGATGCCAGCGGCAACTTTATGTATCCGGTGCTGCATGAAACCGGATTCGCCAGCCAGCCTACGGCCACCGACCGCGACGACGGCCTGAAGCTGACTGATCTTTACATCACCGCTGCCGTGCGCTGCGCGCCGCCCGATAACAAACCGCTTCCCGAGGAACTGGCGAACTGTGCGCATTTCCTCGATCGTGAGTTGGCTGGATTAGCCAACGTGAAGGTGGTGGTCGCACTGGGCAAGATCGGGTTTGACGCGTACCTGAATTATGTGAAGCGCCACCTAGCCCACCCTAACGTCGCAAAGGACGCGACGTTAGAGTGGGGCACCCAGTTCAATAAGAAAGGCTATGTCTTCCGACACGGCGCCAGTTACCGGATGCCCGACGGCAAGGTGTTGCTGGCGTCGTACCATCCCTCGAACCAGAACACGCAGACCGGCAAGTTGACGCGAAAAATGTTGGTGAAGATATTCAAGCAGGCGGCAAAACTTGCCGATAGACCAAGCTGAGGCGCCGCTCGCGACGGATCGTCCGACCTTCCCCTCGACGGGGTCACAGCTGACAAAGCCAGGTCACGATCCGGGGTGGCGCCGATTTTCAGTTCTCAGCTATCAGCCAAACCTGCTTGTGTGGGGCGCATACGCGCGTGATTCGATTCTTGAATTTTGATTGTTGATTGAAAGTCGAAACTGCCAGAGTGTGTGGTTTTTCAATGATCAATCAACAATGGTGAGTGTCCGCCCCGCACGAGCTATCGCAGCTTCGTTACCGTCACTTCCAGCTGAAACTGGCGCTTGGAGTTGGGATCATCGACGCTGCCGACCAAGATTGGTTTCCCGACAACCAGCAACGTGTCGCCATTGATTTTGATTTGGCGAACCACGGGTGCCAGCTCCCCGGCGTGGTAAGCGGTCTCCGTATCTAGGTTGCTGACCTCGCCCCTCACCGCCAGCTCCCAGTCGTCGCCGTGCTCTCGCAACTGAGCCCAGAGGTCGGTTCCGACATCGATATATTGATATTGGGTGTTCGCAGTGCCGGGGCCAGAGCTGCCGACCACGACCGGGACCCGCGTGCCGATTTTAATCGAACTCGGTTCACCGGCGGTCAGGTTCATGGAATAGCGCCGCGTGTTTACAATCTTCCCGTCCAGCACTTCGTTGAAGGAAAAATCGAGGCGATAGGGCTCGACGGGCTTTACCTTTGCTGCTCCCGGGTTGCTCTCCTTGGATGCCTCTTGGGCCTGTGCGGGACTGACAAACCAGAGCCCTACCGTCGTTGCCACAATCAAGACTGCTAACGTTTTTCGCATGGATAGCTGCCTCACCTTTCTTGTTGGTCGGAACCGTGACCTTCGGTCTCAGAACGCTCGACTTTCATCTCTCGCTGTATCTCTTTCTCATATTCCTCTTGCGCCCGCGCGATCAGCATAGCCTCCTGCGGGAACTCGTTAACATACCTGGCCAAAGCCAGTTCCTGCTCGCTCAACGGTCGCGGCGAGGGGAATTGATCGAGCTTGGGGGCGGCTGTTGCCACGACCTTGGGCTGATAGGGACGCGCGAGTGTGCTGTGAATTGGTTGGTGACCTGGCGGACGAACCGAGTGTGCTTCGCCATTCGCCACAAGTCTCTCCGGCTGGCGCGGATTTTGGGTGGTAACCGGAGTGTGCTTCCCAACCACTGGCTGAGTTGGCCTTCCCGACCTCAAAGCCAGGGTCACTGCCACGACGGCCACGGCTGCAAGCGCGGCCGCCGCACTCCAGCGCCACCAGTCCCGATCCTGAACCTGTGCCCGCTCGGCGCGTATGTTCGCCAGAACGCGGTCTTCCAGTCCGGCCCGCGGCTCGACGGCGGCGTATTTTGCGAGGGCGGCGTCCAGTGCGGGGTCGAGATCGTCGTCCAGTTGGTCCGCCGCACCCTTTGCCTGTTTATGATCTATTTCTCCCATGTGCCTCACCTTCATTTCCGGGCTACTCGTTCGCCCAGCTTCTCCTTCAGAATCTGTCGTGCCCGGAATACTCTCGACCGCACCGCTGCTTCGTTGATTCCCAAAATTGCCGCAACCTCCCGCGGCGACATTTCTTCGATCGCCGACAGAATCAGCGGCTGGCGCAGCTTTTCGGGCAGCGCCGCGATCAGCTTTTCCAGAAACGCCGCCACCTGAGCGCCCTGCACAGTCTGATCGGCGGGTGCTTCCGAAGAAGCGACTTCCGCCGAGGGCACGTCGTGATCGCCCCAGAGAGTCTCGCGCGTCCGGCCGTGCTTCTTGCTCCGATCGCTTGCGACGCGCCATGCGATTCGTACCAGCCACGTCTTAGGGTCCTCGACCGTCGTGAGTTTCGATCGGTAGCGGAGAACGCGCAGGAACGTTTCCTGGGTGGCGTCCTCGGCGTCGTGGTGGCGGCGCAAGACCGCATATGCGACGCGGTAGACGAGCCGTGAGTGCTCCCGGACCAGCTGTTCGAGCGCGCCGTCACTGCTCTCAACCCGGCTGCACTCCGCGTTGTTGCGGTGAATCGTCGCTGCCCGGCTCAGGATCGCCTCTCCCGCCACCACTCGTCTGCCCTCAATCATGAAGACTGCTCCGGGGTCTGGTTTGTTCAGGATTATTGCAGGAAGAACGGCGGGAGGAGCGGCGCTTGCGCTTGTCAGTGGTCAGTGGTCAATGATCAGTGGCGAGGTAGATCATTGCTTCTACTTTGATTCCAGGGTTTTGCCGATCCTGATCGCTGGGCACTAGTCGCCGCCCACTGATCACTGACCAGTAGCCACTTACCACTGCTTCAGAATCCCACCATGACCGGCTCGGGCTCGAGCGCGACGCCCCAGATCTCCTCGACGCGCAGCTGGATCTGGTCTTTCAGGGCGAGAACTTCGGCAGCGGTGGCTGCTCCACGATTGATGATGGCAAGGGCGTGCTTGCTGGAAATCCCGACGTGGCCCGATCCGTATCCGCGGCTGAAGCCGGAATGCTCGACCAGCCAGGCGGCTGAAACCTTCCTGCTCTTTTCCAGGCCAGGATAGGCGGGGATCGTCAGCCCCCTCGTGGCCGCTCGTTTCTCCAAGTCTTCGTGCTGTTCCCGGGAGAGCACTGGATTCTTGAAGAATGATCCGGCACTTTGGCTGTCAGGATCGCCAGGGGTGATGAGCATGCCTTTGAGCGCGCGGATATGGCGCACGGCTTCGCGAGTTTCGGCGAGATTGGGGCGAGTCTCGCGTCCGGCGAAATGCCGCTGCAAGTCGGCATAGGCGACGCGCGGCTCCCCGCCCGGCGTGAGCGCGTAGATGACGCGGAGGATGATGAATCGTCCCCGCTCCGTGGTATTGAAGGTGCTCGAGCGGTAGGCGAAGCCGCAGGCCTCGCGGCACAATTCGCGAATCTGGCCATCCTTGCGGTCGAAGACTTCGACCGACTCAATCGTCTGCGAGGCTTCCTCACCGTAGGCGCCCACGTTCTGTACCGGCGTGCCGCCCACGCTGCCGGGAATGCCGCTCAGGCACTCGACGCCCGCGCACTCCGCTCGGACGGCGTGTGAGACGAAGCGATCCCACGATTCTCCGGCGCCGACGTCGAATCGCACCTTGCCTTCGTCATTGGTGCCGGGACGCTGTTCGATGCCCGGGATGGCGATCTTGAGGACCAGCCCGGGGAAGCCGGAGTCAGATACCAGCAGATTGCTGCCGCCGCCGAGCAGGAAAAGAGGCTGGTTCCTGGAGCGCGAGAAGGCGACCGCCTCTTGCACCTCGGTCCTGGACTTGGCTTCTACGAAGAAGTAGGCGGGACCGCCGATGCGGAATGTGGTTAGCGGCGCGAGCGGGATGTTTTCCTGCAGAAGCATGAGGCCGTCCTAAATATACAGCGGCTGAGCAGGGGAGCCGGAGATGGAAAAGCAGATTCCTCGCTACGCTCGGAATGACAAGCTCTTGTCGGAACGAGAAGTTCCTCGAGATACCTGCGCGAGCCCACTACTTCGCCGTCTTGGTCATCATAAATGCCTTGATCACGATGGCGTTGGGCTGCATGCCGACGGGAATCAGGGTCAGCAGGGAATACTCGGTCGGTTCGAGCTTTCGCGGCGTGCGCTTCTGGATCACCGTCACGTCGCCCGACTCGGTGTCGAGAACGAGCAGATAATTCTGATCAGGCGTCAAGGCCAGGCCGTCGGGACGGCTGCCCACGGTCAAAGTGGGGAGGCGACGGCCCATGTCAATGTCATAGATGGCGATATTGTTGGAGCCGAAGTTGGTCACGTATAGCCGGGAGTTGTCGAGCGTGACCGCGCCGTGCGATGGATGCTGGCCGATTTCCAGGCTGCTGCCGACTTCGTCGTTGCCGGTCTCAATGATCGAGATGCTGTCGGAGTCGAGGTTGCAGACGATCATTTCGCCGCCATCGGGCTTAAGCGTGAGACTGACCGGAGTGCGACCCACGTCGAGAAGGGCCAGCACGCGGTCGTCTTTTTTCTCGCCGCCTTTGGCTGCGTCACTTCGCAGCGCAATCGAGGCTACCTGCGACGACCCGGAACAGGAAACGAAGGCCTTGCTCGAATCGGGCAGGATGGCGATGTCCTCAGGCTGCTGGCAGACAGGAAGAGTCGCCCGCACCCGGAGCAGCCGAGCGTCGATCAGCGACACCGTGTTATCCGCTCGATTGGAGACCACCACGGTCGAACCATCGGGTGAGATGCGCGCCAGGCCTGGCGCGGCGCCCACGCGCACATTGCCGATCACCAGCCGCTTCTCGAGATCAATCACGCTCACGTTGGACGATCCCGAGTTGGCCACGTAGGCACGCTTGCCGTCGGCGGCGACGTCGATGAAGTAGGGCCGTCCATGCACGCCGAT
This sequence comes from Candidatus Sulfotelmatobacter kueseliae, assembly GCA_900290255.1. GTDB lineage: Bacteria > Acidobacteriota > Terriglobia > Terriglobales > Acidobacteriaceae > Sulfotelmatobacter > Sulfotelmatobacter kueseliae. The sequence goes on from OMOD01000012.1 coordinate 21,663, forward strand.
GGTGGCCACGATCGCGTTGGTTTCGGCGTCGATCACGCTGACATTCGACGAGCCGGTGTTGACCACGTAGATTTCGTTTTTCTTGCTGTTGGCGGCGACGCCGGTAGGTTCGCTGCCGACCGGGATGGTTTTGGCCAACTCGAACGTGCGCAGATCAATCACGCTGACCGTGTTGCTCTTGCCGTTGGTGACGTAGGCGTACTCGCGGTAGGCAGGGCCGTAATCGGGCAGAGAACGTTCCCGGAAGTACCACCATCCCACCCCGGCCAGGATGGGGATCAGAACGGCGATGAAGAGGAGCTTTCTCAAGGTGACGCCCGCATGGGAGACGAGTCTCGAAGGAGAGATTAAAGATTAGCAGAAGTGCTAGCGGAGCCGCGCGTCTGGGACATGCTATTTGGGCTCGATTACCTTTAGTCCCTCGACTCTTTCAAAATGGCGTTTATTGAAAGTCGCAACGGTACTGCCACGCTCTATCGCCGTAGCGGCAACGATCAGATCGTAGTCACCAATCATTCGCCCGGAAGATTCCAATAACGCCCATATTTGCGCGTGTTGCAATGCGGTTGTCCCGGTGTATGGAATCATGGGCAACTCTTCCAGAATCGATCGAATGTACCGCTCGCGTCTGGCTCGGTGCTCGCCACTGGCCCGTTCCACGCCATGCCACAATTCCGCGACTGTAATAGCTGCAACTTCGAACCCCTCGTCTTCGTGTCGCGTCATCCAAGCCGCGAGGTCGAGGGCTCCTCTCTCGCCACGGATAATGACGTCGGCATCGAGCATTATCGCCATTTGTCGGGTTGGGGCTTCAAACTCTTGCGAGCTTTCTTCAGGTCGCGGTTCCAGGCGGCTGCCTCATCCGTCGGCAAATCGACTTTACGCAGGACTTTAGCCAGATCGCGTCCCAAACAAATCTTCTCTTTCTCGGGAACAAGGCGGGCGACCGGTGTGCCGTTCTTGAGCAGGACGAAGCTCATATTCTGGTAGCGGACGCGGTTGACGCAATCGGCGAAATTGCGCGCCGCCTCGGTCACCGAAATCGGAGTGCTTTTCACAAAATCAGATTATCAGATTATGCACAATAATGGAAGGCCTGGGATGGAAGGCCTGGGATGGAAGGCCTGGGTAAGAGCACCTGGGGACAGGATTCCGGCACTGTTTATTCCCACATCTCGCAAGGGAAGCGAGATGTGGGGCACCCGGCTGTTACCTACTTGCCCGCCACTACCGTCTCCCTCGCGCCGATGGCCGGCACGGTCCGTCCTACCACCGTGGCGATCTGGCGGACCTGCGCCATCAGTTCATCGAACTGATCAGGGAACAGCGACTGCGGGCCGTCGGAGAGCGCCTCGTCAGGCTTGTTGTGCACTTCGACGAGCAGTCCGTCGGCGCCCACGGCGATCGACGCGCGCGATAGCGGAGTGACCTTATTTCGCTTGCCGGTGCCGTGGCTGGGATCGACCAGAATCGGCAAATGGCTCAGCCGCTGCACGGCCGGGACGAGGCTCAGGTCAAGGGTGTTGCGGGTGTGGTCGGCGAAGGTGCGCACGCCCCGCTCGCAGAGCGCCACGTTGTAGTTGCCTTCGCTCAGAATGTATTCGGCGGCCATCAGGAACTCTTCCAGCGTGGCCGACATGCCGCGCTTGAGCAGAATCGGTTTGCGGGCGCGCCCGGCGCGCTTCAGCAGAGAAAAATTCTGCATATTACGCGCGCCGATCTGGATCACGTCGGCCCATTCTTCGACCAGGTCGAGCGACTCGTGGTCAATGGCTTCGGTGACGATCTTCATGCCGAACTGCTGCCGGACCTCGGCCATGATGCGCAGGCCTTCCTCGCCGAGTCCCTGAAACGAGTAGGGCGAGGTGCGCGGCTTGTAGGCGCCCCCACGGAAAAACTGTGCCCCGGCACGCGACACGCGATCGGCTATGGCGAAAGCCTGTTCGCGGCTCTCGATGGCGCACGGCCCAGCGATGATGGCGAGCCCAGCGCCGCCGATAGTAGCGTTCGTGCCAGGAAAACGGATGACGGTGTTATCTTCCTTGAGCTCGCGGCTGACCAGCTTGTAAGGCTTCGAAACCTGGATGACTTCCTGCACGCCGGGCATCTCTTCCAGCGTGCCCGGTTCGATTTCCGCCTTGTTGCCGGTGATACCAATGGCGGTGCGCTGCGCGCCGGGCATGGCGTGCGCGCGATAACCCATCTTCTCGATTTTCTGGCAAACGTCGCGCACCTGCTCTTCGGTGGCGTGCGCCTGCATGACGACCAGCATAGGTTCACCCTAGGAATGACTCGTGTGGGAGCAAGCGACCCGCCCGCCCGCTCGGCCGGCGGCAGGAGAAGCCGCTTGCCTAGAGTCTACCGTTGCGCGTGCCTGCACGGCAAACGGGGTAGCCGGCGTGAATCCGCGAGCCGTCCCCGGCATCCAAAGGAAAAGTTGTTCGAAATACTGCGTTCAAATCCTTCAGGAGTGCTCTTCATGAAAGCTGCAGTCGTCCCTGCGGTAAACGGTAAGTGGGAAGTTAAGGAGTGGCAGACGCCCAAGGCCGGTCCCAATCAAGTTGTGATCAGGATTCATGCCAGTGGCCTCTGTTATACCGACGTACACATCACACACGGCATCATTCCCACGCAGTTTCCGCGCGTGCTGGGGCACGAGCCGGTGGGAGAGATCGTCGAGATTGGTGCCGGAGTCACATCCCGGCGGGTTGGTGATCGCGTCGGCGTGGGTTGGGTGCAGAAAGGATGCGGTCGCTGCGAGTGGTGCCTGCGCGGCAAGAAGGAACTTTGCCCGAACGCGATCTCGACCGGCATCGGTTTGCAGGGCAGTCACGCTGAATACATGCTGGCATATGCCGATGCGACCATGCTGATTCCCGACAAGCTCAGGTACGAACAGGCCGCGCCGATCTTCTGCGCCGGATACACGGTGTGGAGCGGGTTGCGCTTGGCCGATCCCAAGCCGCATGAACGCATCGCCGTGGTGGGTATTGGAGGCTTGGGACATCTGGCGCTGCAGTACTCGAAGGCGTCAGGCTTTGAGACGATTGCCGTGACCCAGTCCAAGGACAAGGAAAAGATGATTCGCGATCTGGGTGCGGATGAAGTCGTACCGAACGGCGAAAAGTTGATGGCCGCAGGCGGAGCCGACGTGCTGCTCGCGACCTCGAACTCCTGGGCGGCGACGGCGGAGGCGGCCAAGGGTATGCGGCCCTGTGGTCGGATCATCCTGATGGGTGTGGGCGGCGAGCCCTTGAACTACACGCCCGAGCTTATGTTCAAGCGGGTCGCATTGATCGGCTCGTCGCAGAACGGCCCGGAGTATCTTTACGAAGCGCTGGACTATGCCGCGAAGGGCAAGGTGAAGGTGGTCGCCGAAACCTACAAGCTGGATGAAATCGACCGGGCGTATGACCGCGTGGCCGAAGGCAAAGTGAGGTTTCGGGCGGTGATTACGATGAATTGAAGACGGAGGCGTCAACGCCAATGGAAGGTTGGGCTCACTTAAGGGAGCGGTTTGTGTCCCTCCCGCGCTGAGGTATTCTGGGCGGGCCATGTTGCGCTTGATTGTCTGGCTATTGAGCCAGCCTCTGTTTTGGGCCGGGCTCGGGGTTGTGTTTGGCCCCTTCTTCTTCGTTTGCGGATTCCTGTTGCTACGGCGGCAGCGGCTCATTGCCGACACTCCACGCTCCACCGTCCGCGGCGCTGCGCTGGGCCTGATCGAGGTGAGCGGCAGAGCGGTGGGTCCGTACACTCTGGTGGCGCCGCTAAGCCGGACTGACTGCCTCTACTACCGGGTCACTGTGCAATCCAATCCGCGGGGGGACCTGCGCAACCGGAAGATGCGGGAGTTGTGCGCGCCTTTTTTCCTGGACGATGGTACCGGGAAAGTGATGATTTATCCCGGGGGCTGCGAACTTGGCTTGCCACCATCCTGTGATCGTGCGGAATACAGTGAGCTGGCATTTGCTGCTGCGGGCGGCCCAGGCGCGCCGCCAGAGTTTGTGCAGGAGTACTGCATCAAAGCGGGCGACCAGATTTTTGTTCTCGGGTGTCTGCGCGAGAATCCGTGGGCAAAAAGGAATCCGGCCACCGAGTCCAGCGAACTCTCACGCATTGGACCTGGATTTGTCAGCGCCGACGAAGCAGATCTACTGCGCCGCGAGGCGTATCCGGCGCTCGATCCAGCGCTTCCCGCGGGGGCAGAGATAGCACCGGCCGCGGAGTTCGATTTGCATCCGCCGGTCATTCTGATGAAAGGCGGCGGACCGTTCGTGATCTCCTCCGACAGCCAGCGCGAGATCGTGGCAACGCTGCACTGGAAGGCTGTGCTCTACATCTGGGGAGGTCCTGTAGCAGCATTGTGGGGGCTATGGGAGATTCTTGTGCGCGCGAGAGCCGCAGGGCTGCTTCCGGGGAATTTCTAAACTAGCATCGGCGGGACGTACCTGGCTACGTCTCTGGTGTCGGCACCACAAACGATGGTGAGAGAGACGTTGCGAACAACGTCTCTACGGGTGTTCGTTGTAGAATCAGGGATTATTCAATAGCCGCGGACCCTCACTATGCCGCAGGAAGAGAACACGAAAATCGCCACGCCCTCGGCTGAACGCCCCAATGACGAGCGGTACGACGTCCACCGCGTCGAGGCCAAGTGGTCGGAGCGCTGGCAGCAAGACGCCTCGCTCTACGCCGCCGAAGCTCATTCGACGAAGAAGAAATACTACGTGCTGGAGATGCTGCCTTATCCTTCGGGCGCTCTGCACATGGGGCACGTGCGCAACTATTCCATCGGTGACGCGCTAGCCCGCTACATGTGGATGAACGGCTACAACGTGCTGCATCCCATGGGATGGGATTCGTTTGGCCTGCCGGCGGAGAACGCGGCCATCTCGGCGAATACGCCGCCGCGGGAATGGACCCTGGGCAATATCGCCAACATGAAGGCACAGATGAAGCGCCTCGGGTTCGCCTACGACTGGTCGCGCGAGGTTACGACCTGCCTGCCGGAATACTACCGCTGGAACCAGTGGTTCTTTCTGAAGCTCTACGAGCACGGCCTGGCGTATCGCAAAAAGAGCAAAGTGAACTGGTGCCCGAAGTGCTGCACTGTGCTGGCCAATGAGCAGGTGGTGAACGGGTGCTGCTGGCGCCACGAAGATACGCCGGTGGAACAGCGCGAACTGGAGCAGTGGTTCCTGCGCATTACGAATTACGCCGAGGAGTTGCTGCGCGATCTCGAGAAGCTCGGGGGCTGGCCGGAAAAAGTCCGCATCATGCAGCAGAACTGGATCGGCCGCAGCGAAGGCACGCTGGTAGATTTCAAGCTCGATTACGCTGAAAACCACCGCGGCTTCGGGCCGGCGGGGTCGACGATCAGCGTGTTCACCACACGCGTGGATACGATTTTCGGCGCAACGTCGGTCCAACTTGCCCCGGAGCATCCAATCGTGGCCGATCTCGCGGCAGAGAATCCTGACTTGCGGACGAAGGTTGACCAACTCCTTGCCGAGCAGCGCAAGGCGAAAGAAGCGGGCGACATCGGAGAGATCGAAAAGCACGGCGTTCCGACCGGCCGCTACGCGATCAATCCCTTCAACGGCGAGAAGGTGCCGGTGTGGGTGGCGAACTACATTCTCATGGACTACGGGGCCGGCGCGATCATGAGCGTGCCCGCGCACGACGAGCGCGATTACGAATTCGCAAGGAAATATAAGCTGGAGATCCGGCTGGTCATCCTTCCTATCTCGAACGATCCGGAAGAAACCATGGCCGAGCCTGCGTTGCCGTTCACCGCGGAGCAAGGCGTGCTGATCAACTCCGGCAGGTATGGCGGCCTGACCTGCGAAGAAGCGATTCCGAAAATGTCGGCCGACGCGGAGCAACGGGGCTTCGGCAAGGCCACGGTGACGTACCGGCTGAAAGACTGGGGTATCTCGCGACAGCGCTATTGGGGCACGCCCATCCCCATGCTTTATTGCGAGAAAGACGGCATCGTGCCTGTGCCAGAAAAAGACTTACCGGTGATCCTGCCTGAGAATGTAGAGATCACGTTGACGGGCGGTTCACCTTTGGGCCGGGTGGGGGAGTTCGTGAACGCGACGTGTCCCAGGTGCGGCGGCCCGGCGCGACGCGAGACCGACACCATGGACACGTTCGTTGATTCGTCCTGGTATTTCTATCGCTACACCGACGCGCGTAATGACGGCGCGCCCTTCGACGGGAAAATAGCGCAATACTGGTTTGGCAAAGATGGGATTGACCAGTACATCGGTGGCGTCGAGCACGCCATCCTGCATTTGATCTATTCGCGCTTCTGGACCAAATTCATGCGCGACCTGGGTCTGATCACCAACGACGAGCCGGTCGAGCGCCTGTTCACGCAGGGTATGGTGATCAAAGACGGCGCGAAGATGTCGAAGAGCCTGGGCAACGTGGTCTCGCCCGATGAAATGGTGGCGCGCTATGGGGCCGACGCCGCGCGTCTTTACAGCCTGTTCGCCGCGCCGCCCGATCGCGATCTCGACTGGCAGGATTCCGGCATTGAAGGTATTCAGCGATTCCTGGCTAGGGTCTTTCGGCTATACAAGAGGCGCTGCACTCCAGAAGTGGTGAAGACCACGAGAGGTGCTGGGGAAACTCGTGTTCGCATGGCAGGTGCTATAGGGCTCGAAAGGGGAGTGCAACGCAAACTCTTTCAAACGATCAAACGTGTAAGCGATGACTTTCAGGGTCGGTGGCATTTCAATACTTGCATCTCGGCGATTATGGAACTGGTTAACGAGTTGTATCTTGCCCTCGAGCATGAAGTCGCCGAGGGAGTATCGTTAGAACGCGTTAGCGGCCCTCCACTTCCAACCCTCGATCCTGAGTTCTCTCGAGGGGTTTTTACATACCTTGCCTTGTTGCTCGCACCCTTTGCGCCGTATCTTGCGCGTGAGTTGTGGGAGATGCTCGGCGAAACTTCAAGTCTACTCAAGGCAAGTTGGCCGAAGTACGATGCCGCGCTGGCCAAGGAAGAGGAAATCGAGATTCCCGTGCAGGTTAACGGCAAACTGCGCGGCCGGGTTGTTGTGCCCGCCGACTCATCAGAAGAGTTCGTGATTGAACGTGCGCTCGCCGACGAAAAGGTGCAGGCGTTCATTGCCGGCAAGCAGATAGTGAAGAAAATCTACGTCCCCGGCAAGATGGTGAATCTGGTGGTGAAGTGACGAAAGGCAGTTGCCGGTTGCCAGTTCCCAGTTGCCAGTTGCGAGGCTTGGGTACTGGCAACTGACGACTGGCAACTAGCAACTGACTCATGCCCATTTCTCCCACAGCAGAAGGCTTCCGCACAGCATTCCGGCACCCGTCGCTAGCGCTAGGAGAAATCGCGTGGCGTTGGATTGTAGGCGCGACGGCGACGGCACTGTTCTTCTTCGGGCTGTTCGAATATCTCAATACCCTGCCGCTGACCAGCGGGGAAATGCTCTTTCTGCGGACGCGGCATCCGTATTTTGTCGCCCAGGCCCTTGTGCACATCTTCCGGGGAAGCCTGAGCCGCGCCGTGATGGCGGCGTTACTGGCTGGGTTGATGCTCAGTGTGCTTTCGGTCGTGGCCGCGTCGCTGGGGCGGATCGCGACGGTCCGGGGATTGCTGGAATATTTTCGTGAGCAGGTCAGAAGCAGAGTTTCGCCAGGTGAAGTCAGTTCGGATCTGCCGTCAGAGGCCTCACCATTTCGCACGCTGGCGAGGCTCAATTTTCTGCGCCTGGCCGTGGCGCTGGCGGCGCTGTGCGGATTCGTGGGCGCGGCGATATTAGCGGGTTTTGCCTCGCCGGATAGCGACCCTAACCCCGGATTGGCATTTCTGTTTTTCCTGCCGCTGGCGGGGCTGATCTGTCTGGTGTGGTGGGCGCTGAATTGGCTGCTCTCGCTCGCCGGATTGTTCGCCGTGCGCGATGGCGAAGACGCCGTGGGCGCGATCTCGGCCGCTGTCACATTCTGCCGCGAACGGACCGGCGCCGTCTTTGCAGTCAGCATCTGGACCGGGCTGGCGCATCTTGTTGCCTTCGTCGGCGCAACGACGGTCGTCTCTATGCCGCTGGGCTTTGCCGGCGTGCTGCCTTGGCGCCTGGTCGTCGTCGGCGTGGTCTTCGTGACCCTGATCTATTTTGCCCTCGCCGACTGGCTCTACATGGCGCGGCTGGCAGGATATGTCTGCATCACAGAAATGCCGGAGGAATTGCTGGCTCCGCTGCCCACGCCTCCGCCCGGTGGACTGAAGGTGACGCCCGCGCCGCCGGTCCAGACGACGATCGACCGCGATGAGCCGATTTTGAGCGACGTGCCTGGGGCTCTTCCAGCCTCGTCGTAGAAGCGCGGGCCGCTCATTCTCTTTACACTGCCGCCTTGAATTTGAGAAACTCATGGGTGGAAACCCAATTCCCGCACAATCCATTGTCTACCGGCCAATCCATCGTCATCCTCGATTTTGGCGCGCAGTATACGCAGCTGATCGCGCGCCGCATCCGCGAACAAAACGTATTCTCTGTGGTCTTGCCCTGCACGGCTTCGCTGGACGAGATTAACAGCTACGCTCCGGTCGGGATCGTGCTCTCGGGAGCGCCCTGGTCGGTCTACGACAAAGACGCGCCGCCTGCCGACACCCGTATCTTCGAACTCGGCCTGCCTGTGCTCGGCATCTGCTACGGGCTGCAATTCATGGTGCATACGCTCGGCGGCAAAGTGCGCCCGGCGGCCAAGCGCGAGTACGGGAATGCGGAAATTGATGTAGTGTCGGATTCCATTCTGTTTCAGGGATTGGCCAAGAAACTGGCGGTCTGGATGTCGCACGGCGACGAGGCGCTGGAACTGCCTCCCGGTTTTGAATTGATGGCGAAGACGCATTATGCGGTGGCCGGCATTCAGAATGTTGCCAAGAAGTGGTACGCGGTGCAGTTTCATCCCGAAGTGCACCACACGCCGCAGGGCACACAGATGCTAAGAAATTTCGTGTTCCAGATCTGTGGCGCCAAGCCCACGTGGACTCCGCAGCATTTCATCCATTCGACGGTCGAGCAGGTCAGGCAGCAAGTTGGTACTGGACGGGCGATTTGCGCGCTTTCCGGCGGAGTGGATTCGTCAGTGGCGGCAGTGCTGGTGGACCGGGCACTGCGCGATCCGAAAGGGAAGTCGCGGCTGACCTGCGTCTTCGTCAACAACGGCGTCCTGCGCAAGAATGAATTCGAGAAAGTGCAGAAGACGCTCCGCGACAGGCTGGGCCTCCATGTCGATGCTGTGGATGCCACTGATCGCTTTCTTGGCAAACTCGCGGGCGTGAGCGAGCCGGAAAAGAAACGCAAGATCATCGGCAACGAATTCATCAAGGTTTTCGAGCGAGAAGCCCGCCGCGTCGAAAAAACCGAGGGCAAGGTCAAGTGGCTGGTGCAGGGCACGCTCTATCCCGATGTAATCGAGTCGCGCTCGGTCCGCGGGCCGTCGCAGGTGATTAAGTCGCATCACAATGTCGGCGGCCTGCCCGCGAAGATGAAGCTCAAGCTGATTGAGCCGCTGAAAGACCTGTTCAAGGACGAGGTCCGCAGAATCGGCCGCGACCTCGGCATGCCGGAAGAGATCCTGCAACGGCAGCCCTTCCCCGGCCCCGGCCTGGCCGTGCGCGTGCTGGGCGAGGTCACGCCGGAGCGCCTGGCGCTGCTGCGTGAGTGCGACGATATCGTAGTCAGCGAAATCAAAGAAGCTGGTCTTTACACGAAGGTGTGGCAGTCGTTCGCGGTACTGCTACCCGTGATGTCGGTGGGCGTGATGGGCGACCAGCGCACCTACGCTTACACATGCGCGATCCGGGCGGTGAGTTCAGAAGACGGCATGACCGCCGACTGGGTGCCGCTGCCGCACGATGTGCTGAAGACCATCTCTACGCGGATCGTGAATGAAGTAAAAGGCGTGAACCGCGTAGTATACGACATCACGTCGAAGCCGCCGGGGACGATTGAGTGGGAGTGAGACTAACTGTCAGCTATCAGTAGTCAGCTTCTGATTATCCGGTTGCTTCAGCAAGCCCCAATGGGTAGCGTATAAGGGTGGCCCGAC
>OMOD01000033.1 GCA_900290255.1 Candidatus Sulfotelmatobacter kueseliae
CAAGCGGCGTCGCTTGCTCGACTACCTCAAGAAATACGATTCCGAGCGCTACAAGGGCGTCATTACCAAACTCGGCATCCGCAAGTAACCACTTGGCCAGGAAACCCAAAGTTTCAAAGTGGCAAAGTTTCAGGGTTTCAAAGACCTTGAAACGTTGAGACCTTCGAAACCTTGAAACGTTTCTTCCGGGATATTTCTAGAATGCCGTCGGCGCGTAGTCAGACGGCGCAGCATTGAGGAACTTTCCATCCGTGCGTTTTTCGAGCGCAACCAGGATCTCCAACCGCTTGGCAGCGGATGACGTGTCTCTGCCCGGGACAGAAAGTCAAATTCCCCACCCTGTCGCACAAAACGCGACAAGGATGGGGCACCCACTTTCCGGATCGACCCCGCTCTCACAGTTCATGGCTCGCAGTTCACCTTTCACCGCTCCAAAAGGAAAATGAAATGAAACCAGAACCAATCAGCATTACCGTAGATCTCGCCGGCGGCAAACAAATCACATTTGAAACCGGAAAACTGGCCAAGCAGGCCCATGGAGCCGCCGTGGTGCGCCTCCACGACAACGTTGTTCTCGCCACCGCCGTCTCCAACTCCGAGCCCCGCGAAGGCATCGACTTTTTCCCCCTCACGGTCGATTACCGCGAGTACACCTACGCCGGCGGACGCATTCCCGGCGGCTTCATCAAGCGCGAAGGCCGTCCCAGCGAACGCGAAATTCTCACCAGCCGCCAGATTGACCGTCCGGTGCGGCCTCTGTTCCCCGAAGGCTTCCGCTGCGAGACCCAGGTCATCGCCTTCGTGCTCTCCGCCGACACCGATAACGATCCCGACGTCTGCGGCATCAACGCCGCCTCCTGCGCGCTGACTCTTTCCGACATTCCCTTCCACGGCCCCATCGGCGCGGTGCGCGTTGGTCTGGTGAACGGCCAGTTCATCGTGAATCCCACGTACAACGAGATGCGCGAGAGCCTGGTCAACATCATGGTCGTCGGAACCGCCGACGGCATCGTGATGATCGAGTCCGGCGCCAAGGAAGTGAAAGAAGAAACCGTTGTCGACGCGATTGACTTCGCCCACACCGAGATCAAGAAAATTTGCGCCGCCATCAACGAACTGCGCGCCAAAGTGGGCAAGCCCAAGCGCGCGGTCGAGCCTGTGCCCTTCGACGAGGCGTACTACAACGATCTCAAGAAGCGCATCGGCGCCGATCTGGCCGACCGGCTCGACACCAAGAAGCAGCCCAAGGCCGAGAGTTACACCCTGGTCAAGGAACTGAAGAAGCAACTGCTGGCGGCGATTCCAGAAGACGACAAAGAAGCCGAAAAAAAGCAGGAGAAGCTCAAGCACTACTACGAGATGCTGCGCGAGCGCATCTTCCGCGAGCAGGTGATCGACCACAAGCGGCGTCCGGACGCCCGTGCCTTCGACGAAGTCCGCGAAATCTGGATCGAAGCTGGAATCCTGCCCCGTACCCACGGCAGCGCCATCTTCACCCGCGGCGAAACCCAGGCGCTGGTCACTACTACGCTCGGCACCAGCGACGATATGCAGCGCCTCGAAGGCTTCGAAGGCGAAGCCAAGAAACGCTTCATGCTTCACTATAACTTTCCGCCGTTTTCGGTTGGAGAGGTTGCATTTCTGCGTGGGGCAGGACGGCGCGAAATTGGCCATGGAGCTCTCGCTGAGCGAGCCATCTCGGCGGTGCTGCCGACCGAGGAAAAGTGGCCGTACGCCATGCGCGTGGTCGCCGACATTTTGGAATCGAACGGGTCGTCGTCCATGGCTACGGTCTGCGGCGCATCGCTCTCGCTGATGGATGCGGGCGTTCCGCTGAAGGCCCCCGTCGCCGGAGTCGCCATGGGGCTGGTCAAAGAAGGCGAGCACTACGCCATCCTGACCGACATCGCCGGGGCGGAAGATCATTACGGCGACATGGATTTCAAAGTCGCCGGCACCAAAGACGGCATCACCGCGCTGCAGATGGACATTAAAGTCACCGGCATCACGGCGCAGATCATGCGCGAGGCCCTGGCGCAGGCGCAACGCGGACGGCTGCACATCCTGGGCAAGATGGATGAAGTCATCTCGGCCGCGCGGGAGAAGATTTCCGAGTACGCGCCGCGCTTCTACACGGTGCAGATCCCGGTGGACAAGATTCGCGATCTGATCGGGCCGGGCGGCAAGATGATCCGCAGCATCGTGGAGCAGACGGGAGTGAAGATTGACGTCGAAGACTCCGGGCTGGTCAAGGTGGCGTCGAGCGATCAGGCCGCGGCGTCGAAGGCGCTGCAGCTGATCGGCGACATCACGGCCACGGCGGAGGTGGGCAAGACCTACCTCGGCAAAGTCACGCGGCTGGCGGACTTTGGCGCCTTCGTCGAGATTCTGCCGGGCACCGATGGGCTGCTGCACATCAGCGAGGTCGCCGAGCACCGCATTGCCGATGTCCGCGACGAACTGAAGGAAGGCGACCAGGTGCTGGTAAAAGTGCTGGCCGTCGAAGGCAACCGCATCCGGCTCTCGCGCAAGGCGATTCTGAAAGAGCAGCGCGCGAAAATGGGCGGCGGAGTTGCACCCGCTCCGGCCGCTGCGGCCTCTGCTCCGGCGGCGGAGGGTGAGCCCGCTCCACTTCCAACCGGCACGGTGGTCATCGAGGGCGGCGGGAATTTTCCCGACGAGCCCGAAGGCGAGCCGAATTTCAACCGTGACGAGGCGGCCCGTGCCGCGGGC
>OMOD01000027.1 GCA_900290255.1 Candidatus Sulfotelmatobacter kueseliae
GTTGCCTGCGTTGCCCCATGTATATGGGCCGCTCTCTCATAATGCATTGACCCTGAGCCGGGGTTTTAACTGCTAACGCCCGTACGCCAACTGTCCTGTATCCCCTAGAATCAGGCGTGAAGCTCCACCACTACTCCGAGGCACGGAAATGAAAATGGTTCACGCGCTGGTTGGCACATGGCGGTTGGTCGAGTTTGCCGATCTCGATAAGGATGGCAAGTGGCAGTATCGGTTCGGTGAACATCCGCGGGGATACATTGTCTACGACGTGACCGGGCACGTCCACATTCAGATCATGAAGGTTCCGCCACTGGCGCCTTTTCCGGAAGCGAGGCTCACTGACGGCCAGCCGCCCTCACCCGAGCATGCCCTCGCCGCTTACAGCGCCTATGTCGCATACTTCGGCACCTATACCGTAGACCCGAAGAAACCCGTGGTGACACATCATGTCGAGGGCAGCTTGGCGCCGGATTTCACCGACACTGACCAGCCGCGTCCCTTCAAACTGGAAGGCGACCGGCTGGAGATCGGGGATGGCAAGACCTGGCGGCGTGTGCTGGAACGTGTGCCCTGATCTTGCGGACTCCTGCGGGCTAGCCCGTCGGACACGCCCACCGCGATGGTTGGCGAGACATCCTCATAACGCTCCTGGGGGTCAATGAACGTAAAGGCCTGCCATGAGGTCTGCTCGCATGACGCGGACTGTAGCGAAGAGTCGCGGATCACACAGTGATCCCAGTCATAGGGTTGTGCTTTGAGGGGAATCTACTCAGTCCGAGACCGACGTTACCTCGGTCATGTCCATTCGCGTCAAATCTCAGTTTTCCTCTACTAGTGAACTAAGATCTGAGGTTGTCGTTTTTCCAATTATAAGGAGATGTCTTGATATGAAACGTTCTATCAACCGAGTCGTCCTCCTGGCGGCCTTGCTTTTCCTGGCTGGCAGTGTATTTGCCAAAGACGCCCCGAAATACAAGACAGCTGAAGTGAAGCAAGCGACCATTGCGGATGGTGTGCAGCTTCCGGATAACATCAACCCGCCGCAGTTGCTCACACTTCTTTCCGATGCAATCCGGGAGCAACTGAGCAAGAAGGACGTTGCCGAGCAGGTGATCGCAGATGGCGGCGCTGTGCCTGACGCCGTTGTTCCGGATTCAATCGTGGTCGAGTGCAAGATAGCCGACTTCAAGAAGGCGGGCCACACCATGATGCATCCTGCGGAGATCACCATGGAGATCAATATTTATCATCGCGGCGAGCATACGCTGATTGCGAGTGCTACACCGAACGCAAAGCTGGTTCCGGCTATGTATCGCGACGAAGAACACCTCGCTCATGCTGTGGGAGGCTGGGTGGCGGGAGAAACTCACAAGGTACTAAAATAAACGCTGAGTCGGTCGATGGATCGCTGAGCGTGATACTCCGATAGTTGGCGAAGCATCTCGATTTATTGACCCAGTACCGGGGGTTTTGCGCTAAGGCCCGATTGCGTCAGCCGCCGAATAGTCGGGTCTCCTTGCTTACGACTGTTGACCTTGGTCACAGTTTTGCAGGGATGAACCTGCCGCAATATCTGCCGATATCCCTGCCCGTCTAAGTTCAACCAGGAAGATTTCAGCCGAAAGATATAGACTTCTTTCGGCGCACAAGATATCTGGAAGCCTCCTCGCCGGGAAATGAGCAACTCGCCACCATGAAAGAATTCCCCCAGTTCATGAAGCGCCCCGCCAACCGCATCGCCACCACCAGCCAGGCCACTCCCCGCGTCGAAGGCTACATCTTCGACGGCGCCGATGGCAGCCAGATGGCCTTCTGGACCTGCCGCCAGACCGCCGCTTCCGCTCCTCACGCTCACGACTTCGAGGAGTACATGCTCGTCGTCGAGGGCTGTTACACACTGATCATCGCCGACAGAAAAATCCCGCTCCGCGCCGGAGAGGAATACGTCATTCCCCGCGGCATTCTCCACGGCGGCGAAGTCGTCGCCGGAACCAGAACCATCCATGCCTTCGGCGGCCACCGCGCCGAACGTGCGGGGGAGACATCCAAAACTTCCAGAGGATGACGCAACAACTGCGAATCCAACATGATGAGGACTCCACGCAACCGTGGAAGAGCGGCCCCTCGGAGCCTGCCCTGAGCAAGCGAAGCGCGCCGAAGGGGCCGCGTCAGCCCGCGAAGTTCAGCATTACACGGATCGCATGCACAACCGTGGAAGAGCGGCGCTTTAGCGCCGCGTCAGGCGCGCCTAAGAGATCGGGGCTTTAGCCGCTGCCATTTCAACGCTGCCACCGCGACCATTAGAATGAATAGCGAACCCATGCCATCTGTTCGCCCATCCCGCGCCCCGCATTGGTACGCCATCCCCCTGCGCGTGTTTCTGCTGACGTTTATCGGAACCTTGATCTGCTTCGCCGTCAGCTTGCTTCTGGCCATCATCGGCACTGTCGCGACGGCGGCCCTGCACCATGTTCACCCTGACATGCGGATCGCCTACCGCCATATCGCCCTGCCCCTGGCGCTGGTCGCAGGCAGCCTGATCTTCATATGCGCGCTGGTCCTGGAGATTCGCCATTACCGCCAGGCCAAAACCTTGTCGGCCATCGAGAAGATGAGCTGACGCTACAATGAAGACTGTGCCGCCCCGCATCGCCATCCCCATGCCGCACTCTACCGACCGCGAGTACGGCGAGCGCGCCATTCCGCAGTACGAGCGCGCGGTCGAACTGGCCGGAGGCGAACCCGTCCGCATCCCGCTCGACCAGCCTTCCGCCGAAGTTGCGAAGTTGATCGCCCGCTGCGACGCTGTCCTCCTGCCCGGCAGCAAGGCCGACATTGATCCCGCCAAATTCCACGCTCCGCGCTCGCCCCACACCGCCGCCGCCGACCCGCGACGCGACGCGGTTGACGCTCTTCTGCTCGACGACGCTTACCTCCGCCGCAAGCCCGTGCTCGGCATCTGCTACGGCCTGCAAAGTCTGAACGTTCACCGCACCGGATCGCTCATCCAGCACATCCCTGATTTTTTGCCGGAAGCGACGCGCAGCAAGGTAAACCACGAGGCCGGCAAAAAGGTCGCAGTCGCCCACGCCGTGGAAATTGAGCGGGACTCCAGGCTGGCAGAAATTCTGTGTGGCGACCCAGGGAGTGCCACGGTCCCTGTGGGGACGGGCGCCCCCGCCCGTCCAGGCCGAGCGGAGCTCGGCAGCGCAGAAGGCGGAGGTCCGAGGTCTGAGGTCCGAGGTCCGTCCGCCCGAGCCCAGCTCAGCGACCCCGGGAGTGCCACGGTCCCTGTGGGGACGGGCGCCCCCGCCCGTCCAAGCCGAGCGCAGCTCGGCAGCGCTCGCCAGCTCATCCTGCCGGTCAACTCCTCCCACCACCAGTCCGCCGACGCCATCGGCGACGGCCTCCGCATCGTCGCCCGCTGCCCCGACGACGGCATCATCGAAGCCCTGGAAGGAACCTCGCCCGATCACTTCGTTGTCGCCGTACAGTGGCACCCCGAGCGTTCCGTCGATGAAGACGAGGCCTCACTGGCCATCTTCCGCGCCCTGGTCGAAGCCGCCCGCGCCGCAGCTTGAAGTTGGTGTATCCGTGGAAATCCGCGTGAATCCGTGGCCAGGAAGTTGATTATTTCTTGCGCTGGCGCACTTTCTTTTCCTTCAGCAGCACCACGACGTGCGCGACTGCAGCGTGTTCCTGATTCAATCCCTCCGGCGTTTTCGCCTTCAGCCCCACGCAATCGGCAGGCACGCCCAACAACTCCGCCACGCGCATGCGAATCGCGGTCGCGTGCGGGCCGATTTTGGGCGCCGCCAGAATCAGGCAGGCATCCACATTGGCCACGCCGTATCCCGCGTCCCGCAAGCGCTGCAGCGCCTCGCGCAGGAAAATGACCGAATCCGCGCCTTTCCACTTCGCGTCCGACGGAGGAAACAACGTCCCAATATCGGGCGCGGCGATCCCTCCCAGCAGGGCGTCCGTTAGCGCATGCAGCAGCACGTCGCCGTCCGAGTGCCCGCCCAGTCCCTGATCGTGCGCCAGCACGATCCCGCCAATCTTCAGCGGAATCCCCGCCCGAAATTCATGCGAGTCAAATCCGTACCCGATTCTCATGCGGAAACCCCGGCCACGGATTTGCACGGATTCTCGCGGATCTTTTTTCGGGGGTTGTCGAAAAGCAACCGGCGGAATTGCGGGCGCTGGCCGAAGTTGAGCAGCAGGCCCACTTCGATCTCGGGCGCGCGCAGGTAATGCAGAAGCTGAGCTTCGTGGGCCGACTCCAGGTTTCGAGTGGCCTTCAGCTCGAGAAGAACCACACCCTCAACTATCAGGTCCGCATAATACTGGCCGACTTTTCTGTCCCGGAACCAGACTGGCACGGGAACTTCCCGCTCGGCACTCAGCCCGGCTTCTTGTAGGGCCACTACCAGAGCTTCCGCATACGTCGATTCCAGAAATCCATGCCCGAGTTCATTGTAGACATCGTAAAAAACGCCGATGATTTTGCCAGTCAACTCGGAATGTTTCAGACCAGTTGGCGGAGTCTCCATCACCAGCGAGTTTACGCCGCTGAACCAGGGTTTATCCGTGGAAATCCGTGAAAATCCGTGGCTCATTTCCTTAAATAAAACTCCGCCAGCTCCATATCCGCCGGCGTCGTGATCTTGATATTCCGCGCCGAGCCCATCACCACCGCGACCTCGTGTCCCGCCCGTTCCGCCAGCGACGCCTCATCCGTCCCCGCGAACCCGTCGGCCGCGGCCTCGTCGAATGCCTTCTTGATCACGCTGTAGCGGAATCCCTGCGGCGTCTGCGCCAGCACTACCCCGGCCCGCGGAATCGTTCCCCTGATAATCGCGCCTTCCGCCGTGCGCTCCACCTGCTTCACCGTGTCCACTGCCGGCAGCCCGGCGATCGCCGCGCCATATTTCTTCGCCCCTTCAATCACTTCGTGAATGATCTCCGCCGTCACCAGCGGGCGCACCGCGTCGTGCACCAGCACAATGTCATCCGCCGCAGCCGTGATTGCGTTCAGCGCGTTCCCGACCGACTGCTGCCGATGCTCGCCGCCCGCCACCAGTTCGACTTTCTTCCGCAGTACATCCCGCGCATCTCGGCTCAGCCGTTCGCGGAATCCTTCCACCTCGTTTTCCCGCAGCGCGATCCAGATTTCGCTTACCTGTTCCACGGCCGCGAACTTGCGCAGCGTATGAATGAGAATCGGCGTGCCTGCCAGTTCGGTGAACTGCTTCGCCGGAGGCGCTGCCTTCGCGTCTTTCGCCCCGGGAATCTGCGCGCTGGGCACGGGCGCCATGCGCGTTCCCAACCCTGCAGCCGGAATGATAACCACAACCTTCATGGCGGGCCTGTAAGTATACGAGCGCGGAGGAGGGAGTTCAAATCGCAGCAGGAAAGTCTTCACCGCACAGGCGCCAGGCACCCGAGAGCAAGCCGTGAGGGGTGCTAGAGCGGTTCCGTAGTTGCTGTATCCATCGCGCGGCCTGAAGACCGCTCGATGCCATGTGGGGACAGCCGTCCGCGGCTGTCCGGCGGAGCGAAGCTCCGCAGTGAAGGCCGGTACCCTCGGGCGGAGACTACGCCCCCGGCTTCGTCTCCCCCCCGTTGTGCGGAGGTGCCGCCGGCCCCGTCCCTGCCACCGGAGCAGCCGCTGCCGGCGCTGGCGCGGGCCGCTGGTACGCTGCCCGCTCATCCCACTTGCCGAAAATCATTTTTCCCGCGGTCGTCTGCAGCACCGACGTCACCGAGACGTCAATCGTCTTGCCGATCATCTTGCGCGCGTTGTCCACCACCACCATCGTCCCGTCATCCAGGTAGGCCACGCCCTGGTTGTATTCCTTGCCTTCCTTCAGGATGAACACGCGCATGGCTTCGCCCGGCAGCACAATCGGCTTGAGCGAGTTGGCCAGCTCGTTGATGTTCAGCACTTCCACGCCTTGCAGTTGCGCCACTTTGTTCAGGTTGAAGTCGTTGGTGATGATCTTCCCCTCGTACAGCTTGGCCAGCTCGATCAGTTTCAAGTCCACTTCGCGGATGGCGGGAAAATCGTCTTCCACAATCTGGATCTGCAGGTTGGCCACTTTCTGCAGCCGCTGCAGAATGTCGAGCCCGCGCCGTCCCCGGTTGCGCTTCAGCGAATCGGCCGAGTCGGCTACCAGCTGCAGCTCGCGCAGCACGAATTGCGGCGTGACGATCGTTCCGTCCAGAAAGCCGGTCTCGGCAATGTCGGCGATGCGCCCGTCAATAATCACGCTGGTGTCGAGAATCTTGTAACTCTTCTTGGACTGCTTCTCGCCGCCGAAAATTCCGCCCAGCGCCGCCAGGTTCAGCAGATCGCCCTTGTTCGCGCCCACGACCAGCCCTACGTACGCCATCAGCAGCATGACCATGATCTGCAGAAAACTTTGCGTGTTTCCCGCCGGCACACTGTTCCGGATGACCAGAGCAAACAGGTAGGCGCCGCAGATGCCGAGGAGACTCCCGATCGCCGCGCCGATCAGCCGCTTCAGGCTGACCATGCGCAGCTTCCACTCGAACAAGACGATGGCCGCACCTACCACGGCACCCACACCTGCATCCCAAAGGCGAGGCAGATGGAAGGGTTCAAGAACGTAGCAGGTAGCCGCCACCACCACCACAAAAAGAAAACGGATAAAAATAATATCCACGACGAACCTCCCCACCGGATGCAGCCTCACCACCCCGTCGGTGTGGTGCACCCGTGCCACGTTCTCGCCGCCCCCGGCGGGATCGGCCTTTCGCATGCGGGGCGTATGAATTCAGCGGATAAATCTCGCCCCGCCCCAGCCAATGTTGGGGCTTGGCCGGGTGGTTTAGGATACGACGCCAAAAGTATATACCTGTCGGGAATTGGCGGCGATGAAACTGGCCTTTGGACGCCAGACCTCAGACCTTGGACCTCAGGGCTTGGGACCTCAGACCGAGAGCCCATTTTGCAGGTGTCACCGCGGTGGGCCGGAGAAGTTGGAAAGCCGAGGTCCGAGGTCCGACGCCCGAGGTCTGATGTCCAAATCCGAGTCCCGAGTCCTGCTAAACTTTTTCCTATGAGAGCCCTGGTCATCACCCGTTTCTCCGGCCCCGCAGCCCTCGCCGTTCAAGATGTTCCCGAACCTGCTCCCAAGCCCGGTCAAACCCTTGTCCGCGTTTCCGCCGGAGGTCTGAATTTCGCCGACCTCATGGCCTCGAAAGGCGGGTATCCCGGCACTCCTCCTCCGCCGCTCATCGCCGGACGCGAATTCTCCGGTGTCGAGGAAAGCACCGGACGCCGCGTTATGGGCTATGCGCAATGGGCCGCCTTCGCCGAAAAAACTGCCGCCTACTCCAACCTGCTCTGGCCCGTCCCCGATCACTGGACCGACGAACAAGCCGCCGCTTTCCCCGTCAACTTCTTCACCGCTTACTTGCTCTACTGGCAAGCCGGCATGACAGCCAGCGAAGCGGAACGGCCCGTGGAGGGACGGGCGCCCTCGCCCGTCCGGGCCGAGCGAAGCTCGGCTCCCCGCGTCCTCATCCAGGCCGCTGCCGGCGGCGTCGGCACCGCTGCGGTCCAGATCGGCCGTCTCCTTGGTGTCGAAATGTACGGCACCTCGTCTTCCGACGAAAAACTCGCCCGGGTCACCGAACTCGGCCTCGATCACGGCATCAACTACAAGCGCAACGATTACCAGGAAGCGGTGATGAACTTCACTCGCGGCGAAGGTGTCGACGCGGTTTTCGAAATGCTCGGCGGCGAGCACACCGCCAAAAGCCTGCGCTGCCTGCGCGATTTCGGCCGCGTCATTCAGTACGGCACGGCCACCGGCAGGCAGCCGCAGCTCGACGTGCGCGCCCTCTACGCCAAATCCGCCAGCGTGCAAGGCCTGTGGCTGACCTACCTTTCACAAAAGCGCGAGATCATGGAGCCGGCCTGGCAGCAGCTTTCCGCCTGGATCTCGGAGCGCAAACTCGCCCCGCAGATCGGCCAGGTCTTTCCCCTGGCCCGCGCCGCCCAAGCCTACCAGCTGCTCGAGGACGGCAAGAATTACGGCAAGGTTGTGCTGAAAATAACCATGTAGGGGCGGACGCCCTCGTCCGCCCGGCCGAGCGAAAGCTCGGCAGTTGGCCATGTAGGGGCGGACGCCCTCGTCCGCCTGGCCGAGCGAAAGCTCGGCAGTTGACGCTTTGACTTCTGCCCCGTAGCGCCCTAACATCGGCCACTTAGAGTCTTTTCGGCTCATGATCGGCCAGACCATCTCGCACTACCGCATCATGGAGAAGCTCGGCGGCGGCGGGATGGGCGTGGTCTACAAGGCCGAAGACGTAACCCTCCACCGATTTGTCGCCCTCAAGTTCCTGCCCGAAGAAGTTGCTCGTGACCCGCAGGCCCTTGCCCGCTTCCAGCGAGAAGCTCAAGCTGCTTCCGCCCTGAACCATCCCAATATCTGCACCATCTACGAGATCGGCCAGCAGGATGGCCAGCCCTTCATCGTCATGGAGTTCCTGGACGGGATGACCCTGAAGCAGCGCACTGCGGGGCGTCCATTGGAAATCGAAACCCTGTTGTCGCTCGCAATCGAGATCGCGGATGCGCTGGACGCTGCTCACTTGAAAGGAATCGTCCACCGGGACATCAAGCCTGCCAACATCTTTGTCACCGATCGCGGCCACGCCAAGATTCTCGACTTCGGGCTGGCGAAAGTGACACCTGTGCTCGCCAATGTCGGAGCCGATGCCGTGATGGCACAATCCACTCTGTCGCTGGAAGAGCACCTGACCAGTCCGGGAACGACGCTTGGGACGGTCGCCTACATGTCTCCCGAGCAAGCCCGTGCCAGGGAATTGGACGCCCGGACGGATTTGTTCTCCTTTGGCGCAGTGCTGTACGAGGCGGCTACCGGCACGCTGCCCTTCCGCGGGGAAAGTTCGGGAGTCATCTTCAAGGCCATTCTCGACGCGGTTCCCACGCCTGCCGTGCGGCTGAATCCCGACGTGCCCGTCGAACTGGAACGGATCATCA
>OMOD01000195.1 GCA_900290255.1 Candidatus Sulfotelmatobacter kueseliae
CGAGCCCGAAGGCGAGCCGAATTTCAACCGTGACGAGGCGGCCCGTGCCGCGGGCGCCGACCGTCCGCATGGCGGCGATCGCGGTGGCCGCGGCGGGGCTGGCGGCGGGCGCGGGCGCGGCCGGCGTCACGGCGGCGGCGGCGGTGGTGGACGCCACGGCGGGCACGGTGGCGGTCATGGCGGCGGGCATAGTGGCGGAGGAGGAAGGCACTAACTTCCTCGCCACGGATCAACGCGGATTCACACGGATAAAACAAGGGCCGGACTGAAAAGTCGCGGCCCTTTGTTTTTTGGGGAAAGAAGACTGTGTGGGGACAGCCGCCCTCGGCTGTCCGGTCGAGCGAAGCTCGACAGCGACCTCCATCGGGGGCCCCCACGGCTTGACCTCGGCTCGGCTCCAGCGTAATCTCGCGGGGAAAATCGCGGCACCGCTCGCGTGCCCGAAGGAGGCTGCGCATGGCTTTTCTGACTGCTTTGTGGCTCCCCATCCTGCTGGCTGCCGTCATCGTGTTGGTGGCCAGTTCCATCATGCACATGGTTCTGCCCTACCACCACGGCGACTACAAGAAGCTGCCCGATGAGGATAAAGCCCTGGCCGCGCTGCGCGGGGCGGGCTTGCCGCGTGGACTCTACATTTTTCCTTTCGGCACGCACCAGGAGATGAAGTCGCCCGCGATGCAGGAAAAATACCGGCAGGGACCGGTCGGCATGCTGACCGTGTTTCCCAGCGGCCCGCCGGCCATCCCGAAGTATATGGCTCTGTGGTTCGTCTATTGCCTGATCATCGGGTTTTTCGTGGCATACCTCACGTTTCATACGGTGGCTCGGGGCGCGGATTATCTGGCCGTATTTCGTGTGGCGGGCACGGCGGCCTTCCTCGCATACGGCCTGGGAAACATCAGCAACGGAATTTGGAAGGGACAACCCTGGAGCAGCGTAATCAAGGAAGTCATCGACGGCCTGATTTACGGCCTGCTGACCGCCGGGACGTTTGGCTGGCTTTGGCCGCGCTAGCAGCAAAGTGGGGCCACGGATTTACACCAATCCCACGGATTAAATCTCTAAGGCGACAGCGCCGAAGCTACGAAGCCGGTCGTGGCTTTCTATCTCTCAAGGTCCAGAAAACGGCTGCGCGTGGATTCGCTCGGAAGCGGGCAGGTGTCATAGCGGCCGAACATGCGATAGCGGTTGCGGGCGACGGCCCGGTAGGCCCGGTCGCGCAAGGGGCGTGGAACGAGTCTGAGTGCGAACGCAGCAGCACGCCAGATTCCGCCGAGTCGCTCGAGGAGGAAGAGAACGGCGTCAGAGCGGGCGCGGAGAGACTCGTCGGGTCGAGTGTGATTGAGGACAATGTACACGGTATCGAGGTCGGTGGGGCTCGTTCCGTGACCGGCGAGAATGCGCCCCGCCAGCACACTTTGCAGCGAGGCGAAGCGGAAAACGCCGTCGCGATCGCGGTCGAGGACAAATCGAACCAGGCGGCTACACAGTCCGCAGACGCCGTCGTAGAGAACGATGGGTGAGGGCATGGACCAGTCTTCACTGACGACTGTAGCACCCAAATTCAAAACGCCCGCTCTGTCCCTGCAAAGAACGCAGGGACAAGGACGGGGCAGCCCCGGCGTTCTTAGATTCACGAGCCCAGGCGCAGCAGTTCCTTCCGCAGGCGGGCGTGGCGCTGGGTCAGGCGGAGGTAGCGCATCTCGCTGGGCCCGGACTGAGAGCGAATGATTGCGATCAGATCGCGCTTTTCCTCGGGCGACCAGCGTTTCAAGCCGGGGATCAGCGCCAGGACCAGCGACCAGTTTTCGAGCGAGCGGCGCTCGACGGGAGTCCAGCGCGCGGGGTTAATGCCGAGGGCCCGGCTGACTTCTCTGACCGATGCCTCGCGGATTCGGACGCTGTCTCCGCCGAATTCACGCGCCATGCGCCGGTTCACGCGCTGGGCAAGATTGCGGGTGGAAAACGTGTCCCAGGGGCCGGGCGTCCCCTCAGCGGCTTCAGAGTTTGCTGAAAAACTCGATTTTGGGTGGCGCAGCGCTTCAGCGCTGCGATGGGGTGCCCTGTTTTCAGTAAAGGCTTTAGCTGCTGAGGGACGACTGCGATCCAGTTCATAAAAGACATGCGCTTCGGCCAGGCTCTTCAGGGTTTTTCGCGGCGTGCGATACTGCCGGTCGGCGGCGATCCTCTGCTCTTCCCTTCTGGCCAGTTGTTCGAGATCCGCCCGCCCGCAGCGAAAACCCAGCTTGCGGTAGAACCAGAAGGCGCCGGAGTCTAGAGCTTCATCATTGTTCTGGCCGATCTGGTAGGGATAAACCGAAATGGTCGTCGCCCCCATCAGTGCGCGGAGCGAGCGCAGCGCCTGCGCATAAATCCAGGCGGTTTCGCCCTGGCGGTAGGTGTAGAAGGTGTTGAAGCCGACCTCGATCCATTCGCCGAGCCCGATCGCTTCGATGTAGTTGATGGGAACGCCGTTCTTGAGAGTGAATCCGGCAACGTACGCCCGCAGCGGCAAGCGGCGCGACGGTGAAAGATTCCAGAAATGCATGCCGACGCCACGCCCCAAATCCGCGCGCACCACCGACCGCGGATCGCCTAGCGTAGTGCCGTAGAGTTCGCGGTAGCGGACCAGCATCACCTCACGGATGGTCTCCATGACGCGCTCGCCCTCACGGCGCGAGAGCCGGGTGAAACGCGGCGGAGTTTTCGCCAGCTCCTCGGCCAGCGAGACCTGACTGCGGGTAAGCAGCGGCTCGCTGTGAAAGTAGAATTGTCGCGGGCGGATCCAGTTGCGCGTGCGGGAGAGCTTGAGATTGTTGAGATGCCAGCGGATCGGTATGCGCAGCGAATCGTACAATTCGTCGCGCTCGCGTTCCGGATGTACACGATCGAAGACGGGCAGTTGCTCGAAGCGGCGGATGAACCAAGCCAGGTCTCGCTCACGGCCACGAGCCGCATCCAGCCAGCTTCGCCACGGGATGTTCGCTTCCACGTCGGAATCTTCCCGCAGCAGCGGAATGAACCGCGGCCAGGTCTGTCCCATGGCGCGCTCGGCGTCATAGTCATTCCAATAATCGTCCCCTGCGATCTCCACGTTGCGGGGAATGCGGTCGGCCAGCCAGCGCGCGGCTGTGAAATTGAGCGTGTCCTGCATGGTGGTGCCGGCGATGCCGGAGGTATCGAAGTCATCGAACACCGACATGTCTCGGCCAAGGTCGCGAATCTTCCCGATGCGCTGGTGAAATGTATTCAGCAGTCTTTCGATGTGGGGAACTAGCGATCGTGCTTGCGGGAAGGCGCGGAGAAAAAGCAAGGCTTCGTGAAAACGGAGCAGCGCGTGCGCATCTTTAAAGTCTTGCGCCGAAATCTGACCAAGCAATGCTTTCGTTTCCGCGGCCGCACCCCGGCCAAACTGGCCCTTGGCAGTTTCGAGGCGGGTGAGGAGATCGTCGAGCGTTGGCGGCATGAGTTGTCCGGGTGGTTAGTGTAGCGCAGTTAGTCAAGAACCCACCCTGACGTCGCAAAAAGTGCGACGTTTAGGATGGGGCACCCGCAGGATCCGGGGACCTGGCGGACCCTTTGCGCCCTTCGCGGATCCTTCGCGAACTTTGCGGTTGAGATCTTTTGCCGCAAAGATCGCAAAGAACCGCCGCGAAGAACGCTAAGACAAGAACGTACCGCCGGTTGCACCTCCCCACAATCTAATCCGGCAGCTTGCGCTCTCCAGTGATTGAAAACTTCCCTTCTGCCTGCGCCGCACTGGTTCCGGGCTGGCCGCCGCCCACGCTGACGCGATAGTCGCCGGGCACGATCACCCGCAATCCAGCTTCGTTCACCATGCTCAGGTCGCGCGGATCGAGCGTGAAGCTCACGTGCGCGCTCGCTCCCCCAGCCACATGAACCCGGGTGAATCCGCGCAGAGCGCGCAGTGGCGCTCCCGGAACGGAGGGAAACATCAAATAAAGTTGGGCCACTTCGTCGCCATCGCGCTGGCTCGCGTTGCGCACGTCGGCCTCAACCGTGAGCGGATCGCCAGCCTTCAGATTCGCCGCAGAAACTTTCAGGTTGCTATAAGCGAACTGAGAATAGCTGAGTCCGAAGCCGAACGGATAGAGCGGCTCTCCATTGAAATACCGGTAGGTGCGGTTCTTCATGGCGTAGTCTTCGAACGCGGGCAACTGGTCGGTACCTTTGTAGAACGTCACCGGCAGCCGTCCGGCGGGGTTGTTCGCGCCCGCCAGCGTTTCCGCGACGGCCTTTCCTCCCTCTTCGCCCGGATACCACGCCTCCAGAATCGCGTTGGCGTTTTCGTTCGCCCAATTCACCGCCAGGGCGCTGCCGTTCATGAGCACCACGATCAGTGGCTTCGTTTGCGCCTTGACAGCTTTGAGCAGGTCCTCTTCCTCTTGCGGCAGATCGATCGAGGTGCGGTCTCCGCCTTTGAAGCCGGGAATGTCCACGCTGCTTTCTTCGCCTTCAAGGTCGGCGTTGATGCCTACGACCGCAATCACGACATCGGCGTCTTTGGTAGTGGCGAGAGCGTCCGGCAGCGGAGCCTCTCCCGGAGGAGTCCAGATCAGTTTGGCGACAGCGCCGCCACCTCCCTGAAAATATTCGAGCTTGACCGCGTATTTGCGGCCCTCTTCCAGCGGAACCGGGAGAGTTTTCGTGGAAGGCGCGTGCGAGCTCCAATCCTCGACGATCAGTTTGCCGTCGAGCCAGAGCCGGTATCCATCGTCGCCGGTAGCGCCCAGTTGGTAATTTCCGGACTGATCGGGAGTCAGGAAACCGGTCCAGCGGACGGAATAATTTTCCCGGCCCAGACCCGGCGCCGGGCTTGAGTCATTGAAGTCGAAGTTCACCTCGGCATCGGTGCGAGTCACGACTGGCGCACCCTGCAGTTCCGTGCCCTGGAAATACTCGCCCTTGAGGCCGGGATGTCCGTCGGGCGTCGATAGAGCTGAACCGGGAACCGCCTTTCCACCACGCAGAAAAGCCGTGCCCGGCGCGAAAGTCACCGTGGCGCCCGTGAACTGCTGCCGGATTCCGTCGAGCACAGTGGTGGAACGGGAGGGAATGCCGTTGTAGTTGCCCAGCAGCACGGTCGGTGAATCCGCCAGCGGGCCCACCACGGCAATCTTCTTTACGGTGGGGTTCAAGGGCAGGATCCCGTCGTTTCTCAGCAACACCATGGTCTCACGCGCGATGGCGAGCGCGAGCTGGCGGTGAGGTTCGCTGTCGTTTTCGCTGAAGGGCGTTTCGGCATACTTGACCATTTCCGGAGGATCGAACATCCCCAGGCGCATACGGGCGCGCATCAGGCGCTTCACCGCGACGTCGAGTTCCGACTCTTTCAGCAAACCCTTCTGCACCGCCGCTACGTAATGCGAGTAGTCGCTGCCGTTGCATTCCAGATCCATCGAGTGCTTGATAGCCGCGGCTGCCGCTTCGGGCAGCGTCGCCACGAAATGATGTCCTTCCTGAATGTCCTCTACCGCGCCGCAGTCAGAGACCACGTAACCCTGAAACTTCCAGGCACCGCGCAACTGGTCTTCGAGCAGGAAGGTGTTGGCGCAGGCGGGCTCGCCGTTGATCCGGTTGTAGGCGCACATGACCGAGCCGGCCTTGGCTTCGGTAACCGTGGCGCGGAAGGCAGGCAGATAGGTATCTTCTTCGTCGTGGCGCGACACCACGATGTCCATGTTGTGGCGCGCAGGCTCCGGACCGCTGTGCACGGCGTAATGCTTGGGCGTCGAGATCACGCGATAGTACTTGGGATCATCGCCCTGCATGCCGGTGACAAAGGCCACGCCCATGCGCCCGGTAAGGAAGGGATCTTCGCCGTAGGTTTCCTGGCCTCGTCCCCAGCGTGGATCGCGAAAGATATTAATGTTGGGCGCCCAGAAATCCAGGCCGACGCCGGTGTCGTTGCCGTGGCGAATGTCTTCCTGGTGTTTGGCGCGAGCTTCGGTTCCAATCACTGTCGCCATTTCATGAATCAGCGGCGTGTCGAAAGTGGCAGCCAGCCCGATCGGCTCCGGAAAGACGGTGGCCGTGCCGGCGGCAACGCCGTGCAGCGCCTCGGTCCACCAGTTGTAGGCAGGAACCTTCAGGCGCGGAATGGCCGCCGCCAGATGCACCACCTGCGAGGCTTTCTCCTCCAGCGTCATGCGCGAAACCAGATCATCCACGCGCTGATCCACCGGCAGATTGGGATCGAGATACGCGGGCGTCTGCGGCGCAGCAGGAGCGGCAGCGGCTTGTTGGGCGAAGGTTGGAGTGGCCAGGAAAATTGCGCCGAGGATGAAAAATGCGGTAAGGCCAAGACGGAACAGGGAGCGGATCAAAAGAACCTCCTTAAATATTGCGACACGGTTAGCCTGCATTATTCACGAAGCTGCTTTGAAAGGGCGCGGCTTCCAGCCGCGCCGTCGTGGTGCACCCGAAAATTGGGGCTTCAGCCCCTGGGGACGAACGGGTTGCCATCTTCATTTCCGACACACACGGATGTCTCCAAACGACTCACCCTAGCGGCTAAAGCCGGCGTTACCTTTGCCCTTGTCGGCGCGGCTGGAAGCCGCGCCCTTTCAAAACCGTAGCAACCACCAATCCCGACAGCTCATTTCACTCTCCGGGACGCGACCAGAATCCGCGTCCAGGGCTGATCGTCGAGGCGGCTGATTTGCACCCCGGGATGGTTGTGGGTTGTATCGTGAATGAACTGGCCGTCGCCGATATACATGCCGGTGTGAGTGATATGTTTCGCCGACGAACCAAAAAAAAGCAGGTCGCCGGGCTGAAGATCCTTGCGGTCCACGGCCGTCACCCCGCTCCAGGCTGCCTGCAGGTCGGCATCGCGCGGCATTTGAATGCCGCGGCTGCGCACCAGCATCTGGGTGAAGCCGGAGCAATCGTAGCCGAAGGTGGAGCGGCCGCCCCATAAATAGGTGAGGCCGAGAAACCGCTTGGCCAGTTCAATGGATTCGGGAATGGTCAACGGCTTGGGGTCGGCGACGACATCGCCCGCCCGCACCCACTCCTTGCGCATGTCGGGCAGGCGGACGTGCAGCCAGCCTTCATCGTCGCCTTTCCCTTCGGCAATCACTTCCAGGCGCGTTTCAAACGGAACCGTGATCACCGGCTTGTGCCGCGTGACGTCGGTCTCGTGATAGACATTGGCGAACAGGCTCTCGACCTGAACCACATTTCCCGAAGTGGCGTAGCCTGATCCGCTCAGCACCAGACGCAGATAGCGGCTGGGAGTCCATCCCTTGTAGTGATCGTCGGTCTGAATTCTCGACCATTCTCCGTGCGCCACCAGCAGCTTTACGTTGCTGCCGTAAAGAGCTTGTGAAACTACGTCCTTCTGGTCGCTCGGCCCGGAATACATGTTGGCGACGGGTACGACCACGACATGCACGCTGGATTTCGCAAACAGGCCGGGAGTGGCGAGCAGGGCGAGCAGCGCAGCCCCTGCGAAAGGAATCCGCGTGAAGCGAAACTGGGCGGCAAGAAAATGTCGTCTTCGATCCGCCGGCTTGGGCGTTACGGCTGGCGCCTGGAACATAAACACCCCGAACAATGACGTGAAATCCTGAACCGGAGATGGTACCGGAAGAGAAGCCCCGCCCGCCAGCGGTTGTGATCACAGAAACCGGAGAGAACAGAACTTGGCCCTGCGACGGACGAAGTTGATCAAGACTGCTTTGCAGATCGCGATGGCGCGTCGAGGACTTCGCGCACCTTGGCGGCAAGAGTTGCGGGCAGAAAAGGCTTTTGCAGGAAGAAAAGTCCCTCGTTCAGCACGCCGTGGTGGACGATCGCATTCGTGGTGTAACCCGACATGTAAAGCACCTTGATCCGAGGCCAATGCTGGGCCACGCGGCGGGCCAGTTCCGGGCCGTTCATCTTCGGCATGATCACGTCGGTCACTAGCAGATCGCACTCCGGTGTGCGCTGGATGACACTTTCCAGTTCTTCCGCCTTCGTCACCACCTCGACGACGTATCCGCGAGCTGTGAGGATGTCCAGCACCAGGCCCCGGAGATGTACATCATCTTCCACCAGCAAAATCCTCTCCGAACCGTGCTTGTGGTCGGTCCTTTCAGCAGGAGGCGCGGCCTTCTCGACCTCCGCGTCCACCCGCGGAAAGTAGATCTTCACGGTTGTGCCATGGTTCAGTTCGCTGTATACCTCGATCGATCCGCCGCTTTGCTTGACGATGCCGTAGACCATGGGCAAGCCAAGACCGGTCCCCTTCCCCGGTTCCTTGGTGGTGAAAAACGGTTCGAAGAGGCGGGCCTGTGTTTCCGGGCTCATGCCTGTGCCGCTGTCGCTGACCGCGAGAAAAACGTACCGCCCGGGGCTTACGTACTCATGCTTTCGAGTGTAGTTCTCACTCAGTTCGACGTTTTCGGTTTGAATGGTCAGCTTGCCGCCACTGGGCATGGCGTCACGCGCATTCACCACCAGGTTCATGAGCACCTGTTCGATTTGACCGAGATCGACCTTCACCGTGCCCAGATCGGCGGCGAGCACGGTCAGGACCTCGATATCTTCACCGATCAGGCGGCGCAGCATCTTTTCGACGTTGCGCACGATGTCGTTAAGACTCACGCGTCGCGGCTGCAACACCGTCCGGCGGCTGAAGGCGAGCAATTGCCGCGTCAGGGCCGCGGCACGGTCCGCCGCCGCCTTGATCTGTTCGGCTTCGTAATGGAGTGGGTCGGAGGGGGCGGTGCGCGCCAGTTGCATGGTGCTGTATCCGCTGATAACGGTCAGCAGATTGTTGAAGTCGTGGGCGACGCCGCCGGCCAGGGTACCGACCGCTTCCATCTTCTGGGCCTGACGGAGTTGGGCCTCAAGAGCGCGCCGTTCGGTGAGGTCCGAGATGAATCCGACGACCCGAACCACCCGGCCGCTCGCGCCCCGAACCGCCCGCCCCTGCTCCCACAAGATGCGGTAGACGTTGTCCTTGCGGCGGACACGATATTCGAATTCGATGGCTCCGCCCGTGGCTACTGCCGAGTTGCGTCTCTCGCGATAGTGAGCCACGTCGTCGGGATGAATCAGCGCGAGCCAGGATCGTGCCTCGCCAGAAAGTTCTTCCGCGGAGTATCCCAATACCTTCTGCACGCAGCCACCCAGCGTGACGTGACCCGATTCCGGATCTGACTCATAGATGATCTGTCCGCTGGCTAATACGGCGTCATCGTAGCGGCGCTTCCAATCTTCAATGGCGATGTTGGTCAGCTTGCGTTCCGTGATGTCCACCAGCGTACCTTCCAGGAGTTCGCTGCCGTCGGGCTGTTCTTCGATGTTTGTATTTAGCACAACCCACATGGGCGAGCCGTCCTTGCGGCAGAAGCAGACTTCCTGGGGCGCGGACGCGCCGTCGCTGCGCCGCATGACGATCCAGCGGTCCCGTTCCTCCGCGCCCCCGAAATACAGCTCGTGCATCGGGATGCGCATCATTTCTTCGCGGGAATAGCCGAACATGCTGGCCGCAGCCGGATTGCAGTCCAGCAGCTTCCCCTCGAGCGTGCTGCGAAAAACACCGGCCATGTTGCGTTCGAACAGGGAGCGGTATTGCTGCTCTTTGGCGTGAAGAGCTTGCATGGTCAGCCGCTGCCGCCGCTGGGTCACCGCCAGACGGGTGTTAAAGAGGATGATCGAGAAAATCAGGCCAAACAGGCCCAGGAAAATCTGCTCCCGCACGATTTGGCGATATTTCACCAGCAGCAATACGGGAAGGATGAGCGATGGCAGGTAAACGAAGCTTACCCGCGCTATCCCTGGAATCTGCAGCGCCACGCTCTCCTGTTTCAGCGGTTCCCGCCAGAGAGTGGCCGCCAGCGCGATCAGGCAGAAAGGAATGGCCCACGCCAGGTCGTACCATGCGGTTTCTGGAGCGTCGGAGAGTGACTGGGCGCGATTGCCGATCCAGGTTGAAGCCGCATAGACGCCCATCGTCATCCCCACTGGCAAATAGAGTCGCCGGACGGAAGGGGACCGGGTGAGGATGGCGCGCGTCAGCAGTCCTGCGGTCAAGAAAATGTTGCGCCACGGGAGCAGTCGGTCCTCCACGGGGCTCACTACCTGCTCGCCGTAAGTAAGCAACGGAATGTAAATGACGAAAAGATAGACGACGAGGGTCAGTCCCAAAATCTGGGTCGCGTCCAGGACCCATTCCCAGTTGATCGCGCCCCGGAAGTCTTCATCCGATAGAAACACCGCCACAAACATGGGCGCGGCAGAAAGGAAGAAGAGCATGAGCGGGACAATGCCGAAGGGAGCGTTCACCAGATAGTAAGACTCATAGAAACGAAGGCAGGCGGCCAAGAACCATGTACCGAAAGCCGTCCCGGTAAGGTACCAGAATGGCCGGGCGATTCCGTCGGACCGGCTGCCGCTGAGAAAACAGACAACCGCCGTGAACAACGCCGAAGCGACCTTGAATATGTCGGACCACATCTCGACTTTCGGGGAATGTCCGAAAGCAGCGAGAAGTGCTATGTGGGCGATCAGCAGCAGAAGGGCAGCAAGGGCTAACCGGGGAAAGCGCGTACGAGTTGAGGCTCGCAAACTTCGACTGAAATCCACGTGCATCTAGGTTACTGCAATCTATCGTCTGGCGGACTTAGTCGCGTTGGGGGCACGCGCCGCCATTTTCGGAACGCTAGATTATACACGCGCCCGGAAGCGTAGCAACGACGGGGTAGCACGTCTGGTAATAGCTCAGTTTGAATTATGACCATCTTCACCTTTCTTCGATGGCGTCATCCCGAGCGCAGCCGTCCCTCAGGCGGAGCGAGGGATCTCGCGCGGGGCGTCTCCTTAGGGGAGAGGAAGGAGCCTGGCGAGTCAATGAGAACCGGCCTGCGGCAGCTTCGGGCGCGAGCGGCAACGCGCTGTCAGCGCGTCGCCGCTCGGAGGACCCTTAGAAGCTGATTTTCACGGCCAACTGCGCCTCCCGCGGTCCGATGGGCCCCATGCCGGTAAGTATCCCGAAGCTGGGATCGCCCACATTCAGCGTGCTGCTGCCGTACGGGCCAGGCGAACCCATGCTGAACGTAGGATGGTTGAACGCATTCTGGGCCTCGAGACGCAACTCCAGGTGAATGCCTTCATGCCAGTTGGACAGCAGGAACTCCTTGATCAACGACAAGTCGCTTGCAAACAACAGCGGCGTCCGAACGTCTGCGATCGCCCGGCGTGTATTGCCCAGAGTGAATGGGGTCGGAACATTCAGGACATCCCCGGGTACCGTATTCCCGTTGCTATCTGTAGTCGGTGCTGTTTTCGGATCGGCAAAGAACTGGTCTACCCAATCGTGACCATAGTTGCGTCTCAGCTTGCCCGTCATATTGGGCCGCTGCCCGCCGTACGTGGGTATCGCTGTTCCACCGCCGGTAACCGTCAGCGCCAGCGGCCGCCCGCTGGCAATCTGCCAGATTCCGTTGGTCCTCCATCCCCCCACAATGGCGTCCAGCACACGCGGCATGTTGCCGAAAAATGTTTTGCCGCGCCCAAACGGGAGGTTGTAGCTATAGCTGAATTTCAACACTGACGGAATGTCGAAGGTCGAGAGGCTCCGCTCCAGCCACGGCTTGTTGGGATCCTGCTGGCTGCTGAAGCTCCCCGTCCACGACACGTTGTCGTCCGAGACGGAGGAGTCGTCAATCGATTTCGACCACGTGTAATTCACCAGGAATTCGAGGCCGTTGCTGAAGGCTTTTTTGGCCGTGAGCTGCAGCGCGTGATAAGTGGAATTTGCATTTAACGTATCGTCAGTCGAAATCCCGCTGAATTGCGGGTAGGGAAGCTCCAGCTGATAGCCCGGGATCGTCGGCGCAGCCAGGGTGTAGTTGGGGTTGGTAATGATGCTCGGGTAAAAGGGATTGGCCACGGAGTTATTGAGGGCGGCCATCTGCGGCGTATTGCCGGCGTATTGCTCTACCCAAGGCCCCAGGATATCAAAGTAGTAGCTGGAACCAGAGAACGGAAGATAGGTTCCCTTCTTTCCCAGGTAATCCGCGCTGACCACGACGTTCCACGGCAGTTGCCGCTCGAGCCCGAAGGTCCAGCTTTGCTCCTGGGGGCTGCGGTTCGCGGCAGCAGTGCGCAGCGGACCGTTCGCCCCAGAGCCAACATCGTTCAACAGACCCAGAGAGCTCCCTGGTGCCTGAATCAATCCGTTAGGGAAGGGATTGTTCAGGTGCAGGTAGGGCGTGACGCGGTCGCTGTTGTATGTGGTGACCACATTCGTGTACTGGTCGAAACCCGCGTTGCCCCAGGGCACAACTCCGCTGGCGCCCGACCGGGACTGGCCGTAATAAATGCCATAGCCTCCCCTCACCACCATTTTCGGAGAGAACTGGTAGGCGAAGCCGAAGCGCGGCTGGATGTTGCTCCAGTCCGTTATGTAATTTGTGCGCTGGCTCGGCGAGGCAAAGACTTCGCCGCCCAGCAGTGCACGCGTAACAGGCTGGCTGGTGAGCGGGTCGGTGTACGAAAGCTTCCCCCCGTTCAGCGGGTTGACCGCATCCGGATTGAACCAGTTCTGATGGTTGAACTTGTCGGTTCGCGGCAGGGACACGTCATAACGCAAACCCAGGTTCAAGGTCAGCTTGGGGGTTACCTTCCAGTTGTCTTGACCAAACCACGCGTACTGGTAGTTTTGAGTCGCGGGTTGGAACTGGATTTCGTAGTAGCCGCTCATCTGGCCCATCAGAAAGCTGGCCATGGCATCGCCACCGCTCGAGTTGTTCTGGTTAGCCGTGTCCTGGCAGTTCGTTGTGATGCCCGGTTGCGAGCACAGTGAACTGCCGACGTTACTAAAATTGAAGTAGCCCAGCGGGGCGTTGGTCTGGATGTAATTCTGCTGATGCAGGCGGCCCTCGAATCCGAACTTCAATTCATGAGGACCGTGGATCTTGCTCAGCAGGACTGTCAATTGACCGGTGTCCTGCCCCTGCTTGTAGTTGCCATAGGGATCATTTCCCGCATTGGTAAAAGCCGCCCCAACATAATCGCCAATGAACATGGCCGGAACCCCGTTGAAGCCATTCGCCTTCAGATACTCGGGGAAGCCCAAAGTTCCCAGAGGATCGGGATTCAGGCTCGAGTTGTATGCGAGTCTATGGAAGGCGCCGCGCGTGAACCCAAGCGTGGTGGTCAGCAGCAAGGTAGGACTGAAGCTGTAGGCATCGTTGAGCGTGAACGCGTGCGAGGTGCTTTTATCCGCTCCGTGTCCACAGGGATCGACGAGGGTCTTGAAGCAATCCAAGCCAATGCTGGAACTCCATTGTTGGGAGTACCTTCCACTGAGCAGGTTTTTGTCGTTGAAGCGGTGGTCAATCTTGATGTCGAACTGGTCATTGGGGCTACGACTGGCCCCCGAAGTGATCCAGTTGTTATACATGCCGCCTGCCGCCTGGTTGTTCGCAGTCGGGAACAGACTCAACACCTTCTGCGCCACGGGATCAATCAGATTGCCCTTGACGCCCGGCGCGGGTTCGAGATTCGCCGGCAGGTTAGGACTGCCAGGACTGGCATAACCGGCAATATTGTTGAACGGGATGAACGCGCTGCGCACGGGTCCGCCGTCAGCGGTGTTGTATGTGAGACCGGAATAAGGATCCCAAAGCTGCCCGGCCGTGGCGCTGCACAGCCCCTGGACATTGAACGTCCCGCCGTTCGCCGCGCAGATTTCGCCGAAATCTCCGGCTCGCTCGTTGGTCGTGCCATTTGTGCCGTCGCCCGGCACGCCCGCCGTGTGGGTCTCCGGGTTGCTGGAGCGCACTCCCTCATAGTCGAAGAAAAAGAAGGTCTTGTTCTTGAAGATGGGTCCGCCAATCGTGCCCCCAAAGTTATGTCGGTGAACCTGAGGGATGGGAACCCCGCCGCGATCGTTGAACCAGTCGTTCGCGTCCCCGATCGTGTTGCGGATGAAGTCATAGACGCTGCCATGGAAGCTGTTGCTGCCCGAGCGCGTCACCATGTTGACCACTGACGCCCCGGAAAAGCCGTACTCCGCGCTGAAGTTCGACTGCTGCAGTTTGTACTCCTCCACCGCTTCCGGTGAGGGAAGGTACGTCACGTTAGTGATGCCGCCATTCGGTTCGAAGTTGGTCGCGCTGGCGCCGTCCAACAGAACGTCCGCGCCGGACGAGCGGCTGCCGTTGATCACAAAATTGGTGCCCGTGCAGCCTTGCACCTCCGAACACTGGTCATCCGCGTCCGTCACGCCCGGCGCCAGATAGGTCAGGTTCATCACACTGCGGTTAATCAACGGCATATCGTTGATGAACCTGCGGTCGATGACTTGCCCGGTCACCGCATCTTCGGTAGCGATCGTGGTCGTTTGCGCTTCGACTTCGACCTTCTCTGCCGCCGCGGCTACCCTTAGAGTCAAATTGGCCGTCGGGTTTTCGCTGACATTCAACTTGATGTGGGTGCGGACCGTCTTCTCAAACCCCTTCATCTCTGCCGTCACGGTATACGATCCGGGTGGAATCGAAGCAAACAGGTACCGCCCTTCGTTGTTCGATGTGGTCGTGAACTGGTATCCCTTCTGCTCGTCCAGAAGGGTGACCTTTGCCCCTTGCACCACGGCGCCGGTGGCGTCGGTAAGCCCGCCGCTTACCGTTCCGAAGTAGCCCTGGCCGAACAGTAGGGCGGGCAGCAGGACGATGATGGCGAGGGTGAGAGTTTGCGCGGGTGACAGCTTGAAAGATGCGCTGCGAACTCTGCCGCGAAGCATTCCGAGGGATTGACTCACGTTGCGCCTCCTTGATTCGGATGACAAACGATTCGGATGACAAACGATCCGGACGACAAACAGGACGGGAGGTTCGTGCTGTTACCGATCCCGTCCGAAGACTTTCCTGTCTTGCAACCACATCCGCTCCCTGATCGGGCTGCGGAGGGGAAACCCCTATTGAATCGTTTTATTACACACCTTCGCCGTCACTATGGAAAAGAGGAGGTACAACTGTCAAGTATTATTGTTGGCTGGTCCCGGTCGAGGAGATGGGTGGGGGCGTAGGTCGAAGCCGGATCATCGACACGTCAGTCACCGAAGTGTCCTGTTATCAACACTTATTTCCGAATAGCCAGTCCCTCAGTCGCTGCTTACGGGTAGCCGGGTTTGGGCTGGCAGCTTCCGTCAACTGGAGCAATCGGACCCTCACCTGCAACCCTCCCGCCGGTGTGGTCGCCAAGTTCGTGTGGAAGTGAGACGGGATCCCAAGGAGGCGAGCGCCATTCGTGTCATGCCGCTTCTCCGGATACTGTGTTATTCACCTGGTGACTGGCAGCGCAGTCTGTGGCTGCGAAGTGGGACAATAGGGCGTCGTCAAGTTGCGGCTCTACCCCTCGGAGGAATCACGTGAGCTCCATAAACAAATTACTCGTTGATTTTTTATTGATTCTTATGCTGTCAACCACTGGCATCGCCAATAAGGTCAACACCGATCTGTACGTTGCGACCAACGGCCAAGATTCAAATCCCGGGACAATTGAGAATCCCCTGCGCACCATCCAACATGCAGCCGACATCGCGAAACCGGGGGACACGGTTTATGTTCGGGCGGGCAGCTACTGCCAGCAGTTGGCAGTCAAAGTCTCGGGGAACGCGCAGCAGGGGTTCATCACGTTTCAGAGTCAGCCGGGTGAGCGCGCGGTTCTCGACGGCGGATGCCTGACGCCGCCGGAAGGCGAAAGCAGCATGGTGCAGATGAACAACGTGAGCTTCGTGCGCGTGCAGGGCTTCGAGATACGCAACTATCGGACCAGCGACTATCGCAGCGTCCCGGGCGGAATCCGCGTATTCGGCGGCGGTTCCCACATCGAAATCCTTCATAACGAGGTGCATCACATCGAGCAGAACTCCGATCGCCGGTTGCGTCCGGGCAGCGGGGCCAACGGCTTTGGGATTGCTGTCTACGGCACCGACGCCACCACTCCGATCAGCGACCTGGTCATCGACGGCAATGATGTGCACCATCTCAAGACGGGCTCAAGCGAGTCGGTGGTGGTGAACGGCAATGTGGCTGGTTTCCGGATCACGAAAAACTCGGTGCACGACAACAACAATATTGGAATCGATGTGATCGGCTTTGAACACACCGCGCCGGACCCGGCCGTCGACCGGGCGCGCGATGGAGTGGTAAGTGAGAACTCGGTGTACAGCATTACTGACAGAGGCAATCCAGCGTACGGCGGGACCCCTGATTCCGACGGCATCTACGTGGATGGCGGAACTCGAATTCTGATTGAGCGCAACCTCGTGCATGATGTGGACTTCGGCATTGAACTGGCCAGCGAACACCGCGTGGGGAGCACCAGCCACATCATCGCGCGAAATAATTTGATTTATTCCTGCCATGCTGCCGGATTCAGCATTGGAGGTTATGACTTGAAGCGCGGAACCACCGAGGACGTGGTCATCGTGAATAACACTCTCTACAAGAATGACACCTGGAAAACCGGCCAAGGCGAGTTCCTGATGCAGTTCTACATGCGCAACAATGTCTTCAAGAACAACATCGTTTATGTCGGCGAGCACGGACGAGCTTTGGCCAGCAGGTCTGGGCGTATGGAGGGCGGTGCTCCAACCGTGACCATGGATCACAACATCTATTACTTTCCGGCGGGCTCAAAAGCGGCAAAATGGACTTTCGACCAGAAAGATTTTTCCACTTTCGAGGAGTATGTTTCGGCAACCGGCAATGATCAGAACTCCCGGTTTACCGATCCGCGATTTGTAGACGCTGCTTCAAATAACTTCCATCTGGAGCCAGACTCCCCGGCGCGAGACGGCGGGGATAATCTGGGAACCCCAATCATTGGTGATCAGGACCTTGACGGCCGGCCCAGGCTTAAAGGAACGAAAATCGACATCGGTTGTTATGAGACGCCGCTCCACGCAATGTGAACGTGGAACGTCAACGGCGAATACTGTGGAAGGCTGTGCAAAAAGTGACTCACTTTTGGTGCAAAGAAAAAAGGATCAATGCATTATGAGAGAGCGGCCCGTATATATGCGGCAATGGAGGCAACGCAGACAGGAACA